>JBJLEB010000019.1:0-13898 GCA_045566095.1 Candidatus Pelagibacter sp. | reverse complement strand
AATTTATCTCACTCCTTAACAGTTATTTGTTATGAAATTTTTAAACATATGAATTTTAATAAATTTAAAAAAGAAGGAAAAAAAATCAAAATATCATCTAAAAAAAAAATTTTTTCATTATTATCTCATCTTGAGAAACTTCTAGAAAAGAAAGGTTTTTTTGTACCAGCAGAAAAAAAACATTCTATGTTAATGAATATTAACAATTTATTTTATAGACTAGAGCCTAATGAAAAAGAATTGAGGATTTTAGCTAGTATTATAAGCTCTTTAAGCAAAAAAAATATTAACCATAATTGACAATTACCCCTTAAACCTTGTAAACACACATTATTAAAATATGACGAAAAGATTAAAATCTAAACATAAGGTTGACCGAAGGTTAAAAGCTAACCTTTGGGGAAGACCGAAAAGTCCATTTAATTCGAGAGCGTACCCTCCAGGTCAGCATGGTCAAAATAAAAGAGGTAAGCCAACAGACTACGGAATTCAGTTACAAGCTAAACAAAAATTAAAAGCTTATTACGGAAACATAAACGAAAGACAATTTAGAAATATCTATAGGAAAGCACTTGCCAAAAGAGGTGATACTACTGAAAACTTAATAGCTTTATTGGAAAGCAGACTTGATACAGTAATTTATAGAGCCAAGTTTGCTATGACAGTTTTTTCAGCAAGACAAATGATTAACCATGGTCATATTAGAGTTAATAAAAAAAGAGTAAATATTTCAAGCTATATAGTTAATGATACAGATTTAATTGAAATAAGAGAAAAATCGAAAAAGTTAACTTTTATTGATGGTGCGCTTCAAAGCAAAGAGAGAGATGTTCCAGAATATATTCAATTAGATGATAAAAATAAAACTGCTAAACTAGTCAGAGTACCAAAATTTTCAGAAGTTCCTTATCCTGTAATTATGGAACCTAGTCTTGTAATAGAATATTACTCTAGATAAAAATAAATTTTCTTAAAATCAGATAATTTAAAATTTACTTTTTAACTTTCAATTATATTACAAATCTTTATTATCCACATTAACAAGATGAAGATAATTAAAAAAAATTTTTTCCCAATATTTCTTATTTTTTATTTAGCCATTGGTAGTTTAGCTTCAGTAAACACAGGTATTTCATTTGATGAATATCATGAAGAAAAAAATTGGAAATTTCATGTTTCTTTTACAAAACATTTAACAAAACATATAATCTTAGATGAAGAATATGAAACAAAATTTGATAAAGAGTATCAAAGCTATTTAGGTTATGGAGTTGGGTTTCAAATAGTTTCACAACCAATTCAATTTTTTGTAAAAAAGATATTATTAAAAACTCAAAAAATAGATAATTATGGAGCTCATCTTACTTCCAAACATTTTGTTGTCTTTTTATTTTTTTTCTTATCAGGAATTTTTCTTTACTTAATTTTAAAAAAGATAATAGATGATAAAATTTTTTGTTCCACTACTGCTATTCTTTACCTGCTTTATCCTTATTTATTTGGCCAGTCTTTGTTCAGTCCAAAAGATGTACCGTTTATGTCTGTTTGGATACTTTGCACATATTTAAGTTTTAATATTTTTGAAAAAATCTTAAAAAAGAATAGCATAAGTATACTTAATATATTTATTTTTTCTCTTTCAACAGCATTCCTATTATCAATTCGCATAGCAGGGATTTTAATTTTTATACAATATCTTACGACTTTTATTATATATTTGAACTCTAGCAATTTAAATATAATTCAATTTTTTAAAAAATTTTCTAAAGAAATTATCTTTTTTATAATCTCTTTAATTTCTTTAACATTAATCTTTTATCCTCCATTTTGGTTAAATCCTTTGTTATTTTTTACAGCTATTTCGCATATGGCAAATTATTTTAACGATGTGTGCACGAATACTTTAGGTTCTTGCATGCATCCTAAAAATCTACCACCCACATATATTCCAATTTGGTTATCTGTAAAACTTCCATTTTTTATAATATTAGGAATTTTTTTAATTCCATTCACAGAAAGAAAAATATTTATTAATACTCAAAAAAATATTTTTTTTGGCACAATTTTAATAACACCATTTTTAATAATTTTAGTTTTAGTCTTAAGAAAAGTTCACCTTTATGATGAGTTAAGACAAATTATGTTTCTAGTGCCTATTTTATTTATATTGGGTTCTGTTTCACTTTATTCGTTTTCAAAAATTTTTTTTTATACTATTGGGGTTTTTATGATAGCACTTTTTATTTTTGAGAATATTAAAATTAACCCATATCAATATGTTTGGTTTAACTTACCATCTCGTTATATCGATTTAACAAATAAATTTGAATTAGAGTATCAAGGTATTAGCGGAAGAGAAATTGCTAATTATATTTCATCTTCAAAATATGATAGCCCTTGTATACTTGTAAATCCATTGCATACCTTAAAACCCTATCTAGATCCAAAAAAATTTAACTGTTTTGCAACATGGCAGGCTATTGATACAAATTATAAGCGTCCATTTCTTGCTGTTCAGCATGTTAGAAATATAAAAAAAGGAAAGTCATTTAAATGTGAAACCATTCATACCACAGGCTTTAACCTTTTGTTTCATAAAAAGAGATTTATTTCGGGTAAATTACTTGAATGTAGTTAATTATATAAATTAGGTTAAGCTAAGTTATCAAAAAATATATGATTAAAAGTACTAGACCATTTTTTTGTATAGTTTAAATTTCTTAAATAATTAAAAATTTCAGATTGCTCTATAATTTGATCTATAATCTCTATGCAAATTATTTTTGGTCGATAAATATTAAAATCTAGGGACTTTAAAGCATCTATATCTGCACCTTCTAAATCTATATTTAAAAAATCTATCCTTCTATTGATAAACTTACTATTATTCAAAATCGTCGTTAGTCTTTGCGATTTAACTTTTTTTTCTTTAATCAAACCCTGCATTCTTTTTTTGGCTTCCTTTTTTTTTATTGTATTTAATTGGCTTATTTTCTTTTGATGATAATAAGTTATTACTCCATCAGTATCTGATACTGCGGCATTAATATTTATATCATCTGGTCGTATAAAATTAAACAAATCTATAGAAAATTGACTTAGGTCTATATTAATTCCTCTCCAATTATTTTTATAAAGTAGATAAGTATTATTTAAATGTAGGGGGTGGTAACAGCCAGCATCCACATAAAATCCATTTTTGATGTTTGCTGATAACTTTAAAACTTCTAGATCTTCTCCCTCCATAGAATAGCTTTTCTTTTTTATTAAAAAACTATTTTTTAAATAAATATTTTGGAATATTTGAATTTTTTTATATACTTTACTTAGTATATTCTTCATTCAGTAGAATTAAGCTCTTTTCTAATCTTTAAAATAAATTGATTAATTAATCTTCTTTCATCTTCGTCTAGATAGTTTTCTTGATTTATCGCTTTTTCCATCTCTAACTTGATTGAACTCACCATTTCTTTTCTTCCTTCTTTTGTAAATAAAATTTCAGTTTTTTGATTAATCTTATTAATTGTTTTCCCGATTGTAAATTCAAAAACAAGAATTAACGCTGTCGCAGCAATTAGTGTTTTATATATGTAATCTCTCATTTAAATTATTTTTTTCTTTTCCATTAGAGATTTCAGTTCACCTTTTTCAAACAGTTCTTTTACTATATCGCAACCTCCAACAAATTCTCCCTTAACATATAATTGCGGTATTGTAGGCCAGTCACTATATTCCTTGATCCCTTGTCTCAAATTTTCATCTTCCAAAACATTGACTCCATAAAAATTGACTTTCAAATGTTTAAGGACATTAGAAACGGCCATTGAAAATCCACATTGAGGAGAATCTGGTGTTCCTTTCATGAATAAACAAACGTCGTTATTATCTATTAAATCTTTTATTTTTTCTTTTATAGTCATTTTTTTTCCTTTGTAGTGATTGATAATGCATGTAATTCGTTTCCCATCTTACCTTTGAGAGACTTATATACTAATTTATGCTGTTCAATTTTATTTAAACCATTAAACATTGTAGACTCAATCGTAGCAGAATAGTGGTTACTATCTCCCATTAGATCTTTAATTTCTATCGTGGCATCTGGAATTGATGCAATAATAAGTTTTTTAATTTCTTCTATCGGTAGAGCCATTAGTAGTTATTATACCACTGATTATTAATTTTATACAGTTCTTTAATGTCAATCTTTAGTTCTCCTTGAATTTCAAAATAATCCTTTTGTGTGGAACCGATATTCTCATAAAAAATATTGTTATCTTTTAATATTTTTTCAACTTTTTCTAAATTATTTTTGTTTACTTCAACAACATATCTGCTTTGGTCTTCTCCAAAAAAATATTCAAATAAATTTAATAGTTTTTTTGGTCTATTTATCAAAACACCGTAGCTAGATCCCATTGTCATTTCTGCTAGAGCAACTATTAGACCACCACTTGATATATCGTGAACAGACTTAACTAAATCATTTTTAATTAAGTTAAGAACATTTTCTCCATTATTCTTTTCATTAACTAAATTTACTTCAGGTGGCTGCCCATCTATGGTTGAGTAAACCTCCTCAAGAAATGTACTTTGACCTAAGTGACCAAAAGTTTTACCTATCAAAAGAATAGTATTATTATTTTCTTTAAATTTTGGTCCATATGATTTTTTAAATTTTGGAATTAATCCTATTCCACCAATAACTGGAGTGGGAGATATATTTTTTTTATTTGTTCCATTATAGAATGATACATTGCCCGAAACGACAGGATATTTTAAAAACTCACACGCCTCTTTTATTCCAATTAAGCACTCAGCAAACTCTCCCATAATTTCAGGGTTTTCAGGATTGCCAAAATTTAAGCAGTTTGTTATTGCGATTGGCTTGGCTCCCACAGAAATTAAATTCCTCCAGTTTTCACAGACAATTTGCTTACCTCCTGTTAAAGGATGGGCTTTACAATAATTAGATGATGAATCTACAGATATAGCAATAGCTTTTTCTTTACCGTGTATTCTTATAATAGCAGCATCTGCACCTGCTTTTTGAGCAGTATCACACATTACCATTTGATCGTATTGATTCGTAATCCAATCTTTATTTGAATGATTTGCAGATGATAAAATTTTAATTAAAGCATCTTCAATTTTAATTTTTTTTAACTTTTTAAGATCTATTTTTTTATTAGATAATTTTTTTTTAGTCCATTTTCTTTCATAAACTGGTGCTTGAGATGATAAAGCATCAATAGGAATTTCACCTTTAACTTTATTTGCGTATTTTAAAGTTAGTTTTTTTGTATTTGTAGTTTTACCTATAATAACAAAATCAAGATCCCATTTTTTAAAAATTTCTTTTGCCTTTTTTTCTTTTCCGTCTTCAAGAATAATTAGCATTCTTTCCTGACTCTCTGATAACATAATTTCGTAAGGAGTCATATTTTCTTCCCTGCAAGGAACTTTATCTAAGTTTAATTCGATTCCCAATTCTCCTTTTGACGCCATTTCAACGCTGGAAGAAGTGAGTCCCGCAGCACCCATGTCCTGAATAGAAATTATTGAGTCATCTTTCATTAATTCTAAACAAGCTTCCATTAAAAGTTTTTCAGTAAATGGATCTCCAACTTGTACAGTTGGTTTTTTTTCTTCAGTATTATCATCAAATTCTGCTGAAGCCATTGAAGCACCGTGTATGCCATCTCGACCAGTCTTTGAACCAACATATACAACAGATTTATTTAATCCCCGAGCCTTAGAGTAAAATATTTTATCTTTTTTTGCGTGACCAACTGCCATTGCATTAACTAAAATATTTTCATTGTAGGTACTATCAAATTTGGTTTCTCCAGCTACAGTTGGAATTCCGATGCAATTTCCGTACCCCCCAATACCAGACACCACTCCATTTAATAAGTTTTTAGTTTTGAAGTGTTCCGGTGAGCCAAAGTGTATTGAATTACAAAGAGCAATTGGTCTAGCTCCCATAGTAAAAACATCCCTTAATATACCACCAACTCCAGTTGCGGCGCCTTGATAAGGCTCAATATAAGAAGGATGGTTATGGCTCTCAATTTTAAAAATAATTGCATCATCATCACCTATATCAACAACCCCGGCATTTTCACCTGGTCCTTGTATAACTTGTTCCCCTTTTGTGGGTAAATTTTTTAAATGTTTTCTTGAAGATTTATATGAGCAGTGCTCATTCCACATTGCAGAAAAAATTCCTAATTCTAATAAATTAGGTTCTCTTTTCATTAATTTTTTTATTTTAGAAAATTCTTCTAATTTTAAACCATGATTTTCTACAACTTGATTGGTAATTTTCATTTTATAATTTTAATTAAGTAAGCTTGAAAATAAATTAACACCATCACAATTTGAAATTAAATTATCAACCATTCTTTCAGGATGAGGCATCATACCTAAGATATTTTTTTTTGAATTAAAAATTCCTGCTATATTGTCTAAAGAACCATTGGGATTAGATTCATCATTAATATCTCCTTTTTCATCACAATACTTAAAAGCTACTAAATTATCATTTTGAAGTTCTTTTCGGTGATTTGAGTTTGTAAAATAATTTCCTTCATTGTGTGCAATATTTATTTTTAAAATTTGATCTTTTTTATATTTATTTGAAAATTTAGTGTTATTATTTAATACTTTAATATTAACATCTTTATTTATAAATTTTAGATTTTTATTTCTCAGTAAAACTCCATTTAGCAAGCCTGTTTCAGTTAAAATTTGAAACCCATTACAAATACCTAAAATGAGGCATCCTTTATCAGCAGCTTTTATAACCTCGTTTACTATCAAAGATTTACCGGCTATTGCTCCAGATCTCAAATAATCACCATAAGAAAACCCTCCAGGAATTACAATTAAATCAGATTTAGGTAAACTTGTTTCTTTATGCCAAACCATTTTATTCTTAAATTGCATTTTTTCTAACGCTTTAGCAATATCACGATCACAATTAGAACCAGGAAAAACTATAACAGATGAATTCATTAAATTTTACTTACTTTATAATCCTCAATAATCAAATTAGCTAAAAGTTTTTCACACATGTCATTGACTTTTTTTTCTGCTTCTTTTTCATCTGAGCTATTCATTTCAATTTCAAAATATTTACCTTGTCTTACACTTTTTAAACTATCCATACCAAAGTTTTGTAAAGTGTTTTGTACTACTTTACCTTGAGGGTCTAGCACATCTTTTTTTAATGTAACTGTTACTGAAAATTTCAATTTATTTCTTTTTAAATTTTAATGATGTTGTCTTACCAAAATTTACTTCACTAATGTTAGTTTCTTCTGGCATTATACCTAGTCTTCTTGCGACTTCCTGGTATCCTTGAATCACATTTCCTAAATCTTTTCTAAACCTATCTTTATCTAATTTTTTTTCAGTCTTGGAGTCCCATAGTCTACAAGTGTCTGGACTAATTTCGTCTGCTAAAACAATTTCTTTTTTTTCAGTATCTTTATTCCATGCTTTTCCATATTCAATTTTAAAATCTATTAACTTAATTCCTATTCCTCTAAACATTCCAAGAAGTAAATCATTTATTCTTAATGTTATTTTATCTATAGCCTCTATCTCTTTTTCGTTAGCCCAGCCAAAAGTATAGATATGATCTTTTGATATAATCGGATCTTCCAATTCATCTTTTTTATAACAATATTCAAGTAAAGGCTTTTCTAAAACTGTTCCTTCAGAAATACCAAGTCTTTTAGTAAGAGATCCAGTAGCAATATTTCTAACGATAAACTCTATTGGAAATATTTCAGCTTTTCTAATTAATTGTTCTCTCATATTTAATCGTTTAATTAAATGAGTTTTAATTCCACACTGAGAGAGGTTTGTTAAAATATATTCTGAAATCCGGTTATTCAAAACACCTTTACCCTCTACGCTAGCTTTTTTTAAATTATTAAAAGCTGTAGCATCATCTTTAAAATGTTGAATTACTAAATTTTTATCATTTGTTTCATATATGATTTTAGCCTTACCTTCGTATAATTTGTTACCTTTATTCATATTGATATTATTTTTTTAAACTTCTTTTAAAAATTATATTAATTCTCTTAGTATGATAACTAAAATTAAATAATTTTTTAAGCTTATTAACAGGTATTTTGTTTGTTATTTTTTTATCATTTATGATATTTTCAAAAAATGGAGACTTATTATTCCAAGACTTCATTGCATTTTTTTGAACAATTTTGTACGCTTCCTCTCTAGTTAGGCCAACAGTAGTTAACTCTAACAAGACTCTTTGAGAAAAAAAAATACCGTTTGTGATATTTAAATTCTTGATCATATTCTTTGGGTAAACATTCAAATTTTTTACAACATTATTTAATCTAAAAAGTGCAAAATCTAATGCTATTGTAGTATCCGGACCAATATTTCTTTCCACTGCTGAATGGGAAATATCTCTCTCATGCCACAGAACAATATTTTCTAGTGAGGGAGCAACATTAGACCTTATCAATCTTGCCAAGCCGGTCAAATTTTCACTAAGAATAGGATTTTTTTTATGAGGCATAGCTGATGAACCTTTTTGTTTTTTTCCAAAAAATTCCTCAACTTCTAGAACCTCTGTTCTTTGAAGGTGTCTAATCTCCACAGCAAATCTTTCAATTGAACTTGCTATGATTCCTAGTGTTGAAAAAAAATGAGCATGCCTATCTCTAGGAATTATTTGTGTAGATACCGGCTCTACAGTAAGTTTTAGTTTTTTTGCAACATAGCTTTCCACCTTTGGGTCTATGTTGGCGAAAGTTCCTACTGCTCCTGAAATAGCACAAGTAGAAATTTCTTTTATTGAGTTTTCTAATCTTTTTTTATTTCTAAGAAATTCCTGATAGAAAGTTAACATCTTTAATCCGAACGTGATTGGTTCAGCATGTATTCCATGACTTCTACCAATACAAAGTGTAAACTTATGTTTGATTGCTTGTTTTTTTATAGATTTCAGTAATTCATCAATGTCTTTTAATAAAATTATACCTGATTGTTTTAGTTGAAGATTAAAACAAGTGTCTAAGACATCAGACGAGGTCATTCCTTTATGAAGATATCTTGCTTCTTTACCAGCTTTCTCTGTTATAGAAGTTAAAAATGCAATAACATCATGTTTAACTTTATTCTCAATATCAGTAATTCTTTTTACGTTAATATTAGCTTTTAATTTTATCTTTTTAACTACTCCTCGTGGAATAATTTTAAGCTTCTCCATTGCTTCTGCTGCAGCTAATTCTATATCAAGCCAAATAGAATATTTGTTATAATCTTCCCAAATAGATTTTAGTTCTTTTCTAGAGTATCTTTCAATCATTTAAATAAGTTAACTAAATTTTTTTGACTGAGTAAAAATTTCGTAACCATCTTTTGTTATACCAACAGTATGTTCAAATTGTGCTGAGAGAGATTTATCTTTTGTAACAGCTGTCCATCCATCGTTTAAAGTTTTTGTTTGATAATTACCAATATTTATCATTGGTTCAATTGTAAAAATCATACCAGATTTTATTTTTTCCCCTGTTCCTTTTTTTCCATAATGAAGAACAGTAGGCTCTTTGTGGAACGATTGGCCAATACCATGACCACAAAAGTCTTGAACAACAGAAAAACCTTGAGCTTCAACATGTTTTTGAATTGTTGAACCTATATCTCCAAGTTGAACATTTTCTCTCAATATCTCTATTGCCTTCATCATTGACTCATAAGTTGTTTTAATTAATTTTTTTGCTTTTATAGACACATCTCCAACTTCAAACATTCTACTTGTATCACCATGCCATCCATCTTTGTAAGCGGTAACATCTACATTAACAATATCTCCTTCTTTTAAGATCTTATCTGATGGAATTCCATGGCAAACTACGTGATTTACAGAAGTACAACATGATTTAGGAAAGCCTCTATAAAATAATGGAGCAGAATAGGCACCATGATCTTGTATAAATTCATAGCACAATTTATCAATTTCACCTGTGGAGATGCCTGGTTTAATTAATTTAACAAGCTCATCAAGAGCTCCAGCAGCAATAATGCCGGCAGCTCTAGTTTTTTTAAAAGAATCTTTTATACTTTCATTCATTAAATTTTGATCTTTATTTGCTTGTTTAGTTTTATTCCTTTTGATGAAAATTTACAATCATAGCACAATAACTTTAACTTTTTATTTACAGCTTTTGATAACAATTTTGAATATTCAGGATCTAAATCTGATGCTATAATGAATTTCTTACAATCTTCTCGTTGAACTATATAAGCAAGAAAGATTTTAAAACCTTTTTTACTTGCTTTAATTAACTCATTAATATGTTTAGCTCCTCTTGTGGTAATAGCATCAGGAAATTCTGCAATTCCATTTGATCTGGATAAAGTTACGTTTTTAACTTCAATAAAAGCTTTATAATTTTTTTTTGTAATTAAAAAATCAAATCTTGTATTTTCACCAAATTTTACTTCTGATTGAATCTCCATATTTTTATCTAATTCTTTAAAATGGTTTTCTTTGAGAGCATTTAATACAATTTTATTAGTTAGATGAGTATTTATTCCAACTTTATTTCCATCATCTTCAATTATTTGAAGAGTATATTTTAATTTTCTCTTTGGATTGTTTGATTTAGTAAGCCAAACCTTATTACCTTTTTTAAGTAAACCTAGCATTGATCCAGTATTTGGACAATGGGCTGTTATAGTTTTGCCATTAACTTTAACGTCAACAAAAAAACGCTTGTATCTTTTTATAAATTCACCTGATATTAATATAGTTTCAAAATTCATATAACTACTCATCTATGAAGAAAAAAAACAAAAAAGTAAATGCTGCAATTTTAATTATTGGAAATGAAATCCTTTCTGGTAGAACCCAAGATAAAAATGTTGCATTTATATCTAATTGGCTAAATTTAAAATGTGGCATATCCGTAAATGAAGTGAGGATTATACCAGATTTAAAAAAAGTAATAATAAATAATATATTAGAGTTATCAAAAAATTTTAATTATGTATTTACTACAGGTGGGATTGGCCCAACACATGATGACATAACTGCTAAATCAATTTCAGAAGCGTTTAAAATACAATACGAGTTTCATGAAGAGGCATATAAAATTTTAGAAAATTATTATGGTAAATCAAAATTTAATGATGGTAGAAAAAAAATGGCAAAAATGCCTAGAGGGTCAAAATTAATTAAAAATCCTTCAAGCGCAGCTCCAGGATTCATTATTAAAAATGTACTTTCTTTACCTGGCGTCCCATCTATTTTAAATTCGATGATAGAAAACTGTAAACAATTTTTAGTTAAAGGTTCAAAAGCACATAGCAAAACATTAAATTTATTTACCGTAGAGAGTAGTATATCGAAAGAATTAACTGTAATTTATAATAAATATAAACAATTTGTCGATATTGGAAGTTATCCTTTTTTCAGATTAGGAAAAGTTGGAGTATCGATTGTAACTAGATCTACCTCAAAAATAAAACTGCAAAAAGTTAATCAAGATTTAAATAAATTAGTTAGATCTAAAAAAATTAGAATTTTAAAAATTTAAATTTGTTTAAATACATCGTAAACAGTAATTGAATTTATATCATTGGATTTATAAATTTCCTTACTATCTAGAATCTTAATTAAAGAACCAGTCGGAGAAAATTTTTCTGAGCTAGTTGGCCCAAACAAGATAATCATTGGGATGCCAGCCAAGCTCATCATATGCATAATCCCATTATCAATAGTTATTGCTAACTCTAATCTAGAGCTTAATGCAGTAACTAGAGCTGGACAAGAAATAGTCGAGTGAAGTTCAGGAAATAAAGCTTTAGGCACTTGAGTTTTTATCAAGTTGAACAGTTCTGTTTCTTTTTTTTCAATAAAAAAAACAGGTATTTTATTTTTTTCGGCAATCTTATTTGCAAGAGTAATAAAATTACTTATTGACCAGCTTTTTTTTCTATACTTGTTTCCTTGCGTTAATGAAAAACCTATATAATTTTTATCCGGTAATAATCTAGATGCTTCAGATTTATACTTAGTAGATAAGCTTTTTATGTTAAATTTATTCGTTTTTATATTTGAGTTTAAAAACTGATTTAAATTTTTTAAGTGATCTTTTGAAAAGTATTTTTTTTTATTGGTACAAAATTTAAATTTATACGTAGATGAATAAAAATAATCATGGGGGATTTTATTTAAAATTAAGGTATTTCTCAGTTTAGATTGAAGATCTATTATTAAATCGAATTTTTTATATTCCAATTGTTTAAATTTTTTTTTTACAAAAAAATAATGCCACCACCTAAAACCAAAATACCTAAGGCCTAAATCTAAGGTTTTTAAATTTATATTAAACTCTTTTAACTTTCCTTGAAAATGATTTTCATGAGCACCTAAATAAAAAAAGTCAGATGTTTTAAAATATTTTTGAAGACTTAATATCAAAGTAAAAAGTTGAATTGAATCTCCTAAGCCACCACCAGAGTTATAAAACAAAATTCTTTTCATTTAGTAGATATCAATTTTATAGAACTTTACCGTATATATATGCATCGCATCTCTTATTGTTGTGCTCTTCTTCCGATTTGAGAACACCCTCTCTTTTAAAACCATTTTTTTCCAAAACTTTCATGGAAGCAGGGTTTATTTTTACAAAACCAGCTTTTAGCTTCTTAATATTCTTTTTTTTAGCAATTTTAATTATTTCTTTTATTGCTTTTGCCCCTAAACCTTTTTTCCAAAGATCTTTTTCTCCAATAAAGTAGGAAATGTATGCTGTTTTGTAAAAATAATTAATAGGCCCAATTTTTATATTGCCTATATGATTGAATTTATTTTTATTTTTAATAAAAATTCCAAACAAAAATTCATTTTTAGAATTGTTTATCTTTTTGACGTAATTTTTAATTGAATTTAAAGTATGATTTACAAGTCTTTGAGCCGAATATTTATGAACTTCTCTATCATTCATCCACGACTTATATTTTTGATTGATATCTTTTTTTAAATTAAGTTTTTTTAAGATTATCATAAAATCTATACTCTATAATCTTGTAACGGTAAGAGGACGTTCTTCATTATTTTTAGGTGGTATAGAATTATAGTGTAACATTTTTCTAACAAATTTATTTAATTTATTTTCTTTTTTTCCAATCATTTTTTGAAAATTAAAATATGGTTTTATCCACCATGGTCCATATAAATTAAAAACACCTAATCGTCTTAAGTTAGAGGGCATACCTCCTTTATGCCACAAGTTACTATCAAAAATTACGACATCTCCTTTTTTTCCAGTTAAAAACTTTGATTTATAATTAAAATTTCTTAAAGGTTTAGAATTTTTAAAATGGGATTTTGGAACATAAAGTGTTGCACCATTTTTAGAAGAAAAGTCATCTAACATTATAGTAACTAAAAATCTATAAGCATTTACAATATTTTTTTTTCCTACACGTGGACTATCATTATGCCATGAATCCCCGATAGTTTTAAATTTTTTTTTTGAGGAATTATTTATTGTTCTATTTATTATATTGGAATTTAATAAAACATAGTTTTCGTCAATCAAGCCTTTTAAAATTAAATCAATTTTTTTAATAAAGACTAATTTATAAAAAATATCATCAAATCTAAAAGGACAATTAAGAACTTTATTATGGTTAGAAAACTTGTATCCTGCTTTTTCATACTGTTTCATTACCTTAGAAGATTTATTTTGAAATTGTAAAACTTCATTTTTTGAAAAAACATTTTTTATACGCGTAAGTCCAAACTTCTTTACATTATTGATATGTTTCTGTGCACTCATATACCTAATTAATTATCACTTATTCTTGAAAAATCCTAATGTTCTTGAAGATAGTTTTTAACC
>JBJLEB010000018.1:0-14387 GCA_045566095.1 Candidatus Pelagibacter sp. | reverse complement strand
ACTGAGCTTATATTGCCCGATTGGTAGTCAACAATTGTGACGTTCATCAAATTTAAATAGAACCTTTTGTCGAAGGTATTGAGTTTTTAATTCTTTTATCTATTGCAAGAGCATCTTTTAACGATCTAGCTAAACCTTTATAACAAGACTCAATCTTATGGTGACTATTTTCACCATAAATATTTTCTATGTGTAAAGTTATTCCTGCTGATTGTGAAAAAGCTTGAAACCATTCTTTAAATAGTTCAGTATCCATCTCACCAAGCTTTTCAACTGCTAAATCTACCTTCCAAATTAAATAGGGCCTATTGGAAATATCAATTGAAACTCTACTTAATGTTTCATCCATAGGTATCATTGTTGAAGCATACCTTGTTATTCCTTTTCGATTACCAGCAGCTTTTTTTATTGCTTCTCCTATAGCAATTCCAGTATCTTCCGTAGTGTGGTGTAGATCTATATGAGTATCACCTTTAGCACTTAATTCTATATCGATTAAAGAGTGCTTGGAAAGCTGCTCCAACATATGATCTAAAAATCCTATCCCAGTTTTAATTTTATATTTACCTTTGCCATCAAGATTAACAGCAACAGAAATACTGGTTTCTTTAGTTTTTCGAGATATTTTTGCTTTTCTTTTCATAAAACCCTAAGAATTAAAGAAAGATATATATTTAAATAACTATTTTATCAATAAATCTGAATTAACTATTGAAGAAATAAAAATAATCTCCACATATAAGAGCATGAATACAGCTGAAAAATGGCATGGTACTACTATTGTACTCTTAAGAAAAAACAACGAAACAGTGGTTGTTGGAGATGGCCAGGTAAGCCTTGGAAATACTGTTTTAAAAAGTAAAGCAAAGAAAGTTAGAAAAATTGAAAGCCGTGGAGTGATAGCTGGCTTTGCTGGATCTACAGCAGACGCCCTTACTTTATTTGAAAGATTAGAGGCAAAATTGGAAAAACATGCTGGAAATTTACAGAGAGCAGCTGTTGAATTAGCAAAAGACTGGAGGAGTGATAAATACCTTCGACGACTAGAAGCGTTAATGGCAGTAGCTGATAAATCTCATAGCTTTATTATTTCTGGAACAGGAGATGTTTTGGAGCCTGAGGATGGGATTATAGGAATTGGATCTGGAGGGAACTATGCGCTTGCAGCTGCGAAAGTTTTAATTGAAACAGATTTGAAAGCTGAGGAAATTGCTAAAAAAGCAATTAAAGTGGCTTCAGAAATTTGTGTCTTTACCAATAATAACATTACTATGGAGAAAGTTTAATAATGGTTAACTCTAAAAATGTAACAAATTTAAATATTGTAAAAAATACAAATAAGAAGAATTCCAAAGTTAGTGCTTTGTCACCTAGAGAAATAGTCTCAGAATTAGATAGATATGTAATTGGTCAAAAAGCAGCTAAAAAGGCTGTTGCTGTAGCGCTAAGAAATAGATGGAGAAGACAGGCATTAACTGATGAGATGAGAGATGAAGTTCTTCCAAAAAATATTCTTATGATTGGCCCTACAGGTGTAGGAAAAACTGAAATCTCAAGGAGATTATCAAAATTAGCTCAAGCTCCTTTTATTAAGGTTGAAGCTACAAGATTTACTGAAGTTGGTTACGTTGGAAAAGATGTAGAACAAATAATTAGAGATTTAATCGAAATAGCAATTGCCATTGAAAGAGAGAAAAAAAGAAAAGAAGTTAAAGCTAAAGCAGAACTAAAAGCTGAGGAAAAAGTTTTAGATGCATTAGTAGGAACTAAAGCAAGTATGGCTACAAAGGAAAGTTTTAGAAAAAGATTAAGAAACGGCGATCTTGATGATAATGAAATAGAAATTGAAGTACAAGATGCTAACATGGGTTTTCAAAACTTTGAAATTCCAGGTATGCCTGGTGGAAATGTTGGTATGGTAAATCTTGGAGATATACTTGGAAAATCAATGGGGAATAAAAAAGGCAAGAAAAAGAAAATGACTGTCAAAGAATCTCATGAAATTTTAGTTGCCCAAGAATCAGATAAAATGATTGAAGAGGATAAAATTATAAAAGAAGCAAAAAAAGCTACTGAAGAAAATGGTATAGTATTTTTAGATGAAATAGATAAAGTTTCAGCTAGAAGTGATAGAGTGGGTGGAGATGTATCTAGAGAAGGAGTGCAAAGAGACCTATTACCATTAATTGAAGGCACAACAGTTAGCACAAAACATGGTCCAATAAAAACTGATCATATACTTTTTGTAGCCTCAGGTGCTTTTCAATTAGCAAAACCATCTGATTTGTTACCAGAACTGCAGGGTAGGTTGCCTATAAGAGTCGAATTAAATGCTCTTAATGAAGACGACTTTAAAAGAATATTAAAAGAGCCCGATAATAGTTTAATTAAACAATATAAGGAGTTATTAAAAACAGAAAATGTTAATCTTGTATTTACAGATGATGGCATTGATATGTTAGCAAAAATATCCGCTGAAGTTAATTCATCGGTTGAGAATATTGGTGCAAGAAGACTTCATACAATTATTGAAAAAGTTTTAGATGATATAAGTTTTAATGCTACAGACAGAGCAGGTGAAACAGTCACTGTAGATAAAAAATATGTTAATGATAATTTGGGTAATTTAGTTAAGGATACTGATTTATCAAAATTTATTTTATAATTTTTTAAGTTTTATTAAAATTGCTCCTTCTCCTCCGTCTTCTTTTTTAGCATCTAAAATTGAGTAAACGAATTTAGAGATATCTTCATTTGATTTTATATAATCTGGCACAGAGTACCTCAACTTACTAAAATCTTTAGAAACATAAGCATCTCCATCAGTATTGGAATGAATTCCTTTTCCAGTAATTAATAAAATCTCACTATAATTCTTTTCTACACATGATTTGATCACTTCCTTAATTTTTTCATTTGCATCTAAAAGTGAAAAACCATGTAAATCATATTTAAATCTATGACTTTTAAAAGTTTTGTTAGTTTGATTTTTTTCTTTATCAAATATGTCTGTTGGATTATTGGTGTATTTTTTCCAAGTAATAATATCTTTTTGAGAAATTTTTTTTTTTGTCACTTATTAACGATTTCAGATAAATGCCAATTAGGCCCTTTTTTAATAATATTTTTAGTAAATTTCCAATAATCTGTAACTTCTTTAATTTTATCAGGATTTCCTTCAATAATATTATTTTCTTTATCTCTCTTAACCGAAATGACTTCTGAAACAAATTTTACAGAAGCAAAAACTTCATTCTTTATTCTTTCATATTTTTCAACACTTGAATTTTTTAATCCTATAAATGTAAATTCTGATTTAATATTTTCTTTATTTCTAGTTTGAATAACTTCATCAAAATTTTCTGCCATTTCTGGTGTAAGCAAACTTTTTAAAGTTTTAGTGTCACCCTTGGCAAATGATACAAGAATTGTTTCGTATGCTATCTCAGCGCCTTTCAAAAAATCTTTTTTTTCTTCACCCTCTAAGACATCATAGTTTTCTTTTATTGTTTTTACATTATTTTTAGGCACTGTAAATTTTTGTTCAGTGAATCCTGGATAAATTTTGGACTCATGACCTGTTTTTCTACCTAATATACTTCTTAATCTTAGGATTATAAATCCCGCAATCATACCTAGTAAAATAATATCTATATACCCGAAATTGTTACTCATAATTTGATAAATATACATTATTAATATAATTTTGTATCAGACAAATGAACTCATTTTTTTTGCTGTTTATTGGCGTAACGACTATTGAAGTTCTCCTTATGATTAAAATTGGGGGGAAAATAGGGGTTTTAAATACTATAAGTCTTATTTTTTTGACCGCAATTGTCGGGATTTATTTTGCTAAGCTGCAAGGTATTCAAACTATAAGATCAGGATTTGTAAATTTATATCGTAATAAATTACCAGTTTATGAAATAATGTCTGGCGCTTCAATTGCCGTAGCTGCCTTACTTCTTATTATACCAGGTTTTTTTACGGATATAATTGGCTTTCTGCTTCTACTACCATATACCAGAAAGATTATATTTAAATTTTATATAAATAAAAATAAATCAAAATACAATCAAGAAGATGATAAAACTGTTGATGGAGAGATTGTAGAGGATAAAAAAGATGAGTTATAAGATTATAGGGAAATATATTAAGAAATTAGATTTTAGTATACCAAATCCAAAAACTTTTTTTTTACTATCAAAAGAAATTACAAACTACAAAATAAATATTGATATAAAAAGCAATCAAGTAAAAGAAAAAATAATTGAAGTAGAAACTACTCTGAGACTTATACCCATAAAAGATGATTTTGATAAAATTAATACAGAAATAATTTATGCAGCGGTTGTAGAATTGTCAAATGAAATAAGTAATAAAAAAGAAATAGAAGAAATAATTCTGATCAAAGTTCCAACAAAAATTTACCCTGAATTAAGAAAAATATTCGTTTTTATTTTTGAAAATTCAGGTTTTAAAGATGTTAAAATTGGTGAAAATATAGATTTTAAGAAACTTTATAATTTAAAAAAAGTTCAATAATAATTTTTTTTAAGTTCAGATTTTAAAAATTCTTTATGTTTTTTCTGCTCAATATCCTGAATTTTCAGTATTTTTTTGCTATATACCTTTGAGTTGTTTAACATATTTACATCAAAATTATTAATTGTAGACAAATTAAGTTTTGGTTCCTTAGCACCTAGAAGATTTATGTAAGCTTCTCTTAATAATTCACAATCTAATAAAGCGTTATGTTTAGTTCGCCTAGATAAATCAATATTAAATTTTTTACATAAAGCGTCCAATGAATTTGATGTACCAGGAAATTTATTTCTAGCTACTTCTAATGAGTCAATCACATCATTTCTATTTAAAAGTTGTTTTTTTATTGAAGACAATTCACCGTTTAAAAAACCTAGATCAAAACCAGCATTGTGAATAATTATTTTTTTTCCTTTAACAAAGTTTAAAAATTCATCTGCGACTTCTGCAAAGATTTTTTTGTCACTTAAAAACTCTTTTGTATAACCATGGATTTTGGCTGCCTCGAAAGGAACATCTCTTTTTGGATTTATTAGTTTATGAAAAATTTTTTTGGTAGGAATCAAATCTTTTGTTTCGATGCAAGCTATCTCGACTATTTTATGTCCATCTTTAAAAGACAAACCTGTTGTTTCAGTGTCTAAAAATATTTCATACATAATTTTTAATTATATTTAATAATTTTTTTTTTAAAATAGACAAAGACTTGTTATTAACAACTACATGATCACAAAACTTCATCTTTTCAGTATCTTTAATTTGTTTAGAGTCCAGGAGATCAAATAGCCTTTTATCTCCTCTGTTTAACTTATATCTTTTTAATCGATAACTTTTACTAGATTTAATTAAAATTATTATGTCAAAATAGTTTTCAAGATTATTTTCTAATAATAAAGGTATTTCAGCAAAAAGAAGTTTTTTATTTTTATTTTTTCTCAAGAAAACAAACATCTCCCTTCTAACTATAGGATGAATAATCTTTCCAAGAATTTTGAGGCTTTTGTTCTTGCTTGTGATTTTGTTTTTTAATTCTTTTTTGAAATTTAAGTTTACAGGAAAATTTAATTTCTTAGCGACAAGCCTTTTAAAACTTTTCTTACTATATAATTTTCGTACAACTTTATCTGCACTAAAAAAAGGGCCTCTTTTATAGGATAGATATTTACTAGCAGTAGTTTTGCCTGAAGAAATAGACCCTGTAATTCCTATTTTAGTCATTGTAATTTAGATTTTAATAAATTCACCAATTCATCATCTATTTCAGGATTAACTTTATTCCATAAATAGAAAGATTTTTGGCCTTGGTATATAAACATATCAAGACCATTAAATGTTTTAATTTTATTTTTTTTTAAAAATTTTAATGTTTTAGTTTCAATCGGGTTGTAAACAGTATCTATGTAAATTAAATCATTTTTAACTTCTTTAAAATTAAAATCGAAATCTTTGCCATCTTTTAAACCTAGACTTGTAGCGTTTACTATAATGTCAAATTTACTTATTTCTTGTTCTAAAATTTTCCAATCTAAAATTTTTAAAAAATTGAATTTTTTTTTTAGAAAAATAGATTTATCGTAAGTCCGATTTATGATTGACACATTTAATATGTTTGATTTTTTAAAAGCGAAAATTACAGACGGAGACACGCCGCCCGCTCCTATAATTAAAACTTTTTTGTTTTGTGCATTTGTAATTTCTTTTAGATAAGCTGCCTGAAGGCCAAATACATCGGTATTCTCTCCCACAAGTGTGCCGGACTCATCTAAAAAAATTGTATTTACTGAATTTGTCAATTGAGCATCGTTTATCAATTTATCAACATACTTAATTACTTTTTGTTTATATGGCAAAGTTACATTTATACCTTTTAGTTCTTTTTGTCTTATTTTTTCTACAACTCTTTCAAGATCGTCTTCTTTAGTTTGCATAGAAAAATAGTTTGCTTCAATATTATATTTTTTGAACCAATAATTATGTAAAATTGGGGAAAGAGAATGGGACACCGGATTACCAATAATTGCGTACAATTTTTTTTTCATTCTTTGTAATCTTTAATATAATCAATTATTTGATTTATAGGCAAACCCATAATTGAATTCTGATCTCCTTTAATATATTCGAAAAGATTTAACCCGTCCGCTTCTACTTGATAAACTCCGTAGGATAATAATGTTTCAGTTTTAATTTTGCTTAAATATTGTAACAAATCTTTATCGCTAAAATTTTTCATTTGCAATTCAGATTGATCTGAATGATTCCAAATCATGGCACCGTTCTTTGTGAAACAAACCGAGCTTATAAGATAATGTTTTGAATTATTTAATTTTTTTAAAATCTCTAGAGCTTCATCTCTTGATTTTGGTTTATTAATCAACTCATTATTTAAAGAGATAACGCTATCAGCGCCTAACACAAGTCTTCCAGGATTTTTGCTGCTAACTCTAGAAGATTTAAGTTCTGCTAAGTTTTTAGAAATAATTAATGGATCTGCTCCTTCAGCTAATAAAGATACTTTGATCTCTTCTTCATCAACATTAGAAACAATAACTTCAAAATTGATTTTATATTTTTCTAAAATTTTTTTTCTTACTCCACTTTGGGAAGCTAAAATTATTTTCATTGTGATCTCTTTATCTCAAAAATTTTTAAAATTGACGCGGCAGTCTCTTCCACTGATTTTCTTGTAACATCTATTATTGGCCAATTATATTTTTTAAAAAGCTGTTTTGATTTATTGACTTCATCTTTTATAAAATTAAGGTTTGTATAATCTTTAATATTAGTTTCTCGCATTATAGCGACTCTATTTCTTCTAATGTCAGCCAACCGTTCTGGATCTGCGACTAAGCCGACAACACATACTTTATTGTTTTTAAGTTTAAGACTTTGAGGAATTTTTTGATCCATAACTAATGGTATGTTAATTGTCTTATATCCTCTGTTTGCTAAATAAATTGATGTTGGGGTTTTGCTTGTTCTGCTTACTCCGAGTAATACAATATCTGATTCTCGTACGTCTTCTAGCTTATTTCCATCATCGTGGGACATTGTAAACTGAATAGCTTCTATCCTTTTATAATAGTCATCATCTAACACATGCTGTGCACTAGGTTTATGAATTGCTTTTTTGTTTAAAAGTTTCGAAAAACTTAAAATAAGATTACCTAAAATACCAAAGCAAGGAACGTTGTTTTTTTCACTAATATTAGATAAGTATTTAGCTAACTTTGTTTCTACTATTGTATATAAAATTATCGCATTTTGTGTTTTGATGCATTCA
Source organism: Candidatus Pelagibacter sp. (assembly GCA_045566095.1). Lineage (GTDB taxonomy): Bacteria > Pseudomonadota > Alphaproteobacteria > Pelagibacterales > Pelagibacteraceae > Pelagilacustribacter. Next base: position 6,559 of record JBJLEB010000018.1, on the reverse strand, counting down.
TTAATTATTTTATTGATTTGTTGTTCGGTTCTAACGAAAGCAAATTCTTTTTTTTCATACTTAAAATTTGAAAATTGGGATTTCAGAGATAAAAAAATTCTATCTAGTGTTTCACCAGTAGAGTCTGACACAAGATATACATTGTATTTTTCGTTCATATCTCTGTTAATAGATTATTAATAAAATGGTTTTATTCATTTATTTTATTTTTTTTAAAAAATAATTAACAATAATTAACATTATTCTAACATTTTGTTAGTGTTGATAATAAAATTCTGTATTTGTTTATAATTATAAAAAAATGATTAAAATAGAGCACTAATTAACTAATTAATTGAATATAAGATGTATAAAATATGTATAATTACTTATATTACTTAATAACAAGGCCTACTATAGAATCTAAATTTATAAATTCCTTTTTATTTATATGAGCTCTCTGAAGAAAATATTAATTAATAAAAATAAATCTTGTAAGTCTATTTGGTTTATGAGACAAGCAGGTCGATATTTACCAGAATTTAAAAAAATTAGATTACAAAATAAAAATTTTATTGATCTTTGTTTAAACAGTGAATTAAGTTCTGAAATAACTCTTCAACCCATAAAAAGATTTAATATAGACTCAGCAATAATTTTTTCAGACATATTGATGACCCCGTACGCGTTGGGGCAAGAAGTTAAATTTATCAAAGATCAAGGGCCAGTATTAAATGAATTTGACATAAAAAATTTCTCTAAAAAAAAAGAAAAAGAATTTACTCAAAAATTAAGCCCAGTTTACAAAGCAATAGAAATAACAAGAAAAAAGCTGGATGAAAATAAATCTTTAATAGCCTTTATTGGAGCTCCATGGACTTTGTTAATTTATATGCTTAACCTTAAAGAAAATAAAATAAGAATAAACTTAAATAAATTAAATAAAGAGAAAATTACTATTGATCGCATCCTAGATAAATTAATTGATCTTTTGTGTATTCATATTAAAAATCAAATAAATGCTGGCGCTGATGTTGTTCAAATATTTGACTCATGGGCAGGATTAATACCCGATGATAACATCTATGATTATTGTTTTTCACCTAATGAAAAAATTATTAGATTTTGTAAAAAAGAAAAAATCCCCAATATTTGTTTTCCTAAAGGAATCAAAAAAAAATATAAAGACTTTAATGAAAAGGTAAAGCCTGACGGAATAAATTTAGACTATGATGTAGATATTTTATGGGCAAAGCAGGAAATTAAAAATGTAGTGCTTCAAGGTGGATTAAGTCCACATATATTATTAAAGTCAGAAAAGGAAATGTTGGAAGAAGCGACGAAATATATTAAGACTTTTAAAGATATACCTTATGTTTTTAACTTAGGCCACGGCTTACTTCCCGAAACAGATCCTGATAGAGTAAAAAAATTAATCGAATTTTATAGGAATTATTAATGGACAAAGATCACCCTGAAGTTAAATTTGGAAAAACTGGGGTTTTATTAATTAACTTAGGAACCCCAGACTCTACTAGCTGGTGGGACATAAGAAAATATTTAAAAGAATTTCTTTCCGACAGAAGAGTAATAGAGGTTAACCCTCTAATCTGGCAAATTATTTTAAATTTCTTTATCTTAACATTTAGACCTTCGAAAACATCACATGCATACAAAAAGATTTGGAGAAAAGAGAGCAATGAGTCCCCATTACTGTATTTTACAAGAAATCAAGCTAATAAATTAAAAGATAAAATAGGAAGCGAAAAAATAATTGTTGATTTTGCAATGAGATATGGAAACCCAAGTATAAAGTCTCGATTGGACAAATTACAAAAAAGTGGGTGTGAAAATATAATTATTCTACCACTATATCCTCAATATGCTGCTGCCACTACAGCAACTGTTTGCGATGAAGTTTATAGATGCTTGATGAAAATGAGATGGCAACCTAGTCTTCAAATTATTCCTCATTATGAAAGTGAACCTTTTTATATTCGTGCTTTGGTATCAAGTATAGAAAAAAAAATTAATGAAATAAATTGGAAACCAGATTTAATAATATCTTCATATCATGGAATCCCTAAATCTTATTTTAATAAAGGTGATCCTTATCATTGTTATTGTCAAAAAACTACAAGACTTATAAAAGAGAAGTTCACTAAAGTAGAAATTCAAACAACGTTTCAATCAAGATTTGGGCCACAAGAGTGGCTAACTCCTTATACTGATAAAACTTTGGAAAGTTTACCAAAAAAAGGTATTAAAAATTTATTAGTTATATGTCCTGGCTTTGCTTCAGATTGTGTTGAAACATTGGAGGAAATAAATATTCAAGGTAAAGAAAGCTTTTTAAAAAGTGGAGGAGTAAACTTTGATTTAATCCCCTGTTTAAACGATAATTCAGATCATATTGAATTATTTGAGAAACTGGTTAACAGATATATATAAATGAATTTATACTTATTATTTAAATCATTACATTTGATCGCAGTAATATCTTGGATGGCTGGGCTTTTATATTTACCAAGAATATTTGTTTATCATTCTGAAGCCGAGGCTCGATCTCAACAGACGGTGTTTAAAGTTATGGAAAGAAAGCTTTATAATTACATAATGATGCCAGCTATGTTGCTATCTTGGCTTTTTGGGATCTTATTAATACATTCTCTTGGTTTTTCAGTTTTTTCTGAACTTTGGATGCAAATAAAACTTATAGCAGTTGTTGTTTTGACTTATTATCACTTCACTTTAGGTAAATATCTTAATGATTTTGCAATAGACAATAACCAAAAAACCTCTAGATTCTTTCGAATATATAACGAAATACCAACGTTAATACTGGTTGTAGTAGTATTTGTAGTTATATTTAAGCCACTATAATTAGGGGTTGAATTTTTTTAAAAAACCCCTATATTTTTAATACTTTCCTTAATCAACAATAATCACATGAATTTACAAGAGTTAAAGCAAAAAAATCCTGCAGAGCTTATTAATGAAGCTGAAAAGCTTGGTATTGAGAATCCAAGCACATTAAGAAAACAAGAAATATTATTTGCAATATTAAAAAAACTTGCTGAAAAAAATGAACAAATTACGGCAACAGGGGTTTTAGAAGTCTTGCAAGATGGTTTTGGATTTCTTAGAGCCATAGAATCTAATTATTTACCTGGTCCAGATGATATATATGTAAGCCCTAGTCAAATTAGAAGATTTGGTTTGCGAACTGGAGATTCTGTAGAAGGTGAAATTAGAGGTCCAAAGGATGCTGAAAGATATTTTGCTCTTCTTAAAGTAAATAAAATTAATTTTGATAATCCTGAAAAGGGAAAAAATAAGATTGCATTTGATAATCTTACTCCTCTATATCCAAACGAAAGAATTAAATTAGAAGTTGAGTCAGCAAAAGTAGAGAAAAAACCAGATAATACAGCGCGACTAATTGATTTAGTCAGTCCTATAGGAAAAGGGCAGAGATCATTAATAGTTTCGCCTCCTAGGGCAGGTAAAACTATTATCCTTCAGAATATAGCTCAATCTATAACAGCTAATCACCCAGAATGTTATTTAATGGTTTTACTGATAGATGAAAGACCTGAAGAAGTAACTGACATGCAGAGATCAGTCAAAGGTGAAGTTGTAGCTTCTACATTTGATGAACCTGCTTCAAGACACGTAGCAGTAGCTGAAATGGTTATCGAGAAAGCAAAAAGACTGGTTGAGCACAAAAAAGATGTAGTTATTTTATTAGACTCAATTACAAGATTGGGAAGAGCTTACAATGCAGTTATACCCAGTTCAGGTAAAGTTTTGACAGGAGGAGTTGATGCAAACGCGCTGCAAAGGCCTAAAAGATTCTTTGGTGCAGCAAGAAATGTTGAAGAAGGTGGATCGTTAACAATTATCTCTACAGCACTAATTGATACAGGAAGCAGAATGGACGAAGTAATTTTTGAAGAATTTAAAGGTACCGGTAACTCAGAATTAATACTCGATAGAAAAGTTGCAGATAAAAGGATTTACCCAGCTTTAGATATAACAAGGTCTGGAACAAGAAGAGAAGAGCTTCTGTTTGAAAAAGATGATTTATCAAAAATGAATGTTTTAAGAAGAATCATTAGCCCGATGGGAACAATGGATGGTATTGAATTTTTAATTTCTAAATTAAAAAACACTAAGAACAATTCAGATTTTTTTGACTCAATGAACAAATCATCCAGTTAAATAATTTATTGAACTGTCTGATTGTTAAAATTTACCTCGTGTAAATAAAAATTTACTATATTTCCTAGTACATTAACCTTTTCTTTTAATGACACCGACTCTAAAAGCTTTTGTTTCTCCTCATTTGTGATTGGTGCAATCATAGCTAATGTATTTACTTTTTGTATTTCATCTAATTTTTCAAACTCCTTCCAATTTAACAACAATCCTCCTCTCTCAAAAAAAGTTTTTGCTTTTTTCATAAGAGGTTCAATATTTATTTTTTCTTTTACCGGATCTAAGTCCATACTAAATTTTTCATAATTGACTCTAAATTCACGGTATAATTTAGTATTGTCTATCTCTTTTAAAACTTCGAATCTAGTTAACCCAGTTAAGTTAATTAGAATTCTCCCATCTTTGCTTTTCTGCAAATCATCAATTTTTCCTAAACAGCCAACTTTATAGACTTCTTTGTTGCTTTTTTTTGACTGTATCATGCCGATTAATTTATCTTTTCGAACAGCATCATTTACTAAATTTAAGTATCTTTCTTCAAAAATATTTAAAGGTAGGTTAGTTTTAGGAAAATAAATTACACCACTTAATGGGAATATCGGTATTTGGCTGGGAAGTTTATTTATCATAGCTTATTTTAACAAATTTTAATTTAATCTAAATATATAAATTCTTTTAATTTATCTTTGTTTTCCTTAATATATTTTGGAAAAGTATCGTCAATCTTAAGTACTTTGAAATCATAACCTCTATCAAATAAATCTATTTTCTTTTCAATTTTATTTTTAATTACCTCTAAATCCTTAAATTTTTTATTATTCCATTGTTGTTCAGCATAAGAATTAAGCTTTCGATAAATAGCCTCAGCAGTTTTTATAGAACTGAAATGCCAACCACCATCTTCGATGAACTTATCAAATTTTGGTTTGTAAAACTTATAAAAAGGAAGTTTTTTACATTTAATTTCTCTAAGCCACTGGGGTGATATTAAATCTTTTTTTCTGCATATTCTAGTGCCGTACCAATTAGGCTCTGAGGTATTTATTAAATTTAGCTTAAATAAAAAATTGCCCTGAACGAAACAGCCATATTTATTTTCTTTTTTAAAATCAGCAATTTTTTCAGGATTAGGTATTTCATCAAGATCAGATATCATTATAATATCATTTGGTTCGCAATCTTTCAGTCCTCTAGTTAAGGCGTTTCTTTGAAATTGATCACGTGCGTGTGCGGGATGCCAGTTTTTTTTAAAACTTTTAACAATTTTAGGTAAATCATTTATTACAATATAATTAATTTTCTTTTCATATTTTTTAAACTTATTAATATCAAAATTTAATTTTTTCTTGTTGCCAGCGTGATCTAATGTTGCCTCACAAATAATAAACTTGTCAACATAATCAAATAAAGTCGACAATCTTATCTCTAGCATCATATCTTCGTCAAAATAATTAAAACAATCTATAATTTTCATAATTTAATTAGTATTTTCAAAGAAATAACTAACTTTACAAATTTTTTTTAATTTAAAAGCATTTTTCTTCATGTAGAAAAAAATTTTCTCTTTATCTTCACTATTTTCTAAAATTTCAATACATATAAGCTTTGGTTTATACTTATGTAAATCGATATTTTTAAGTACCTCATAATCGTGGCCTTCTAAATCAATATTTAAGAAATCAAAATTATGGTCAACTAAATTTTCAAAAGTTTTTGAAAACATTTTCATTTTTTTCTTTAATACTTTTTTAAGACCTTCAGTCAATATTAAAGAATTTACAGCACTAAAATTATGTTCGTAATAAACTGTTTTTTCAACATTATTTTTATCACCTATTAAAGCACATTTATTGCGATCTCTTGTTCTAATAATATTAAACATATCAATAGCCGCAGGGTTTAAATCTACGTTTGTGCCACTCCACCCTTTTTTATAAAGTAAATAAGTATTACTATATCTAATAGGATGAAATGCGCCTAAATCAACAAATTTCCCTCCTTTTTTATCTTTAAAGAAATCAATTAAGAACAAATCTTCATCAAATTGAGAGTAGTTTTTTCTTTTATAAAATAATTTATATCTAAAAAATAATTGATAATACAAATATAATTTATAAATTAATGTTCCTCTTTGTAGTTTTTCTTTAATCATTGATACAATAAGTAGTTAGATATTAAATTTAGGTTGCTTTAATATTGCTTGTTTTTGAAATTTTGTCTAGTTATAATCTTTTAATTGCGGGCATAGCTCAGTGGTAGAGCGTCTCGTTGCCAACGAGAAGGTCGAGGGTTCGAATCCCTTTGCCCGCTCCAAATTTTATACTTTCTTTTTAGACTTTAAATAAATTTTACCAAATAT
>JBJLEB010000017.1:0-15073 GCA_045566095.1 Candidatus Pelagibacter sp. | reverse complement strand
TTTCATTAACCAATATTGCATTAAAATTTTAGACCCGGGCCTTTCATATAAGGAGCGCTTTCATCAAGTGGCCATCTAGATCTAGCGGGAATATCCATATTATCGATTAAGTTTTTTTTAAATCTTCTAATTCCTGCCCAAGCAATCATCGCCGCATTATCCCCACAAAATTTTAAATCAGGATATATAGTTTTAAAATTCATTTCTTTAGCAAGGTTAGATAAATTATCTCTTATAGATTTATTTGCTGCAACACCACCAGCAACTATAAGCTTAACTTCTTTTTTTTGAGTTTTTTCTTTAAAATTTTTTATTGCAATTTTAGTCTTTTTATAAAGAATTTTATTAATAGTGTTTTGAAAAGACGCTGCAAGATTATATCTAAGTTTTTCATCTCCATTGATTTTTTTTGACTCTCTTAAAACTGCAGTTTTTAATCCAGCAAATGACAAATTACATCCAGCTTTGTTAATAATTGGCTCTGGTAATTTAAAATAATTTGGATTACCTAATTTTGAAAATTTTTCAACATTTGGGCCACCAGGATAACCAAGATCCAACATCTTAGCAGTTTTATCAAAAGCTTCACCAAGTGCATCATCAATTGTAGTGCCTAGCTGTTCATAACTATTAACATCTCTTACTATTAAGTACTGAGTATGACCTCCCGAAATTAAAAGCAGTAAATAAGGAAATTCAATTTTATTTTCTAATCCTGGACTTAGTGCATGACCTTCTAAGTGGTTTACACCTACAAAGGGTTTACCAGAAAAGGCAGCTATAGATTTTCCAATGTTTAATCCAACGGTTAAACATACTATCAAACCAGGACCAGCAGTTGCTGCAACACCATTAATCTCATTTAAAGAAATTTTACTATCTTTCAAAGATTTATTAATTATAAAATCAATATTTTCTATATGTGCACGCGCAGCTAACTCGGGGACTACTCCACCAAATTCTTTATGTTCATCTATTTGGCTTGAAACTACATTTGACAATATATCAGCTGTACCATTTTCATTTTCTCTTATTATAGCTGCAGCTGTTTCATCACAACTTGTCTCAATTCCTAAAAAAGTAATTTTCTCTTTCATTATATATGTGTAAATATTTAGAATAGTATAAAATATATCTATCAAATATATATACTAATAATGAAAAAAATTATAATTGGTGCCAGAGGAAGCAAATTATCTCTAGCCTACGTTTCAAAGGTTAAAAACCTTATATTAGAAAGCTCAAAAGACGTAGACATACATATTAAAACTATAAAAACTTCAGGAGACATTCATCAAAACATAAAGCTTTCAGAAGTAGGTGGAAAAAATTTATTTTGTAAAGAAATAGAAGAAAATTTAATAAAAAATAATATTGATATTGCAGTGCATTCTTTAAAAGATATGGAATCAGTTGAACACGAAGATTTAATGATAGGAGCTTATATTAAAAGAAACGATCCAAGAGATGTTTTGGTGAGTAGCAAAATTAAAAAAATTAATGAACTAAAAAATAAAATAATTATTGGCTCAAGTTCGAGACGAAGAGAACTACAATTAAAAAAATTAAATAAAAATATTTCTGTTGTAAATATAAGAGGAAATATTGATACAAGAATTAAAAAATTGGAGGAAAAAAAAATAGATGCAATTATTTTAGCCGCTGCAGGAATTAAAAGTTTAAATTTAGAAAAAAAGATTGGTTTAACTTTTGAAACTAATGAAATATTACCTGCTGTGGGCCAAGGCATTATAGCCGTTCAGTGCAGAAAAAATGATAAATTGATTTATGATATTATTAAAAAAATTAACGATAAAGAAACTAGTCTTTGTGCAAAAGCGGAAAGAAAAATGCTTCAAACTATAGGTGGCGATTGTGAAACAGCGATAGGGGGGCTAGCGGAAATCAGCAACAGTAATTTAAAATTAAAAGCACAATTATTTTCAGATTTCGGTGAGGATATTTTTAATTATGAACTCATTGGTAGAGATCTTGATGCTTTACATATTGGAAAAAGTGTTGGTGAAAAATTATTAATTTTAGCTGGAGACAAATTCAAAAAAAAATGAATATCCTAATTACAAGACCACTTATAGATGCTGAAGATTTAATGGGAAAGTTTTTTTCGTTAGGACACAAAATAATTCATATACCAACTTTAAAAATTTCTTCTATTAAAATGAAGCCTATAGATGCAAATCAGTATAATGCTTTCATTTTTACAAGCGCAAATGCCATTCGAAATTTAAAGGTTGAACAACAAGATAAAAGTAAACTTTGTTTTTGCGTAGGAGCTATTACTGAAAAAATTGCAAGAACACTAGGTTATAGCAATACTGTTTCAGCGGGTGGAACTGTAAATGCTTTGAAAAATTTAATTATTAACTCAGATCAAATTAATGAAAAATCTAGTATAGCTTATTTTTGTGGAGACAATGTTTCATATGACTTGGATAATGAACTTAAAAGAGAAGGTTTTACTACAAATAAGATTATTAATTATACTTCTGAAAAAATTACCGATTTAAACGATGAGAATAAAAAGATTATTTCTAGCCATCCTCCAGACATAATTTTTGTTTATTCAACGCGAAGTGCGATAAGTTTTATAGAAATAGTAAAAAAGTACTCTCTTTATCCTTTAATGACAGGGTCTGAAGTTATGTGTATAAGTAAAAAAGTTGCAGATATTTTTTTTATCGACAAATGGAAAAAAGTTAAAATTTTCAATCCAGGAGATGAATTGCTGCAATTAAATGAAAGATAGTTGATGAATGTATTAGAAAATTTTAAAAACTTATTTATTGATGTTTGGAAAGAAGGTGTGTCTGGTATTAATATTTCAGAAATTTTAATAGCTTTAGCCATATTTATTTTTTTTCTTTTCTTAAGAGGTATATTTTCTAAATTTGTTATCAAAAGATTAGAAAATTATGTTTCAAAAACTACAAACAAATTTGATAACTCATTGGTCTTTTCAATGGAAGGACCTGCGAAGTTTTTTCCAATAGTTTTAGGCTTTTTTGTTTCCACGAGCTACCTATCAACTGAACATGGAGCTATAGAGTTAATTAATAGATCGCTCATAACTATATTAATTTTTTGGACTTTCCATCAGATTATAGGCCCTTTTTCAGTAGTCATTAAATCTGTAGGAGGTTTACTTTCTAGAGATTTAATTAATTGGATTATTAAAGCAATCAAAGTTTTAATTTTAATATTGGGCGCCGCCGCAGTATTAGAACTTTGGGGAATAAAAATTGGACCAATTATAGCTGGTTTAGGTTTATTTGGGGTTGCGGTTGCTCTAGGCGCACAAGATTTATTTAAAAACTTAATTTCTGGAATATTAGTCCTAGTAGAAAGAAGATTTCAAGTAGGTGATTGGATATATGTTGAAGGAGTTATTGAAGGGACAGTTGAAAATATTGGTTTTAGATCTACCGTAGTAAGAAGATTTGATAAATCATTAGCAACTATTCCTAACTTTCAATTTGCAGAAAAAGCTGTAATAAATAATTCTCAGACCACTAATAGAAGAATAAATTGGTCTATAGGACTAGAGTATAAAACAACGAGTGATCAATTATCAAAAATTAAAAAAGAAATTGAAAATTTCATTAAGAATAATGAGCTTTTTTCTAAATCTAGTGACACTTTTGTATCCGTAAAAATCGACCAATTTGCTGCGAGCTCTATAGATATAAGACTTATTTGTTTTACAAAAACAAAACATTATTTAGAATGGATGGAAGTAAAAGATATTCTAGCTTTAGAAATAAAAACAATAGTTGAAAAAAATAAAGCTTCTTTTGCATTTCCTAGCACATCAATTTATGTCGAAAAACAATGAAAGCTATTTACTTATTAACATTTCAAATTATCAATATTTATGAATGGGTAGTAATTATTCATATAATTTTGAGTTGGTTAGTTGCTTTTAATATATTGAATACTCAAAGTAGATTTGTCTACGCTATTTTAGATTTTACTTATAGAGCAACTAATCCAATTTTAGATAAAATAAAAAACTTTATTCCTAATTTAGGCCAAATTGATATTTCACCAGTAATTCTTTTATTGGGTTTATGGTTCATTAAATTATGTATGCAATTATATTTGAGGCCATTGATATTTTAATATGATTATAGATGGAAAAAAGGAAGCAGCACTCTTAAGAGAAGAAGTAAGAAAAGAAATTTCATTAATTAAACATAAAACCAAAAAAGCTCCAGGGTTGTCAGTGATTTTAATTGGTGATCATACGCCAAGTCAGATATATGTCAGAAATAAAGAGAAGAATTCGAAAGAAGTTGGAATAGATTCAAATGTTATAAGATATGCTAATGATGTTACCGAGGCTGAAGTATTGGAGAAAATAAAGGAACTGAATAATAATAAAGATGTATCTGGTATTCTCGTGCAGCTCCCTTTACCTGAACAAATAGATAAAGAAAAAATTATTAATACCATTAGTCCTTTGAAAGATGTTGATGGATTTCATCCTACAAATGTAGGTAATCTTGCGTCAGGCTATAAAGCAGTAGTGCCCTGCACACCATTGGGCTGTTTACTTTTAATAAAAAAAGTAGAAAAAAATTTATCAGGCAAGCATGCTGTAATTATTGGAAGATCTAATTTAAATGGAAAGCCTATGGCTCAACTTCTTTTAAAAGAAGATTGTACTGTAACAATTGTTCACTCAAAAACAAAAAATCTTAAAGAAGAATGTCAAAAAGCTGACATTTTAGTTGCCGCAGTTGGAGTAGCAAATTTAGTCAAAAATGATTGGGTTAAAAAAAATTCAATTATAATAGACGTTGGAATAAACAAAGAAGGAGATAAAATAGTCGGTGATGTTCAATTTGATGCTGTTAAAGATAAAGTTAAGGCAATTACGCCTGTGCCTGGAGGAGTAGGACCTATGACTATCGCTTGCTTACTAAAAAATACTCTAGATTGTTTTAAAGGTCGTTAGATTTATCTTTGTCTATATTTAAGTATTTACTTCTTCTAAATCTTATAACTACTGTAGCAATAGATACAATCAAAATTGCAGTAGCTAAGTAAATCAAGTTTGTGGGGTCTGAATCTTTATCTTGTAAAATTATATAACGAGCCAAGGCTGTAATTGCGATGACCAAAGGATAGATAACTCTTACCGCTCTAGACTCCCAGTACGATCTTACCAAGCCTATAACTTCAATATAAATAAACATTAGAAGCAAATCAGCTAAGTTAACATCTCTATTCTCATACATTTGCAAAATTTCTAAAAAGAACGCAATGATTGTTGCAGCAAGAACTATTATTACTGCTACTAATTGAATATTTCGAATCGCTGCATTCATTTAATTAATGGTATCAGAAAATTATACTTTATTTAACTGTTTAGAGTGATGTTTAATAAATTTTTCAATCTTAATTTTATCGAAAGTTTTATTTTCCTCAAAAGAAACCTTTTTCATAGAGTAAGCTTTATTCTTTGTGCGCCTAGATAGGATTGTCACATTTCCTTTATATAGGCTCAAAACAACTTCTCCTGAAACTTGATTTCTTCTTTTATCAATTATCTTTTGAAGATTTATTCTTTTTTTTGAGAACCAGTAACCATTGTAAACAAGTTCTGCATATTCTGGCATAATTCTTTCTTTTGCATGTGCAGTTTCTTTATCTAGTGTAACTGATTCTATTGCTCTGTGTGCAATATATAAAACTGTTCCACCAGGTGTCTCATAAACTCCTCTAGATTTTATTCCAATAAACCTGTTCTCAACCAAATCAACTCTGCCTACAGCATTTTTTCCTGCTAAAATATTTAGTTTTTCTAATAGTCTTTCAGGATTTAATTTTTTCCCATTAACAGCGACAGGATCACTATTTCTAAAAGTAATTTTAACTTTAGTCCTTTTGTTTGGGGCTTTTTCTGGAGCAACTGTTCTTTGAAATATGATTTCAGGGGCAGAATTTTTTGGATTTTCCAAAACTTTACCTTCAGTAGAAGTATGAAAAATATTATCATCAATTGAAAAAGGAGGAGCTCCTTTTTTGTCTTTAGGAATAGGTATTTGTTTTTTTTTGGCGTAGTTAATTAAATCAGTTCTAGATTGTAATTTCCATTCTCTCCATGGAGCTATTGTTCTAATCTTTTTTCCACCAAAAAAAGCATAACCTAATTCAAATCTAATTTGATCATTGCCTTTACCAGTTGCCCCGTGTGAAACTGCAAATGCATTAAATTTTTTTGCAATAGCAATCTGTCTTTTTGCAATTAATGGTCTCGCAATAGAAGTTCCTAATAAATAAACACCCTCGTATACAGCATGAGACCTTATCATTGGAAAGACATATTCTTTGACAAATACGTTTTTAAGATTTTCAATAATAATCTTTTTAACACCAAGTTTTTTTGCATTTCTAATAATTTTTTTTTTGTCCATCTCTTGGCCAATATCAGATGTATATGCAATCACTTCAGCTTTATAGTTTTCTTGAAGCCATTTTAGAATTATTGAGGTATCGAGCCCGCCTGAATAGGCTAAAACAATTTTTTTCATCTAACTGCAAGTTTTTTTTGCGGTATTATACGCTTTAGTAAATCCCATCATTGAATAATGATCTGTTGTTTCAGCTCCTTTTGATGTTCTGGCTTTAACAATTATATTAGTTGCTCTTTTCATCAATTTAATAAAATTTTTTTCTTCTTGATCATCAAGCAGCCATGCAAAGTTTTTTTGAGAAAAGAATGAGTATCTTTTTTTTCCAGAACTTGCAGTAACTGTGGATGACTTGTATTCATGTCCACTAGTTAGACTTACTTCATCTTTAATGCTCTCAGACGGTCTAAAAGTTACAAATAATTTCGATTTTTCTCTTTGAATTGAAGAAGGAGCTCTTTTTGTCGGTATAGTTTGTGCAAAACAAATTTTCCCCTGCTCAGTTATGACTGTAAAACTTTCCCAATTTTTGTATTTTCCAGTTGATTTTGGAGTATTAGCGTAAGCACTACATGAAATTGTTATAAATATAATCAGAAAAAAAATTTTTTTAACTAACATAAAATTGTTTTTATACTAAAATAAACCTATTTCAATGGTTTGAATTAAGGTGAAGGATTTGGATTACTATTATGAATTAAATTAATCTTTTCCATCATTTCATTGGTTAGTTCTTTATCAATACTACCAATATTTTCCTTAAGTTGATCCATAGTTGTAGCTCCAATAATGTTACTCGTCACAAAGGGTCTTGAATTTACAAATGCTTGAGCGAGTTGTACCATTGTCATATTATATTCTTTAGCTAAATTATAATATTCATCATAGGCTTTCATGGCTAAAGGATTAATCATTCTTTCCCAGCCTTTAAACAAAGTCATCCTAGCATTTTTTGGCATTTGACCACCCCTATATTTACCAGACAAAGCTCCTGCAGCTAAAGGGTAATACGCTAATAAGCCACATCTTTCTCTTATCGAAATTTCTGACATACCAACCTCATAAGTTCTATTAACTAAACTATAAGGATTTTGTACTGACACCATTCGAGGAAGATTTTTATATTGAGCTAATTCTAAATATTTTAAAAACCCGTATGGAGTTTCGTTGGACATTCCAATATATCTAATTTTTCCTTTTTTAATAAATTTTTCTAGTGCGACTAAAATAGACTCAAAATTATTCCACTCACTTTCGTTTTCATTTATTTCAAACTCCCTTCGACCAAAACAATTTGTAGATCTTTCAGGCCAATGCAATTGATATAAATCAATATAATCTGTTTTTAATCTTTTTAAGCTTCCATCAATAGCTTTACTTAGATTTTTTTCGTTAAAATTATTTTCTCCATTCCTTATCCAGTCCAAACGAGGCCCAGCAACTTTTGAAGCTAAAATAATTTTTTTTCTATTTTTTCTTTTTTCGAACCAATTACCAATCATTATTTCTGTTTTTCCAAAAGATTCTGCTGTTGGAGGAACCGAATAAAGTTCTGCTGTATCAAAAAAATTAATCCCTTGATTAACTGAATAATCCATTTGTTCAAAAGCATCTTTCTCTGAATTCTGTGTGCCCCAAGTCATTGTCCCAAGACAAATTAAGCTTACATCTAAATCTGTACTTCCTAATTTTTTAAATTTCATAAAATTGCGATTTTATTGTTTTTTTTAAAGCAAATATTGCCTATTGAAAAGTAGATAAAAGTTCTTATATTAAGATTATGGAATTTAATAAACAAAGTTCTACAATAAGATCATCAGCATCCGAAGCTATTATAGATCAGGGTTTAAGAGCATACATGCTAAAAGTTTACAACTACATGGCATCCGGTGTTTTACTGACTGGTTTAATCGCGCTGGCGTTTTTTAAGATGGCAGTTGTAACTAATGATGGCGGGCAAATTATAGGTTTAACTAATTTTGGGAATACAATTTATGCTTCTGGTCTAAAGTGGGTAATTATGTTGGCTCCTTTAGCGGTAGTATTCTATATGAGTTTCGGGATATCAAAAATGTCTGCAGCTAAAGCGCAAACAACTTTTTGGGTTTTCGCAGCACTCATGGGAGCTTCTCTATCTTCAATCTTTTTGCTTTACACTGGAGCAAGTATAACCAGAGTATTCTTTATTACTGCGGGAACATTTGGAGCAATGAGTATTTACGGATATACAACTAAAAAAGATTTAACCAAACTTGGTTCTTTTTTAATGATGGGATTATTTGGAATTATTATAGCTTCAATTGTTAATATTTTTATGAAATCTACTATGATGTATTTTGTAATATCTATTATTGGAGTTTTAGTTTTTGTAGGCTTAACAGCATATGATACTCAAAAAATTAAGAATATGTATCTAGTTAGCGATAGTGGAGAGTTAATGGGTAAAAAAGCTGTAATGGGTGCTCTAACTCTGTATTTGGATTTTATCAATCTATTTATTATGCTTTTAAGACTCTTTGGCCAGCGAAGATAATCATTTAATTAATTTTAAATTATTCCAGCCTATTTTATTTATTAATAAAGTGAGATTTTCTGATTTCTTTAAAATATTTCCATTTTTATCTTTTATTACATATTTTTCATTATAGTAAATTGGTTTAAGGTTTTTTAAAATTCTTAAAACCGGGCGATCAGAAGCTCTTTGATAAACATTAAAAGAAACTTCTTTTGAACCTGATGAAAAAGAGTAATCCTTCCAAGAACCATTAGAAACCATTTTTGCATACAAATTAAGAATACATTGAAGTTCTTTCTTTATAAAAAATTTTTCCTTATCTTTTGCGACATCATTATTAATGATTAGTTTTATATTTTTCATATTTTATGTTTATTTATCATTGGCAACTGAAATGCCGTGAATATAAAAGTTAGTGGTAATATTCCCCAAACTTTAAAATTAACCCAAGTTGTTTCAGGTTGAGTTCTCCATATAATTTCATTGATAAATGCTAAAAATATAAAAAAATAAGCCCACCTAAAATTTAATTTATCCCATCCAATTTCATCTAGCTGAAATGCTGTTTTAAAAAAAAACTTTAAAAAATTTTTATTAAAAAATACTTTTCCAAAAATTAATATAAAAGCAAAAATAATATTTATAATTGTGGGTTTTACATATAAAAAAACTGGATTATTAAAATATAAGGTCAGACCACCAAATAATGAAATTATAATACCACCTACTAAAGGTACGTAAGGGATTTTTTTTTCTATAAAATAAACCACAGCAACAGCTACAATTGTAGCAATTATTAAAGGAGGGATTGCGACACTAAGGTTATTCCCACTTTTGTAGTAAATTGTAAAAAAAATTAATAATGGACCAAAGTCAGCTAAAAATTTAAAAAATGACTTATTCACAATCAAACAATAGCATATAATAAATTTTTAATAAATTAGATATTGATTTTAATAAAAAAATTATTAACTATTAGGTATGGCATCAAGCAATAACGCAAAATTTTCAATAGGAGAAGTTGTTAAACATAGACATTTCGATTTTAGAGGTGTTATCTATGACGTAGATTTTGAATTCAATAATTCAGAAGAATGGTATCAATCGATTCCTAAAAGCGTGAGACCAAGAAAGGATCAGCCTTTTTACCACCTATTGGCTGAAAGCAATGACGTAACATATGAGGCTTATGTTTCAGAGCAAAATTTATTATTAGATAAATCTAAAGTACCAGTCAAACATCCGTTAATAGAGGAAATTTTTTTAGGTAAAAAAGGCTCAAACTACTTTAAACTTTCAAATTAAATAATCTTAGTTGCCTCAAATTTAACATCTTTCATTCAAATCAAAGACATAAACTTTTAATAAGATTGCAATTAATCACCTGATTGGGGATTAAATAGTACTTCTCTAACTCCCTCTCAATTCCCAATTAGGCTTATATTAGCTCTTTTCTTAAAAATAATATTATAGTACTGAGAAGATATGTTTGATTTAATAAATCCTACAAAAGTTTTCTATTTAATTGAAAAATTAATTAGTTTTATTAACTCTATTTTTTTTATTTTACTTTTAATAGCACTTTCATTTGCGCTAATTTTTTCTCCTCCAGATTACTTGCAAGGAGATAGTGTTAGAATAATGTACGTTCACGTACCATCAGCTTGGATTAGTTTAGCTTCTTTTACCTGTATAGCTTTATTTTCAATAATTAATTTTATTTTTAAAACTAAAAACTTAATATTAATTACTAAAAGTATTGCGCCTATAGGATTAATGTTTACCTGTTTAGCAATTGTTACAGGATCATTATGGGGGCAGCCAACTTGGGGAACTTGGTGGGAGTGGGATGCAAGACTAACCTCCATGGTTATACTTGCCTTATTTTATATAGCTTTCATAGTTTCTCATAAGCTTATATTACAAGAAGATAAGGCAAATAAAGTATCTAGTATAATTGTTATTATTGGGCTTATAAATATACCTATAATAAAATATTCGGTTGACTGGTGGAATACTCTTCATCAACCAGCTAGTATAAAATTAACAGGATCAAGCGCCATTCATTCATCTATGTTAATGCCTTTATTGCTTATGTTTTTTGTAATGTTGCTGTATTGTGCGTTAATTTTTCTAATGAAATATAAGATAGAAATCATTAGAATAAAGAAAAAAAACTTAAAAAGATTATGATTCAAAATTTAGTATTAATGGGTGGCTATGGTCTATTTGTTTGGGCGTCCTTTTTAATTACTTTTATAGTATGTGCTTTAGTTTTTTTCAAAACTTTAAAAACACTTAAAAAATATGAAAGAGAATTTATAAAAGAGGTCAATGAATTATCTGCTGAAAAAAGAAAATTTGTTTTAGAGAAATCAACAGTCGCTTCTCAGGTTTTATCATCATACAGTAAGACAATCTAAAGCAGTTAATGCTTCAAAAAAAAGCTAAAAAAAGAGCATCACTCTTAGCCATTATATTATTATTTTCAGGATTTGCATTTTTTTTTAATATTAAAATCTTTAGAAAAAAATATTTTATATTTTAAATCTCCTACAGATATCAGGGGCAAATCAAGATATCAATTTTAATAAAAAAATAAGAGTTGGCGGTATGGTAAAAAAAAAATTCTATAATTATTAATGAAGAAGAAATTAAATTCATAATTACTGATTTTAAAAATGAATTAAAAGTTAGTTACAGCGGCACAGTTCCCAATTTGTTTGCTGAACAAAAAGGAGTAGTTGCTGAAGGTAAACTTCAAGATAAAACTTTTTTTATTGCTGATAGAATTCTTGCTAAACACGATGAAAATTATATGCCTCCTGAATTAAAAAATATTAAACAAAATGCTAAGTAATATCGGAAATTTATTGTTATTTTTAAATATCTCTTTAAGCTTGATATTAATTTATTATGCTTTAAGATTTTTAAAAGTATCTGGAAATATTATACCTAGTGTAATTTATCAAATAAGCATAATTCAAAGCACCTTAATCATCATATGTTTTTTTACATTAATCTCAGCATTTATCGTTTCAGATTTTTCTCTCATAACTGTTTATCAAAATTCTCATACCCTAAAACCTATATTTTATAAAATTGCTGGAACTTGGGGAAACCATGAGGGAAGTTTATTATTATGGGTTATTATTCTTACACTTTTTTCTTTTTTATTTTTAGTTGTTAATAAAAATCATCCAAAAACATTCAGATTGTTTACATTAATTATTCAGAATATTTTGATACTTGGTTTTTTATTTTTTATTTTTTTTAATTCCAACCCATTTAGCGCCTTATCACCGGTCCCAGAAGAGGGGTTAGGTTTAAATCCAATTCTTCAAGATCCCGCATTAGCCATTCATCCTCCTTTACTTTATATTGGATTTGTTGGTTCCTCCATTTTTTTTTCAGCAGCAGTGGCATCCTTAATAACAAATTATTCTCAAACATCGTTTGCCAAATCTATTAAAAATTGGGTTTTAATATCATGGTGTTTTCAAACATTAGGAATTTTGGTTGGATCCATTTGGGCATATTACGAATTAGGTTGGGGAGGATTTTGGTTCTGGGACCCTGTAGAAAACGCTTCTCTTTTACCTTGGTTTACAATGACAGCACTAGTTCATTCTCTAATGGTTTTTGAAAAAAGAGGTTTATTTTATTTTTGGGTTATTATTTTATGTTTACTTACTTTTATATTAAGCGTTACCGGAACATTTCTTGTAAGGTCAGGTATTTTAAATTCAGTGCACACATTTGCAAGTGATCCTGCAAGAGGTATTTACATTTTGTTATTTTTAACAATTATGATTTTATCATCTATTTTTTTGTTATTTAAAAAATATAAAAAAAGAATTTTTGATCTAAATGTTAACAGCAAAGAAACTTTCATCCTTGTTAATAATTGGTTTATGATGTTTTATTTAGTTACAGTTTTTCTAGGAACTGTATATCCAATTTTTACAGATGTTATTTTAAATAGCAAGATTTCAATCGGACCACCTTTTTATAATATCGTAATACTACCTGTTGTAGTGATATTTATGTTGTTTATGGCTATAGGACCAAAGACAAAATGGATTAAAGGCAGTTTAGAAAACTTAAAAATTTATTTTTTTATTCTAGTGGGGTCTCTCCTAATAAATTTATTAATAATATTTTTATCTACAGGTTATAGTATTCTTTCAAATTTAATAATTATATCGGCTTTATTTTTAATTTTCTCGTCTTTGCATGATGCAATAAAGTCTTTTCAAAAAAAGCAAATTGATTTAGCTAGAATTATTTCCCATGCATCTTTTGGATTTTTGGTTTTATTCATTGGTATTAATCATATTTTTTCAATAGAAAAAGATTATAATATTAAGCTAGGTGAGACAAAAAAATTTAATAATTATTCCATAACATTTCAAAATTTAGATTTAGAAAATTTTTCTAATTACAAGGCTGTTATTGGAAAGTTGGAGATTACAAATAATAATACAAGTAAAAAAAATATCTTAAGGCCTGAAATAAGAATTTATGAAAGTCCGCAAACATTAACTTATGAAGCATCAATAAAAACAGATGCGTTTAAGGATTACTATTTAACAATGAGTAATATTGATCGTTCAGAATATTATAATATTAAATTTCAAAAAAAACCACTTATGGTTTGGATTTGGATTTCTGTGATCATGATTGTTTTTGGAGGATTCTTAAGAATATTTAAAAATGCAAAAAATATTTAAAATTATAATTTTTATCATTATCTTTTTTATAATAGGGGTATTCTTTATAAGTTTAAACAAAGATAATAGTTATAATACAAAATCTTTAGTTGGGAAAAAGACTCCTAAAATTAATTTTGAATATTTTGATGAAAAAAAATTTTATAAACAACAAGATTTAATAAATAATAATTATATATTAATTAACTTTTGGTCATCTTGGTGTGCACCTTGCAGGAAAGAACACACATTACTGATGAAGCTTTCTAAAGAAAAAAATCTTAAATTATTTGGAGTAAATTATAAAGATAAAAAAGAACAAGCAAATAAGTTTTTGAGTGATTTAGGTAACCCCTATTACTTCATGGCTAAAGATGAAAATGGTAAGCAGTCAGTGAACTTTGGTGTTTATGGGATCCCAGAGAGTATTTTGATAAGCAATAATTTTATGATTTTAAAAAAATTTGTAGGACCATTGTCTATCGAAGATTTTAATGCAATAAAAGAAATTATTAATTAAGTATGCAATTTAAATTACTTCTAATTATATTTACTTTAAATTTTAGTTTGTTAAATGGAACTGAACAAAAGATTGATCAAATAACAATTTTTAAGAATTTGCGTTGTTTAGTTTGCCAAGGGCAATCTATTGCAGACTCTAACTCCGATTTTGCTCAAACTATTAAACTTGTAGTTAAGGATTTAGTCAAAGAAGGTAAAACAGAAGATGAAATTTACTCATTTATGGCAGATAAATATGGAGAATGGATTGTGTTTAAACCTCAATTTAATAGGCACAATTTTATGCTATGGTTTTTACCATATTTAGCTTTAATCCTTGGTGGAATTATTATTTTTGTAATATTAAAAAAAAGAAAAAATTAGGAAAGGCCTCTGTACAATTTAACCATTTAGTTGTATTTTTTTAGCATGAATTTTAAAATTCTATTGTTACTAATTATGTTTTTTTCTGTGAGTGTCGTAAAGGCTGACGAGGGAAATAATGATATATCAATTTATACTGGGACTTTTGATTTAATTGATAAAGAAGGTGACGATAAATCAACTTTATTAGGTCTTGAGCATAAAAATCCAAACTTATTTCGAGATACTTTTTTAGGAAAGTTTAAACCTGTTTCAGGTGGATTTATGACAGGAAAAAAATCAGTGTATCTTTATACAGGTGTTGAAGGACAATATGGTATTGGCCCATTAAAAATTTTACCAAGTTTTGCTCCTGGTTATTATGAAAAAGGCGACGGGAAAGATCTTGGAAGTGTCTTAGAGTTTAAAAGTGAGTTAAAATTAGGTATAGATATTTTTGAAAACTCAAAATTAAGTTACAGTTATAGCCACATTTCAAATAATGAGTGGGGCGACTCTAATCCTGGAACAGATAATCAGCAAAT
>JBJLEB010000016.1:0-41318 GCA_045566095.1 Candidatus Pelagibacter sp. | reverse complement strand
TCTTAGGAGGAATTGCAGTTTTAGCAGCTGGAATATATTTCTTTATGAGGAGAGAACCTGCGCAAAGTGCTGCGGACATAGCTAGATCTCAATCTCAGGAGCCTACTCCAGAACCAGAACCTACTCCAGAACCAGAACCTACTCCAGAACCAGAACAAGAATCTGAACAGCAAACTGAAGAAGAAACGCATAAAGAAACTACAGAGCAAGAAAATACATCTGAAAATAATAACGATCAGTCATCAAATAATGATAATGAAAACAATAATAGATAATCGTTAACTAAAAAATTATTTCTTTTTAAAAATCTTTACCACCCTTTAAGTACGCACATTTTTCACACGTTTTTTCTATTTTAGGTGGTGAATCCAAATTTAAAACTTCTTTCATTTCTAATATTTTATCCTCAATCCAAGAAGTATTAACACGATAAGGTATTAAAGTTGTTTTAAAATCAATTTTATTTTCAAATTTATTATTAGTTTTTTCACCATTACAAACATAAAAATACGAAAGATTTGAAACTTTAAAATTCATCTTTCTTAAAATATGCACATAAATATCCATTTGAAGTTTATAACTTTGATGCCACTCTGAATTTAAATAAGAAGATACTGTAACTGGATAAGTAGAAGATTGAGCTTTGTAATCTACAACTATTAATTTTTTTTCTTTTAAATCAAACCATAAATCATCAATTCCACCATGAATAATAAGATTAGTTTTTTCATCTAAGTAAGAAATTCCACCTTTAAGAGAATTTCTCCATGTATCTAAATCTTTATGCTGATAGGGAACATAATTTAAATTATGTTTTATCATTACTGGATGAGGTTTTTGCTCTTTTCGATAAATATCGAATTCTTTTTTTAATAATTCGTCTACAGCAATATTCAAAGCCCACCCTGGCATTGATGGCTCTTTTAGTCCTTTAACACGATCTAAATAAAAGCATCGTTTACAACTAATAAAATTGAAAAATTTTGATCTACTTATTTTAAAAGGAGTGTTTGATTTTTTATCGTAAATGGATGTTTTTCTAGTTCTGAAAGATACAGCTTCTCTCATTTAGATTTGTTTTAGTCTTTTTACTACTTCTGCCTTATCTAAGGATAAAATTACATCATATAAACCAGGCCCAAATCTTGAACCAACAAGGGCTATTCTTAAAGGTTGTCCTACACCTTTAAAATTGGTCTTATGTTTATCAATTAGGGATTTAATTATAGGCTCCAAAGCTTCTCTAGACAAAGAAGAGAGTTTTTCATATTCATTAATAAAGTCATTGATTACTTTCTTAGATAAATCATCAATTAATTTTTTATCATCTGTTTTAATTTCAACTTTATCATTAATAATGTATTGAGCGTTATTCCAAATATCTTCTAGAGTTTTAGCTTTATTTTTCAAAAAACCCATAGATCTTATAAGAATACTCTCTTTTGATTGATCTAAAGGTTTTTTGTATTTCGATACATATTCTTTGAAGAAATTAAATAAATCTTTTTCATCTATTGTCTTAATGTACGTTTCATTTATTGAATAAATCCTATTCATATCTAATTTTGAGGGTGATTTACCAACACCGCTTAAATCAAATAAATCAATACTTTCCTGTTTAGTAAAAATCTCTTTATCTTTGTATGACCATCCTAATCTTAACAAATAATTTCTTAAAGAGTCTGAAATTATTCCAATTTTAACATAATCTTCAAGCGTAGAAGCATTATCTCTTTTAGATAATTTTTTCCCTTGTTCACTATGAATTAAAGGTATGTGGGCAAAGTTTGGAACTTCCCAACCCATGGCATCATAGATCTGTTTTTGTTTAAAAGAATTAATCATATGATCATCACCTCTAATCACATGAGTAATTTTCATCTCATGATCATCAACTGTTGCTGATAATTGATATGTTGGAGATTTATCTTTTCTTAATATTATAAAATCTTCAATTGTAGAATTTGAAATATTTCTCTCTCCTTGAACTAGATCTTTTATAATTGTATTACCTGAAATTTTACTCTTAAATCTGATTACTGGTTTTATACCTTCTGGAATTTTAAGTTCTTTAGCGTCTCTCCACTTTCTATTATAAACATATGGTATACCTTGTTTTTTACATTTCTCTTTTTGTTCATCAATTTCTTTTTCTGTGCAGTAGCACTCATAAGCAAAACCTTTTTTCATAAGTTCTTCCGCTATAGAAACATGTTTATTAATATTTTTTGATTGAATATATTCATCTCCATCATGCTTAATTCCAAGCCAAGCTAGAGAAGAGATAATCTGTGTTTTGAATTTATCTTTTGATCTTTCTTTGTCTGTATCTTCTATTCTTAAGAAATATTTACCTTTATTTTTTTTTGCTAATAACCAGTTGAATAAAGCTGTTCTAACACCACCGATGTGTAAAGGCCCAGTAGGAGAGGGCGCAAACCTACAATTAAAAGACATTTTAATTAATTAGACTATTTTAATGAAAGTTTCTATATAAAGAAACAAGTTTACCTTGAATTTCTATTCTTTTAGAGGCATATATTTTAGTACCGTAGTTTCGATTAGCTGCCTCTAAAGCAATAGTATTACCTTTTTTTCTAATTCTTTTTAGTGTTGCTTCCTGACCGTCAATTAAAGCAACGGCTATTTGACCACTTTCTACATTTGAAGTTTTTTTTACTATGACTGTATCGCCATCATTAATTCCTGCTTCAATCATTGAGTCACCTTTAACTTTTAATCCATAATGTTCTCCATTATTTTGTAAATCCTCTGGTAAGGCAACTCTATCTACCTCTTGTTGAATTGCTTCGATAGGAGTTCCTGCTGCAATACTTCCTAAAACAGCGATATCTGATGACTTGGTAGTATTTTTATCTAAACCACCTTTTATTACGCTAGGAGTAAAAGAGTTAAAAATATCGTTTGCACTAGCATTTTCTGGTAACTTAACTACCTCTAATGCCCTAGCTTTATGAGCTAATCTTTTTATAAAACCTCTTTCTTCTAAAGCAGAAATCAACCTGTGTATTCCAGATTTCGACTTAAGGTTGAGTGAGTTTTTCATCTCTTCATAAGATGGAGATACTCCAGAAGATCTAATTTTTTTATTGATGAATAATAGTAAGTTTTTTTGTTTTTTTGTAAGCATAGAACAAACCTCGTACATCTATGTTCTACAAAAGTTCTATCTAAATTACAACTTGAAATAAGTGCCTATTTTACTTGTATTTTAAGGATCTTTTCAAGCAATGATGATTTATTTTCAATATCTTTCAGAAGTGATTCTCCTATCAAGAAATTATTTATTCCAGTTTCATTAACTATTCTTTGAACCTCTTTTTCAGATTTAATTCCACTTTCAGCAATAATTGGTTCTTTTTGTTTCCTTTTAAATAATCCATCTTGATAAACTTCAAAAGTATTTTCTATATTTGTCTCCAACGTTACAAGATTTCTATTATTAATTCCTACAATAACATCTTCTAATCCTACTACTTCTTTTGCTTCAACAACTGAGTGCACTTCAAAAATAACAGCAAGTCCAAGAGCATGTGCTATCATTTGTAGTTTTGAAGCAAGAATTACACCAGTACCACTTATTATTATTAACACTGCATCAGCACCAAATGCCTTTGCTAGATACAGTTGGTACGTATCATATATAAAATCTTTGCAAAGAATTGGAAGTTTTACCTCTCTTTTTATTTCAAAAATATCTTCAACTTTTCCTTTAAAATTCTTTTCTTCTGTAAGAACAGATAAACACGTAGCGCCAGCCTTAGCATATTTTTTGGCTATTTCAACTGGCCTATAATCTTTAATTATTTCACCAGCTGAGGGACTAGCTTTTTTTATTTCAGCAATAACATTAATTTTTTTTTTATCAGTAAGAGGTTTTTTAAAATCATAGTAGTTTTTAAAAGAGTCAATTCTTTTTACTAAATCTTTTATAGAATATATTTTTTTGTATTTCTCAACACTTTCTTTTTTTTCACCGTAGATTTTATTTAAATGATCCATTTTTTATTTTAACTGAATTTTAACAAGGTGTTGAAAAACATTTCCAGAAGCCATGTGTTTGGTAGCTTTATCAAAAGCTGTTTTAAAATTATTTTCCTTACCAGAAACAATTAATCCTGCAGCAACATTTAATGCAACTGATTGTGAAAATTCGTTTGTTTTTCCCTTATAAATTTCTATAATTTTCTCAGCATTGTACTCAGCATTTTTCCCTTTTAAATTATCTTTATTGTTGGAGTTAATTCCTAAATCTTTAGGATCAATAGTAATTTCATTAATTTTTCCATCTTTCAATTCAACAATATTTGTTTTAGCGAAAGGAGAAATTTCATCCATGCCATCGTCACTGTGGACAATGTATGCGTGAACTACATTATTTTCTTTTAACGCTTCTGCAAAAGGTTTCATCCATTTCTTATCAAAGACACCGACCACTTGCCGTTTAACTTGTGCAGGACTGCTTAATGGACCAATCAAATTGAAAATAGTTTTTTTACCCATTTTCTTTCTTGCAGGACCGACATGTTTCATTGCCGAGTGATAATTTGGTGCAAACATAAAAGCAAAGTTAAATTTTTTAATACTATCTTCAACTTCATTAGGTTTTAAATTTATATTAATTCTTAAAGCTTCTAAAACATCAGCAGATCCACAATTTGATGAAACAGCTTTATTTCCATGTTTAGCAACTTTAATTCCCATACTAGATAAAACGATAGCTGCTGCTGTAGAAATATTTAAAGAGTTCTGACCATCTCCGCCAGTACCGCAGGTATCTATTGTATTAGGATCCGTATTAACCTTACTCGCTTTATCTCTTAAAACATAAATTCCACCCGCAAGTTCATTTTTAGTTTCTCCTTTTTTACCCAAAGCCTCTAATATTTCTATAATTGAACTCTCATCAAATTCTCCTTCCATTAAATTGGAAAAAAGAAATTTACTTTCTTCAAAGGTTAAATTTTGGCCTTTTTTTAATTTTTCTAGAATGTTTGTCATGTTAATTAGCTATAAAATTTTTTATTAATTTCATACCTATTTTAGTATTAATGCTCTCTGGATGAAATTGAAACCCATGAATATTTAACTCTTTATGCATTAAACCCATTATTGTTTTATTTTTAGTTTCAGCTGTAATAATTAGGTCTTTTGGGAAGGTTTTTCGTTCGATAACAAGACTATGATATCTAGTTGCTGTAAAATTGTTTTGAATATTCCTAAGAAGCCCTTTTTTTTTGTGCTTAATCTTACTTGTTTTTCCATGCATTAGGTTTTTTGCCCTTATGACTTTTCCACCAAAAACTTGACCAATTATTTGATGCCCCAAACAAACTCCAAGAATAGGTATTTTTTTATGAATCTCCTTTACAATTTTTAAGCAGTTTCCCGCCTGATTAGGATTTCCTGGACCTGGTGAAATAACGACTTTATTATATTTTTTTCTTAAAATTGTTTTTCCATCTATTTTATCATTCCTTACAACATCAACTTCTTTTCTAAAATTTGATATATAATGAAACAAATTGTAAGTAAAACTGTCGTAATTATCTATAAGTAAAACTTTCATTTAATCTACAGCTCTCATAAGTGCTTTAGCTTTGTTAATTGTCTCTGCATACTCTTTATCAGGCTGACTATCTGCAACTATTCCAGCTCCTGCTTGAACATAAAATTTATCATTTTTTATTAAAGCTGTTCTTAAAGCTATACAAGTATCGAACTCACCGTTTGAAGTAAAATATCCGATACCACCTGCATATAATTTTCTTTTATTTCTTTCAAGTTCATCAATAATTTCCATTGCTCTTATTTTGGGAGCTCCACTAACGGTTCCAGCTGGAAAACCTGATAATAAAGTCTCAAATAAAGAGAATTTGTTATTAAATTTACCAATTACATTGGAGACGATATGCATTACGTGAGAATATCGTTCAACTTTAAACCTTTCAGAGACATTTACAGAGTTTATTTTTGAAACTTTTCCAACATCATTTCTACCAAGGTCTAACAACATTAAATGTTCCGCTAACTCTTTTTTATCTTTAAGAAGGTCTAATTCGAATTTTTTATCTTCTTTATTATTTTTTCCTCTTGGTCTTGTTCCAGCAATAGGTCTAATAGTAACTTCTCCTTTTCTAAGTCTTACTAAAATTTCTGGACTACTACCCAAAATATTAAAGTCGTCATAATTAAAATAGAACATAAACGGTGAAGGATTTGATTTTCTTAGGTAATTATAAATCTCAATTGGTTTTTTATTAAATTTTCTTTCAAATCTTTGGCTTAAAACAACTTGAAAAATATCACCTTTTTCAATGTAGGTTTTTGCTTTTTTAACTAAAGATTTAAATTTTTTTTTAGTTGTATTGGATTTAATTGAATTTTTATTAGGTTTATATGTAAATTGATCTGGAAGCTTAATTTTACCAAAATCCTCATATAAATTAAATTTTTTAATTATAGATTCATATTCTTCCTTATAATTTTTAATTTTTGTATCCGCATAAACATTTTCTATGTAATAAATTATTTTCTTTAAATTATCATAAATAACTAAATTTTTTGGACGTGATAATCTCACATCAGGAATATTCAAGTCATCTATACAATTATTTGGAATTTTTTCTACATAACGAATTACATCATAAGAAAAATATCCAACTAACATTGAAGCCATAGATGGAAGTTGGTTTGGGATTTTGATATTAAAATTTTTTATTAGCTTATTTATAAACCTTAGGGGGTTTGCTTTTATTTTTGTTTTTTTCCCATCGCTTTTTAAAGTTATAGTTTTTTTATTGATATCCCAGATTTTATCAGGATTTAAGCCTATTATTGTATAGCGACCTCTAAAAGAACCTTTTTCAACTGACTCAAAAATAAAGCTATTTTTCTCAGCAAGTAAAAACTTAAATAAATTTTCAACTTTGTAATAGTCTTTGCAAGCATTAGATCTAAATAAGATTTGATGTTTTTTTTTAGAATGCTTCTTTTTAAATTGAATAAAACTTGTATTAATTTTCATTAAAATGAATTTTTTAGACGGTCAATAGTTTTTTGATTAAGTTTTACTTTGTATTTTTGATTTAAAAGATTATCAAATGCCTGATAAATTTTATTAATTATATCTAATCGAGCCTTAGCTTCATATCTCTCAAATTCAGCAGATGATTTTTTTAATTCTTTATACTCTGTGTCTACAGCCAAAATTAAAAAGTTTTTTGTTAGTGAACTATTTGTTATAAGATCAACTTGACTATCTTTTGTTAAAAATATTCTTTTAATTATTCCTTCAGAAAAAATTTCGTTTTGTTTTAAATTAGATATTTTGTAATCTTTTACTTCTAATTTATTTTTCTCAGCAAAAGCTTCAAACTTATTTCTGTCAAAACCTCCAATATTCATATCTTTTAAAATAGAAGTATTGCTATCAATCTTAGTTTTAAAATTTAATTGAGCTTTAAGTGCTTTTAGAACATCCGGATTGTCAATCGGTTTAATATTTTTTTCTATAGATTGAATTACTGCTAAGAAATATTTATTATCAACATTTATTATTTCTGGAGTTTTTTCATTTTTAATAAAATAAATTTTCTTAAAAAGATTATCAGATAGAAAATCTATCTTTTTTCTGGTCTTATTCTCTTTGTTAATATTTATATTATCAATTTTAGTAATTTTTAAATTATTTTCTTTTACAGCTTCACTAAAAGATTGCCCATCTAATATTTTATTTTCAAGATTGTCTAAATTTGTAAAAAAAACTTTATTGTACTCAGTGTTGCCAGTTATAGCTTGTGGAGTGACTTCAGCGTATTCAATAAATTTATATTCTTCAGAGAATATCATTTTATTTCTGTTGTAAAGGTCTTCTAATTCCTTTTGAGATGACTTTTTATCTAAATAAAATTTCTCTAAATCGATGTATTTAATTGTCTTAATTTGATTTTCTTTTTCAAAAACATTTTTGACTAGAGAGTCTGGCACTAAAATTCCTCCAGCTAAAGAACTTAATAATTGCCGTCTTGACTCTTGTTGTACTATATTAGCTTCAAAAGTAGGAGCTGTTATTCCACTCTTAAGAAGAAATTTTTCATACTCTGTTCTAGAGAACTGATCATCTTTAAAAAATAGTTTGTCGTTTTTAATTATACTTCTTAAAGAGTTATCACTAATTATTATACCAAGTTTTTCTATTTCTAAAGCCATTACTTTTCTACCAACAAATTCCTTTAAAATTTGATTCATTAAATCCGTTTTAGGCAAGTTTTTAATTTGATCTTCACTTAAATTTAATCGATTTAAATGATTAGCAAACTCTTGCGTACTTACTTTATCAGAGTCAATAGTGACTATTACATTTTGATTTCCACCTCTAAACACGTCTCCCATACCCCAAAAAACAAATGGAAGAATAATTATACCCACCAAGATTTTTACCAAAAATGATTTAGATAATTTTCCTATTGAAGTTGACATTTTATTAATCTATTAAGTGTTTTTAAAATAATACACCTATAAATCAAATTTTAAACTAAGGCAAATGATGAGATATTTTATTGGAAATTGGAAAATGTTTGGTGTTCCTAAATCGATCAGTATACTTAATATAATTAATTCTTATCGATCTAAAGACAAAAATGGAAACAAATATAGAGTAATTATAACTCCTCCATATACACTTATTGAGTCATTCTCTAAATTTTTTAAGAATAAAAATATAATAATAGGCTCTCAAAACTGTTATCAAAAAGATCAGTTTTCATCTAATACTGCTGCAGTGAGCTCTTATATGATTAAAAGTGTAGGAGCAAAGTACACATTAGTCGGTCATTCTGATAATCGAAGTGAAGGCGATACTGATTCAATTTTGAAAGATAAAGTAAAATTCGCTTTGAAAAATAATTTAAAAGTTGTTTTTTGTATTGGTGAGAATAAATCACATAAAAAAAATAAAAAAACTTTTAGTGTTTTAAAAAAACAATTAACTAAAGTTCTAGAAAAAAAATTTAATAATAATAATATTATTGTTGCATATGAACCAATCTGGTCAATTGGTACAGGTAAAATACCTAATCAAAAAGATTTATTACAAACAACTAAATTTATTAAAAAAGTTTTGAAGAATATTTTTAAAAAAAAAAGTCCTCCTGTTCTTTATGGGGGTTCGGTAGATGAAAATAATGTTGAAATATTTAAACAAATTAAAGAAATCGATGGATTTTTAATTGGAGGAGCTTCAAAATCTTCTAAAAAATTCATTGATATAATAAAGAATTACTATAGATAGACATTATGGAAAGTTTATTAATCACAATTAATATTATTTTAGCATTTATTTTGGTTGTTTCTGTTTTATTACAAAAATCAGAAGGTGGTGCGCTCGGCTTGGGCGTTTCACAAGATAATTTCACGACGGCTAGATCAATGGGAAGCTTTCTAACTAAATTTACAGCCATAATTGCAACTTTATTTATTATTTGCAGTATAACTATTGTTGCTATTTCAAGAGACGAACTACGTGAAACACAATCGGTTCTTGAAAAACAAGAAGAAGAAAATTCAAATCTTCCACAAATCCCTCAATCTAAATAATTAAGACTTTGTAATTAACGAATTATAAAGTATAACATACTTCCATGGCGCGATATATATTCGTAACTGGCGGCGTGGTTTCATCTTTAGGAAAAGGTTTATCATCAGCTTCACTAGCTTATTTATTACAATCAAGAGGATACAAAGTCAGGATAAGAAAACTAGACCCTTATTTAAATGTTGATCCAGGGACAATGAGTCCCTTTCAACACGGAGAAGTCTTTGTCACAGATGATGGAGCAGAGACAGATTTAGATTTAGGTCATTATGAAAGATTTTCTGGAATATCAGCAAAAAAATCAGATAATATAACAACCGGAAAAATTTATAACGATGTACTTAAAAGAGAGCGTCAAGGTAAATATTTAGGAAAAACAGTTCAAGTTATTCCACACATCACTAATAGAATAAAAGAATTTATAAATAATGACACTACTAAAGAAGACTTTGTTATTTGTGAGATAGGTGGAACAGTAGGCGATATAGAAAGTCTTCCATTTTTAGAAGCTATAAGACAATTTTCAAATGAGCTAGGTAGAAAAAATACTTTATTTATTCATCTTACCTTAGTTCCTTACATGAAAGCTTCTGATGAAATAAAAACAAAACCTACTCAACACTCTGTTAAAGAATTAAGAAGTATTGGTATACAACCTGATATTATTATTTGTAGATCAGAAAGATCTATTCCATTAAACCAGAGAAAAAAAATCTCTTTATTTTGCAATGTTTCAATAGAAGATGTAATAGAAACAGTGGATGTAAAAACTATTTATGAAGCTCCAATAAGTTTTAATAAGGAAAAGTTAGATGAGAGAGTATTAAAATATTTTAAGATTAGATCTAAAAAGAAAGTTAATCTCAAACCATGGAAGCAAATTACTCAACTAGTTTTAAACGCTAAAGATAAAGTTAATATTGCAATTATTGGAAAATATGTAGAGCTAAAGGATGCTTATAAATCTTTGGATGAGGCTTTAACTCATGGAGGCATTGCAAATAATTTAAAAATTAATCTTATAAGAATTGAGTCAGATTATTTAAAGCCAAAGGAGGTTAAGAATAAACTAAAAGAAGTGTCTGGAATTTTAATACCAGGAGGTTTTGGTAAAAGAGGTACAGAAGGGAAAATTGCTGCTATTAATTATGCCAGGATAAATAAAATTCCATTTTTAGGTATCTGTTTTGGAATGCAAATGGCTATTATAGAATTTGCTAGAAATAAATTAAATATAAAGAATGCTACTTCAAGTGAGTTTGGTCCTTCAAAAGCATCAGTTGTCGGTTTAATGAGTGAATGGTTAAAAGATGGAAAGTTAATGAAAGGAACAGATAAAAACTTAGGTGGAACAATGCGGCTTGGAAGTTATGAGGCAAGACTTAAAAAAGACACAAAGATAAGTAAAATTTATAATTCTTTAAAAATTCAAGAGAGGCATCGCCATAGATATGAAGTTAATATTAATTATAAAGAAGATTTTGAAAATAAAGGAATGATTTTTTCAGGGTTGTCACCAGATAATAAATTGCCAGAAATTATTGAATTAGTTGATCATCCTTGGTTTATAGGAGTTCAATTTCACCCAGAATTTAAATCTAGACCTTTAACACCACATCCTCTATTCTCATCATTTATTAAAGCCACAAAATCAATTCGAAAAAATGATAAATCATAAAGTTAAATGTTCAGATTTTGAAATTGCAAATGATAAGCCATTTACATTAATAGCTGGTCCTTGTCAGTTAGAAAACGAAGCTCATGCAATTAAGATTTCTTCCAAACTTAAAGAAATTACTTCAGAACTTGGTATAAATTTAATTTATAAAACTTCATTTGACAAAGCGAACAGAACTAGCATTAAAGGTAAAAGGGGGATTGGATTAGAAAAAT
Organism: Candidatus Pelagibacter sp.; assembly: GCA_045566095.1. Lineage (GTDB taxonomy): Bacteria > Pseudomonadota > Alphaproteobacteria > Pelagibacterales > Pelagibacteraceae > Pelagilacustribacter. Next base: position 29,809 of record JBJLEB010000016.1, on the reverse strand, counting down.
CTTTACCAATTTTTGATAAAATTAGAAATGAAGTCGGAGTTCCCGTGTTAACAGATATCCATACCGCTGAGCAATGTTCAAAGGTTTCCAATCATGTTGACGTTTTACAAATTCCTGCATTCTTATGTCGTCAAACAGATCTACTAATTGCTGCTGCTAAAACAGGAAAAATTATAAATGTAAAGAAAGGGCAATTTTTAGCTCCATGGGACATGGCTAATGTAATAAAAAAAATTGAAGAGTCAGGAAATAAAAATATTTTAATTACTGAGAGAGGTGCAAGCTTTGGATATAATACTTTAGTATCAGACATGAGAGCATTACCAATAATGTCAAAATTTGGTTTTCCAATTGTATTTGATGCAACTCATTCCGTTCAACAGCCTGGAGGAAAAGGTGAGAAAAGTGGAGGACAAAGAGAATTTGTTCCTCATTTATCTAGAGCTGCAATAGCTGTGGGAGTTGGAGCGATTTTTATGGAAACGCATGAAGATCCAGATAATGCACCTTCGGATGGTCCAAATATGGTTCCATTAGGTGAAATTAAAAATTTATTAAAAAAATTAAATCAAATAGATAGTTTAATAAAAAAAAATTAAATGGCAAAAATTACTAATGTTAAAGGTCGTCAAGTTTTTGACAGCAGAGGAAATCCGACGGTTGAAGCTGAAATCTTTTCAGATAATGATATTTCAGCATCTGCTATATCGCCTTCTGGAGCTTCAACTGGAGCCTACGAAGCACATGAATTGAGAGATAAGGATCAAAATTTTTTTTTAGGTAAAAGTGTTAAGAAAGCTATTGAAAATATCAATACAAAGATAAATTCAAGTTTACAAGGACTAGACCCAATTGACCAATCTAAAATTGATCAAGAGTTAATAAATTTAGATGGAAGCGAAAATAAAAAAAACCTAGGAGCCAACGCAACCTTAGCAGTATCTTTAGCTAATTCAAAATTAGCAGCTTTAATAGTAAAAAAACCACTTTACAAAAGTTTAGGAAAATCTTTTTCTTTACCAATCCCTTTAATGAATATTATTAATGGAGGCGCTCATGCGGATAACGATTTAAATATTCAAGAATTTATGATTAGACCAGATTCTGCCAGTAGTTTCATGGATGCGATTGAAAAATGTTTTCTTGTAATCCAAAATTTAAAAACGTTATTAAGATCTAAAAAAATGCTTACAAATGTTGGTGATGAGGGAGGTTTTGCTCCATCTATAAATACAAATGAAGAAGCTCTTGAATTAATTGTAAGTGCTATAGAAAAATCAAAATTATTACCAGGTAAAGATATTGCAATTTGTCTAGACGTAGCTGCTAACGAATTAATTAATAAAGAAGGTCTATATTCAATCCAATCAAATAATTTTGTTTCAGTTAATGAGGTTGTGAATTATTATAAAAAGTTAACTTCAAAATATCCCATTAAATCAATCGAAGATCCTTTCGCTGAAGATGATTGGGTATCTTGGAAGAAAATTACCACAGAAATTGATAAAGATGTTCAAATTGTAGGTGATGACCTGTTTGTAACAAATTCAAAAAGATTAAATAAAGGAATAAAAGATAAGTCTGCTAACAGCATTTTAGTTAAGCCAAATCAAATTGGAACTTTGTCTGAAACCTTGGAAGTAATTCAAATAGCTAAAAAAGCTGATTTCAATACAATTATTTCCCACAGATCAGGAGATACGGAAGATACGTTTATAGCTGATTTAGCAGTGGCAACAGAATCATCTCAAATAAAAACAGGGTCTTTAGCAAGATCAGAAAGAGTAGCTAAATATAATAGGCTGTTACGTATAGAAGAAGAACTTGGAAATAAAGTCAAAATGGCTAAAATCTAATAATGTGGCTTATTAAAAGATTTAAAAAAAAAAAACTAATACTACTTAATATTTTTTTAACACTTTATGTTGGTATTAATTTTATTGGCGGAGAAAGAGGTCTAATTGCGTACTTTGAAAAAAAAAATATATATAAAGAGCTAACTCAAAAAGAAATAAATCTTAGTAAAAATCTTCAAAACTTAGAAAATAGAATCAAGTTAATACACAATAATGATTTAGATTATTTAGATATGCTATATAGAGAAAAATTAAAATATGGTACAAAAAATGAAATTATAATTAAATTAAGATGAAAAATAAAACTAGACACCCAGAAAAAATAAATAAACCTATTAATCCTATTAAAAAAAAACCAGAATGGATAAGATCAAAAATTGTAGATTCAAAAATTTTTTTTCAAACTAAATCAGTTGTTAATGAAAACAAGTTAGTAACTGTTTGTCAGGAAGCTAATTGTCCAAATATTACAGAGTGTTGGAGTAAAAAGCATGCAACTTTTATGATAATGGGTGACACTTGCACTAGAGCATGTGCTTTTTGTGATGTAAAGACAGGAAAACCAATGTCTCTTGATACAACTGAACCAGAACGAATTTCTGTAGCTGTCAATAAACTTGACTTAAAACATGTTGTTATTACATCTGTAGATAGAGATGACCTTGACGATGGTGGATCAAATCATTTTTATAAAGTAGTAAACAAAATAAGAGAAAAAAATCCTGATACTTCAATCGAAGTATTGACACCAGATTTTTTAAGAAAAGGTGATGCTTATAAAAAAGTACTCGAAGCTGATCTTGATGTTTTTAATCATAATATTGAGACAGTACCTAGACTTTACACTACAGTAAGACCGGGAGCTAGATATTTTGCTTCCCTAGAACTTTTAAAAAATGCAAAAAAATTTAATAAAAAAATTTTTACTAAATCTGGAATTATGGTTGGCTTAGGAGAGAAAAAAGAAGAAATTATTCAAGTTATGGATGATTTAAGATCTGCAGAAGTTGATTTTATTACTATTGGTCAATATTTACAGCCTTCTAATAAACATCACCCTTTAAATCGATATTACCATCCAGTTGAATTTAAAGAATTAGAAACTATAGCTAAAACAAAAGGTTTTTTATTAGTGTCTTCTTCACCTTTAACTAGATCCTCTTATCACGCTGATGAAGATTTTAGAAAATTACAAGATGCAAGGAATAATCAATTTAAATGTCATCTGCATCAATAAAAAAGATTATTCCTTGTAAAAAAGATCAACTTATTAAAATGGTTTTGGATATTGAAAAATATCCTGAATTTGTTCCATGGTGCATAGAAGGAAAGATCTATGATAAAAACGAAAGTGAAGACCTAATTACTTTTAACGGCGATTTAAAAGTAGGTAAAAGCATTTTGAATGAAAATTTTTCTAGCCATGTTTCATATTATAAAGAAAAAGATAAGATAATCGTCACTAATCTTAATGGTCCATTAAAACATCTTAAAAATGAGTGGTTATTCAAAGAAATAAATAACAAAACACAATTAGAATTTTTTATCGATTTCGAGTTAAAAAACCCCGTTTTAAATGCGATTATGAAAAAGTCTTTTGAATTAGGTCTGAATAAAATAGCTAAGTCTTTCGAGGAAAGAGCAATTAAATTATATAAATAATGTTAGGAGTAACACTATTATTAATTTTTTTATGTGTAGTTTGTAAGTTTTTAGCTTCTTATATTAAAAAAATTAGAACTGGTGACCCCAATGAAAGTGACATAACGTATTGGATGTTTTCTTATGATTTTAAATCAAAAAATAAAGAATGGTTGCCCGAAGATAAGAGTTTTCTTAAAAGAAAAAGAAAAAGAAACGCACTAGTATTTGCCCTTTATATTAATGTTTTTTTAATTTTTTTGACTTTTAATAGTTTTATAGCCCATTTGTTAGACGTGATTATGGGGTTTCAAAGATTTAGTTACCCGATTTAAAATATTACAGCTGTTTTAATATTAAATTTAGAGCTTTCTTAACCGTAGCCTTTTGAATATAAAATCTTCCTTTATTTTTAAATTGGGATTTGTTGATGATTATTTTTTTTCCATTTTTTACACCTATATAAACAAGTCCAACTGGTTTTATTTTACTACCACCACTAGGCCCAGCAATTCCAGTTATTGAAATACATATTTTGCTTTTACTAATTTTACTTAAATTATTAACCATAGATAAACAACTTTGAATACTTACAGCACCATGTTTTTGAATAATTTTTTTTGGAACTTTTAAAATATTCATTTTAGCTTGATTAGAATAAGTGACTAAACCCATTGAAAATACTTTAGAGGCACCACTTACTGAAGTTATAGCGCTTGATAACATTCCGCCAGTACAAGACTCAGCTACAGCTAATTTATGTTTTTTTCTTTTTAACAGTAATATGATTTTTTTATTTAAGCTCATGTAAAAAGTTTAGATTTAACAACCATAAATATGATTAAAGTTAATACAACATAAAAACCTGCAATAACATCATCCATAATAACACCAAAACTATTTTTAAACTTTTTATCAAAAAAATTTACAGGAAATGGTTTTTTAATATCGAAAAATCTAAATAAAATAAAAATATATATGTAAAATAAAATAGCTTCTTTTGAATCTTTATTAGTTCCGTGAGCTATTTCATAAAGATAAATAGGTATTGATTGTCCAATTACCTCATCAATAACTACTTCTTTTGGATCTTTATTAGTGTCTTCTTTTATATAACTTGCTACTGCCAGAAAGGAATAGAGAAATATTGTTATTAATATTATTAAGATAACAGTTTTAGATAAACTTAAAATATGGAATGAACTAAACAACAACATGGTAGTAATTAAGGAAGTTATTGTACCTGGAGCATATCTAATAGTTCCAATGCCAAAAAAAGTTACAAATAAAAAATTTACATTTTTAATCATATTTGATTACTGAAGTTATTACTTCGCAGGCAATAGCTTTTTCTTTACCCACCACACCCAATTTTTCTGTTGTTTTACCCTTTATATTAATTTGATTAATTGAAATTTCACAAAGTTTAGCAATATTATTTATCATTTTCTTTTTAATTTTTTTTATTTTTGGAGTTTGAGTAATAATATTTATATCAACATTATTTATAAAATAACCTTTTGCTTTTATTTTTTTTATAACTTCTTGTAATAAAATTGTTGATCTAATATTTTTAAATTTTTTACTTTTATCTGAAAACATCTGACCTATATCCCCCATTTTACAAGCTCCAAGAATTGCATCTGTAATTGAATGTAACACAGGATCACCATCCGAATGACCTAGTGTTCCTAATGGCGACTCAATTTTTAATCCTGCTAAATAAAGTTTTCTTTTTGGAACAAGTCTGTGAACATCGAATCCTATCCCAACACTTTGATTGGATCTATATATATTCTTTAAATTTTGAAAATCTGATTGATCTGTAATCTTAAAGTTATTTTTTTCACCATCTATAAATTTTACACCATCTAAATTCATATATAATGAAATATCATCATCTTTATATTTGTCAGCATTAATTTTGTGCAATTGGTATATTTGTTTAAAATAAAATGCTTGTGGAGTTTGAGTTAAAAATAAATTATTCCTATTTTTACCTAGTATGTACTCATTTATACTAGAGTCTATTCTTTGTTTTACAGCATCTTGAATATTAATTTTTGGAACTACCGCTCTTGCATTTTTCATACCTTTTATAATTGAATGTAAAAGTTTTAATGAAAAATTTGGTCTTGCGACGTCGTGTATTAAAACTTTCGATATACCTTTTGTATTAGCTAAATACTTCAATGCATTGTAAGTAGATTGTTGTCTAGTTTTTCCACCTACAATTAATTTAGTATTTTTCAACTTAAGAGATTTGACTCGTTTTGAGTCTTTTTTATTGTATACAAGAATTATCTTTTTTATTTGTTTAAATTTACGTGCTTTATCGATATTAATTTCTATTAATGATTTACCTGCAATTTTTTGATATGGTTTGCCTATATTAGACCTAAATCTATGGCTATTACCTCCTGCTAGAATGATTAAACAAAAACTCATTGTATAAACTTATATTATATTTATATGAATAATTAACGCTTATTTAGATGTTTAAAATTATTAAAAATTTTAATTGGATTATTTTATCTTCATTTTTATGTATTTTTATGGGGATTGTAACATTTTTAACCTTCATCAATGAAGGATTTGTGCCTTTAACAGATCAAAATTTACAATTTTTACTAATTGCTGATATATTTTTATTATTAATTTTTTTTACTTTAATTTTTAAAAATTTCTACCGGTTTTATTATACTGGAAAAAAAAATAAAACTGGATCTCAAACTAATCTTAAGTATATTTCGGTATTTTCTGTTTTCACAGTTATACCGTCTCTAGTTGTAGCAATATTTTCATTATTTATTTTCAATTTTGGAATACAGAACTATTTTGATAAACAAATCACAAAAGCAGTAAATAATTCCTATGATGTAGCTAAAAATTATTTAGATGAAAGTAAAAAAAATGTTCAGTCTGATATAATTTTAATGAGTATTGGTTTAAATAGAGCATCTAATTTTTATTATTCAAATCAAAATAAATTTAAGTCAATCGTTAGATCTGAAAAAATTTTAAGAAGAATAGATGATGTTTATTTAGTAGATAGCTTAGGAAATATTTTATTTTCAGACATAAGAGACATAGAAGATGAGTTTGTTATTCCGTCTGATGAAAATTATGATCAAGTATTACAAGGTCGTCCAGTTTTTATTACTAATAAACTTAACAACAAAACTACTGTTATGATTAAATTAAATTCTTTAGTTGATACTTATCTTTATATATCAAGAAATATTGATTCGGAAATTTTAAGATATTTAAATGAAACTGAACAAGCAGTTAATTTTTACTATTCTGTAGAAAATAAACAAACAGGTATTAAATTAACGTTTGCGATTATTTATATAATTGTTGTTACATTATTATTATTTTTATCAACTTCAATCGCAATAACATTTGCTTCAAGATTAACAAAACCAATTATAAATTTAATTGGAGCATCTGAATCAATCAGTAAAGGAACTTTAGATGTTAAAGTTCCTAATATTGAAGCTGATGAAGAATTTATGCAACTAAATGCCAACTTCAATTTAATGATCGACAGATTAAAAAAACAACAAGATAAACTATTGGCTACTGAAAGATACGAGGCTTGGGAAACTGTTGCTAGAAAATTGGCACATGAAATCAAGAACCCTTTAACGCCTATTCAACTATCTATTGATCGCTTAAGAGAAAAATATTCATCTAAAATTAATAAAGAAAATTCAGATTTTGAAAAATACTTAGATACGATTAATCGACAGATTAAAGATATTGAAAAACTAGTTAATGAATTTTCAAATTTTGCCAGAATGCCCAGACCAATATTTAAAAATGTAAATATTATAGATGTAATTAATAATTCAGTTAATTTCATAATGACGAAATCGAAAAATGAATACACCATTTATTCAAAATATAAAAAATTAATGATCAAAGGAGACGTTGAACAGCTAAACAGAGTATTTATTAATTTAATTAAAAATTCTGAAGAGTCATTTTCAGAATTAAAGAAAAAAAACGCTGTTTTTAAAGGTAAAATTGACATAGAAATTATTAGTAATTACGACTATATAGTGGTTAAATTAACAGACAATGGCACAGGAATTACAAATATCAAAAAAGTAATGACGCCTTATTTTACAACAAAGACAAATGGGACAGGTTTAGGATTACCTATAGTTAGTAAAATAATTAATGATCACTCTGGAGATTTTTTAATTCAAAACAAGGAAAAAAAAGATGGAATTAAAATAGAAATTTCATTCCCAAAAATAAATGAATAAAGATATATTAGTTATTGACGATAATCCGGACATACGATTTTTAATTTGTAATATTTTAAAAGAACAAAACTTTAATGTCCGTTCAGCAGCAAATTACGATCAGGCTGTTTTAGAAATAGATAAAAAAATACCTGATTTGGCCATTATTGATATTAAATTAGATAAAGTAGATAAAGACGGTATCGATTTATTAAAATTAGTAATAGGTAAAAAAAAACTAACTCCTGTAATAATGATTTCAGGTCATGCAACAGTTCAAATAGCTGTTGAAGCTATAAGATTAGGGGCTTATGAATTTATAGAAAAACCATTTTCTACAGAAAAAATATTGAATTATGTAAAAAGAGCTCTAGAGAATGCTTCTTTAAAAGAAGAAAAAAATATTATTGAAAATAAATTATTTCACTCATTTGAATTAGTAGGAAAAAGTCCTTCAATTGTTAAAATTAAAAAAACAATTGAAAAATTATCAACATCTGAAAGTAGAGTTTTAATTTCAGGGCCTACTGGTTCTGGTAAGGAGTTAGTCGCAAGAAAAATCCACAAGTATTCTGGAAGATCAAAAGATCCTTTTATAATCTTAAATGCAGCATTACTTAAAGAGACGACCTATGAAAAAGAACTATTCGGCCAAGAGTTTGATGACGGTAATATTTCTTCTGGTGCACTAGAAAGAGCAAATAAAGGAACTTTATTAATTGACGAAGTCGCAGAAATACCTGTTCAAACTCAAGCGAACATTTTAAGAGTTTTAATCGACCAAAAATTTAAACGAATAAACGGTACAAAAGATATTAGCGTAAATATAAGGCTTATTTCATCTACATCAAAAAACTTGAAAGAATTAGTTGAATCAGGAAAATTTAGAGAGGATTTATATCACCGTTTAAATGTTGTACCAATTGAACTAAGTTCATTAAGCTCTAGAACGGAGGACATACCTTTATTAATTGAATATTTTAAAAAAATAATTTCAGAAATTAATGGAGTTCAACAATCAAAAATTGATATTAATAATGATAATCTTTATACTTATAGTTGGCCAGGAAACGTTAGGGAACTTAGAAATCTAGTAGAGAGAGTTACCATTTTATCGTCTAATGAAAGTAAAGAAAATATTGATAAATTAATGGACGAGATATTATCATCAACATCAACCTTTAAAAATGCTGAGTCTTTCTTAGAAAAATCTTTTTCTTCTCCATTAAAAGAAGCGAGAGAACATTTTGAAAAGGAATACCTAACAAAACAGTTAAAAAAGAATCATGGTAACATTTCAAAAACAGCTGATTTCATTGGTATGGAAAGATCAGCACTTCATCGAAAATTAAAGTCTTTAGGTATCAAAGGTATAAACTAAAATGAATATAATTATATGTGGAGCCGGCAAGGTTGGCTTTTCAATTAGCAAGCAATTATCTGCACAAGGTCATTCAGTTACAGTAATAGACCAATCTTCTGAAGATATAAAAAAAATTAATGACACTCAGGATGTAAAGGGTATTGTGGGGCGCGCTACTTTACCAACTGTTCTAGAAAATGCTGGTGGAGAAAAAGCCGACATGGTAATTGCTGTAACTCGAAACGATGAAACAAATATGATCGTTTGCCAGTTAGCAAGTTCATTATTTAATATTTCTAAAAAAATTGCTCGAATAAGAACCAAGGATTATTTAGAAGGAAAATGGGGAAAATTATATAATAAATCTAATATTCCAATTGATGTAATTATTTCTCCTGAACTTGAAGTTGCTAAATCTTTATATAGAAGGTTGGAAGCTCCAGGTGCCTTAGACAATGTTCCTTTTGGCAAAGACAAAGTGAAAATGTTAGAAATTTCAATTGAAAAGAACTGTCCAATAAAAAATATACCTTTAAAAGAATTGACTATTAAATTTCCAGACTTTAAGGCAAATATTCTCGGCGCTGTAAGAAAAGAAAAATTTATATATCTAAAAAAAAATGACAAAATGATAGAAGGTGATAACGTTTATGTCGTCGTTAGTAGTGACCAACTTAATGCAATTCTTAAAGCGTTTGGGCATGAAGAAAAGATAGCAAAAAATATTTTAATAATTGGAGGAGGAAATATTGGATTAAATTTGGCAAAAATGCTTGAAGCTAATTTTGATGATGTACGAGTAAAGATAATTGAAAAAGATAAAAATAGAGCTGAAGAAATAGCTAATGAATTATCATCCTCTATAGTTATTAAAGGAGATGCTTTGGATGAAGATATTCTAAAAGAAGCAAATTTAGAGGACTCCGAAACTGTGCTTGCATTAACAAATGACGATGAAAATAATATGATGGCCTGTGTTTTAGCTGAAAAAACAGGTAAAAAAAAAAGAACTATCGCGATTGTAAATAAAACTAATTATAATTTACTTCAAGACTCACTAAACATTGATGATCTCGTGGACCCGAGAATGACCACAGTTTCTAGGATTATGGAACATGTTCATCGAGGAACAATTGGAACAGTTTACTCACTTCTGGACGGAGATTACGAATTTATTGAAGCAAAGATTTTAGAAAAATCTGAATTACTAAATAAAAAGATTAGAGATTCTAATTTACCCGAAGATATTAGAGTAGGTGCTATTGTCAGAAAAGATAAAGTAATCATACCAAGATCTAACTTTATTTTTGAAAAAGATGATCTTGTAGTTTTTCTTGCAAAAAGAGAACAACTTAAAGAAGTCGAAAATATCTTTAGTGTAAGTTCTATTTAATAATGAATCTTAAAAGCATTAGTTATTATCTAGGTTTATTTTGTTTTCCTATAAGCATACTAGCGTTTATAAATATTTTATATTCATCATATTTTGATTATTTTTTAAGTATAAATTCTTATTTTATAACTCTAGTTTTTTCATTAATATTTGGATCAGGCTTTTTATTTTTAGGTAAAAAATCAAAAAAAAGAATTAATTTTATAGAACAGTTATTATTAGTAGTTCTAGTTTACTTAGTTACATCTTTTTTTATTTCTATTCCTTTTTATTTAAGTAATTATCAAGTTACTTTTTTAAACTCTTTGTTTGAGTCAATTTCAGGTGTCACTGGGACCGGTTTTTCAATTTTTTCAAATATCAAATATCTTGATCCAACCTTAATTTTATGGAGATCATCCTCTCAGTGGATAGGTGGTTTATATTTTCTAATTTTTTTAATTATTGTTTTTTCCAATAAACAATTCAACTATAAAATGAATGAATTAAGTTATTCAGGTGATGGAAGCATTAACACAGTAAGTAATATAAAAGATCTATTATTTAAAATTTTTATTTTATATTCAATATTAAGTTTAATTATTTTTATATTACTTAATTTTGTTAATATTAGAATGTTTAATTCACTTAACCTCAGCATGAGTCTAATTTCGTCAGGAGGATTTATGCCAACTGACTCATTAAATAAAATCATAACATCTAATTCTCAGAAGATAATATTTATAATATCTTTATTAATACCATTATTAAATTTTTTTATAATTTTAAATATTTTTGAAAAAAAAACTCTAATTCGAGACCATCAAGAAGACTTATATTTACTCATATTATCAATAGTTTTTATTTTATTAATTTATTTGAATAATTACAGTGGATTAAATATCATTATAAGTGTTCTAAGTAGTTTAAGTAATTCTGGATTATCATTACTAAACTCAGATAGCAATCTAAGTTTATATTTTATATTAATTACAATTATTGGAGGATCTATAATCTCTAATACTTCAGGAATAAAACTTGCAAGAATTTATATTCTTTTAAAAACAGTTTCTTCTGAAATTATTAAATTAGTTAGCCCTAATAGTGTAGTAAATAAAAATTTTTTTAATTCAGATAAAAAAATCACGGATGACAATATAAAAATTTCCTTTTTAATTTTTATATCATTTTTTATCAGTCTATTTATCCTCTCTGGGATTTTAGCTTTTGACAGTATTGATTTTGAAAAATCTTTTAAAATATCTATTTTAACAATTACTAATACAACAACTTCTCCAATGTATGAGGTAGGACAGGTCAATTTTGCAAGTTTATTAACATCTTCAAAGCTTAGTTTGATTATTTTTATGATTATTGGAAAAATTGAGTTAATATCATTTTTTTTAATTGTCAAAAAAATTTTTTTTAAAGATTAATATGTCCAAAATACTAATAATAGGTGCTGGCGCGATGGGTTCTGCTTTTGCTTTACCTTGTTTAGACAATAATCATGATATTAATATAGTTGGAACTCATTTAGAAGATGAGTTTATAGATAATTTAAAAGCAAATAAAAACCTCCATCAGGGCTTAAATACTAAAATTCCAGAAGGTATCAATATATTTAAATTTGATAAATTCAATGATTTATTAAAATCACAAATAGATTTAATTGTTTTAGGTATTAGCTCAAAAGGTATTGACTGGGTTTCTGACCAATTAAGTAAAATTTATAAAGATAAAAAAATTCCTAATCTTTTAATGCTTACAAAAGGTTTAAGTATTTATAATAACAAATATGAATTACTTGTAGATAAGTTAGAAAGACTTTTATCAAGCAAAGGTATAAAAGAAGCAAATATATCAGCAGTAGGAGGTCCATGTCTTGCAGCTGGTTTAGCTAATAGAATACATAGCAGTGTTATTATAGCTAACAAGGATATCAAAACTGCAAAAAAAATAGCTGATATGCTTAATACAAATTATTATCATACTTCTTATTCAAATGATATAAACGGAGTAGAAGTAGCTGCCGCCATTAAAAATATTTTTTCAATGGTGGTTGGGGCCGCGAAAGGTCTGTGCAGCAATAACATTACTGAAGAAGTAAGAGAAAAAAACTATTTGAATACTGCTTCTGCATTAATAAAACAATCTATTCATGAAATGGAAATCTTTGTTGAACATCTTAATGGAAAAAAAGAAACTGTGAAAGGATTAGCAGGACTTGGAGATCTATATGTTAGTTCAGGTGGAGGTAGAAATGCAAAAATGGGATCTTATATTGGTCAAGGATTAACTTTTTCAGAAGCAAAAAAAACTAAAATGGAGAAAGTTACAGTTGAAGGCGCTGATTTAGCAATTGAAATTGCACAAAAAGTTAAACAAGAATTTAATGAAAAAAAATTACCATTAATGATTGGGATGATTAACGCCATTGTAGAAAATAAAAAACTTGAATTAAACTGGGACTCTTTTAGATGAAAAAATTTATAGTTTCTATTGATGCTGGAACAACTTCAATAAGATCTATTTTATTTGATATAAAAGGAAAACCGATCTTTTCTTCCCAAAAAGAGTTCACTCAATATTTTCCTAAAAATGGATGGGTTGAACATGATCCAGATGAAATTTGGTTAAAAACAAAAAAAACTTTACAAGATGTAGTTTATAAAGCAAAAAAACTTAAGGGAAAAATTTTAACCATCGGTATTACTAATCAACGTGAAACTACAATTCTATGGAACAAAAAAACAGGAAAAGTTGTTTATAAAGCAATTGTTTGGCAAGATAGACGTACTGAAGATTTTTGCAAAAAATTAAGATCTCAAAATAAAGAAACTACATTTTTTAATAAGACAGGATTGCTTATTGACCCATATTTTTCAGCTACAAAAGTAAAATGGATACTAGATAATATTCCCCTTGCAAAAAAATTAATGAAAAATGATAATTTACTTTTTGGTACAATAGATTGTTTTTTAATTTGGCGTCTTACTAAAAATCAAATTCATGCAACAGATGCAACAAATGCAAGTAGAACAATGCTTTACAATATTGGTACTAATAAGTGGGATGATGGAATACTAAAATTACTAAAGATTAAAAAGAATATTTTACCAAAAGTAAAAAATTGTTCTGACGATTTTGGTTCAACACATTCGTCAATAACAGGTCAGCAGATACCGATTAATGGTGTAGTAGGAGATCAACAGGCTGCCACTATAGGCCAGTGTTGTTTCGAACCTGGTTCTCTTAAAAGTACTTATGGTACTGGAGCTTTTGTATTATTAAATACGGGTAATAAGATTTTATATTCTAAAAATAGATTATTAACTACAATTGCCTACAGAATTAATGGAAAAACGACGTATGCAATGGAAGGATCTATATTTATCGCTGGGGCGGGTGTTCAGTGGTTGAGAGATAGAATGAAATTTTTTAAAAAAGCTTCAGAAACTGAAAAAATAGTTAAATCTTTAAAAAATAATCGTGATGTTTATTTAGTACCAGCATTTACAGGTTTAGGCGCTCCTTATTGGAATGCTAATGCCAGGGGTGTGTTAAGTGGATTAACCAGAGACACTGGTCCAAAAGAAATAGTAAGAGCTATTATTGAGTCTGTAGCCTACCAGACATATGATTTGTTTGAAGCCATGAAACACGACGGATTAAAACCTAGATTAGTAAAAGTTGATGGCGGGATGGTTATGAACAATTGGTTTTCCCAATTTTTGTCTGATATTGTTGATGTTGGAGTATTAAGACCTAAAGTTCAAGAAACAACTGCTTTGGGTGCTGCTTTTATGGCTGGGCTTCAAGTTGGCATATACAAATCTTTAAAAGATATTTCAAAAAAATGGTCATTAGATAGAAGATTTAGACCGAAAATGACAAAACCAAACAGATCTAACTTACTTAAAGGCTGGTCAAAGGCTGTTAGAAGAACATTAATTAATTAGTTCTCTCACAGGTTGAAAAACTAATCTTTTTAAAGCTTTACATATTAGCATCAATTTGTTCCAATAACTTTTATCAACAATAACAATTAATGGGGGAACAATGTTTAAAACATTAAAAACTATTTTTGCTGTTGCTGTTTCATTTTCAATCGTAACTATTTCATCTGTATTAGCTGACGCACATGCTGGTGCAATCAAGAAATGGTCTAACGGAGAATTTAGTCTTTCTGTTCTATCTGCTAAAGAGAGAGAAAAAGAACTAAATTGGTTCCACAATGCTGCTAAGCCATTCAAAGGAATGTCTTTAAAAGTAGTATCTGAAGGAATACCTACTCACGTGTATGAGTCTAAAACTCTTACAAAAGCGTTTGAAGAAATAACTGGCATCAAAGTACAACACCAAATCATCGGGGAAGGTGATGTTGTAATGGCTGTTCAAACACAAATGCAAACAAATGTAAGTATCTATGATGCTTATGTAAATGACTCAGACTTAATTGGTACGCATGCGCGTATGCAACAAGCTGTAAACTTAACTGAATGGATGAAAGGTGAAGGTAAAGATGTTACTTTACCAACTTTAGATCTTAAAGATTTTATCGGACTTCAATTTACAACAGGTCCAGATGGAAATCTTTATCAGTTACCAGACCAACAATTTGCTAACCTTTATTGGTTTAGAAAAGATTGGTTTGACAGACCTGAGATCAAAAAACAATTTAAAGCAAAATATGGTTATGATTTAGGTGTACCAGTAAATTGGTCTGCTTATGAAGATATCGCTAAATTCTTTTCAGAAGATGTGAAGAAAATAGACGGTGTAAATATTTATGGCCATATGGACTACGGTAAAAGAGCTCCTGATTTAGGTTGGAGAATGACTGATGCATGGTTATCAATGGCCGGTGCAGGAAGTAAAGGATTACCTAACGGAGTACCTGTAGACGAGTGGGGAATTAGAATGGAACCAGGTTCTTGTAACCCAGTTGGCGCTAACGTATCACGAGGCGGAGCCACGAATGGTCCTGCTGCAGTATACGCAATTAGAAAATGGGATGAATGGTTAAGAGCTTATGCACCTCCGGGCGCAGCAGCTATGGACTTTTATCAGTCTCTACCATCTCTATCTTCAGGAAATGTTGCTCAGCAAATTTTCTGGTACACTGCTTTCACTGCTTCTTTAGTAGGAAAAAATCCTAATAATAAAGTAGTTGATAAAGACGGTATGCCTTTATGGAGAATGGGCCCATCACCTAAAGGACCTTATTGGGAACAAGGTATGAAGCTTGGATATCAAGACGTTGGATCATGGACCATGTTTAAGTCTACTGACGTTGAAAGAAGAAAAGCTGCATGGTTGTACGCTCAATTTACAGTTTCAAAAACTGTATCTCTTAAAAAAGCTGATGTTGGTTTAACTTTCGTAAGAAAAAGTACTGTTAACCACAAACACTTTACAAAGAGAGCTCCTGAACTAGGTGGACTTATTGAGTTCTATAGATCAGACAATAGGAATGTATGGTCACCAACAGGTATCAACGTTCCAGATTATCCGAAGCTAGCACAATTATGGTGGCAGCATATCGGAGAAGTTAACTCTGGCACATTTACGCCACAACAAACTATGGATCGTCTTGCAGATGAGATGGACTTAGTTATGTCACGTATGGAAGCTGCTGACAAAGGTAGTAACGCATACGGTGGATGTGGACCAAGACTTAATAAACCAAGAGAAGCATCTTATTGGTTAAATAAAAAAGGTTCACCAAAAGCTAAAGTTAATGAGAAACCTCAAGGAAAAACCGTAGCATTTAAAGACGCTTGGAAATAACCTAGGTTAATCTAAATTTAAAAAGGGGGCATTTATTGCCCCCTTTTTTTAAAACTAAATTACAAATTATAAATATGAGTTTAGAATTAAAAAATGTTGAAAAAAAAGTAGGGATTGAAACTCATATTCACTCAACAAATTTAAAATTAGAAAAAAACACCATCAATGTATTGTTAGGTTCAACACTAGCAGGCAAAACAACTCTTATGCAAATTATGGCAGGGCTAGACAAACCTACCTCAGGGGAAATTTGGTTTAATGGTGAAAATGTTACTGGTAAAGAAGTTCAAAAAAGAAATTGTTCTATGGTTTATCAACAATTCATAAATTATCCTAATTTTACAGTTTTTGAAAACATAGCATCTCCTCTAAAAATCACTGGCGTAAAATCTGATGAGATAAAACAAAGAGTAGGAAAAGTTGCAGAACTTTTGAAATTATCTGAAATGTTAAATAAAAAACCTGATGAATTATCTGGTGGCCAACAACAAAGAACTGCTTTAGCAAGAGCTCTAGTAAAAGACTCCGATTTGATATTATTAGACGAACCTTTAGCTAATTTAGATTTTAAACTTCGTGAAGAATTAAGAGAAGAATTACCTAAGTTATTTGAAGATAGAGATTGCATAGTTGTATATGCAACAACAGAACCCTTAGATGCCTTGATGATAGGCGGAAATACAGCAACATTATTAGAGGGTAAAGTTATTCAATACGGAAAAACTTTAGATGTTTATAACAAACCTGAAAATTTAACTTCCGCAAAAGTATTTAGTGACCCACCAATGAATATAGCGGAAATAAGTAAAAATGGTGATACATTTAAACTTACTGATAATAATGTTCAGTGGAAATCAAATGTCAAAATTAAAGATGGAACATATAAAATAGGTATAAGACCACATAATATTACTACCTACAAAGAAGGAAATAATTCAATTGAGATTAATGGAAAAGTTTTGATTTCAGAACTTAGTGGATCAGAAAGTTTGATTCATTTCACAAACGGTAATTTAAACTGGGTTTCTTTATCAAATGGTATCCAACAAAAAAACATAGGTGAAAATACAAAATTACATATGAATGTAGATGAATTTTTATATTTTGATCAAAAAAATAGATTGGTAAATAATGGCTAAAATTACATTAAAAAATTTAAGTCATAGTTACTTAACAAAACAAAATAATGAGTCAGATTGGGCTTTAAGGGGTGTAGACATTGATTGGAAGGATGGAGGTGCTTATGCATTATTAGGTCCATCAGGGTGCGGCAAGACTACATTGTTAAATATTATTTCTGGTTTACTAAAACCAACCAAAGGTGAGGTGTTATTTGATGATAAAGATATCACGGCGCTTAATCCAGTTGAAAGAGATATCGCTCAAATATTTCAGTTCCCAGTTATTTACGACACTATGACTGTATATGACAATTTAGCATTTCCATTAAAAAATAGAGGTTTATCGGAAACAGAAATCGATTCAAAAGTCAGAGAGATTGGTGAAATGCTGGAACTGACTTCCACTTTAAACAATAAAGCATCTGGGTTAACAGCAGATGGAAAGCAAAAAATTTCTTTAGGTAGGGGACTTGTTAGGTCTGATGTTAACGTTATCATGTTTGATGAACCATTGACTGTAATTGATCCGCATTTAAAATGGGTTTTAAGATCAAAACTAAAAGAATTGCATCAAAAAATTAATCGTACAATGATTTATGTTACACACGACCAAATCGAAGCATTAACTTTTGCCGATCAGGTTGTAGTAATGCACGAAGGTCAAATTGTTCAAACAGGCACTCCAGTAGAGTTATTTGAAAAACCAAAACACACTTTTGTAGGTCATTTTATTGGCTCCCCAGGAATGAACATCCTACCTTGTGAAATAAAGAATGGACAAATAAATTTTGAGGGAAAAGTATTGCCTAGCAGAAACAATATCAAAAAATCTAACTTTAGTAAAACACAAGTTGGTATAAGACCAGAGTTCATAAATTTTTCTAATGACGGAATTGCAGTTAAGATAAAAAGAGTAAGTGATACAGGTAGACACAAAGTAATTGACACAGAGTGTGGAAGTGGAAGTATTAAAATTTTATCAAGTTCGTCAACTCAAATACCAAGTGGCAGTGCGTATATTACTTTTGATCAAAAATATACTTATGCTTATGGAGATAATTGGATAATTGAATAATGAATAAAACATTAAATCAGAAAGCTTGGCTCTTTGTAATTCCAGTTTTTGTACTAGTGGCTTTTAATGCTGCAGTTCCATTGATGACTGTAGTAAATTATTCGTTTCAAGAAACTTTTGGAAGTAATGTTTTTGCATGGGAAGGAACTAGATGGTTCAAAGAAATTCTACATTCTGAAAGATTTCATGCGTCTTTAGGTCGACAAGTTATATTCACTTTTATAATTTTATTGATACAACTACCGTTAGGAATAGGTATAGCTCTTACAATGCCCAAAAAAGGCTGGGGAGTCCCTGTTTGTTTAATTTTAATGTCTATGCCTCTTTTAATTCCTTGGAATGTTGTTGGAGCAATGTGGAATATATTTGCTCTTCCAGATATTGGATTTTTAGGAAATTCTTTAAACTCTATGGGTTTTGATTACAATTTTACTCAACAAAGTGGTGACGCATGGTTCACAACTATTTTGATGGACGTTTGGCATTGGACATCTTTAGTTGTTTTATTATCTTACGCTGGTTTAAACTCAATACAGCCTGCTTACTATCAAGCAGCTGAGATTGACGGAGCCAGTAGATGGGATATTTTTAGATATATAGAATTACCAAAAATGAAAAAAGTTTTAACTTTAGCAATTCTTTTGCGATTTATGGATAGTTTTATGATTTACACAGAACCATTTGTTTTAACTGGAGGAGGACCTGGAAATGCAACAAATTTCCTATCTCTTGATTTAGTTAAAATGGCTTTAGGTCAATTTGATCTTGGACCAGCAGCAGCGATGTCATTAATTTATTTTTTAATTGTACTTTTAATATGTTGGGTTTTTTACAGCATAATGATGAAAGACGAGGGCAGAATATGAATAGAGTAAAATGGCTGGTGCCAACAATTTATATAGTGTTTTTAATGTTACCAATTTACTGGTTGTTAAATATGTCATTTAAAACAACTACCGAAATTATAAACGTGTATTCTTTATGGCCACAAGATTTTACTTTAGATAACTATAAAACTATATTTACAGATAGCACATGGTATATGGGCTATGTAAACTCTATAACATACACTGTTTTTAATACTATAATTTCCGTATCCGCAGCCCTTCCTGCGGCATATGCTTTTTCAAGGTACAAATTTTTAGGAGACAAGCATTTGTTTTTTTGGTTACTAACAAACAGAATGGCCCCACCAGCTGTTTTTGCTTTACCATTCTTTCAATTTTACTCGTCTGTTAACTTATTTGACACACATATAGCTATCGCATTATCTCATTGTCTTTTTAATATTCCTCTTGCTGTTTGGATACTAGAAGGATTTATGTCTGCTGTTCCTAAAGAATTAGACGAAACCGCGTATGTTGACGGCTATTCATTTGGTAGATTTTTTTTTAAAATTTTTATTCCAACAATTGCTGCTGGAATAGGTATTACTATGTTTTTTTGTTTTATGTTTTCATGGGTAGAACTCTTACTTGCTAAAACTCTCACAGCTACTATAGCTAAACCGATCGCGGCTATAATGACAAGAACATCTAGTACATCTGGTTATGAACTAGGACTGTTAGCTGCAGCCGGAAGCTTAACTATCATTCCTGGTGCAGTTGTTATTTATTTTGTAAGAAATTACATCGCTAAAGGATTTGCAATGGGGAGGGTATGATATTTACAAATCTACATGCATCTAGCTGGTCTACGGTTGGTCAACCTAAAGAAAAAGGTCTTTTTGATTTTGATTTTATAACATGGATGGCCTGGACATGGCCTACAGCAACATTTTTTATATTTATAGCTATATGTATTACGGGAATGTATTTCTGGGAAAAAAAAGTTCCAGGAGGTTCACCCAGAAGAGGTATTTTAGGCCTGGACACAACAAGAGGAGATAGATTATTTGTATCTCTACTTGGAAGTGCTTTTATCCATCTAGCATGGTTAGGATTAATTGGCAGCATGCTTTGGATTGCAACTTTATTATGTGTCGGCTATGCAGTAATTGTTTTTAGATACGTTTAAAATTTATTTATTAAATTATTAAATTAAAATTTCATTTAAAACATCGCAAACATATTTAATTTCTCTGTTAGAAATAGCTAGACCAGAAGGGACGTAAAACCCATTTTTAGACAAATATTCAGAATTAGGCATCTTTTTATTAGTAAATAATTTCATCTTTTTAAATATTTTTTGTTTATTCATACTTAAAAAAAAAGGTCTAGTATCAATTTTATGTTCCAATAGTTTCTTCATTAAATAATTTCTTTTTATCTTAACATCTTTCTTTAATAAAATTCCAAATACCCAAAAAATGTTATTTGAATAACTTGTTTTATTTTTTTGTAATATTATTTTGTCATTATTTTTAAGATTATCATAATAGATGTTGCCAATTTCTCTTTTTCTTTTAACAATTTTTTTGATATTCTCAAGCTGACCACAACCTAGCGCGGCTTGTAAATTTGTCATCCTGTAGTTCCACCCGATGTCATCATGATTATATCTATCAAAATATGAGCTAGAAAAAGATAAATTTCTTAACGATTTACACTTTAAATACAAAGATTTATCATTGGTTAGTATCATGCCTCCTTCACCTGTTGTAATATGTTTATTAGCATAAAAACTGAAAGTACTTAAATCACCAAAACTACCACACATTTTGTTTTTATATTTTAATCCAATAACTTCTGCAGCATCTTCAATAATTTTTATTTTTTTTTTTTTAGCTATTCTTAAAATATTAGAAAGGTCAACAGGAAGACCATAAATATGCGTAAGAATTATTGCTGAAGTTTTTTTGTTAATTTTCTTAATAATTTCTTTTGAGTCAACATTCCAAGTGAGTATATTACAATCTGTTAAAATTGGTTTAAGACCACACTTAATAACACATAGGGCAGTAGAAATAATAGAAAAAGCTGGAATTATCACTTCTGAATTTTTTTTTAAATTCAAAGATTTTATTGCAACTTCTAAAGCAGCAGTACCACTAGACACTGCAATACCATATTTTCTTTCATTAAATTTTGAAAAGTTATTTTCAAATTCTTTTACAAATTTTCCTTCAGACGAAATCCAATTAGTTTTTAAACATTTTAATACATTAGCTTTTTCATTTGAATATAATTTAGGAATATTTACTGGAATGAATTTAAAATTTTTAAACACTTTTAAAATTTAAATTTATCTTGTTTTGGATCGAAAGGACCTTGCTTGACTTCAATAAATTTACAGTTTTTTTTTATTTTAAAACCGTGTCCACATTTCAAAAGTATAATGATATCATTTTTAATTAATTTTCTATTAAATAAGTATTTTTTCTTGTTATCATAAAAATCAACTCTCATAGATCCATCTAAAATTATTAAAACCTCACTTGTATCATAGATTTTTTTTAATCTTTTTTTGTGAATATGGGGTTGAATGACATGACCTTTTTTATGGTTCATATATGCAACTTGTTGAGAAAGTTTATTATTAGTAAAGAAATTAATCCCTTTTTTTTTTATATATTTATTTTTAATAATTAGTGCTAATACTTCACTCTTATGAGTTATTTTTTGTATCATTGCTTAAAAATATTCCAGATATAGTTAATAACAATTTTTTTTAAATTAGTAAACATGCAATATAGCGTAATACTACCAACACTCAATGAAAATGGTCATATCGCAAGTCTGATTTCAGTTATTGAAAAAGTTTTTAAAATTAATAAAAAAATTTTTGAGATAATAATTATTGATGACAATTCCTCTGATGGGACCATTGATACGGTTAAATCTTTATTGAAACAAAATGACAATTTAAAAATTCACATTCGAATTAATCAGAAAAAAAATTTAGCAGAGTCAATTAACTTTGGAATTAAATTAGCTAAGTATGAAAATATCATTTGGATGGATGCAGATTTTCAACATCCACCCAAGTATATAGAAGAGTTCATTAAAAAGGCAGACCAATACGATGCCATTATATGTTCTAGATTTTTGGAGGGAAGTGAAAGATATTTTAAAGATGAAAATCTAAATAAAGATATAAACGAAAATCAAAGCTATATTTTTAATCAAATTTGTAAGCTTTTGCTTTATAAAGATATAACTGATTATACTAGTGGCTATATTTGCATCAAAAAGAAAATATTTAAAAATTTCAAACTAAATGGATTTTATGGAGATTATTTCGTAAATTTGTTATCTTATTTAAAAAGAAATAATTTCAATATTACAGAAATACCTTTTAAAGATGAAATTCGTGCATCTGGTTATTCAAAAACTATAGTGAATTTAAATCTAAAATATACTTATACTTGCCTAAGGTATATCTTTACATTAATGAAAAATTTCTTTTTAAAAATTTATAAATGATAAAAGATAAAAAAAATTATATTTTAATATTATTTTTTTCAATTTATATTATTTTTGGTTTATTTATTTATAGAGATTTTGGGATCGGGATCGAAGAGCATTTCCAAAGATTAAATGGTTTTCACTGGCTTAATTATTTTCTAAGTTTTTCAGATTTTGACTTATTTAAAGAAGCTGTAAATTTAAAATATAATGATATTTTAAAAAAAAACCCCAATTTGCCAAACATAGTTTTTTTTAATTTCTATGGAATTGTCTTTGATGTACCAGCTGCTTTTATAGAAACAATTTTTAAATTAGATAACTCAAAATTATACTTTGAAATAAGACATATTTTCAATTTTCTAATTTTTTTAATTAGTTCTTTTTTCTTCTATAAAATTTTATTAAAAAGATTTAATTTTGTTATAGCCTTTTCAGGTTTACTTATTTATTCTTTATCACCTAGAATATTTGGTGATAGTTTTTATAATAATAAAGATGTTTTATTTTTATCTTTGTTGACTATTTCTATAAGTTTTCTTTTTGATTTTTTTGATAAAGCGAATAATAAAAATTTAATTTTTTTTTGTATTTTTAGTGCTCTAGCTACATCAACAAGAATAATGGGTATTTATTTACCAATTCTTTTTATTTTTTTTATTTTCCTAGAATTTTTAACAAATAAAAAAAGTATATTAGATTTTATAAGTCTATCTTTAAAAATTACTTTTTTTTATATTATATCTCTTTATTTACACTATCCATATATTTGGCAGTTAAATATATTAGAAATTTCTGATTGGT
The DNA here is from genome assembly GCA_045566095.1 of Candidatus Pelagibacter sp. Lineage (GTDB taxonomy): Bacteria > Pseudomonadota > Alphaproteobacteria > Pelagibacterales > Pelagibacteraceae > Pelagilacustribacter. The sequence goes on along the minus strand of JBJLEB010000016.1, from coordinate 6,182 downwards.
TTAATAAATTTTTTTATTCTATGAATTTGAAGTTGTTATTCCTTGGCCACTATTATTATATGGACTATTTACCAAGATCTTATTTGCCTATTTGGATTTTTATTTCAACTCCATTAATTTTATCAATTCTTTTTATTATTGGTGCTTTTTTACTTTTAAAAAGATTTTTTTATAGATTAATAAATATTAGTGATCGAAAAACAGTTGGATCCGATTTGTGGATTTCTAATCGTGAAAAAAAAGATATATTTATATTATTTAGTTTTTTTAGTTTTTTCTTTTACGCAATTTTTTTCAATGTAGCAATGTTAAGTGGATGGAGACATTTTTATTTTTTACATATCTTTTTTACTTACATTTTAACGTTTGGTTTATTTAATTTGATAATTTATTTTAAGAAAAGAACAAGTATGAGAATTATATATTGCTTTCTCACGCTACCCGTTATTTTATTGGTCAGTGAAAATGTAAAATTTCATCCATATCAAAGTCTGTACTTTAATAATTTATTATCAAAAGAATATATTAAAAAATTTCAAGTTGACGCCCCATCATTAAGTAGGGTTGATGCTTTAAAATCTATTTTGATTGACAGTCATAATAAAAAGGAAGTATTTGTTGCAAATTCTTCTTGGACTCCGTTTGTAAATGGAAAAGATTTATTAGACCCTGAATTAAAGAAAAAACTTGTATTTATTGGCCAAGACTTTAGTAGAGCTGACTATATTTATGATAATTTCATTTATAAATCAGATGAAAAATATAATAAAAGTCATATGATACCATCAGATTTTACAATTTTTAAAAAGCTTGAAATCAAAGATGTTCACATTTATTCAATATATAAAAAACAATAGATGAGATTATTTATTTATAAAACTTTAATTTTGATGATTTCACTATTTTTCTTGTATCAATTTACAGTTGGATATAGCATTTATAAATTTCAACAAAAAGTATATTCAAATTTAAATAAAGAGACTTCAGAAAAAATTAAATTAAAGATTAGAAAAGAATTAAAAGCTGGTCTTAAAAAAGATAGAATTTTAAATAATGAAGACTCAGCATTATTAAGAGATTTTATTAATAAAATAAAACTTGAGATAAATAGTTCTAAATAAAAAAACTTAAGTGATTGCTATTATAAAAAAAAACTTTTTATTAACAAATAAAATTACCAATTATAAAAAAATTTTTAGTATAATAACGCAAAAAATTCCTCGATCAATTTTTACATTATTAGACTCTGACTTACTCGATAAGATAATAAAAGATAAACTTATCGAAATTTTCGTAATTAAAAAAAAAAATAAAATCACATCAGTTATAAGCGTAATTTCAAATAAAAATTATAAAATTTTAAAAAAAAAAATTATTTTTTATCTATTAACAAAACCCCATAAACTATTAATAAATATAGCTTTTATATTTGCTATGTTTGGTAGATCTTCAAACAATATTAAATCAAATAATAATAAAAATTATCTGCATTTATTACACTTAGTTATCTTTAAAAAATACTTCAAAAAAATTTCATTAAAAAAAAAAGATGAAATAATTAATTTTTTTTTCAGAAAAATAATTAAGAAATATGGTGCAAAGTATTTTTATTTATGTTATGAAAAAGACAATTTAAGGGCATATAATTACTACAAAAGAAATAAATTTAAATTTTACGCAAAAAGCAAAAATACAATTTTCGTTAAAAAAAGGATCAAATAAATTATGATTAAAGTTGGTATAAATGGTTTTGGTAGAATAGGGAGGCTTATTTTAAGAGCCCTTTTAGAAAATTATAAAGATAAAATAAAAATTGTTGGTATAAATGATCTTGGCTCAATTGAAGCTAACGCTCATTTAATAAAATATGACAGTACTCATGGAACTTTAAATCATAATGTTAAAATATCCAGTGATGGTTTTCAAATTGAAGATCAAAATATCAAAGTTTTTGCTGAAAGAGACCCAGCTAAATTACCTTGGGGTAAAATGGGTGTCGATGTTGTCCTAGAATGCACTGGTTTTTTCTTAGATAAAGCATCTGCAGGTAAACATATTAAAGCTGGAGCAAAGAAAGTAATTATTTCCGCACCAGCAAAAGAAGTTGATTTTACAGTTGTACAAGGGGTTAACAGCAAAGAGTTGAAGAAAGAGCATAATATTATTTCTAATGGCTCTTGTACAACAAACTGTTTAGCACCTGTTGCAATGGTTTTAGAAAATTCATTTGGAATAGAATATGGATATATGACAACTATTCATAGCTATACAGGAGATCAAAAATTATTAGATACTCTACATAAAGACTTGAGAAGAGCTAGAGCCTCTGGTGATGCGATGATCCCTACATCGACAGGTGCAGCTAAAGCTATGAGTTTAGTTTTACCAAGTTTAAAAGGTAAGTTAGACGGAACTGCTATTAGAGTTCCTACTCCAAACGTTTCTCTTATTGATCTTACTTTTGTTTCAAAACAAGAAGTATCCATCGAAAGTATTAATGAAGCAATGAAGAAAGCATCAAGCGGACCTTTAAAAGGAATTTTAGCTACTAATTCTGCACCACTAGTATCCAAGGATTTTAATCACAATCCACATAGCTCAATTTTTGACTTAACTCAAACTCAGGTGATTAAAGGAAAATTTAGTAGGGTTTTATCATGGTATGATAATGAATGGGGTTTTTCTAATAGAATGTGTGATACTGCCTCTCAAATAGCAAAGCTTATTTAAAATTCATTTATTTAGTTTTTCTGCTTCTTCTATTAGTTTTAAAGTATCTTTTGGTATATTAGTTTCTAAGTTTTTAATGACTTCAGTTTTATTTGCCTTAATTTTTTTCTGATTATTTTTTATCTTTAACTCATTAATTGCTCCTAGGATTTCATCAACACTATAACTTTTTTCCATTATTCTGTAATACCTGCAATCCAAAGCGTAATTAATATTATAAAAAATACCTCCATTATGTTCCTACTTTATAAAGTCTGACCATATTTGTCATCCCTGCTTTACCAAAAGGTAAGCCAGCTGTAATAATTACAAAATCGTTTTTTTTAATAAATTTAAGTTTTTTAATTATTTCTTTAGATATTGACATCATATCTTTCCATCCTTTTGCATCTCTACTATTTATTGAATGTACTCCCCACAATAATGACACTTGTCTACTAACGTTAATATTGGGTGATATAGTTATAATTTTTGCCGCAGGTCTCATAGAAGAAACTAATTTAGCAGACTTACCGGAGTTTGAAAAAACAATAATAGCTTTTACGTCGGGATTGTAAGCAATATCTTTAACAGATAAAAGAATTGATTTAACAGGATCTTTATTAGTAATTATTGAATTTTTAAAATCTTCAATATGTTCTTTTTTGTATTTTTCAGCAGAAATTATTGTTTGCCTCATAGTCGAAACTGCTTGAACTGGAAATTTTCCTATAGCAGCTTCAGCTGATAACATGACAGTATCTGCGCCTTGAAAAATTGCTGTAGCTATATCATTTATCTCTGCTCTGGTAGCAGTATTATTTTCAATCATACTTTCAAGCATTTGTGTTGCTACAATTACTGATTTTGATAATTGTGAACACTTTTTAATTAAGCTTAACTGAATTTTGGGAACTTCACTATGTCCAATATCAATGGCCAAATCACCTCTAGCGATCATTATTGAGTCGGTGGCTTTAATAATTTTAGTTATATTTTTTAATGCATGTTTATTTTCTATTTTTGAAATTATACCAATATCTTTTTTTATTAGTTTTCTAGTTTGATTTATTATTTTTTCATTTTGTATATACGAAAGAGCTATCCAGTTACAACCAAGTTTAATTGCAGAGCTTATATCCTTTTTATCTTTATAAGTTAATTTATTGAATGAAATATCTAGGTTTTGAATATGAATACTTTTATTACTTCTGATAAAGCAATTTTGACTTTTACAAACAGTGATAACTGAATTTTTATTTCTACTTTTTACTAAAAAAGTAAATTTTCCATCATCAATTAAAATTTTATTACCTTTTTTTAATTTTTTAATAATATTTGGATATGCAAAATTTATACGATTAGAATTACCTATTTTTTTATTATTATCAAAAATGAATTTTTGATTATATCTAATTTTTTGAGTATCATTTTTAACTTTTCCTACTCTTAACTTTACCCCTTGCAAATCAGCTATCAAAGAAATTTTTTTATTTTTTTTTTTTTCAATTTTTCTAATTTTTGATACAATCTTATTAATTCCTTTAGTATTATGGCTAAAATTTATTCTAAACGCATCAACACCTAAATCAATTAGCTGTTTTAACTTTATTTCATTAAAAATTGATGGCCCTAGTGTTGCTATAATTTTTGCTTTTTTTTCCATTACAAGTTATTATAACATAATTAACTCTTAATGAATAAAAATAAATTAAATAATTTTGCAAACAAGCTTGTCAATGCTTTTTTAAAAAATAAAATTATTTCACCTTTACCCTTAAATATTACTAAAAAGATTTCGCATGCGCAAAAATTTAAAAACCTTTGTGAAAGTAAAATAAAAAAACCTATAATTGGATTTAAAGCTGGCGGAACCAGTATTCCAGTCCTTAAAAAATTAAATGAAAAAGAACCTTTTTATGCAAGTGTTTATAGTCATAATTTTTTAAAAAATGGCAGTAATGCTAAAGTTAATAAATATAAATTAGGTATAGAATTAGAAGTCTGTTATTTGATAAACAAAAATTTTTTCAAATTTAAAAATATTGTTACTAGTTCAAACATTAAAAAATTTATTACCCACATTGCTCCTTGTATTGAGGTAGTCGGCTACAGGCAAAGAAAAAAAGGTATTAAATTTTTAGGAGATCTTTGTTCTGATTTTGGCGGTAATGTAAAATTTATTATTGGTTCTAAAATTAAATATAAAAATCAAAAAGTTGATAAATTAAAAACAAATATTTCAAATAATAAATTGAATTATTCAATTAATGGTAACACCAATACTGTTTACAAAAATCCTTTAAATTCTTTAAAATTTGTTTTAAATAAATTGAAAAAAGATAAAATTGATATAAAAAATAATTTTTTTGTTTTTACGGGGTCAACTGTTGGAGTCGCACCTATAACAGGAAAAGGATTTTATACAGGTAAAATAGAAAAATTAGGTTCGGTAAGGGTTAAAATTATTTAACTAGATAGATAGTATCCACCAAAACCAATTATCAAAATTGTAACTAATAATTTTATTTTTTTTATCAGCATCTCTTTTTTTTTGCCCTCGAATCTTCGTTTTGCTAAAAAGTATATATTAGTTTTATTATTGTTCCTGAACTTTGGCCTTAAGGGTGTTGGTATTGTCTTGTTTTGAATATGTTTAAATTTGTTAGGATTTATTTGTAACATGATTTAATTAACCCTATTTCACTTTAGTTATCAACTTTCTTCTAATTTCAACTGCGTCAATATTGCAAATGATAATCAATCTCATTTTATTGTAAATGATAATCATTGTCAACTAAAAAGGACAAAATGAAAAAAAAAATAATAATTACAAGTTTAATTGCCTATTTAGGCAGCTTTGTATTTAGCATTTTACTTGCCAATGAAGTTAATATTTTTAGTGCTAGACACTATGATTCTGATGTTCAACTTTATGAAAAATTTACGGCGAAAACTGGAATTAAAGTAAATGTTGTATCTGGTAAATCTGGCGCATTAGAAAAAAGAATTGCAGAAGAAGGAGCCGATAGCCAAGCTGACTTATATATTACTGCTGATGCTGGACGACTAGGCGCATTTGCTGAAAATTTACAAGGCGGTCTTACAAGCGATGCTATTAAATCAGCAGTACCTAGTAATTTCAGAACATCTAAATGGGTAGGTATAGCGAAAAGAGCGAGAATAGTTTATTTTGCCCCTGAAAGAGTTAGTGGCGCAGAATTAGCTGGTTTAACTTATGAAAGTTTAGCAGATCCAAAATGGAAAGGGAGATTAGTAATAAGAGCTTCAAATAATATTTATAACCAATCACTAGTAGCTTCATTAATTAAAAATAATGGAAAAGCAAAAATTGCAGAGTGGTCAAAAGGAATGGTTTCAAATATGGCAAGAGCTCCAAAAGGCAATGATAGAGCTCAAATACTTGCAGTAGCTGCTGGAGAAGCAGACATTGCTGTAGCTAATACATATTA
>JBJLEB010000015.1:0-16210 GCA_045566095.1 Candidatus Pelagibacter sp. | reverse complement strand
TGGCTAATGGAATTTTAGAATGTAGGCAAGCAGTATCGAGAAAAATTAAAAAACTTTACAATAAAGAAATAAGTCCTGAAAGAATAATGATAATGCCTGGAGGAAAACCAACAATGTATTATGCGATTTCAATGATAGGTGAACCAGGCTCAGAAATCATTCATCCCACTCCAGGTTTTCCTATTTATGAATCAATGATTAATTATACTGGAGCTAAAGCTGTGCCTTACGATTTAACAGAGGATAAAGATTTACAATTTGATCCTGAGAAAATTTTATCTTTAATTACTGAAAAAACGAGAATGTTAATTTTAATAAATCCCAATAATCCTACTGGAAGTTTTGTTGAGAAGTCCAAAATAGATTTCTTAGCCGAAGGATTAAAGAAATATCCTCATGTAGTGATCTTAAGTGATGAGATTTATAGTAGACAAATTTATGATGGAAAAGAAATGCCAACTTTTTTTAATTATCCTGATCTTCAAGATAGACTTATCGTGTTAGATGGGTGGAGTAAAGCTTACGCAATGACTGGATGGAGAATGGGGTGGAGTGTATGGCCTGAAAAATTAATTCCGCATGTTACAAAATTAGCTATTAATAGTTTTTCATGTGTTAATGCTCCATCACAATTTGCAGGCATAGCCGCATTAGATGGATCTGATGACCCAATTAATGAAATGATGAAAAAATTTGATGAAAGAAGAAAATTAATTCATAAACTATTAAACGATCTACCCGGAGTCGAGTGTAGTATGCCGGGAGGAGCTTTTTATATATTTCCTAAGGTTATAGGAACGGGCATGGACGGCTCAGAATTTTCTAAAAAATGCATGCACGAAGCAGGCGTTGCGATCGTTCCAGGTACTGCTTTTGGCAAAACATCAAAGGATTATGCGAGATTCAGTTTTGCGGCTTCGAACGAAAATATAGAAAAAGCATTAGAAAAAATCAAAAAAATGCTTAAGTAGGTCATTTAGGTATTTTGACCATTATCATATAAATCTGTAATATAAAGTTTATGAGTAGTTTACAAATGCCAAAAGTAGAAAAATCAATTATCTCTAATAAGAATGAGATAGTTTCTGACTTAGAAAAAATAGTTAAATCTGACTGTATTTTATCTCATCAAGATGAATTAAAGCCTTACGAAACTGATGGTTTGGCTGCTTACACACAATCTCCTATGTTAGTAGTGCTTCCAGAAACGGTAAAAGAAGTAAGTGAAGTTTTAAAATACTGTAATGAAAAAAAAATAAAAGTTGTTCCGAGAGGAGCTGGGACGGGTTTATCTGGTGGAGCTTTACCATTAGAAGACTGTATTCTGTTGGCGATGGGAAAATTTAATAAAATTTTAGAATTAGATTATACAAATAGATGTGTGGTAGCCCAGCCTTGTGTAACTAATTTAGCAATTACTCAATCTGTGCAAGATAAAGGATTTTATTATGCTCCAGACCCTTCAAGTCAAATAGCATGCTCTATTGGTGGAAATGTTGCAGAAAATTCTGGAGGTGTGCATTCATTAAAATATGGCGCTACTACAAATAATTTATTAGGTATCCAGGTAGTTTTAATGGATGGTACCATTACAAGATTTGGAGGAAAAGCAATGGACTCTGAAGGTTATGATTTTTTAGGATTAATGACTGGTTCTGAGGGTTTGCTCGGAGTGGTAACAGAAGTTACTGTAAAAATTATAAAAACACCTGAAATAATAAGAGCTGCTCTAATTGGATTTTCATCAATAGAGGACGCAGGCAATTGCGTTGCAGAAATAATTGCTAAAGGCTGCATCCCAGCCGGCATGGAAATTATGGACAAAGCCTTACTTAAAGCTACTAATGACTTTTGCAAAGCTGGTTATCCAACCGAGGCAGAAGCAATGATGATCATTGAGTTCGATGGAAGTGAATTTGAAGTAGAATCCCACATTAAAGAAGCAGAAAAAATTGCTAAAAAAAATAATTCTTCGAGCATTAAGATAAGTCAGTCAAGTGAGGAGAGATTAAAATTTTGGTCAGGAAGGAAAGCTGCTTTTCCAGCTTGTGGAGACCTAGCGCCAGATTATATGTGCATGGACGGTTCAATTCCTAGGGCAAAATTAGCTGAAGTTCTCAAAGAAATTAATAATTTATCCAAAAAATATAAACTTAAAGTAGCCAATGCATTTCATGCTGGAGACGGTAATTTACATCCATTGATAATGTTTGATGCAAGTGACAAGGATCAACTAAGAAGATGTGAAGAATTTGGTGCAGAAATTTTAAAATATTGCGTTAAAGTTGGCGGAGCGCTGACCGGCGAGCATGGTGTAGGTATCGAAAAGAGAGAATTAATGTGTGAAGCATTTAATAATACTGATATTCAACAGCAGCTAAAAATTAAAATTGCTTTAGATCCAAATTCTCTATTAAATCCAGGTAAAGTTTATCCTATTTTACGAAAATGTGCCGAGGAAGGAAGGGTTCATGTCCATGGAGGAAAAACAAAATTCCCTGACATTCCAAGATTTTAGTAAAACTTTATTAAAACCAAAAACTAGAGAAGATATATCTTTAATAGTTCAAGAATGTTACAAAAAAAATATTCCAATTGAGGTCAATTGCCTACAATCGAAAAAAAATATAGGAAGAAATTTTCAAACAGAAAAAACATTAAATCTTTCGAATTATAGTGGCATTATTGAATACAAACCTGAAGAATTATATATAAAAGCTAAAGCAGGAACCTCAATTCAAGAAATTAAAAAAGAATTAGATAAACATAATCAACAATTAGCTTTTGAGCCTAACGATTTTGGTCTTTTATTTAAAGGGAGTCATAACGAAGGTTCAATTGGTGGTGTAGTTTCGTGTAATTTTGCTGGCCCCAGAAGATTTAAAGTTGGAAGTGTAAGAGACCATATCCTTGGGTTTCAAGGTATTAATGGAAGAGGAGAAACAATCAAGTCTGGAGGAACAGTAGTAAAAAATGTTACGGGTTATGATCTTAGTAAAGTATTATCGGGTTCTTTTGGAACCTTGACTGTGCTAACTGAGATTTCTATCAAAGTACTTCCTAAGCCGGAAAGTAGTAAAACTTTGGTGATTAAGAATCCTCACTTATTAAAGGCTTTAGGTTACTTGAATATATCTCTTTCATCCTCAAGTGATCCATCTGGAGGAGTATTTTATCCAGAATATTTTACAAATCATCTTATTTTTAACGACCTTACTCATGAGGGACCTTTAACAGCCATTAGAATTGAAGGACCCAAAGAGTCTATAGATCATAGAATAAAAAATTTGTGTAAAGAATTAAGTCTTAACGTAGATGAAACTTTAGTATTAGAAAATGAACAGTCTAAAATTTTTTGGGAAAAAACGAGGACATTAGAAGTTTTTTCTAAAACAAAAAGTAATTTATTAAGAATAGTAGTGCCTCCTAGTGAAACTTTCGATATTATAAAACAATTTAGACTGCATGAACCTAAGTATTTTGTTGACTGGGGAGGGGGTTTAATTTGGCTTCAACTTGACAAAATTAATACTAAAATATTAAATGAGATAAGAAAAATAGCAAAAAAAGCTGGAGGATATTTAACAATTATAAAAATTGAAGATGATTTAAAGGCATCCATAGACATTTTCTCCGTGGACTCAGTAAAGTATAAAATATCAGAGAAATTAAAAAAAAGTTTTGACCCTAAAAGAATTTTAAATCCAGGAAAAATGTATTCAGGAATATAATGAGAACAGATTTTACTAAAAAACAACTTTTTGACTCATCAACGAAATCTAGTGAAAAGATTATAAGAAAATGTGTACATTGTGGAATGTGTAATGCAACGTGTCCCACGTATGGAATTAGCGGAGATGAACTAGAGGGACCTAGGGGAAGAATTTATCTAATTAAAGATATGCTAGAAAAGAACAAGCCAGCCAACAAAAAAATTGCAAAACACATCGATAGTTGCCTGTCTTGTTATTCGTGTATGACAACTTGTCCATCCGGTGTTAATTATATGCATCTAATTGATCATGGAAGAAACCACGTAGAGGCAACTTACAAAAGGCCTTTACTTGATAGATTAATGAGAAATGTTCTTTCATATACTTTGCCTAAACCGAATATTTTTTTGATATTTGTGATATTAACAAAAATTATAAAGCCATTTAATTTTTTATTTCCAAGTTTTATTAAAAATTCGTTAAATCTTATGCCAAATAAAATTCCTTTAAAAACAATAAGAAAAAAAAAAGTATATCTATCGAAAGGAAACAAAGCGATAGCTAGAGTTGCTCTATTAACAGGCTGTGTTCAAAGAGTTATTTCTCCAGAAATAAATGAATCTACCATTAGGTTATTGAATAGACATAATGTTGAAGTTGTAGTTTTACCAAAGATAGATTGTTGTGGTTCTTTAAATCACCACTTAGGTAAAAAGGAACTAGCTCATATATCATTTAAAAAAAATATAGATTTGTGGCATGAAGAATATTTAAAAAATGGATTAGACGCTATAATAAGTAACACATCTGGTTGTGGAACTACTTTAAAGGATTATGGTTTTATTTTTAGAAATGATGAAAAATTTATGAGGAAAGCTAAAAAAATTTCAGAATTAACAAAAGATATAACAGAGTTTTTAGATGAAAATTTAAAGCTAAATTTTGAAGCTGATGATGAAAAAAAGTATAAGATTGCATATCATTCTGCATGTTCAATGCAACATGGTCAAAAAATACATGAACAGCCTATAAACATTATAAAAAAAACTGGTAATACAGTTTTAAAAATTCCAGATGGACATATATGCTGTGGATCAGCCGGTACATATAATATTCTGCATCAAAAAATGGCTAAAGCTCTGTTAAGAAATAAGGTAAAAAATATTTTAGAAGTTTCGCCAGATTTTATAGCAACAGGCAATATAGGTTGCATTACTCAGATATCCAGTGGTACTAATATACCAATCGTGCATACTGTGGAGATTATTGACTGGTTTACAGGCGGACCAAAGCCAGAAAAATTAAAAAATTTATGAAAAAAATTTTAGTCACGAGAAAATTATTACAACCCAACGAAGATAGGCTTAAAAAACTATACGATGCAAAGCTTAATTCAAATGACGAACTTTATTCACAAAATAAATTAATTGAAATGAGCGAAGGCTGTGATGGGATACTTACTGCGTTAACAGACAAGTTAGATAAAGAAACTATAAATAAATTGCCGACCAGTGTTAAGATATTATCTAACTTTGCCGTCGGTTTTGGAAATATAGATTTAATTGCTGCAAAAAAAAGGAATATTGTAGTTACGAATACTCCTGATGTATTAACTGATGCTACAGCGGAAATTGGTATTCTTTTAATTTTAGGTGCATGTAGAAGAGCATCTGAGGGAATAATAGGAGCTAAAGAATCAAATTGGAAATGGTCTGCAGATTATTTAATAGGAAAACAACTTACTGGAACAAGACTAGGTATTTTAGGAATGGGCAGAATTGGAAAAAAGATCGCTAAGGTTGCTAGATCTCTTGGAATGATAGTTCACTATCATAATCGATCAAAGTTAGGTCAAGATAAGGAGGAAGGCGCAATTTATCACAAAGACTTAAAAAGTTTATTATCTATTTCAGATGTTCTATCAATTTGTTGTCCAGCATCTAAAGAAACAGTAAATTTAATCAATAAAGAAACTTTAGAATATTTGCCTAAAGGCGCAGTGGTTACAAATGTTGCAAGAGGAGATATTGTTGATGACGAAGCTCTAATAGATGCTTTGGACAGGAGAAAAGTTTATGCAATTGGACTAGATGTATACAAAGGAGAACCAAATTTAAATCCTGGTTATTTAAAACATAAAAGTGCTTTTATTCTCCCCCATTTAGGTAGTGCGACAAAAAATACACGAATCGCTATGGCAAACTTGGCTACTGACAATCTTGAGGAATTTTTCAAAACCTCAGGATGTAAAAATAAAGTAAACTAAACATTTAATTTCTATTTAAGGTTGTAAATCTAAAATTTTTAAATTTTAGAAAGACTCTAAAGTATTAATATGTTTAAATATTTCATTAATTAATAAAGGGGGACATATGTCAAAAAACAAAAAACTAAAAGGGGTAAAAACTCCTTCAAGACGTAAGTTCTTTAAAGCAGCTGCAGCTACTGGTGCAGCAGCGGCAGCTACAGTTGCAATGCCAAACATTGCACTAGGAGCTCCGATAACTTTAAAGATGCAAGCAGCTTGGCCTTCAGGAGCAAATATATTCTTTGAAATGGCAGGCGACTACGCAAAAATGGTTAGCGACATGTCTGGTGGAGAGCTAAAAATAGATCTTCAACCAGTTGGTGCTATCGTAAAAACTTCAGAAGTTGGACAAGCAGTAAGTTCAGGTGTGGTTGATATGGGTCACTGGGTGACAGCATATTGGTACGGTAAGAATGCTGCGGCTTCACTTTTTGGAACTGGACCTTCGTATGGAATGTCATCTCAAGAAGTAATGGGATGGATGGAGTACGGTGGAGGTAGAAAACTTTATGATGAAACTCTAGCAAAAGTTGGTTTCGATTACATAGGGTTCTTTCACATGCCTATGCCAGCTCAACCTTTTGGTTGGTTCAAAAAGAACGTAACTAAAGCGTCTGATGTTAAAGGGATGAAATATAGAACGGTTGGTTTAGCTACTAACGTTTTAACAGCAATGGGAATGGTTGTAAGACAATTACCAGGCGGTGAAATCCAGCCAGCAATGAAGACAGGTTTGATTGAGGCTGCTGAATTTAACAACCCAACATCTGACTCACAATTTGGTATGCAAGATGTATCTAAGCATTATCACTTAGGTAGTTTTCACCAATCTCAAGAGATGTTTGAAATACCAATGAATAAAAAGAAATACAATTCATTGGCTCCAAAACATCAAGCAATCCTTAAAAATGCTGCATATGCTGCGAATACAGACAACTACTTCAAAGCATTAGTAAGATATTCTGCTGATTTATCTAAATTGATGAATGAACACAAAGTTAATGTGTATCAAACATCTGATGCGATTTTAGCAGAGCAGTTAAAAGGTTGGGATAAAATTGTAAAAGAGTTTTCTGGTAAGGATGCTCACTTTAAGAAAATCATTAACTCTCAAAAAGCTTATGCCAAAAGAGTAATGAAGTACTTATTGATGAATCAGCCTAACTACAAACTTGCTTACGAAAACGAGTTTGGAAACATTGCAAAAGTTAAAATTTAATTAACTTTTTGATTAATTTAAAAGGGGGCCTTATAGCCCCCTTTTTTTATGGAATTTTAAAAAAAATTAGACTATTTTGTATCTATGAGAGGGTTCATTTCATTTGCAGATAATTTTAGTACTTCAATAGGAAAAGCATTTTCTTGGTGTATCGTTATTTTAATGGGAGGTACAGTGTATGAAGTAATTATGGCATACGTATTCAATGCACCAACACTTTGGAATTTCGATTTTAGCATGCAAATGTATGGAGCAATTCTTATGATGTCAGGAGCTTACTGTTTAGCAACAGAGTCTCATGTTAGAGGAGATGTAATCTACAGATTATTTAAACCAAGAACACAAGGATGGATAGATTTGATACTTTATTTTATTTTCTTTTTTCCAGGAGTATTAGCCTTGGCTTTTTATGGTTATGATTACGCAGCTCTTGCTTGGAAAATTAAAGAAACGAGCTGGAGTAGTCCTGCTCAAATTCAAATTTATATGGTTAAAGCATTAATACCTGCAGCAGGAATTACTTTAATTATTCAGGGTATAAGTGAAGTTTTTAGATCAATCATTTGCATACAAACTGGGCATTGGCCTGCGCGAATGGTAGTTGCTGAAGAAACTGAAAAAATTTTAATGAGAACTTCTCAGGACGAGGATCAAAAAGATGCTATTTAGTTTAACTAATCCCGAGGTAGCCATCATGATGATGGGTATATTTTTATTTGCAGTTTTGCTTGGCTTTCCAATTGCTTTTACTTTAATGGCGATGGGAATAGGTTTTGGTTATTACGCTTACTATGACCCCGTAGTAATGGAACACTTTCTCGATAATAGAATATTTCAATTATTTGTACAAAATACTTACACAGTAATGGACAATAATGTTCTTACTGCCGTTCCCTTATTTTTATTTATGGGATATTTAGTTGAAAGAGCAGGAATTGTTGCAAAACTATTTTTTGCTATAAGACTGGCTGCCCATAGATTGCCAGCATCGATGGCGGTAGCTGCACTAATAACTTGTACTTTATTTTCAACAGCGACTGGAATTATTGGAGCTGTTGTAACTTTAATGGGACTACTTGCCTGGCCAGCGATGGTTAAAGCTGGCTATGATAAAAAATTTGCATCAGGTATTATCTGTGCTGGTGGTTGTTTAGGTATTTTAATACCCCCTAGTATTATGTTAATCGTCTATTCAGTAATAGCCCAGCTTTCTCCATTAAGATTGTTTGCTGCAGCAATTTTTCCAGGATTAATGCTTGCGGGTCTGTATATATCTTATGCGATAACAAGAGCTTACTTTAACCCATCTATCGCTCCGAGGCCGCCTGAGGAAGACATTCCACCTCAGTCAGAAATTTTAAAAGAAGTTCTATTTTCTTTCGTACCACTTTTTGCATTAATAATGTTGGTGCTGGGAACAATATTAGCTGGCATAGCTACACCAGCTGAAGCAGCAGCAGCAGGCGCATTTGGAGCATTAGTTTTGTCCTATTTTTATAAAACTCTTAAATGGAAAAATTTTAAAGAATCTGTATTTTTAACTGCTAAAACTACAGCTATGATTATGTGGTTATTCATTGGTTCTTGGACGTTCTCGTCTGTTTTTTCATATCTTGGGGGCCACGAGGTTTTTGAACATTTTTTTAAATCAATGGATTTAGCACCTTGGCAGTTTTTAGTGATTACACAAATTATAATATTTCTTTTAGGTTGGCCACTGGAATGGACTGAGATTTTAATAATCTTTGTCCCGATATTTTTACCATTACTTGTTTTATTTGATGTTAACCCTTATTTCTTTGCGATGTTGATTGCATTAAATCTACAGACCTCTTTTTTAACTCCACCAATGGCCATGTCGGCTTATTATTTAAAAGGCGTTCAGTCCAAAAATGTGGAACTTATGCAAATATTTGCAGGCATAATGCCTTTCCTTGGAATAGTAATATTTGCAATGATTTTAATGTACTGGTTTCCAGGCATTGCACTTTGGTTACCCGAGACACTTTTTGCTGATTAAAAACTATAATGACTGACATCTTTTCTATATCAACTAATGAATTAGTTGCCAAAATGAGAGAAGGTCAAATTTCGTCAGTTGAAGTTTGTAAAGCTTATATCGAAAGAATTAATAAATTTGAAAAAGATGTGAAAGCATGGAGTTTTTTAGATAAAAAGATTCTTTTGGAAAAAGCTGAGGAAGCAGACGAATATAGAAAATCTGGCAAGCCATTGGGCCCACTACATGGATTGCCTGTAGCTATAAAAGATATTTTTGGAACTTATGATATGCCGACAGAATGCGGAACAGTTTTTAGAAAAAAAATGTCCGCTGCACAAGATTCTGAAGTAGTAAATTTAATAAAAAATGCTGGTGCAATTATTATGGGTAAAACAGTTACAGCCGAACTTGCTTATATTCATCCTGGTAAAACTACTAATCCTCACGATTATTCTCGAACACCAGGAGGTTCTTCAAGTGGGTCAGCCGCAGTGATAGCATCTCAAATGGCACCCTTATCAGTTGGATCACAAACAGGAGGATCAATTATAAGACCCGCATCGTATTGTGGAGTGGTAGGTTACAAACCCTCTTACGGATTAATATCAAGAAGCGGAGCGCTAAAAACATCCGAAAAATTAGATACTATTGGTGTATTTGGAAAATCGGTACAAGCAGTTGCCTTACTAGCTAAATCATTAATTAAAAAAGATTTATACGATCCTTCCACTGTTCATTTTTCTGCAGATAGCATGGTTGAGGCATCTACGAAAGATCCATTCTTTGAACCAAAATTTATTTTTTACAAAACTGATAAATGGAAAGGTATGCACAAGGAGTCTAAAGATGCATTCGAGTATTTTATAAAAAAATTTAAAAAGAATATAGAGGTTTTTGAAACCCCCTCATATTTTAAAGATATTCCAAAACATCATCAAATAATTCATGAAACAGATTTAGCTAACAATTTTCAAGTTTATTATAAAAAAGATAAAAAAAAACTTTCAAAAGAGATGAGAGATGCAATAGAAAGAGGATTAAAATATTCGGCTTTTGATTATGCAAATTCTATAGACTTTATGAAACAAAGTTATGAGTCATACAAAGAAGTTTTTGAAGATTATCATGGAGTTATTACCCCTTCTGCAAGTGGGGTAGCAGATAGAGGATTAAAATCAACTGGTAGTGCTGATTTTCAAAAAATTTGGACCTATTTAGGTTTGCCAACTATTTCACTACCTTTACTAACTGGTGAAAATAATTTACCATTAGGTGTTCAGTTAATTGGTGACAAACTTGATGATTTAAGATTTTTGGGAACAGCTAACTGGTTAGAAAAAAATTGTACAGATGAATAAATTAACTACAATACTTGGGCTTAGTCTGGCAACAGCATTTTTATTAGGATTGGCTACAACCTTAACCAGATCTTCAATGATTAGTTTTTTTGATATACTACCTGTTTACATACTCATGGTTATTGCCATTGGAATGATGTATTACGAAGCTTTTGGTAAAAAATAATCCGACGTAAATTGATCAAGAAAAAAAATCCATATCTTCCTTACATTTTACTTTTTGTTCAGCCTATATTTATGGCAACTAATATAATCGTTGCTAGAGGCGGAGTTGAATATGTTCCTCCAATTTCACTAGCTTTTTGGAGATGGCTTACTGTTTTTCTAATTTTATCCCCCTTTTTTTTAAATGAAATTTTAAAAAAAAAGAAAGAATTTAGTAATGAGTTTTGGAAATTATTTTTTCTAGGATCTATGGGTTGTGGAGTTTGTGGTGCTTTCCCTTTTATTGCTGGAATGTCAACCACAATGGCTAATATGGGCATAATTTATACATCATCTCCTATTTTTATAATTATATTATCTGTAATGTTTTTTAAGGATAAAATTAATATTTCAAGAATTATCGGTTTATTATCTTGTTTGGTTGGAGTTTTAGCAATTATTAGCAAAGGTGAAATAGAATTATTATTAAATTTTAAATTTACTTCCGGAGATTTATGGATGATAGGAGCAGCTATCGGCTGGGCAATTTATTCAATATATTTATTAAATTGGAAAAGTAATTTTAGTTTAATGGCTAGGTTTACACTGATTGCATTTTTTGGAACTTTATCTTTATTTCCATTTTATATTATAGAAGAGATCTATTATTTTAATACAATTTTTAACTCTAACTTTATCTTTTGGATATTATTTGCTGCGATATCTCCTGGTATCATAGCTTTCACTTTATACACCAGAGTTCAAAAATATGTTGGTGCATCTTTAGCGGGGTTCACTCTTTATATTTTTTCAATTTATTCGGCAATTTATGGAATTTTATTATTTGATGAGGTATTGCTTAATTTTCATTATTTTGGTGCAGCTTTTGTTTTTACAGGAGTATATTTAGCAAGAAAAATTAATTAAATATGAAGTATATATATTTATCAATTTTATCTTTAGTTGCTGCTTATATAATAGTTTTAATCTTCATATATATTTATCAGAGAAATCTTCTCTACCATCCTGCAGAAAATAATTATTTAGATAATAAAATTGAGTTTAATTATGAGCAAGTTTGGATAGAAACTGATGAGAACATTAAACTTAAATCATGGTTAATAAAAAAAGACTTAGATAAGTATAAAACATTAATTTTTTTTCATGGTAATGCAGGAAACTTACTTAATAGAGTTCATAAACTAAATAAACTAAACAAATTAGATATTAATATTTTGATAATATCTTGGAGAGGTTTTAGCGGTAATTCTGGAAAGCCTACAGAAAAAAACTTATATCATGACGCAAAATTATGTATTAAGTGGCTAAATGACTTAGGGGTCACAAATAATAAGATTATTTTATATGGAGAGTCGTTAGGAACTGGGGTGGCGGTAGAATTAGGACACAAGAATGATTTTAATAGCATTATCTTAGAGTCTCCATTTACATCGATAGAAAAAGCAGCAAAAATTTATTACCCTTATTTACCAATTAATCTATTATTAAAAGATAGGTATAATTCTATTGAAAAGATAAATAAGATAACAAAACCTATCTTAATTATGCATGGAATGAAAGATGATGTCGTGCCCTATCAAATGGGTGTTGAGCTTTTTAAAAAGGCTAATCTACCTAAGTACTCTTACTTTTCAAAAGAGGACGATCATATGATGGATTTTAATGATGAATTATTAGACAAAATTAGATCTTTTATTAGCAAACATTAAGACTCAAGACCTAATAAAGCTTTTGAAAAATATTCAGCATTAAATGGGTGTAGGTCTGTTTCTTTTTCTCCCATACCTATAGCTATAATAGGTAAATTATATTTTTTACAAATTGCCAAGACAACACCACCTTTTGCAGTGCTGTCTAGTTTGGTTATAATTAGCCCAGTTAAATTATGAACTTTACTAAATTCCTCGACTTGATTAAAAGCATTTTGTCCAGTTGTAGCATCTAGAACTAACACCACTTCGTTTGGATAAGAAGAGTCAATTTTTTTCAAAACGTTAATAATTTTTTTATATTCATCCATTAGATTTTTTTTATTTTGAAGTCTACCTGCTGTATCTATTAAAGCTATGTCAATTTGATTTTTATTTGCAAATTCTGCTGTTTTAAAAGCAACTGAAGCTGGGTCACTGTTAATTTCAGATTTAATTATGTCAACTTTAACTTTAGCAGCCCAAACTTGAAGTTGATCAATTGCTGCTGCCCTAAAAGTGTCCGCAGCACCAAAAACAACTGATCTATTATTATCTTTAAAATATTTACCAAGTTTACCTACTGTAGTAGTCTTGCCTACGCCATTGACTCCTGAAACAACAATTACTGAAGTTTTTGCATTTCCCATCAAACTGAGATCTTTTTCGTACTTCAATAAACTTATAGCCATTTTATCTGCTATCAACTTTAAAATTTCTTCATGATCCTCTATTTTTTTGTCCACTTTAAAATTTTCAAAATTTTTTCTCAATTCTCTTGCAACCTCAACTCCAGTATCAGCTGAAATAAGTAAATCTTCAAATTCTGTCAAAACGGTTTCATTAATTTTTTTTTTTGAGAAAATATTTTTAAATCCAGTCGAAAGTCCAGTCGAACTCTTGCCTAATCCAATTTTAAACTTATCAAATAAACTCATTTTAGATTTCAAACGAAGTATGTTTTATATCTGAAACTGGTCCTCTCATAAAAATATTATAATCCTTATCTATCTTAATACTTAAATTTCCTTCTTTGAATTTAATATTAATATTATCTTCAGCTAGTTTTTTGAAATATGCAGCTACTGCTGTGGCACAAGCAGCTGTCCCACATGCTTTTGTTAAACCAGCTCCACGCTCCCAAACATTTACTATAATATTATTTTTGTCATTTATTTGAGCAAAAGTAACATTAGTTTTTTCTGGAAATAAATCATGATTTTCGATTTTACTTCCTAATATTTTTAAGTCGTGCTCAAAACAATCTTTAACAAAGAAAATTATGTGGGGATTTCCAACATTTAGACAAAACCCATTGGTAAATATTTTATCATCAATATTTAAAGTTATTTTACTATTATCTAATTTTTTAGCTAATGGAATTTTATTCCAGTCAAATATAGGTTTACCCATAGCTATTTCAACGTCAAAATCCCCAACAATCCTAGCGTCAAGCACCCTATTATTAGTTTTCAATTTAATATTTTTTGTATTTAAATCTTTGCTTAAAAGGTAAGCTATACATCTACTTCCATTTCCACATGCACTTACTTCATTCCCGTCTGAATTAAAAATCGTAATGGGAAAAGTTTTATTCACTTCTTTTTCGATAAAGATTATCTGATCAAATCCAATTTCACGATGAGCAGATTCAAGGTTGCCTAAGTGAATAATTTTTTCTTTTGATATATTTATTAAGTTTTTCCTTCTATCAACAATAACAAATTTGTTGCCTAAGCCATCCATTCTAAAAGCTTTAATCACCGTCATAATAATAGATTAGTATAATTATTCGTTGACTTTTAAAACCCCAAATTGTAGTTTGCTCATACTTTCCGCAATTACTTATGTTTTTGCGGTGCTCTTGTAACCAAGAGTGTCGACACTAGTCAGCGAAGGTTCGCCCACTAGTGCGATAGGTGTTGCGTGTATAAAATGTTTGATAACTTAACTAATAAATTAGAAAATATTTTTTCTAAACTAAAAAACGCCCCTTCATTAAGTGAAGAACAAGTTGATTCTGGCTTAAAAGAAATTAGACAAGCATTACTTGAAGCCGATGTAGCCCTTTCTGTAGCTAAAGAATTTATAGAGAATGTAAAGCCAAAAGCTATTGGCCAAGCAGTTATAAGATCCACATCTCCTGGCCAAATGATAATTAAAATAGTTTATGATGAACTAGTAAATATTCTTGGAATAAAAAATGAAGAGTTAAATTTAAAAGCTGTACCTCCTGTTTCTCTGCTTTTAGTAGGCTTACAAGGATCTGGAAAAACTACATCAGCTGCTAAATTAGCAAAATTGATTCAAAAAAATTTTAAAAAGAAAGTTATGTTAGTTAGTTTAGATGTATACCGTCCTGCAGCTCAAGAACAACTTAAGTTGCTTGCAGAGTCAAATGATATTTTAAATTTACCGGTAGTAGAAAACCAACAACCTGTTGATATTACAAACAGAGCAATAAATGCAGCTAATCTAAATGGGTCAGATGTAATAATTTTTGATACAGCAGGTAGAACACAAATTGATCTTCCGATGATGTCAGAAATAAAAAAAGTTAAAGAAATAATTAATCCTGCAGAAACCATCTTAGTAGCAGACTCATTAACAGGTCAAATTGCAGTAAATATTGCTAAAGAGTTTGATGCAGCGGTAAGTCTTTCTAGCATAATACTTACTAGAGTTGATGGAGACGGCCGAGGTGGCGCCGCACTTAGCATGAAACATGTAACAGGCAGACCAATTAAATATATAGGGGTAGGAGAAAAAATAAGTGATTTTGAATTATTTCATCCTGATAGAATTGCAAATAGAATTCTAGGTATGGGAGATGTTGTTTCATTAGTTGAAAAAGCATCTCAAGATATCGATGATGAAAAAGTTAAAAAAACTGAAGAAGAACTTAAAAAAGGTGTTTTTACAATGGATACTTACTTATCTCAATTAAGACAAATGAAAAAAATGGGAGGTATGGAAGGAGTGATGTCTTTATTACCTGGTGTAAGCAAGATGAAAGCACAAATGAATAATGCTTCAATTGATGAAAAAATGTTAATTGAAAATGAAGCAGTAATTCTCTCTATGAATAAGCAAGAAAGAGACAATCCAAAAATAATAAGCGGTTCTAGAAGAAAAAGAATTTCTCAAGGAGCGGGTGTAGAGGTTTCAAAAATTAATAAATTACTTAAACAGTTTAAAATGATGTCAGACATGATGAAAAAAATGTCTCAGGGAAAAAAAATTCCATCTGGCACAATCCCAGATGAAATAATCAATCAACTAAAATGAAAGGTACAAAATGTTAAGAATAAGATTATCAATGGGTGGAGTAAGAAAAAGACCTGTTTATAAAATAGTAGTTGCAGACGGAAGGTATCCAAGAGATGGTAAATTTATAGAAAAAATTGGATCGTATAATCCTCTATTACCAAAAGATAAAAAGGAAAGAATAAAAGTAGAATTTGAAAGAGTTAAATATTGGATCAGCAAAGGAGCTCAGCCTACTTTAAGAGTTTCAAGAATATTAGGTGAAATGAAACTAATGCCTATGCCTAAACCCGGTAACAATCCTCTTAAAGCTGTACCTAAAAAAGATAGAAAAAAGCAAGAGGGAGGTGAAGAAGCGAAAAAGGAAGAACCTAAAGCAGAAGCGAAAAAGGAAGAACCTAAAGCAGAAGCGAAAAAGGAAGAACCTAAAGCAGAAGCGAAAAAGGAAGAACCTAAAGCAGAAGCGAAAAAGGAAGAACCTAAAGCAGAA
>JBJLEB010000014.1:0-47795 GCA_045566095.1 Candidatus Pelagibacter sp. | reverse complement strand
ATGTATGGAATTAAAAATATAAATCATCGTATTCAAGAAATGGCAGAAGATTTAAATTTGAAAAATTTCTTAAACAAAAAAACTGGTGAACTTTCCTCAGGTCAAAAAAATAGAGTATCACTGGCAAAATCTCTAATTAATAAACCAAAACTATTATTTTTAGATGAACCTACAGCTAGTCTCGATCCAGATATAGGAGATTTTGTAAGAGAATATTTAGAAAATTATAAATCTAAAAATGAATTAACTATGCTTTTAGCTTCTCATAATATGAGAGAGGTAGAAAGACTTTGCGACGATGTTATTATGATGAAAAAAGGTGAAGTCGTTGATAAAGGCACATGTGAGGAGCTTATAAGTAAACATGGTAGAAATAATTTAGAAGAAACATTTTTAAAAATTGCAAGGAGCAAAGATGAATTGGAATAAAATTTTTGCTCTAAGTTTAAGACATATTTATTTAATTAAAGGTTCTTTTCCTAGAATCTTGGATCTAATTTATTGGCCTACAATACAAATTTTTTTGTGGGGCTTTATTTCAAAATTTTTTACCCTAAGCTCAACTTATTACAACAATACAGTAGGGATAATATTAAGCGCAGCAATTCTCTATGATTTCCTATTTAGGTCTAGCATTAGTTATAATATGATGTTTTTAGAGGAAATTTGGAGTAGAAACTTTACTAATTTATTTATCGCTCCAATTAAATTGAGCGAAATAATTGCTGCATTAACTTTTACTGCAATTTTTAGAACTTTGGTTGGACTGGTACCAGCATCTATTATAGCAATTCCACTATTTGGAATTTCAATATTTAAAATTGGAACTCCATTGATTTTTTTATTAATAACTTTATACATTTTTGGAGTTACTCTTGGCTTATTAGTCACATCAGGCCTACTTAGGTTTGGACCTTCCTTTGAAAATATAGCCTGGGCTAGTTTATTTTTCTTAGCTCCCTTAGGCTGTATCTATTACCCAATAGAAATATTACCGAATTGGCTTCAAACAATATCAAAATTACTTCCTTTAGTTTATATTTTTGAAGAAATGAGAAACATCCTAATTTATGATATAATAAATTATTTTGAAATATTTAAAGCTATGCTTATTTCCGCTTTATATTTTATATTTGGAGTAATTATGTTCCACTGGTCTTACAGTGGTGCAAAGTTACGAGGTACACTAATAAATATGGGTGAATAAATGCATAAATTTATCAAAAAAATAAAACAATTTGAAGATAAACCTTTTGTAGTTACAAATTTCATAAATAACAAAGAAGTTGAAAATTTTATTAAACTTTATAAGGAGTTACCAATAGAAGTAAATAATCAGAGACAAAAAATAATAAAAAAGAAATGGTCTAGTAATTTTTTTCCTGATTTGCAAAAAATTTATAAAAAAAAATTAAAATCAGTTATTGGAGATTTTGAAATGGATAATCCTAATACCAAAGATGGTTTGGATAGTCTTGGTTTTTTTCAAGAGAGTTTTTTACCAGTCACACTTCACGTCGATACTGGTTTTGAATTTGATAAAATTATTTATAAACAGTTATTAATACCATTATCTGATCATGGTGAAACGGTAATTTTTAAAAATAGATTTTATGGTTGTTCAACTACTTTTTCGCTCAATGAGAAAGAACTAGCTGCTAAAGGTTATAATAAAAGATCTTCTGAACATATAGATTTATATAACAAAAAGCCTTTTGATAAATCTATACATGAAAAATTTTTAAAGCACGAGGAAATTGATAACTTAAGGGGATTAGAAGTAGAAATGATCTATAAATGGAGACTAGGAGAAATCTTAATTTTTGATAGAACAAGTTTGCATTGTTCCTCAAGTAATTTAAGTGGAAAAAAAATAGGATTCACAACAACTACTTTAAAAGAATGAAGCTAATTGATTGCTTTATGTACTTTGATGAAGATCTGGTTTTAGAAATAAGACTAAACACACTCTATAAAAAAGTCGACAAATTTGTAATCGCTGAAGCCACAAGAGACCACGCTGGTAACAAAAAAAAACTTAATTTTGATATTAATAAATTTAATAAGTTTAAAAAAAAGATTAAATATATTGTCATTGACGATTTACCTACAAATGTTCAATCAAATAAAAAAGATTGGCATGAGAATCATATAAGAGACCAATTTCAAAGAAACGCATTGGCAAGGGGTTATAAAGATTGCAAACCAGATGATTTAATTATGATATCAGATATAGATGAAATTCCTGATCCAAAGAAAATTGCTGAATTTAATTTAAAAAATAAGTATGCATGTCTACTTCAAAAAAATTTTCAGTCTAAATTGAATTTTTTAAATATTACTAACAGTTATTGGCCAGGAACAAAGATTTGCCAAAAAAAAAATTTAAAATCTCCTCAATGGCTTAGAAATATTAAAACGAAAAAGATTCCATTTTGGAAATTTTTTAGAGACAAAGAACCTCAGTTAATAAAAAATGCTGGGTGGCATTTTAGTTTCTTAAAAAACCCAGCATCAATTAAAAAAAAAATAATTTCTTACTCTCATCAAGAGTTTAATAAGAAGGAGTTCATTAATGAAGAAAATATAGAAAAAAAAATTAAAAATGGAGAAGACTTATTTAATAGAAATATAAAATATAAAGCAATTACAGTAGACGAAACTTTTCCAGAGTATATATTTAGAAATAAAAAGTATTTCAAAAACTGGATTGTTTAAAATTAAAAATCACTAATTATTATGAAAAATCTTATCTTAAGTGCTGCTTGTGGATTAGATCCCAAACAAATAGAATTTTTTTTAAAAAGTCTTAGAACATATTATAAAGATGAAATTTTTTTTTTATTAAAAAAAGAGGACATTGAAGTCAAAAATCTTCTTAATGAATATGCTTGTAATTTTCTAGAAATAGATGTTCATAAATTTGATGTGCAAGTAAAAAGGTATAATTTTTATTTAAAAATTTTAAATGAAAATAGATACAATGATGTTTTGATTTGTGATTCTAGAGACATCTATTTTCAATCAAATCCATTTGATTATGATTACAAGGGATCTATTAACTTTTTTTTAGAGGATAAGAAAATTAAAGAGTGCCCTCACAATACAAATTGGCTGATTAAAACATATGGGGAAAAAACTTTTGAAAAGTTATCTAACAATATTATTAATTGTTCTGGCACTACTCTAGGGACTAGTCAGAGTATGAAGGTTTATTTAAACTTAATGATAAAACATTCATTAGATTTTAAGTTTAAAAAAAGATTAAAATATTTTTTAACATTTAGGAGAGATAAAACTGGAAGAGGTGCGGATCAAGCATATGCAAATTATATTGTACACAACAAATTAATTAAAAATAGTTTTTTATATTCAAATGAAAGTGGACCAATTGCAACTGTCTATTATTTAAAAAAAATTATTTTTGATACGAATCATCAATTAATTAATTCTATAAATCGACCATACTCAATTGTTCACCAGTATGATAAAAGATGGGATGAGTTTGAAGTTAATGTTAAAGAAATTAAAAAAAATCTCAATATTAAATAATTTTTAGTCTGCGCCACATAGGAGTCGAACCTATAACCCCTTGATTCGAAATCAAGTACTCTATCCAGTTGAGCTAGCGGCGCGTAATTAATATTTAATTTATATAGGATATTTTGCTATGAATCATTTGAAAAGTTGAGCTACAAACACTTTTGACTATAATCTAGATTAAATCATGAATAACTCAGTGAAATTCTTAGTTTCAGAAAAAGATAGTAACTCAAGACTTGATATTTATTTATCAAAAAAAGTAAAACATCTAACAAGATCAAACATTAAAAAAATTATTGATTTAAACCAAGTTAAGATTAATAAGAAAATAACTAATTCATCATCAAAAAAAATTAAGCCACATGACATAATAGAGATTAAGTTTTATATAAAAAATGTAGATAAATTATTACCAAATAAAATAAAGCTAGATATACATTTTGAAGACAAAGATATTCTTATTGTAAATAAACCAAAAGGAATGATTGTTCACCCTGGTGCAGGTAATCACCAAAATACTTTAGCAAATGCATTAGTTTATAAATATAAAAATAAATTATCAAATACCAGTGGAGATCTGAGACCTGGAATAGTACATAGAATTGACAAAGAAACTAGTGGTTTGCTAGTTATTGCAAAAAATAATCTTTCTCACTCAAAACTTGGAAAACAATTCAGTGATCATTCAATTATAAGAAAATATCTATGCCTAGTTTGGGGCGTCATAAGACCATTAGAAGGTCGTATAGAAACATTAATTTCTAGAAATAAGAAAAACAGACAGTTGATGACTGTTGCTGATTTTAATGGGAAAAAAGCGATAACAAATTATAAAACAATCAAAGTCTTTAACGGAAAGGATATTCCTAAAATAAGTTTTATTGAATGCAAATTAGAAACTGGAAGAACCCATCAAATCAGAGTTCATATGAAACATAAAGGATCATCTTTAATAGGTGACCGTCAATATGGAAAGAAAAGTATTAAGTTTAAAAAAATTAATAAAGATTTTTTAAAAATATTATCTGCTCTTAATGGTCAAGCTCTGCATGCAAAAAGCCTAGGTTTTGTACATCCTTCTAAAAATAAATGGGTCAACTTTGAGTCAGAATTACCTAGTGATTTTAAAAAAATGTTGAATTTATTGAAAAATCTTAGTGGTTGAAAAATAAAATTTAATATATAAATCAAAATCATGAATGATAAAAAAGTATTAAGTAATTTACCTGTTCCTTCTGTAGGAGGATTATCTTTATATTTAGCACAAATTAAAAAATTTCCAATGCTTGATGCTGAAGAGGAGTATATGTTAGCAAAAAATTGGAGGGAAAATGGAAATTTACAATCTGCACATAAATTAGTTACCAGTCATTTAAGATTAGTTGCGAAAATTGCTATGGGTTATCGAGGGTATGGATTACCTGTAAGTGAATTAATATCTGAGGGAAACATAGGTTTAATGCAAGCTGTTAAAAAATTTGATCCTAACAAAGGTTTTAGACTTGCTACTTACGCAATGTGGTGGATAAAAGCATCAATACAAGAATATGTTTTAAGATCTTGGAGTCTTGTTAAAATGGGAACAACCACTGCACAAAAAAAACTTTTTTTTAATTTGAAAAAACTCAAAAACCAAATAGCACCTGGGCAAGAAGGAGACTTAAAAAATGAACAGGTGGATGAAATTTCAAAAAGATTAGATGTTAATGCTGAAGAAGTAGTAAATATGAACAGACGAATGATGGGTCGTGAAAAATCTTTAAATGACCCAATTAAAAGTGGTGAAACTGAAGAATGGCAAGATTGGTTAGTAGATAATAGCTTAGATCAAGAGCTAATAATTTCACAAAAACAAGAATACGATGATAAAAAAGAATTATTAAATGATGCAATGAAAATTTTGAATGAAAGAGAAAAAGAAATTATTAATGAAAGAAGACTTTCTGAGAATCCAAAAACTTTAGAAGATTTAAGTAAAAAATACAAGATTAGTAGAGAGAGAATTAGACAAATTGAAACAAAAGCTTTTGAAAAATTACAAAAATCTATGATAAATGCAAGTAAATCAAAAAATTTACTTCCTGCAAACTAAGAGCATTTAAAAGGATCTTCGATTAATATTGTGTCTTCTCTTTCTGGGCTAGTTGAAATGCTAGAAATTTTTGCTCCAATAAAATCTTCTAGTGCATAAATATAATTTTTTGCTTTATCTGGGAGATCTTTAATATTTCTTATACCTTGAGTTTTAGTTTTCCATCCAGGAAATGTTTTATAAATAGGTTTTATATTAAATTGATCTTCTGACGTAGCAGGCAAATAATCTAATTTTTTACCATTTAAGTTATATTCAACACAAACTTTTATCTCGTCTAATTCATCAAGAACGTCTAGTTTAGTAAGAGCAATTCCATTAATACCTGAAATTTTTATTGTTTGACGAACAAGGACTCCATCAAACCAACCACACCTTCTTTTTCTAGCTGTTACAGTTCCAAATTCTTTTCCTCTTCTACCTAAATTTTCACCTATATCGTCATTTAATTCTGTTGGGAATGGACCACTACCAACTCTTGTTGTGTAAGCTTTTGTTATACCTAAAACATAATTTATTTTATTTGGTCCAGAACCTGATCCCGTTGCAGCCATTGCAGGTACTGTATTTGATGAAGTTACATAAGGATATGTTCCATGATCTACATCTAAAAGTATTCCTTGAGCACCTTCGAACAAAATCTTTTTTTTATCTTTTGTAAATTCATCTAGTTTCAACCATACTGGTTGAGCGAATTTTAAAATTTCAGGAGCAATTTTTAATAGTTTTTTTTTAAGGTCATCTTTTTTATAAATCTCTTTTTTTAGACCTTTTCTTATGGCGTTATGGTGTAGCAATACATTTTGTAATCTATTATCAAGATTACTTTCGGATCTAAGGTCCATGACTCGAATTGAGCGTCTTCCAACTTTATCCTCATAACAAGGACCTATCCCTCTTCTTGTTGTTCCAATTTTTTCTTTTCCTGCTGAATCTTCTCTTATTTCATCCATCTCTTGGTGAAAAGGAAGTATTAATGAAGCCGACTCTGAAATCATAAAATTATCGGGATTTACATTTATACCTTTTTTTTTTATTTCTTTTATTTCATCCAGTAAAGCCCAAGGATCTATAACAACGCCATTACCTAGTATAGATATCTTCCCTTTTCTTACTATCCCTGATGGTAATAATCTTAACTTAAATACTTTTTTATCAATCACTAAAGTATGTCCCGCATTATGTCCGCCTTGGAAACGAACAACAACATCTGCTTGACTTGATAGCCAGTCAACTATTTTACCTTTTCCTTCGTCTCCCCACTGTGAACCTACAACAACTACATTTTTCATTATCTAAATTTCTTTTTTATTATTATTGAGTTTAAATGGTTTACTGGTCCGTTTCCTCTCCCATAATTAGGATTAGATCCTATAGCTTGGTTAACATATTTAATTCCTAACTCACAGGATTTCTTTAAAGGTTTTCCACATGATAAAAATGTTGTTATTGCGCTAGATAAAGTACAACCAGTCCCATGAGTGTTTTTAGTTTTGATTTTTTTATTTCTAAAAATCTTAATTTCTTTTTTATTCAAAATAATATCTTCCACATATTTTGATTTTCTGTGGCCACCTTTTAATAAAACATTTTTAGCTCCTAATTGAAGCAAAATATTTGCAGCTCGAATCATATCCTTCAAAGTTTTAATTTTTGTTCTTGTTAAAACTTCAGCCTCAGGAATATTAGGGGTAATTAAGAGAGCTTTTTTAATCAATTTATGTTTTAAAATTTTAATTGCAGATTTATTGATTAATCTTGCTCCTCCTTTTGCAATCATAACAGGGTCTAAGACAATCTTCGAAGTTTTGACTTTGTTTAAAGCATTTAAAACACACTTAATTACTTCAGATGAATGAAGCATACCAATCTTGACTCCATCTGGCATTATGTCTTTACAGGTATAAAGAATTTGTCTTTCAATCTCTTTTGGCTTCATTGGAATTACTTTACTTACACCTTTTGTATTTTGAGCTGTAATAGCGGTAACTGCTGTCATTGCATATCCACCAAGAGCACTAACTGTTTTAATATCTGCTTGAATTCCAGCTCCTCCTGAAGAGTCAGACCCAGCAATTATTAAAATTTTAGATTTAAGTTTCAATTTTTTATAGATCTTTTAATTATTTTTATACATTTTAAAATTAGACTTTTGTTATTTGACTCAGCCATAACCCTTATTTTGGGCTCAGTTCCAGATTTTCTAACTAGAACCCTTCCATTATTACTCATAAGTTTGCTGGCCTCTTTAATTGCTCTTTTACATTTTGTTTTATTTATAATATTTTTGTTCTTAACAGTAATATTTTCTAAAATTTGAGGTAAAGGTTTAAAAACATTTAATAATTTACTAGCTTTTTTTCTTTTTCTTAGAGAAAATAAAACTTCTAAAGCTACCATTAATCCATCTCCAGTCGTTGCAAATTTTCCTAAAATAATATGTCCAGATTGTTCTCCGCCTAAATTAAAATTCAATTTTTTCATTTTTTCTTTGACATATCTATCTCCAACTTTTGATCTAAAAAATTTAATTTTTTCTTCTTTTAAAAAAACTTCCAAACCATAATTTGACATTAATGTTCCAATCACGCCTCCTTTTAAAATTTTTTTTAATTTCCATCTTTTAGCGAGCATAGCAATAATTTGGTCACCATTTATAATCTTACCTTTTTCATCACACATGATAATTCTGTCTGCATCCCCGTCAAATGATATTCCAACATGGGCTTTAAATTTTTTTACAGCAGAACAAATTTTAGATGGATAAGTGGATCCACACTTATCATTAATATTCAAGCCATTAGGTTTTTCACCCACTGAAATAATTTTTGCTCCAAGGTCTTTAAGCAATTTAGGGGCTGCCTTATATCCAGCTCCATTAGCACAATCCAAAACTATCTTGGTACCTCTTAAATGAAAATTTTTAGGAAAATTTTTTCTTAAAATTCTTATATATCTATCGTTTCCATCCTCTAATCTTTTTACTCTACCTAATAATTTTGGATTTGTTAGTTGTTTTGTATTTTTTGCATCAATTAGTTTTTCAATTTTTTTTTCTATCTTGTCTGATAATTTCATACCGTCTGGTCCAAACAGTTTTAAGCCATTATCGTGATAAGGATTGTGTGAAGCTGTAATCATAATACCCATATTAGCTTTCATAGACTTTGTTAACATTGCAAGTCCGTTGGTTGGTAAAGGGCCTAAAGTGAAAACATGCATGCCTCCAGATACTAAACCTGACACTAATGCCGGTTCCAAAGTATATCCAGATAATCGTGTATCTTTAGCAATGATAGCTATTTGTTT
Organism: Candidatus Pelagibacter sp.; assembly: GCA_045566095.1. Lineage (GTDB taxonomy): Bacteria > Pseudomonadota > Alphaproteobacteria > Pelagibacterales > Pelagibacteraceae > Pelagilacustribacter. The sequence goes on along the minus strand of JBJLEB010000014.1, from coordinate 38,851 downwards.
AGATTTTTTTTGATTCTTAAAATATGTTCCAGAGGCTAGACCAAATTTAAAAAATTTTTCACCAGTAATATTGCCTTGATTAACTGTCCCTCTAATTCCATCAGTTCCAAAATATTTATTTTTCATTAATTTTTAAGGTGAGATAAAATTTTTCTAAATACTAAAATTCCTTGTCTAACTTCATTAACATTGTGAACTCTAAAAACTTGAACTCCTTGAGATAACAAAAATAACACGGAAGCAACGGTTCCACCAATTCTTTCTTTACTATCATTAGCTCCAGATATTTGACCGATAAATCTTTTTCTAGAAGTTCCAATCAAAATAGGAAATCCAAGACTATGAAACAAAGATATCTTGGAAATTAAACTCAAATTATGTTTCAGATTTTTACCAAAACCGATGCCAGGGTCTATGACTATTTTTTTATTATCAATTTTTTTTACAGTTTTTTCAAAAAAATCATAAATATCCAATAAAACATTTTTATATTTTGGATTATTTTGCATTGTATTCGGTGTACCCTGCATATGATGAAGAACTTTGGTTACATTATATTTTTTTAATTTTGATAAAGATTGACTTTCATGATTAAAGCCTGAAACATCATTTATTAGATCTGCTCCATATTTTATAGATTTAACCATTATCTCAGATTTTCTCGTATCTATAGATAAACAGGTTTTTCTGAAATGCTTTTTAAAATTTTTAACAATACTTTTTATTCTTTTCCATTCCATATTTGTTAAAACTTTTTTTGAGCCAGGCCTGGTAGACTCTCCTCCTACGTCAATAATTTTTGCACCAGCTTTGATCATTTTAAAAATATGGGTTTTTGCTTTTTTCAAATTATTGAACTTTCCTCCATCTGAAAAACTATCTGGGGTTAAATTCAGAACTCCCATGATTGAAGGTTCCGTAAAATTAACGTTCTTTAAAAAATTTTTTCTTTTTGAAACTATATTTTTTAAATCTTGTTTAATTTTTTTCTTTGAAGAAAAGTTTAAAGTATCTATCTTTTTTATACTAATAATTTTTGATAAAACTTTTTTTTTTTTTCTTGTAAAAACTTCAATTTTATCAAAAGCAATACTCTTGTTGCCACATAATGGCAAAGCTAACTTTTTTTTAATTAATGATTGTGCATTAATTCCATAATAAAAATTACACGCCCTTGTGTAATATTTTGTCATGATTTGTTAAATTGCTGGCTTGGGCTTTAAACCTAACGAACCAAGAGCTGATGAGTCTTTATCTTGATTTTCAGCTTCTTCGTTAAAAGATTTTGAAGGTTTGATATCCTTTAATATTAAGTCTCTTATTTCATCACCAGATAAAGTTTCATAGACTAACAAAGCTTTTGCGATTTTGTGTAGATCGTCTATTTTATCCGTTAATACTTTTTTTGCTCTTTCATATCCTGTTTCAACAATTTTTTTTACTTCTGAGTCAATTTTTTTAGCAGTTTCCTCTGACATATTTTGACTTTTTGTAACTGATCTTCCCAAGAATACCTCTTCTTCATTTTCACCGTATGCTAAAGGTCCAAGTTCTTTACTCATACCATATTTAGTAACCATATTTTTTGCCATTTTAGTTGCCATATCAATATCAGATGATGCTCCAGAAGTGACTTTATCGTGTCCAAAAATAATTTCTTCTGCTATTCTTCCTCCCATGGCTACCGCAATGTCTGAATACATTTTTTCTCTAGTAACTGAAAGCTGGTCTCTTTCAGGCAACCTCATAACCATTCCTAGAGCTCTTCCTCTTGGAATAATTGTTGCTTTATGAATTGGGTCAGAAGCTTTTTCATTTAGCGCTACAATTGCATGTCCGCCTTCATGATAAGCAGTTAATTTTTTTTCATCTTCAGACATAACCATGGATCTTCTCTCTGCTCCCATCATTACTTTATCTTTAGCTTCTTCTACATCTGACATTGTTACTACTCTTTTATTTTTTCTTGCAGCAAGAAGAGCGGACTCGTTTACTAAGTTTGCTAAATCAGCTCCAGAAAACCCTGGGGTACCTCTTGCAATAGTTCTTAACTTCACATCTGGTCCAATACTTATTTTTTTTATATGAACTTTTAATATAGCTTCTCTCCCTATTATATCAGGATTTCCAACTACAACTTGTCTATCAAATCTTCCAGGTCTTAATAAAGCAGGATCCAAAACGTCAGGTCTGTTTGTGGCTGCAATTAATATTATACCTTCATTTGTATCAAAACCATCCATCTCAACTAAAAGTTGGTTAAGTGTTTGTTCTCTCTCATCATTACCTCCACCTAGTCCTGCCCCTCTGCTTCTTCCTACAGCATCAATCTCATCAATAAAAATTATGCAAGGTGAATGTTTTTTTCCCTGCTCAAACATGTCTCTAACTCTTGATGCTCCAACTCCAACAAACATTTCTACGAAATCTGATCCTGAGATAGAAAAAAATGGCACATTGGCTTCCCCAGCAATGGCCTTTGCCAATAAAGTTTTTCCAGTTCCTGGAGGACCAATTAATAAAGCTCCTTTAGGAATTTTTCCTCCTAATCTACTAAATTTTTTTGGATCTTTTAAAAATTCTACTATTTCTTCCACTTCTTCTTTTGCTTCTTCTACTCCTGCGACATCGTTAAATGTAACTTTCCCTTGTGCCTCATTTAATAATTTTGCTTTTGACCTTCCAAAACCCATAGCACCCCCTTTTCCTCCTTGCATTTGGCGCATAAAGAAAATCCAAACACCGATTAGAAGTAACATAGGAAACCACGATAATAATATTCCTAAAAGTGAAGGCATTTTATCCTCAGTAGGAGTGGCTATTATACTAATATTGTTCGAAGATAATTTTTCTACTAATTCTGGATAGTTAGGAGAATATGTGTTGAATGTTTTCCCATCAGATAAAACTCCTGAAATATTATTTCCTTGTATCTGAACTTCAACAACACGCCCGTTTTCTACTTCAGTTAAGAAATTCGAGAATGGTAATTTATTTTTTTCAGTATTTATTTTAGCTGGATCTTGAAACATGTTAAACAGGCCTACAGAAAGTAAGACTATTATCGCCCACATTATTAAATTTTTTAAATTCATATAGTTTAAATAATCATTTTTTTTATTATAACAAGTATACTTTATGATTAATTAAGTTGTAAATAAGACAAAATATATCACATTTAAGAAAAATACTAATTTTTGTTCTCTTTCTCAACAATTATATGATTTTTTACCCTTAAAATTAAACATCCTCCGAGTGTAAATTTAGGATTTTTTGCTGTTTTCATATTTTTAATTAAATTAAAAATTTTTTTTGAACGAGGAGCATAGTAAGTTTTGGTTAAATCTTGAATTGATTTTTTAAGCACTCTCATTTTCATCTCTTCATTAAGACTATCTAAAATTTTAATATTGATAAATATTCTATTTTTTTTTTTAATTAACGTGCTTTTGTAAATCTTGCTAAAGTATATATCTAATGTATCTCTACTGGAGGCTAAATTTTTTATTGATCGAAAGATTTGATCATAGTTAATTCCACTTTTTTCAAGTAATTTTTGTAAATTTCTTATTCTCGTTCTCAAATATTTTTTATTTTCATTTGTTGGGTCTTTATAAAATTTACCGAAAATAAGTTTTGAAATTCTAACTAACTGATTTTTTTTAAAGTCCAATAATGGTCTTACTAAATTTATATTATGATTTATCTTATTCATTTCTTTCATAGACGATAGCCCATCCAGTCCGCTGCCTCTTGAAAGCCTAATAAAAAATGTTTCTACTTGATCCTCTAAATTATGTGCCGTTAAAATTGTTTTAATTTTTCTCTTTTTACAAAAAGCTGTCAAAAGGTTATATCGAACTACTCTAGCTTCACTTTGAATATTTTTTTTAATTACTTTTTTATTTTTTAAAATACTTAAAGAAATTTGATGTAATTTAAGTAATTTTTTTACCGATTTCGCCTCTCTAGACGAATTTTTTCTAAGATTATGATCTACTAAAACGTAATAAATCTTACATTTATTTTTTTTACTATAAGATTTAGCCATTGCTGTTAAAGCCAAACTATCTGGCCCCCCAGAAACAGCGATTAAAAAAACTTTTTTTTTGAAATATTTTAATCTATTTTTAAAAACGGTGTATATATGAAATAGTTCTTTATAATCTTTAAAATTATTTTCAAGAATTACATTTGAATTTTTTTTGCTCATACTGAGCTTTTTGTAGCACAGACTTGCTGGCTTTTGGATATTCTTTTTTAACACCAGATATCATTTTACATCCTTGATCCTTTTCTCCTAATTGAACCATAGTTACACCTAATTTTAAAAGATTGTCAGGAGCTTTTTTACTTTTTGGATAATTTTGATAGCCGTCTAAATATGCAGTAGCTGCATCAGAGTAAAGCTGTCTAATTCTAAATGTTTCCCCATACCAAAATTGAGCATTGCCAGCTAAATCATGATCTTTATTTTTTTCAATAAACTCTTTTAGCGCAAACTCTGCAGTTTCATAATCTCCTATTTTCATAAAACTAACTGCAAATGCGTATTGTTCATTAGGAGGTTTAGCTGGTAACAAAGACTCTTTTTTTTCTGGTTCTTCTGTTATTACTGTTTGCGCACTTTCAATAGAGTTTGTTTCTTGTTTTTCCGGTAAGCCTGAGACTGAGTAACCTGGGTTTGCCCCAAAGTCTTTTGGTTGACTTGACCCTGGTAATTTTGTTTTTATTTTTTTGTTAGTCCCATCTGAGTTTTCAATATCTGAAAATCTTAATTGTGTATCAGATTGAATTTTAGTTACACGTGATGATAATTTATCTAATTTAAAATTTACCTCTTCAAACTTATTTGTAAGCTCTCTGAATTGATCTTCAATTTCATTTAATTTTAAAAGATGTTTAGTTAAAATATCCTCATTTAATCCACTAGACTCTATCGAAGATAAATTTTTAGAGGTAACATCTGATTTTTGATATACAGCTTTCTCTAAGGTTTTTAGATCTTTGGTTAAAACTTGAATTTGATCTGCGACTGCTTGAATTAAAATTTCCTCTTCCTCTGCTTTTACGAAAGTATTCGACAAAATTAGGTATAGTATAAAAAAAGTTGTAAGTTTTTTTTTAAATAAAACCATCATTAATTTTTAAATCTACAAAATGGCAAAAAAAAGACCCTTTAATAAACTCATTACTAAAGGGTCTTATAATTGAAAAATTAATTTACTTTTACTGTAACTGATCTTCTGTTTTGAGACCAAGCTAAAGCGCTAGATGCAGGATTAACAGGTTTTTCTTTCCCGTAACTAATTGTTGAAATTCTCTTACCTGATATTCCATATGTCATTAAATAATCTTTAGCTGCGTTTGCTCTACGCTCACCTAAAGCGAGGTTATATTCTCTAGTTCCTCTTTCATCAGCGTGACCTTCTATAGTCACATTTAGTTTTTTATTTTTTCTTAAAAAAGTTGCTTGTTTTCTAAGAGTTGCTCTTGATGCTGTTGTTAAAGAAGATTTGTTCGTAGCAAAAAATACTCTATCTGGAACACCAGAAGCTAAATATTTTACTGTTTCTTTTCCTGTATATACGTCTCCATCTAAACTTCCTGATTTCTTAGCTGTAGAACAAGCGCTTAAAATTAACGTTGTAAAAACTACTAAAATTATATTTTTTAAATTCGTGTTAAGTGTCATTTTTTCCCCTAGGTTGATTGTTGAAATATTTCAAATTATTAAAGATTATTCAAGCTCTAATTACATTAAAAACACCCTTACTTTGATAGTAAAGAAGACCAAGATGGGTCCGAAGCATCTGTTTTGGTCTTTAGTTTTCTCTCATTGTAACCAGTTATATCTATAGACCAGAGAGCTGCTGAAAACCCCTCTCCTTTAGAGCCTGATTTGGTTTCTCTGTAGAATACTAGTACTCTTCCATTCGGTGACCACGATGGGGCCTCCTGGTAAAAGTTTTCTGTTAATAATCTTTCTCCTGAACCGTCAGTTCTCATTACTCCAATATAAAACCTTCCTTTTCTGACTTTTGTAAAAGCAATCAAATCACCTCTAGGTGACCAAACAGGAGTTCCATAAATTCCAGAACCAAAAGTTATTCTTTTTACACTGCTACCATCACTTCTCATAACATAAATTTGTTGTAAACCGCTACGATCTGAATTGAAGACTATATATTTTCCATCTGGAGAAAAAGATGGAGAGGTATCGATTGACGAATGATTTGTTATTCTCTCTACTACTCTTGTATCTAAATCCATTGTGTAAATATCTGAATTACCATCTTCAGCGAAACTCATTATAATTTTTTTTCCATCTGGAGAAAATCGTGGAGCAAAAGTCATTCCTGGAAAATTTCCAACTACTTCCTGCATACCCGTTTCAATATCTAGGAGATAAACTCTTGGCATATTTCTAAAATAAGAAAGATAAGTGACCATTTGATTGGTTGGATTAAACCTAGGAGTTAATACTAGTTCATTTCCTAAAGTGAGATACTTGGTATTTGCCCCGTCCTGATCCATGATTGCTAATTTTTTTACTCTCTCACTTTTTGGGCCGCTTTCAGACACATAAATAATTCTAGTATCAAAATATCCTTCTTCTCCAGTTAAACGTTCATAAATTTTATCTGATATAATATGTGCTACTCTTCTCCAATTAGAAGGTGTTGTGGTAAAAGCTAAAGCGGTCATTTCTTTTGCAGCAGCTAAATCCCAAAGTCTAAATTCTATTTTTAACTTTCCATCTTTAACTAGCAGTTTACCAGTAACCAAAGCTTGTGCTTTAATTAATCTCCAATCTTCAAATCTTGGTTTCAAATGTGCAATATCTGGTTTTTGTACGAAGGCTTCTTTAGCCAAAGGATTAAACAATCCAGTGCTTTTAAAATTTCTTTCAATAATTTTAGAAATATTACTGCCTAATTCTTTTATTTTTAAACCTTCATATTCTTCAGACTTGATATCTACATGTAACGGTGAAACAGCGATTGGTAAAGGATCTAAATTACCTCTTGTTATATCAACTTCTATTAAGGCTTTTGAAGAGTTCAGTGAGATAAAATATATAATAAAAATTAAGAATATCTTTTTCATTTTACCCTTTTAACATTTCTGTTGGATTAAAGTTTAACTGTATTTCTTTCCATTTCTCGTATCCTGTAGGTGGAACTTTAAGTGGCTGACATAATCTTACTGCTCTTAAAGCACTTTCTGCTAATACTTTATAAAATTTTTGTCCTGGTCTATTCATTCTCTGATGGTCTAAAATTTCAGACTTCATTATTGTTCCATCTTTTTCGAGTTTTAGCTTAATTCGAACTAATAAATCTTCATCATAAGGTAATCCAAGTGGAACACTCCAACAACCAAAAATCTGAGCTCTGAGAGCATCTTCCTCCGATAATGTTAAGCCAGTGGCAAAAGAATTTTTTACGCTGCTCTGAGTTAACTTATTTATTTTATCTTTTTTTACAGCCTCCTCTTCTTTTGCTTTATCAATTAACGCAGCTATTTGATTAGTGTCTACAATTTCTTTTTTTTCAAATTCTGATGATTGTCTAATTTCAGGCTTGATTTCCTCAGGATTTTGTTTTTTTTTAACTAATTTTTTTTCTTCTTGTTTTTCATCTGGCAAAGGTATTCTATCAGGTTTTTCTTTTGCTTTAGCGGCAGGCGGAGCTTGCTCTGAAACAACTCTTTCCTCCTTCTTTTTAGCTTCTTTTATAATTTCTCTAGCTTTAGGAGCGAATGGAATGTTTGTTTTATCTGAGATTTGAATTAATTCAACTGAAACTATAGGGGGTAAATCTATTGGCTGTCTAATCATAAATGGCAGTGTTAATACAGTTAATAAAATCATGATTGAATGAAATATTAAAGAATAGATTAAACTTTTGGTCATTTTTCATTTAATTTTTATATGGTTCAGATATCAATGCAACTTTTGAAAAACCTGCGCCAGATAATGTTCCCATAACTTCTAAAACTCTTCCATAATTAATAGTTTTATCCCCTCTTACATAAATTCTTGTATCTGTTCTATTTTTTGCAATAGCTAAAAGTTTTGGAATAATTTTTTGATAATTTACCTTATGTTCCTGAATATAAATTTCACCCTTAGAATTAATACTTATAGTCAATGGTTCTTGATCATCGGGTAACGAGTCTGCTGCGGACTCTGGTAGATCTACTTGCACACCTACAGTTAAAAGAGGAGCAGTAACCATAAAAATAATCAATAAAACTAACATTACGTCAACAAATGGTGTTACATTAATTTCACTCATTGGTTCATTTCTTGAGCGATTGAATTTAAAAGCCATTATTTATATTATTGATAAGAATCTTTTTGAAAAATTATCTATTTTTGAAATATATCTTTTTGAATCACTATTAAATTTGTTATAAGCAACTACCGCTGGAATTGCAGCTAATAGTCCTAGAGCTGTGGCAAATAAAGCCTCTGCTATACCTGGCGCAACTATTGCTAAGCTCGTATTTCTTGAAATAGCAATAGATTGAAAAGAATTCATAATCCCCCAAACTGTTCCGAATAGACCTATAAAGGGTGCGGTTGATCCTACTGTGGCAAGGTAAGTAAAATTTTTTTCTATCTTTTTAATCTCATCGTCAGTTGCAATTTCTAGAATTCTTTCTACTCTCGCTAATTGAGTTGCCGATGATTGTCGCTTTGTTTTTATAAGTTCATTCATAGCTGTTTTAAAAATAATTGTTGCTGGATCTTTAGAGCTAGCGGGAAGATTATTGTTAAAACTTTCAGCAGATTTAGCTTTCCAGAATTTCTTTTCAAAATCTTCTGTAGAAGCGTTGATATTTTTAAATAATTTTAATTTATTAAATATCAAGGCCCATGAAAAAATAGAGCTAGCTATTAAAAGAATAATAACAAATTTTACTACAAAATCAGCTCGCAAAAATAATTTCCATAATGAAAAGTCAGAGCTTCCGCCTAATCCTACAACTTGAGTTGCTATTTCCTGTTCCATTAAGTTTGATTACTTTTAGAATGTGTCATGAATTTGGCGCTTTTGAAGTCAAATATATGATTAATTTCCATCACTTATTCTTGTCTCGCTATAATACCTTGCTATTAGAATGGCATCCGATTTGTTTACATCTTTTTTTTTGGCTAAATTGTCCGACAAAGATGGATACATTTCTATTGCTTTGGTTCTACTGGAATCTTTAGATGAATTTATCAATTCAAAGTGTTTTTTCCACTTTGAAGGTCTTACAAAAAAAATTGGCAATCCTAAAGCAGCACACACTCCTTTTATTGCTCCGAACGTTTGACCAAAATTAAACATGCTAGTTACACCTTGACCTGGCATTGCGTTTACTTGTTCTACTACTACTGATATGTCGTCATTGTTCGAAATGTTATCTTTTATTAATTTTACTAACTGGGCACTATTGAGTTGTCTTTTGTTTTTTTTACCTTCTGACATCACAGGCATGTCGAAAATATTCAAGACTTTATTGTTTTCTAAAACAGCTATTGCCCCACTTAAACCAGGATCAATTCCTATGACTTTCATAACTCAGTATTTCCTAAATTAGCGTTTGTATAGATAGTTTGCACATCATCTAAATCTTCTAGAGTCTCTAGTATTGTAACAATTTTTTCTTTTTGTTCTTTATTTAAATCTATATAATTCAATGCTCTCCACTCTATACCAGAGTATTCAAAATTATTTAATTTCTTTTCAAATACACTTTTCACTTTATAGAAATCTTCTTTATCTGATATTATTTCATGTATTTTTTCTAAATGGAAACAATCTTTAGCTCCAGAATTTGTAGCAATTTCAAATATTTCTTCTTCGTTTAATTTTTTTTTATCAACATGAATAACTCCACAATTATTAAATAAATGAGTTGTTGACCCTGTCTCTCCTAACCTACCTCCATTTTTTTGCATTACTGTTCTTATGCTGGACGCAGATCTGTTTTTATTATCAGTCAATGTTTCAATTATAAAAGCAATATTAAAGGGCCCGAAACCTTCATACCTCAGGTTTTCATAATTTTTATTATCTGACATTTCTGATTTGCTAATTGCTCTTGAAATATTGTCTTTAGGCATATTTGATTGTTTTGCTGCTTGGATAGCGGCTCTTAATCTTGGATTCATTTCTGGATCTTTGTCACCCAATTTTGCAGCTACTGTGATTTCTCTTGAAAGTTTGGAAAATATTTTTGATCTCTCTTTATCGGCTCGACCTTTTTTATGTTTAATTCCAGCCCAATGTGAGTGACCCGCCATATTTATTTTTTTAATACTCCGCCTTCAATTAATCTAGTAATTTTATTTGCTAAACCTGTGTTGTTGTCACCCTCAATGATAATTCCTGATAAAGTAGCAGATCCCTCAGCAGGAAAATTTTTAATTGACTCTTTTTTTTTAAGAAATCTCTTTAATGAGTTTTCTTTGTTCATACCAATTACAGAGTTATAATCTCCACACATCCCTATATCTGTTTGATAAGCTGTTCCTTTTTCTAAAATTCTTGTATCTGCTGTAGGAACATGAGTGTGAGTTCCTACCACCCCCGTAGAATAACCATCGAAAAAATGTCCAATTGCCATTTTTTCACTAGTAATTTCTCCATGAAAATCTACTACTATAAAATCAACATTTTTTTTTAAAATAATCTTCTTCTTGATTTTATTTGCGGAGTCAAAAACATCCTCTGTTTTTCTCATAAAAACATTTCCCATTAAATTTATAACTCCAACTTTAAATTTTTGGTTTTTTGTAGAATAAATTCCAAAACCATTTCCGGGAGAACCTTCTACAAGATTTGCTGGCCTTAGTAGTCTATTCTCTTGATTTATGTAATCTGCTATTTCTTTTTTATCCCAAATATGATTTCCAGAAGTTATAACATCCACACCTTGCTCAAAGAATTCTTCCGCTATTAGCTTGGTTATACCTCTGCCATCGTCTGCTGCATTCTCTCCATTAATAATCGTGAAGTTGATTTCATAATCTTTTATTATGTTAGATAAGTTGTCTTTTACAGCTTTTCTTCCAGAAGCACCCATCACATCGCCCAATATTAATATTTTCATTATAAGATACCTTGCTCAGTCAAAATATAGTTTAGCTTTACATCGTTACTTGATACTGGAAGCTTATGGTATTTTTGAAATGAAAAAGCAATGCCTATTGATAAAATATTATTATTAATTTTTAAAAATTTATTAAAATATCGATCATAAAACCCCTTGCCATATCCTAATCTATTATTGTGATTATCAAAAGCTAATAAAGGAACTAAAATTATATCAGGCACTATATGATTTAAAAATTTAGCAGGTTCTAACATTCCAAATTTATTGATTTGTAAAACATCATTCTTTTTATATTTATAAAAACGCATTGAATTATTGTCTACTAACACAGGAAGAGAAGTCTTTAATTTTTTAACAATCTCTGTTTCATAAAGTTTCATTACGTTTACTTCAAAAGAAGCAGGATAATAGAGTGATAAGTTAATATTCTTCTTATTATTATAGTTTTTTCTAATCAATTTTATTAGCGGATTAAAAAAATCAGGTTTTATGTCAAAATAATTATTTTTTCTTTTGAGAAAATATTTTTTTCTTAATCTATCTTTGTTTAGCATTTACTGAACTTTAGAATTTGATTCAGTTTTAGAAAGTATCTTTTCGAGTGATTTTGTTGTTTTATCTAACATAGACTCATATAAATTATTACTTTCTTCTGCAATTTTCTTAAAATTTTCCAATTCTTTTTGAAGCTTATTTATCTCTTGATCTTTTCCATCTTTATATTTAATAGCTAATTTTTTTAATTCCTGAAACTTGCCAGCTAATTCATCTAATTTATCTTTTTGTTTTGTGACTCTTTGTTTTAAATTAAAATAATCGTCAATTAGCTGGATAGTGGTAATTAATAGAAGCTTGTTTTCTCCAATATTTCCCAACTTATCTTTTAACTCGCTATATCTCTTATCTAAAAATTTTGTTAAATTTTTTAGCGATTCTTCTTTTCCGTCATCACATGATAAAAGGTAGTCTTTATTATTAAATTTGATATTTACGTTTGCCATTTTTCAATCTCACTAACTAAATTTTCTGTTTCTTGACTAAGTTCTTCTATATCTTGATTAAATTTATCCTCTAAAATAGAGTTTTTATTTACTTCTTCCTGAAGCTTAGCTATTTTGTTCTTTAAATATTTATGTTCCCTGGTTAATTCGTGATTTTTTTTTTCAATTTCTGTTTTTTGTCTTAGTATTTCATTTTTTTCTGTTTTAATTTTTTCTACTTCGTACGAAGAATGTGAATAAGTTGAAGATAAAACATCTAATTTATTAATTAGTTGATTTAAATTTTTTTCTTTTTTATCGAAAATACTCATAAGTTTTTTTATATCATAATATTGATATACATAGTTTAAGTCTATATACGTAATTAATCTGTGAACGTAAAATTTAATCAATTATCAAATGCAATAAGATTTTTATCTATTGATGCTGTACAAAAAGCTAATTCTGGCCATCCAGGAATGCCTATGGGCATGGCAGATGTTGCTACGGTATTATTTAAATACCACCTGAGGTTTAATCCTAAAAACCCTAATTGGATTAACAGAGATAGATTTATTCTATCAGCTGGACATGGCTCTATGCTTTTGTATTCTTTGCTTTACCTTAATGGTTACAAAAGTATTTCAATTGAAGATATTAAAAATTTTAGACAGTTAAATTCTATTTGTGCCGGACACCCAGAATACAAAAAAGGAACTGGAATTGAAACCACTACAGGGCCTTTAGGGCAAGGACTGGGAAATGCTGTAGGCATGGCAATAGCTGAAGAAATTTTAAGAAAAAAATTTGGTTCCGAATTAATTAATAACAAAACATATGTAATTGCAAGTGATGGTGATTTAATGGAGGGAATCAGCCACGAAGCTATGAGCTTAGCTGGTCATTTAAAACTTAAAAATTTGATAGTATTTTTTGATAATAATAAAATTTCAATTGATGGAGCTACATCTTTAAGTGTTTCAGACAATTATAAAAAAAGATTTGAAGCTTATGGTTGGAACTTTTTAGAAGTAAATGGACACAATGAAAAACAAATATCTAAAGCTGTATCTAAAGCTTCAAAAGCAAATAAACCTACTTTAATATCTTGTAAGACTATAATTGGATTTGGATCTCCAAATAAATCTGGAAAAGCTTCTTCTCATGGGTCTCCTTTAGGTGATGAAGAAATTGCTTTGGTGCGAAAGAAATTAAAATGGAGTAGTGAACCTTTTTCACTAGATGAAAATATATTAAATGCTTGGAGAGAAATCGGTAAAAAAGGAGAAAAATTAGAGGATATTTGGAATTTAAAATTAAGTAAAAAAAATTCTAAGATTAAAACAGAATTGGAAGAACTATATATACAATCGAGTATAAAAGATCTTGATATCTTAATTAAAAATGAAAAAACAAAATACTTTGAATCAAAACCAAGTATGGCTACAAGGCAATGTTCATCAAATGTAATAGAAAGTGTTTCAAATATATTGCCTCAACTAATTGGAGGTTCTGCAGATCTTAGTGGATCTAATAACACTAAAACAAAAAACTCAAAAATAATAAATTCTAAAAATTTTAACGGAAATTATATTCATTATGGAGTTAGAGAGCATGGAATGGCTGCAATTATGAATGGATTGGCTCTACACAGTGGATTAATACCTTATGGAGGAACATTTTTAATTTTTTCTGACTATTGTAAACCATCTATAAGACTATCTGCCTTGATGGGGTTAAAAGTTATTTATATTTTTTCTCACGACTCAATAGGACTTGGTGAAGATGGCCCAACTCATCAACCTATAGAACAGTTAACAGGGTTAAGAGCAATACCAAATCTAAATGTTTTTCGTCCAGCTGACATAAATGAAACATTAGAGTGTTGGGAAATAGCTTTGAAAAGTAATAACACTCCGAGTGCAATTGCTTTATCGAGGCAAAAACTACCATACATTAATCCAAATAATTCAGAGGAAAATAAATGTGCGAAGGGTGCTTATATAGTAAAAATAACTTCTCATGATAACAAAGTTACTTTAGTAGCGTCAGGATCTGAGGTTGAATTAGCGATAAATGTACAAGAACTGTTAAAACAAAATGATATTGACTCTAAAGTGGTTTCAATGCCTTGCCAAGAATTATTTGATAAGCAGACTAGTGATTTTAAAAAAGACATTTTAGATGAAGAATCTCTGATAGTAGTTATCGAAGCGGGAGATGTTTCTTCATGGAAAAAATACTCTGGAGACAAAGGCATTTCTTTTGGTATAAATAAATTTGGTGAAAGTGCTCCTTATAAAAAAGTATATGATCACTTTAATTTATCTGAAGAAAAAATAGTTGTCGCTATTCAAAATAAACTAAGAAAAAAGATTTAAACTTGAATAAAATTAGATATTATTCTGAAAATCTCGACATTAAAAATAAAACAGTTATTCTTAGGCTTGATCTAAATGTGCCTTTAAAAGAAAAAAAAATTCAAGATTTTACTCGAATTACACTATCACTCCCCTTCTTAGAGCATTTAAGTAAAAAAAAAGCAAAAATAATAATCATCAGTCATCTAGGAAGACCAAAAGGTTTAAAAATCAATGAGCTTTCTTTAATACCAGTATTCAAATTTTTAAAGACTCAATTAAAATCAAACTTATTTTTTTTTATGGGGGATATTGATGAGAATACCAAAAATAAATGTTCCTATTTAAAAGAAGGTGAGATTATGCTTCTTGAAAATATAAGATTTTTTCAAGGAGAAAGTGAAGATGATGATCAGTTAGCTCAAAAACTTGCATCCCTGGGAGATATTTATATTAATGACGCATTTTCTTGCTCTCACAGGAAACAGGCATCCGTTCACAAAATAGCTAAATATATAAAGGAGTCTTATGCTGGTCCGTTATTAAAAAAAGAAGTTGAAGCAATAAATCTAGTTGTCAAAAATAAGAAAAAGCCAGTTACCTGTATTATTGGAGGATCAAAAATTTCAACTAAAATAAATGTTATTTCTAACTTAATTAAGAATGTGGACAATATTGTAATTGTTGGAGCAATGGCCAATAACTTTTTATCTTTTGAAGGATTTGAAGTTGGAAAATCTTTGATAGAGGAAAACTCAGATAAAATTATTAGCGAAATATACGCTAAAGCCGAACAAAATAGTTGTAAGATTATCATTCCTGAAGATTGTAAAGTTTCTAATAGTTTTGAAGGCAATAGTGCAACTAAAAGAAAGAATGATATTGAAACTAATGATATAATTTTAGATATAGGGCCTCAAACAATTAAGGTTATCGAGAATATTATAGACAAATCTAGCACAGTCTTGTGGAACGGACCTGCTGGTTATTTCGAAAACAAAAATTTCTCAACTGGTACTTTGGCAATAGCAAATAAAATTTCAATTAATACATCAGGTAAATCTTTAATTTCTATTCTTGGTGGTGGAGATACTATTTCTGCTCTTAACAAGAGTGATGAAAAGTTTACTTTCACACACTTATCAACAGCAGGTGGAGCTTTTTTAGAATTTCTTGAAGGAAAAGACTTGCCCGGTCTCGAGGTTTTAAAATAAATACTATTTATGACTTTAGAAGAAATTGCAAAAAAAATGTGCGCTAAAGGTAAGGGTATACTAGCGGCTGATGAAAGTACTGGAACTATAGCAAAAAGATTTAAAAGTATAAACGTAGAAAACACTGAAAAGAACAGGATAAACTTTAGAGAGGCTCTTTTTAGTGCTAATGCTATGAAGAGTTATATAGGGGGAGTAATTCTATTTGATGAAACTATAAAACAAAAAACTTCACTTGGATTAACTGTTCCAGAATTAATAACTAAAAACGATTCTATTCCAGGTATAAAAGTCGATAAAGGAGCTAAACTTCTTGCAGGATCCTCTAAAGAGACTGTTACTGAAGGATTAGATGGACTTAGAGAAAGGTTAGAGGAATATTATAAACTTGGTGCAAGATTTACAAAATGGCGAGGTGTTTATGAAATAGGAAAAAGTTTTCCATCAGCGCAATCAATTAAATCCAATGCCCATGCTCTAGCTAGATATGCTGCGCTAGTTCAAGAAGCAAATATGGTTCCAATTGTTGAGCCAGAAGTTTTAATGGATGGTTCACATGACATTGATAAGTGTTACCAAGTCACTGCAGACGTTCTTAATGAATGTTTTAATGAGCTTGCAAACCATAAAGTAAATTTAAAAGGTATTGTTTTGAAACCAAATATGATTATTCCTGGTTCAAAATCTTCTAAAAAATCAAGTAATGAGGAGATTGCAAAGAAAACTTTAGATTGTCTTAAAAAAAATGTTCCAAGTGAAGTGCCAGGTATAGCATTTTTGTCAGGAGGCCAATCAGAAATTGAGTCTAGTAAAAACCTAAATGAGATAAATAAAATAAATGATACAAAATTCCTTATAACTTTCTCATATGGAAGAGGCTTGCAAGCAAGTGCGCTAAAAGCTTTTGGGCAAAACCAAAATAATAAGGATGAAATCCAAAAAGCTTTTGCTCATAGAGCAAAAATGAACGGACTTGCATCAAAAGGTGAGTGGACCGAAAAACAAGAAAAAGAAGTAGCAGCTTAATTAATTTGAAAAAGTTGATATATTTAATATCTCCAAAAACAATTTATAGTGGATTCTACACAGATTTAAAAGAGGTATTAAAAACAAAAAAAATAAAGTTTTTCCAGCTAAGACTTAAAAAAACCTCAAAAAATAAAACTATTAAAATTGCTAAAAAAATAAAAAAAATTACAAAAATTTATAAAATTAAATTTTTAATTAATGATAGTTTCGAAATAGCAAAAATAGTTGGTGCAGATGGATGTCATTTGGGTCAATTAGATGGCTCAGTGATAGAAGCTAAAAAAACTCTTAAAAATAGAATTATTGGAGTAACTTGTCATAATTCAAAGTCTTTAGCTGAAAAAGCAATCAAAGATAAAGCAAACTATGTGGCATTCGGCTCTTTTGGTAAATCTCTTTTAAAACCAAATGCTGAAAAAGCTGATCTAAAAATATTAAAGTGGGCAAAAAAAAATATAAATAAACCAATCATTGCGATAGGAGGTATTAATAATTCAAATTATAATAAATTAATTAAGGCTGGAGCAAATTATATTGCAATATCAAGTTATATTTGGGATAACCCCTCTTTAAAACCAGGTTTAGCAATAAAAAAATTTAAATGAAAATTACAGCAATAGAAATAAAACCAGGAATGATTATCGAACATAAAAACGACTATTGGAATGTTTTGAAAACTCAACATGTTAAACCTGGCAAAGGGGGAGCTTTCAATCAAGTTGAGTTAAAAAGCATAATAAAAGGTACAAAATTAAATGAAAGATTTAGATCAAGTGAAACTGTCGAAAAAACAGAAGTTGACGAAAAAAAGTTTAACTTTCTTTATATTGACGGTGAAAATTGTCATTTCATGGATAATCAAACTTTTGAACAGGTTGAAATTTCAAAATCAATTGCTGGAGAAAAGTATAAATTATTAAAAGAGAATTTAGAGGTCACAATTTCTTTTATGGAAGAAAAGCCTATTTCAATAGAACTTCCAAACAATATAGAGTGTATAATAGAAAGTACTGATGCTGCAATAAAAAACCAAACAGCCTCTTCTTCTTATAAACCTGCATTACTAGACTGTGGAATAAAAATTAATGTTCCTCCTTTTATTGAAAGTGGAGAAAAAATTATAATAGATACTCGTACTTTAGAATATGTAAAGAGAGTTAATTAATGAGATTAAATTCTCCTCAAATAAATATTATTATGAAAGCGTGCAACAAAGCATCAAGATCTCTAATTAGAGATTTTGGAGAAATAGAAAATCTACAAGTATCAGCGAAAGGACCAGGAGATTTTGTAACATCCGCTGATAAAAGAACTGAAAAAATTATTATAGAAGAGCTACAAAAAGCACATCCAGAATATGGAATTATTTCTGAGGAAGTAGGAATAATAAATAAGTCAAATACTAAAAATAGATGGATAATTGACCCAATAGACGGGACTATGAATTTTTTAAATGGCGTTCCTCAATTTGCAATTTCTATTGGATATGAAGAGAATAGTGAAATTACATGTGGTGTAATATTTAATCCAATTATAAATGAAATGTTTTGTGCTGAAAAAGGAAATGGAGCATACCTTAATAACTCAAGAATAAGAGTATCAAATAAAAAAAAATTAAAAGACGCTTTAATAGTAACTGGGGGACCCAAAGGAGCTAGTAAAATTAAAGACAAAATTTTTTCAGAATATATAAATGTTTCTAAAAACGTATCTAATGTTAGAAAATTTGGTAGCGCTGCTTTAGATATGGCTTATGTAGCTTGTGGTAGATTTGATGGATACTGGCAAAGAGAATTAAATTATTGGGATATTGCAGCGGGAATTGTAATTTTAAAAGAAGCTGGTGGATTTATAGATTTTTTTGAAAATGATCCGAAGGAGCCATTAAAAAAGAATATTTTAGCCTCTAATACCAATATTCATAATGATTTGAGAGAGCTTATAAATAAAAAAGATATTGAGTAAAAACCATTATTCATATAAAACTCGGTTCATGAAAAAGAACATACATCCAGACTATCATAAAATTAAAGTTGTAATGACTGATGGAAGTGAATTTGAAACTAGATCTACATGGGGAAAAGAGAACGATACTCTTAAATTAGATATTGATCCTAAATCTCATTTTGCTTGGACTGGTGGTACTCAAAAAATTCTAGATAAGGGAAGAGTAAGTAAATATAATAAAAAATTTAGTAACCTTAGAACAAAAAAATAAAATATGCCTGAATCACCATTTATGCCAAAAGCTACAGCTGTTTGGTTAGTAGAAAATACAACTTTAACTTTTAAGCAAATCGCAGAATTTTGTAACTTACATGAACTTGAGATTAAAGGAATAGCGGATGGAGACGTGGCTAAAGGAATAAAAGCTTATAATCCAATTTTAGCTGGTCAACTTTCTAGGGAAGAAATAGAAACTTGTTCGAAAGACTCAGATAAAAAATTAAGTTTGTTAAAAAAGGTAGATGAAGTCGAAGTAAAAGAAAGAAAAAGACCAAAATATACACCTTTATCTAAAAGACAAGACAGGCCTGATGCTATTTTATGGCTATGTAAAAACGCTTCAGAATTAACTGATGGTCAAATTTCAAAATTAGTTGGAAGTACAAAAGGGACTGTTTCGTTGATAAGAAAAAGGAGTTACTGGAATTTTTCAAACCTTAAGCCTAGGGATCCAGTTATTTTAGCTCTTTGTACTCAGGAAACTTTTCAAAAAAGTCTTGAAAAGGCTAAAAGAAGAGTTGAAAGAGAAAAAAAAGCTAAAATTAGAGAAGAAAAAAAGTCTCAAACAGCTTCTGTATAGACAATTAATCTAGCAAATGATAACTAACGTAAAATTAACAGGAGGTTTTTATTAAAATAGACGTAAAAGATAACAATGTAGAACAAGCAATAAGGGTTTTAAAAAGAAAGCTTCAAAAAGAAGGTTTTTTTAAAGTAATGAAAATGAAAAGCACATATGAAAAACCCTCTGAAAGAAAAAAAAGAGTACAAACAGAAAATATCAAACGTATTAAAAAACTTCAAAAATTAAAAAATAGATACTAATTTTTATAAAATGAGAGGATTAATAATGCCATCAGGTAAAATTAAATGGTTCAATTCAAAGAAAGGTTATGGATTCATCACAGAAGATGAAACAAATAAAGATATATTTTTACACGTTTCAGCTTTAGAGGACTCAAAACTAAGAGTTTTAAAAGAAGAACAAAAAATAAAATTTGATATCAAAGAAGAGAAAAATAAACTCCAAGCAATTAATATTAAGAAATTGTAATTCAACGCGGGGTGGAGCAGTCTGGTAGCTCGTCAGGCTCATAACCTGAAGGTCGTAGGTTCAAATCCTACCCCCGCAACCAAAAAAAATGAATACTATTAGAAACATAACTATTATAGCTCACGTAGACCACGGTAAGACTACTTTGATAGATACACTTATGAAGCAAAGTGGATCATTTAGGGAAAATGAAGTTATTGAAGAAAGAGTTATGGATTCGGGTGAATTAGAAAAAGAAAGAGGAATTACAATTTTAGCTAAACCGACCTCTATTGATTGGAAAGACTCAAGAATAAATATAATTGATACTCCTGGCCACAGAGATTTTGCAGCTGAAGTAGAGAGAGTGCTTCATATGGCTGATGGCGCTTTACTGCTCATTGACTCAGCAGAAGGAGTAATGCCTCAAACTAAATTTGTGTTAGCGAAAGCATTAAAGCAGGGTCTGAGACCAATAGTAGTAATTAATAAATTAGATAAAGCCGATCAAAGAGCTAATGAAGTTTTAGATGAAACATTTGATTTATTTGTCAGCCTAGATGCTAATGAAGAGCAATTAGATTTTCCAGTGTTGTATGCAAGTGGAAGGTCTGGATGGGCTTCAAAAGAAGTGGACGGCCCAAGAGAAAATTTACATCCTTTGTTAAATTTAATCATTAACCATGTAAAACCAGCTCAACTAGATAAAACAAAACCCTTCGCAATGCTATCTACACTTTTGTACGCAGATAGTTTTTTAGGTAGAAGTTTAGTAGGAAGAATATCTCAAGGAACTGCCAAGGCTAATCAAAGAATTAAGGCTATTAATCTTCAAGGAAAAAAAGTAGACGAAGGAAGATTAACAAAAATCTTTAGATACGAGGGAACTAAAAAAGTACCAATTGAAATTGGAGAAGCTGGAGATATTGTTATAATCGCAGGTCTAGAAAAGGCTAACGTAGCTGATACAATATGTGATTTAGAAGTTAATGAACCAATTAGCGCCACACCAATAGATCCACCTACAATGTCTATAACTGTTACGGTTAACAGCTCTCCTTTAGCTGGAACAGAGGGAAAAAAGTTAACAAGTACTCAAATTCGAGACAGACTAATGTTAGAAGCAGAAAATAATGTTGGTATAACATTTGATGAAAATGAAAATAAGGATGCTTTTGTAATAAGTGGAAGAGGTGAATTGATGTTAGAAATTCTTCTTACTCAAATGAGGCGAGAGGGTTTTGAAATGACTGTGAGCCCTCCAAAAGTTTTATTTCAAAAAGATAATAGTGGAAAAAAATTAGAACCAATAGAGGAAATTACTATGGATCTAGATGAAGAATATTCATCAAAAGTGATAGATTCTATGAATCGAAGAAAAGGGAAATTAATCGATCTTAAAGATACTGGTAAAGATAAAAAACGTTTAATTTTTCATGCACCCACAAGAGGACTAATGGGATACACAAGTAGATTTTTAACTTTGACAAAAGGAACAGGTGTCATCAATAGAATATTTCATTCTTATGGCGAATATACTGGAGATATGGAGGGTAGAAGAAATGGTGCTTTAATTTCTATGGAAAAAGGTAAAGCAGTAGCTTTTGCAATATTTAATTTACAAGCTAGAGGTGAAATGTTCGTTACGCACAATGATCCTGTTTACGAAGGAATGATTGTTGGTTTATCCTCAAAAAGTGGAGATTTGGAAATAAATGTAATGAAAGGGAAAAAACTAACTAACATGAGAACCCAAGGAACTGACGAAAATGTTGTTTTAACTCCTGTAAGAAAAATGGCAATTGCAGAACAATTAAGTATGTTAAATACAGATGAAGCTTTAGAGATTACACCTAAATCTTGCAGACTGAGAAAAGCTACACTCGATCCCCATGAAAGAAAAAGGCAATCTAAAGCCTCTTAAATTTTAAATTTAGATTTTCTGCTATCAATTAAAAATCCCTTTACTGTATCAATAGTTAAAGCATTGTAGCTTTTACCAAAAGAACTTATTTGAGCAATCACCTTTGGCGGCATTGTTATAATATGACATTTTAATTGTTCTGCTTGAATAAAATTATAAGCCTCCCTTGTGCTAGCCCAAAGAATTTCGATATTTTTAAATTTTTTTGTTAAAGCTATACTTTTTTTAAAAACAGGTAGCGGATCTTTACCTTTGTCTGCCATTCTTCCTGCAAATAGTGAAATTATTGATTTTGTTTCTTTATCTAAACACTTAAAAATTTTTTTTGTTTGATGATAAGTGTATACAGCTGTAATATTTAATTTGATACCTTCGCTGCTTAACTTTTTAATTACCGGTCCCATAAAAATTCCTTTTGAATTAACAACTGGAATTTTTACATATACATTTTTTCCCCAAGTATTAATCTTATATGCTTGTTGAAGCATTTCTTTAGGATTATCAGCAAATACTTCAAATGAAATTGGTTTTTTTTTACAAATCTTTAGTATTTGCATTGAATAATCTTTATAATTTTTAGCACCCGCGAGTCTCATCAAACTTGGATTAGTCGTAAATCCATCAACTAAAGAATTCCTAGAATAAGATTTTATAGTTTTATAGTCAGCGCTATCGCAAAATATTTTTGTTTTCATAATATTGATTTATAGTAATTGTGATTAATCGTAAATTAATTTTTTTTGATTATATCTCTTATTTCTGCATCTAATAACATAGTGTTAAGCCAAAAATTGTATTTTTTTCTTTTAAGAGAATTCAAAATCAATTTAAAAAAATTATTGATACAATCATCACTTTTAACTTTAATTTTTTTTATCTCATTTTTACTTTTTACAATGATTTCTAAATCTTTATCATACGGTGGAGCAAACATTCTTTGAGGTGAATAAACAATCTTGTCCTTTGTATAAAAAATAATCTGTTGATTGTACTCTCTTTGAAAAGAAAAATTTCCAAAATAAGTGCATGTCGGAGAATTCGTAGTTATATAAAAATTTTTGACTGCTTTTGAACTTGTAAAATAATTTCTATTTATATTCAGATTTTTAAAATCATTTTTTGTAAACAATCTTATAATAGCAGCTGCATATGGAGACATATCAAATTCACAATCTCCTTTTATTTTTTCAATTTCTTTTGTAGATCGAATTAACGGGTGATTTAAATTTGATTGAATATGTTCGACTTGGTTGAATCCTTTACACAATTTTTTTATAATATCAAAGACTCTGTGATAATTAAATAATGTAGCTTCAGCTAAAAGAAGCTTTTTTTTCTTTGCAATTTTTAATAGTTTATTGGTCGTTTTAATATTTAATGTAGCTGGTTTATCTATAATTACATTAAAACCTTTATTTAAAATCTTTTTAGCATAACTGTAATGTAAGGAGTTAACGGTTGAAATATAAACAATTTCAGGAGTAAATCTTTTTAAAGCCTCATCATAATTATTAAATAAAATTTTTTTATTTAAGTTAATCTTGTTAGATTTCGAACTTATGCAATAATCAAATAATTTATTTTTTTTTAATGAAGGTTCTACTCTTCTCCTTACAAAAGAAGAATAACCAATTATCAATAATTTAATTTTTGACATTTTATAAGCTATTATTTTCTTTCAAAACTCCAATTATAATTAAAATATTTATCAGTAGGATCTTTTCTTACCATCTCCTTTTCATTATGAGGTAAAGTTATACAGTTTGCTATGATTGACTCAGAATCATCTATTCCTTTAAAACCATTCCAAATAAAAGGAGGTATTGTTACTAAAAAGTATTTTTCTGGTGATAGAATTAGATTTTGGTATTTACCACAAGTAGCACTTTTTTTTCTATCATCATATAAAACTAAATTGACCTCTCCTTTAATACAGGCATAATTAAGTGTTGCCTCTTTGTGTAAATGCCATGCTTTAATTGTTCCGGGATTAATTGTAGAAAAATATATTTCACCAAATTTTTCAAAAATAGGATTATCGTTTCTCATCATATGCATAATTTTTCCTCGATTGTCTTTTATTTGCTTAAGTGGAGTGATTTTTACACCTTCTATCATAAAAATTAATAATTAGTATTTGTTATCAAATTCTTTTAACGATTTAATAATGTAGTTTAATTCTGTTAATTTAATATCGGAAAATAGTGGAAGTGTAACTAATTCTTTCCATACTCTCCTTGTTGCTGGAATTTTTGATTTATACTTTTTGTATAGAGGATGCATTGGTACCGGTATCCAGTATACGCTAGTAGCTATACCCTTTTCTTTCAAAAAAGCTATAAGTTGATCTCTTTTTTTTGATCTAATTGCAAACATCCAATAAGAAATACTTTTAAATTGTTTAGCAAAATAAGGCTTTATATTTTTGCAATTTTTAATTCCCTTTAAATATTTTTTAATTCCTTCATTTCTTTTTAAATTAAATGAATTTAATTTTTTTAATTGAGCTTGACCAATTGCTGCCATTAGATCGTTCATATTATATTTAAATCCCAGTTCTTTAATTTGATAATACCAATGTCTTTCTTTGAAATTTCTATTATTAAGGCTTTTTTTGTGTCTAAGCCATGGATCCCTATTCCATCCATGAAAACTTAAATTTTTAAACTTTATGGCTAGGCTTTTATTATTTGTACAAATCATTCCACCGTCTCCAGTTGTCAACATTTTTTTTTCCTCAAAACTAAAACAGCTTATATCACCCCAAGTGCCAAGCATTTTACCTTTATAAATACCCCCTGCTGTATGTGCGCAATCTTCAATAACTAATAATTTTTTTCTTTTAGCCCACGGTATAATCTTTTCCATTTCACAAGGATGTCCACCTACATGAACAGGGATAACTGCAACACAATCTTTTGAATATTTTTTTTTCAAATCTTCAAAATTTATATTTAAATCATATTCGTTAATATCGACAAACACTGGTTCTAAATCACAGTATAATGCAGCAGCTGCCGTAGCAGTAAAAGTCATTGCAGGAATCAATACTTTTTTTTTTTTTTTAAAATTTTTTGAAGCTAAAGCAATATGTAGTGCAGCTGAACATGAGGTAACTCCTACAGAATATTTTATACCTATATATTTACTCCACAATTTTTCAAATTTTTTTACTTCAGGTCCATAACCAATCCAAGATTTTTTGAATACTTTTTTAATAGCTACAATCTCTTCATTTCCAAAAGATGGTTTAAATAATCTTATAGGTTTTTTCTTATTTTGCATTGTAAATTAAATTTTAAAAACATTACTGTTAATGACAGATTGATTTACAATATGTTCTTTCCTATCACATCTGCAGCCAGACTCACTTATTTTTTTATTACAAATATTCATAAAGGTTTCAAGATTCTCACTATCATAATTGTAAAATAGTTTCCAAAAATCATCTTTATTTAAATCTCCTAATGCAGTAGATCTAAAGTTCGGAGCACTAGACTGTGAACAGTTATAAAGCCAGCCGTCAAAACCAATTGTAGGAAATAGGTATCTAGCATAACAAGGTAATGTTCTAGATTTATTATAAATATCATGATCACTATCAGGGTTGGCAATTAATATTAGACACTTATCATTTTCATATTTTTTTTTTAATTTACTTAAGTCAGAAATATAATGATTAATTTCCTCTTGGGATGGCACCACACCTTTTTCAGTTATTATATCTTTAGGGGGTTGTGGAAAAGAAAATCTTAGAACATTACAACCCGCAGTCATAAAATCATTAATGAAATTTTCATAATCATTTATATTTGCACTTTTAATATTGACTAAATAAGCAGCACTTAAATCAAAATAATTATCTTTTTTAATGTTACCTAGTTTTCTTGCATTATTTAAAACTTGATCATATATTTTTACTTTTTTTGCTTTTACGTCGTGGATTAAATTATATGTTTCATTTGAGCCAGCATCTACACTTAGACTAATATAGCTACCTTCTGTGGTGCTGTTATTTTTCAGCGCATTTAAAAAAGTTTCTGAAATTTTTAAGGCTTTTGTGTTAAATCCAAATATAGCTTTATTAGAAATAGTTAAATCTAGTAGTTCTCCAATATAATCACAATTTAAAGGGTCTGTGGCATAACCTGCAAAAACAATTTTTTTCACTCCTCCATTTAAAATTTGTTTTAAAATTTCAAGTCCCCTTTTTTTTTCTAATCTCTCTCCGTTATTTTCCGCTGATAATCCATAACAGTATGGACATTCCAGCCAACAAATTTTTTTTCCTCTAGGTGGTGCTTGAAATTCAACTTGGTGAGGTATAATTTGTTTTTTTAAAATTTGTTTTTTAAAATCATCATAACTTTTTACATAATCAGTTTTAAACTGATATTTTTTCTCTAGGATTATTTGTCTATCTGTTTTCAAATTATTTTTGTTGTTCAATTATTGAACAATATATTGATCGAATATTGAGTGGTCAAGTATTTTCTAAAATTTTTCAAATTATCTAAAATTTATTAACTTTTCACTCACTTTAACCGACATTATTGTTATATGATTGTTATTTTTTAAACTTATCCTACTTTTAAGGCTTTTCATTAAATATTGTAAATAATCTGACATAGGATTTTTTAACCTAATGGTTTTTTTTTTATTTTTTATAAGTTTAAAAATATAGTTATTACCAATTTTTACTTGTTTTCTTATATAAAGATCATTGTTAATTCTAAAAGATAGTTTGCTAGTTTTTTTTTTTATACCTTGTTTAAATGAAAAGACACAATCACACTCATCAATTCTTAGTTTACATTTCCATTTAAATTTTGTTTTACTCACTTTGACTATATTAAAATTTTTTAAATTTTTTTTTGTCAATTGAAAAAAAAACGATAAAGCGTGTGGCAACAAATCTACAGCTATATCGTCATAAATATTTTTACCATTTGTAAAGTAACTAAAAGCAAAATTTTTAATTTTAGGAATTTTTTTTTTTTGTATTAGCTGATTTGCTAAACTGATCATCGGTAAATTAACAAAAATTTTATTCTTATTATTAATCAAAATTTTTTTTGACATTTCGAAATTAGAAATATGTTTTTTTTTTATCCAAATTAGTGGTTTTTCGATTATAAAAAAATTAGAAGAATTTTTAAGAATGTTGATATGTTGGTAATGAAAATTTGTAGGTGAACAAATGCTAATTAAATTAAAATTTTTTTTTTTAGCTTCAGAAATATTTTTTATATTAAAAAGTTTAATATTTTTCGATAGTTTAAATTTCAAATTTTTAATTCTATTTCTTTTAAATTTTTTTCCTAGTAAATAGATTTTTGAAAATTTTGAATTTATTAATTCTCTTAAATGTGCCTGACCAATTCTTGAAGGTCCTACTAAAAGAACTTCATTTACCATTTTTTCTTATTTGCTAATTTCAATTTCAATTCACAATTATAAATTTTATCGAATATTTTTATTTGTTGCTTCAAAAAATCAAAGTCTTGAGCCAAGCAATTTAAAACAAATTTTCTTATCCTTTTGTTGCTTTCATAATCAAGATCAATAAAGTTATTTAATATTAATTCTTTTCTTTTATTTACAGTTTTAATCTCAGTATTATATTTTTTAATTTTTATTTTTTTCATTCTTATTTTTAACCAATTTTTTATAAATAAATCTCTAATATTTTTAAGACTTTTATTAAATATTTCCCCAGCTGTAGTTGGAAATTTATAATTTATTTTTTCTTTTAAAAAATATCTTCCCCCATCTACTGACTTGTCCATTTCATGAATACATATTCCAGCTGGAGTATTATTTATAATTGAAAAATAGTAGGGGTCTCTCCCTCTATTGTAAGGCAAGTACGCTGGATGTAAATTTAAGTTATTTTTAAAATTGTTTAAAAATTTTTTCTTGAAAATTTTAGAACCCCAAATATTTAATAACCAGTCATAATAATTCTTTTGAATTTTTTTAAAAAAAATATCTAAATTTTTATTAATATATTTAATATTATTTTTTTTTAAGTATTTTATTATTTCTTTGTTATTGTCTAAAACACAAACAGTTAAATCATCTAATTTTGTTTTATTGATAAATTTGATAGCATTTAAGGCTATAAAATATTTTGATCTATCCGCCGCGCATACTATTAAAATTTTCATTCTTTCTCCTTTATTTTATTTTTAAAAAGTTTTCTATAAATAAAATAAAATATTGACAAAAAAGCGTTGGGATAAATCAAATTGAAAAGAAAATTTTTTAAAAACTTTATTCGATGAAATCCACCTTTTTTACCTCTAAGAAAAATTTTAAAGAAATAATTAGAAAAATTTCTTAATGCATAATTTTTATTGATAATGTAGCTTTTAAGACTTAATCCTCTACTTCGATAATAATCTAAAATTTCAGGTAGAGTTACAATTTCCATAAATTCATATAAAGGAGCCCATTCCCGAATTCCATAACAATTTACAGATAATCCTTCAGGGCAAAAAAAGGCTTTTGAATTCTTAAAAGCATTTGCATATACTTTTATATATCCGCATGTACTATCTAAACTTGATCCGACTTCTACGTTTTTAAGAAGCTGATTATCTAAGCACTCTAGATTATTGTTCCACATATCTCTTTTAAAAATGTTAGCAAAATTCCCCATTAGAAAGTCAAATGAAACTTTATAATCAATCAAATCCCAGAAATTACATTTCATTTCATTTTTTTTTTTTGATAATTTTGACATATTTTTAGGTAAAAAATTTGTATCAAATGGTTTTTCTTGCTTATCAATATATGAATAATCAAGATGATAGGAATTTACATAAAAAAAATCTACCTCGTTATGATCATTAAATAATTTTTCTAAAATCTTTAGAGATTGAGGAACTAATAAGTCATCATCTCCTATTGCCCATACAAATTCAGAATTAGATATAGATATAACTTTTGATAAATTAGACTGATAACCTATATTTTCGTTATTAATATTAAGCACGATATTAAGTTTATTTCTATAATTTTCAATTAATTTTGCAATATCATAACTTGAGTTATTATCTGAAATACAAACATCAAAATCTAAACTTGAATTCTTTTTAGCAATATAAATTGAGTTCAAACAATTTGGTAGTTGATTTGGTCTATTATAAGTAGGTATACAAATTGAAAGTTTCATTTTACGTGAATGAAAAAATACTAAAATCTTGCTTTAAATATTTTTTATAATTTTCTTTGTCAATAATATGAAAAATTGGTAATGGGAAAATAAGTTTTCCACCATTCTTAATATATTTTTCTTCTTGTTTTATTACTTCTGCTCGAAATGACCAAATTAAGACTAAAAGATATTTCGGTTTTAATTTTCTCATTTTTTCTTTGGTAACTATTTTTATGAAACTTCCTGGCGTGTATTTATTTATTTTTTTTGGATTTGCGTCACATATATAACGTATATCTTTATTTGTAACTCCACAGTAATTGAGAATAACATTGCCTTTTGTAGAAGCTCCATATCCAATGACATTTTTTTTATTATTTTCCAGAAAAAGCAATAAATTTTTTTTACTATTTTCAATTCTTAAATTAAATTTATCAAAATCTTTGTCGCTGATTTTTTTTTCCTCTTCGATTAAATTCTTTATTTTACCTAGCTTTGATTTGAATTTACTATTCTTTTTTGCACAAAATACTTCTATGCTGCCGCCGTTTATCTCATTTAGATTAAAATCAATAATTTTAAGATTATTTTTTGATAATATTTTATTAAACGCGGTTAAAGTATAATAAATACAATGCTCATGGCAAATTTGATCGTATGTGAGATTTTTTAATAATAGTGGAAAGTAAGAAAACTCTAATGTCCATACACCATTTTTATCTAAAATTTTATCAATATATTTACAAAAAACATTTGGATCCTCTATATCATAAAACATAGCATATGATGAAATTAAAGAAAATTTTATATCTTTATTTAAAAAATTTTTTTCTACCGAATTTTTATTAAAAAAATCAATAAATACTTTAATATCTTTCTTATAATTGCTTAAAAAAGCTGACGCTGAGGGATCCATTCCGTATAAATTAAACTCTTCTTTTTTATTTGAAAAAAAATTTAAAAATGTTCCATCATTAGAACCAATGTCTAAAATAAAGCTTTTGTTTTTTAAAACATTAAATTTTTTTAAATTTTTTATTTTATTTTTTAGATGTTTAACCATTAAATTACTAACAGAGGTTTTATATCCATATTCAGGGCCATACATATCTTTTAAATTTGGTATTTTTGCTAACTGGACTAAATCACAAGATTTACATTGATAAAGATTTAATGAAAATTTCTTCATAACTTTTTTTTCTTTTGGAAAAAGACTGCTTATAGGTTGGCTTCCTATATCTGAGAGTTTACTAAAAGTTTTTTTTTTGCAATTTCTGCAGATCATTATTTTAAAAAATTCATATATTTTTGTATTTGATTGATAGTTATATTATACATATTTTTTTTACTATTATTAGCTAGATACCATTCTGCTGTGAGATCTAGTGTTTTTTCGATATTTAAAAATGATCTCCATCCTAAATATTTAATAGATTTTTTGCTACTTAAGTCCAAATATTTTTTTTCTTTATCATCTTTTTTTTTATTTAAAATTATTTTAGATTTTGAGTTAAGTTTTTTCTTAAAAATTATAGCAAAATTTTTTACTTTTATTTGATTTCTTTGTTTTGGGCCAAAATTCCAAGCGCTTGAAAAAAGTTTTTTTTTGTTACCAAAAATTTTTTCTGCTAACATGATATAGCCTAGTAACGGTTCTAAAACATGTTGCCAAGGTCGAATAGAATTGGGATTTCTTACAAAAAGTTTTTTATTTTTTAAAAATGATTCTGATGTATCAGTTAAAATTCTAAATTTTGTCCAGTCTCCGCCACCGATACAATTGCCCGCTCTAACTGAAGCAACTCCACAATTAGACTTTTTGAAAAATGAATTATAATAACTAGAGGTAATAATATCTGCGCTAGCTTTACTAGAACTATATAAATCATCACCTCCTAATACATCATTTTCAACAAATCTTATTTTTTTATTTAAATTTTTGTAAACTTTATCAGTCGTTATAATAACTACTGATTTAACAAATTTATATTTAGAAGACAGCTCAAGAATGTTTGTAGTGCCAATTATATTCGTTGTTACCGTATCATATGGACTGGAATAGCTTGCTAGAACTTGTGGTTGAGCTGCAAGATGAAATATAATTTCTGGTTTACATTTTTCAATACAAGAAGACAATCTACTATAATTTCTAATATCATCTCTTTGATCCAACTCAAACAAATTCTTAATTTTAGTCGAATTAAAAAAATTTTTTTTCGTAGTTGGATTTAATGAGTATCCTGAAACTTTAGCGCCCAAATGTTTCATCCAGACTGATAGCCAGCCACCTTTAAAACCAGTGTGTCCTGTGATTAATACCCTTTTATTTTTCCAAAATTTTTTATTTATCACTTTAATTTTTTTAATATTTTTTTTATCTTTTTATAGCTTTTAAAATTATTATTTTTTTTATTTAGGGAGTCAATGTCTTTCACATTATCCATTGCACACCAAAACCCTTTTAATTTTTTTATTGAAGACTTGTATTTTTTTATTACTTTAGGGTAAAAATCTTTTTCAAAATTAATGCTATCTTTAAAATTTTCAGAAAGTATTTTTTTATTAATTACTGCCATTCCAGAATAAACATATCCTAAATAATGTTTTTTGTCTGTTAGGACAGATCCAAAATTTAAATTTCTTCGAAAATTTATGACTTTACCATTCATTGTTCCTATTGTGCCAAAATCTGCCTCAGCTTCACAACTTATAAAACTAATATCGTATCTTTTCTTGATATGTGTGTTAAAGATTTGACTCAAATTAGTATCAAATATTGAGTCTCCATTAAGTATCAAAAAGTTTTCTGATTTGATAAATTTTTTAATTTTAAATATTCTTTTAGCAATTGAAGTTTTTTTTCCTGTGTCAATTAATTCAATTTCATAATTACTAAACTCAGAATTCTGTCTAATATATCTCTTAATTTGATTTCCTTTATATCCTATTGGCAAAATGAAATGATTGAATTTATTTTTCTTAAGAGATTTAAGTATGAACCAAATAATTGGTTTTTGATGTATTTTTACCAACGATTTTGGTATTTTTTTTCCCAGTTGGCCTAGTCTCCTGCCAGAGCCACCACACAAAATTACTGCTGTTCTCTGTATCATATTAAAATTAAATTAATGAGAGAATAGATCTTAAATGAGGCCCAACTAAGTGACCCATCTTGATAAATTTATCCAACTCCCATAAGGTCATCCATCTGTAAGTTTTTCCTGGAGTGTTAATTTTACCCTCAAATTGAATAATCCAATGCAAGTTTCTCTTCAAATATAATCTTCCGCCGTCCTCTGTAACCCAAAATTTGCGTATTGTTGTATAATTCCTAGAAAAGTATTTCTTTACGACTTTTGGTTTTAATCCTAAATGAACTCTATCTAAGTTTGAGTAAGTAGCCTGCAAAGATGGGCTGATTTGTATTTGATTGTAGTTACCTGGTTCAAATTTTGCATCTACTAAATAGTGAGGTATATTTTTTATGTTTGCTCTTACTAAGCCAATTATTCCGCCATTATATCCTACCTGTTTGATAAAGGGTTGATCCCAGCTTTTTACTTCTCTCTCGGAATTGGTAATTCTTTTACCTTCTATATGAAAAAATTCACCACTGTCGTGTTTTAATACACCTTTTTTTTTATCATAAGTCCATTTTTTCATTTTTTCTAAATGGATATTAGTAATTTTAGCTTTATTAGATTTTCTTATATTTTCATACCACTTGATTGTTTTTTTTAAATTTACATTTGACCAATTATTCATTTTTTCTACATTATTTTCATAGAAAAAGATTTTTGATTTTTTAAATATTTTTTTCTTTTTTAAGAATAAAAAATAATCTTCTTTTATTTTATTAAAATTATTCTGATTTTTATTCATTAAATTATATTTTTTAAATTGTAAAAAAATTAATCTTCCAAATGTTTTACAATTTCCTCCGTCATTTTTTTTGCATCTGCAAATAACATCAAGGTATTATCTCGGTAAAAAAGTTCATTATCAATACCAGCGTACCCTGGGGACAAACTTCGTTTAACAAATAACACTGATTTACACTTTTCTACATCAAGCACTGGCATGCCAAAGATTGGACTTTTTGGGTCTGTTTTTGCTACAGGATTGGTCACATCGTTAGCGCCAATTACAAAAGCGACATCAGAATTAGCGAAATCATTATTTATATCTTCTAATTCAAAAACTTCGTCATATGGTACATTTGCTTCAGCTAATAATACATTCATATGGCCAGGCATTCTTCCTGCTACAGGGTGAATTGCATATGTTACTTTAATGTCATTTTTTTTTAATTTATCTACCATTTCTCTTAAGGCATGTTGAGCTTGTGCTACTGCCATTCCATAACCTGGGACGATAATAACTGAAGATGCATTTTTCATTAAAAAGGCGGCGTCTTCAGCGTTCCCACTTTTAACTGGCTTCTGATCTTTTTTATCTTTTTGGTCTTCTGAAGAACTATCTGCTCCAAACCCTCCTAGTATAACACTCACAAACGATCTGTTCATAGCTTTACACATTATATAAGAAAGAATTGCTCCAGAGGAACCTACTAAAGCTCCAGTAATTATTAACGCTGTATTTTCAAGAGTAAAACCAATCCCTGCAGCTGCCCATCCAGAGTAAGAATTAAGCATTGATATTACCACAGGCATATCAGCTCCTCCGATTGGTATAATTAATAAAATACCTATTAAAAAAGAAACAATAATTATAGCCCAAAAAAGACTATTAGATTGTGATTTACATAAATAGAATATTAAAACAAAAATTGTAATTCCTAATATCAAATTTAAGTAATGTTGACCTGTAAATATAATTGGTGAGCCAGACATTATTCCTCTTAGCTTTAAAAAAGCTATTATTGATCCTGAAAAGGTAATCGCTCCAACCGCTGCACCAATAGACATTTCTATTAAGCTAGCTAGTTTAATATCCCCTATTAAACCTAGATTAAAAGCTTGAGGGTTTAAGAAAGCTGCAATTGCAACAAAAACAGCTGCGAGACCGACAAGACTATGAAAACCAGCAACTAACTCTGGCATTGCTGTCATTGGTATTTTATATGCAATGAAAGCTCCTATTGCTCCACCGATAATTAAAAATAAAAATATATAAACTATCGATGTTGAAAAATTTCCTATAGACAAAAATGTAACGACTATAGCAATTATCATTCCAGTTATTCCAAAATAATTACCCTGCCTTGATGTATCCGGTGACGATAAACCTCTCAAAGCAAGAATAAAAAGTATTCCAGAAATTAAATAAAATATTGCTGACAAATTAGCTGAAATCATTTTTTAATATTTTTTTTTTTTTTATACATTTGAAGCATTCTTTGAGTTACCAAAAAACCTCCAAAAATGTTAACTGCCGCTAAAATGATAGCTAAAAAACCGAAAATACTGGAAATCTCAAAAATATCATCTGCGGAACCTGCTAAAGCAGCTATGATAGCGCCAACAATTATCACAGAGGAAATTGCATTAGTTACTGACATTAAAGGAGTATGTAAAGAAGGAGTTACACTCCAAACAACATAATAACCAATAAAAATTGACAATATAAATATACTTAATCTAAAAATAAATGGATCTATTTCCACTATATAACCTCCTTAATTAAAGTTTTTTTTATAATTTCGTCTTCTATATTAATATTAAAATCTTTTTTTTCTTTACTAAATAAATTTCTAATAAAACTAAACAAATTTTTTGCATAAAGATTAGAAGCTGTTAAGGGCAGTCTATTCATAAGATTGTTTACCTCCAATTACTTTTATTCCATTTACGATATTAATTTTACCAATTTCAGAAAATGCCGAGTTTCCACCCTGCTCTACTGCTAAATCATAAACTATTGATCCCGGTTTCATTAATTTTATTAATTCTTCGCTTAAAATTCTTGGAGCAGGTTTACCTGGTATTAATGCAGTGCAAATCACTATATCATTTTTTTTAAGAGCATCCTTCATCATCTCGGTCTGTTTTTGTTTAAATTCCTCGCTTGCTTCTTTAGCATATCCTCCAGCTGTTTCTAAATTTTCAGACTGTTCTACTGTTAAAAATTTTCCCCCCCAAGCTTTCTACTTGTTCTTTTGAAGCTGCTCTTACATCAGTAGCAGATACTATTGCTCCGATTCTTTTCGCAGTTGCTATCGCTTGTAAACCTGCAACCCCAGCACCTATAACTAAAACTTTTGCAGCAGGCACTGTTCCAGCTGCAGTCATCATCATGGGAATTGCTTTTTCAAATTCGTAAATTGAATCTACCACTGACCTATAGCCAGCTAAATTCGATTGAGATGACAAAACATCCATAGATTGCGCTCTTGATATACGAGGTAATAACTCAAGAGAGAATAGATTGATATTTTTTTTTATCATTTCTTTGAGTTTATTTTGATTCTTTGTAGGATTAAGCATACCGACTAAAATAGTTTTATTTTTGATGTTTGAAATTTCATCTTCAGAAGGACAATTTACTTTCGTAAGTAAGTTACAACTATTAAAAACTTCTTGTGAAGATTTTTTAATTTCTACGCCAACAGTCTCGTATTCTTTGTCAGCTATTCCGATATGGTTTGCATAATTATTTTCTAGAATAACTTTTAATCCTAGATTAATTATATTTTTTGCAGTTTCAGGTGTAATTGAAACTCTTTTTTCTGCAGATAAATTTTCTTTTGTAGAACCTACTATCATTTTTTAATTATTTTTAAAATTAAAGTAAAGTTAAAGCAAGTACTACTAAGATTGCTATTACCGCAACCGTGCCCCATAAAACGAATTTCGTAAATCCATTCCAGGTTTCTTTATAATCTTGATCGCTCATAATTAGCCTTGACGAGCTTTAAATTTAGGATTTTTTTTATTTATAACGTAAAGTTTACCCCTACGTTTTACTAACTTAGAGTTTAAGTCTCTTTTTTTTAATGATTTTAATGAGCTTGCTATTTTCATAATTTTAAAAGCCTGGCAACGTCCTACTCTCCCGTATCTTAAGACAAAGTACCATCGGCGCTGAAGGACTTAACTTCCGAGTTCGGAATGGGATCGGGTGTGGCCCCTTCGCAATAATTACCAGGCAAGGTTTTATAGTATCTTTAATGAGATAAGTAAATAGATGATTGTTGAAAAATTAATCAAATTTGGTGGGTGCGATAAGAATTGAACTTATGACCTCTACGATGTCAACGTAGCGTTCTACCACTGAACTACGCACCCAGAAACTTTAAATAATACTTTATCTTAAGCTTAATCAACATTCGTTTTATTGGATTAATTGAGAATGACAATTTATTCATTCTTTTTTGATTTTGACTAATCCAATTTTTAATTTCTTTTATATAATCATCAAGTTTGTTTTGTGAATAGTTTGAATTATGTATTCTATATGAGGCTAAATATTCTTGAATACATCCAAATTTATATTTTGTACTCAAGCTTAAAAAAAAATCAAAATCACCTATAATATTATAAGCATTATTAAATTTTTGATAATCAAACAATTTTTTTTCTAACATTATCGTCAAAATACCTATTTGATAGTTATTCAATAATTTTTGAGTTATATGTCCATAAGGAAGTAAATTTTTATGATAAATATATTTTTTATTTTTAACATCATTTATTGTAGTAAAATTAGAATATACAATTTTTAAATCTTTATTCTTTTTTAAATAAGATACTTGTTTTTCTAATTTATTTTTTTTCCAAAGATCATCTACATCTAAAAAAGAGATGTACTTACCTTTTGCTTTTTTTATTGCTAAATTTCTAGCGCTATAAAGGTTTAAAAATTTTTTTGATTTAAAATATCTTATTCGTTTATCAAAGTATGATTTTATTATTTTTTCGCTGTTATCTGTTGATCTATTGTCCCAAAATATTAACTCCCAGTTTTTATAAGTTTGTTGTTTTATACTTTTGAGACTTTGCCTAACAAATTCTTCTCCATTATGGCAATTCATTATTATGCTTACCAAGGGTTTTGTATTTTTTTTTTTACGTTTTAACATTATAAAATTTATATTGATAAAAATTTGTTATTTAAATAAAAGTTTTTTTGCTCTTTTTAAATCTCTGATAGTATCTATACATTGCCAAAAACCCTTATGTTTAAATGCACTTAATTTTCTTTTTTTTGTAATTTTTTCGAGAGGTTCTCGTTCTAAAAAAGTTTTATCTGATTTTATAAATCTTAAAAACTTAGACTCAATGACAAAAAATCCACCATTTATCCAACCTTCATCCATTTTTGATTTTTCTTTAAAATAAGTAACTTTGTTTTTTTTTATTTTAATTGCTCCAAACCTTGCTGGTGGCCTAACAGCAGTCATTGTTACCAAGCTTTTATTTTTTTTGTGAAAATTTATTAGCTTTGTCAAATTAATATTTGATAAACCATCCCCATAAGTAAGTAAAAAAGTTTCATCTTTAAAAATCTTTTTTAATCTCTTTAATCTTCCGCCTGTCATAGTTTTTTGACCAGTATCTATTACATTAACATTCCAATTACTAATTTTTTTTTTAAAATAATCTTTTATTATTTTTTTTTTATATCCTGCAGCAATATAAAAATCTTTGAAGCCATAATCAGAGTAATGTTTCATTATATGAAAAATTATTGGTTTATTATTTATTTTTATCATTGGTTTAGGCACTGTTTTTGTGTACTCTGAAATTCTAGTACCTAATCCACCTGCTAAAATAACTACTTTCATAAAGTTTATTTTCCTTTGTAATAATTTATTGTTTCTTTTAATTTATAATTAAAATTATCTTTTAATTTCCAATTTAAAATTTTTTTGGCTTTTTTTATATCGGGGTATATTATCTTATTCTCATCAGATCGTAACTTTATTTTACCAAAATTAGGTTGTCCCTTCTTTATAATTTTAATTATATCTTTGATAATTTTTTTTAGGATAATTGTTTTGCCTCTCCCAATATTTATAATTTGTCCAATAGCTTTTTTTTCTTTCAAAGATAATAGAATAGCTCTTATTGCATCATCTATGAATAGGAAATCTCTTTTTTGAGTACAATCTGATGTGTCAAATTTTCTTCCATTTAAGCATTCGTTTATCACAAAAGGAATGAATCTATTATTATCTTGAAAAGGTCCAAATAGCTGAAAAAACCTTAGAATTATAGAAGGGAAATTATTTTCATGATTTTTTTTTATCAAAAAGTTAGTAGCTAATAATTTTGATTTTCCGTAAGCATCTTTTGGATTTGTTTTAACACTTTCTTTAAGTGGCGAATTTTTTCTTCCATATTCAGAGGAACTTCCTATTTGTAAAAATGCTAAAAGATTTTTATCTTTAAAATATTC
This sequence comes from Candidatus Pelagibacter sp., assembly GCA_045566095.1. GTDB lineage: Bacteria > Pseudomonadota > Alphaproteobacteria > Pelagibacterales > Pelagibacteraceae > Pelagilacustribacter. Next base: position 448 of record JBJLEB010000014.1, on the reverse strand, counting down.
ATATAAATTTTTACACCCGTTAAAGTGACTATCATAAGTTTTTCTTTTGTTAATATGATCAACATAACCTCCACAATTAACTACATAATGAAATTTTAAATGGTTCAATTTATTTAAAGAATTTTTATTTCTAATATTTCCAAACATATATTTTACACCTTTTAAATATCTTTTTTTCTTTGGCTTAGAAATTGAAAAACTAATTACATTGAATTGGTAAAATTTACATTTTTTTGCTAAGTGAAAACCTATAAATCCAGTACCACCAACTATAAGAATATTTTTTTTTTTTAAAATCATTAAATTTTTACTGTAGTTTACTATTTACATAATTTTTTAATTTATAAAGAGAAAAAATATTTCCTTTATTATTAAACTGATAATTAAACTTTTTAATATTATCTTGAGTTTTCTTTGCAAACCACCAGGTTTCTGGATCTTCCCAAAC
>JBJLEB010000013.1:0-5911 GCA_045566095.1 Candidatus Pelagibacter sp. | reverse complement strand
CACAAACTAGTGCTCTAACCAACTGAGCTACTGCTGCGTCCTTTCTATTTTTATCTTAATTTTTGTTAAATTTATATATTTTTGATTATAAGCTAAGCAATAGCCTAGCATGCATTCTGTGAGAATGTGATTGTAGAGTAGAAATTGTAACTTTTGTAATCATTGATATTTATGTAATAAATAATTGTGTCATTTTCAAGGAAGAATTAACGGAACAAAAAACTATCTAAAGATTAATGTCCCGTTAATTGATTATTTGGAAATAAGATTTAAGATGTTTTCTGCAATTTAACTGCGGAAGGACCTTTTTCTCCATTCTCCACTTCAAACGTTAACTCATCACCTTCGTTTAAGTATTTTAAACCAGCTTCTCTAACTGCTGAAGAATGAACGAACACGTCTTTTTCTTTGTCTTCTCTTTCAATGAAACCATATCCTTTAGTTCCATTGAACCACTTTACTTTACCTTTTAGTGTACTCATTTTTTTCTTATCCTTGTTTATTATTTACGTTAGTTAGTAATTTACTAACTGGATCACCTTAAATAGATTTGTATATAAAAAGTCAATAGATGATTTAAATATTTCAAATAATTGTTTTTTTGCAACACTTATTAATAAAAAATTGATACTAATACTGCAATAATAACTACTCCAATACCTGCGTAAACCAGTTTGTTTCTTTCAATATGACCTTTAATTTTTTGAGAGACTGGTACTTTATAACTTAATCCTGTTTCATTTAAACTAGGGCTTTGACTAAATCCTTGGTCTCTTCCAATTTGTAAAAATTTAGCTTTTCGATGTTCATAAATTTGTTCTTTAGAAAAATTTTCGAATTCTCTTAAATTTTTTATAATTGAATATTTAATATCTTCGGCTATGGCTTCGGGTTCTCTGTGAGCTCCACCTAATGGTTCAGAAATGATTTCATCAATAATACCTAATTTTAATAAATCTTTAGCAGTAAGTTTCATTGCTTCTGCAGCTTGTAAAGATTTGCTAGGATCTCGCCATAATATTGAAGCGCATCCTTCAGGAGATATTACAGAGTAAATCGAATTTTCTAACATTATTACTTTATTTGAAGAAGCTAAAGCTATTGCCCCGCCTGAGCCGCCTTCACCAATTATTATTGAAATGTTTGGAACTTTTAAAGCCATTGAAGTTTCTATAGAATTTGCAATCGCGGAGGCTTGGCCTCTTTGTTCAGCTCCAATACCAGGGTAAGCGCCTGGAGTATCTATAAAACTTACAACAGGAATTTGAAATCTATTAGCTAATTGCATTAATCGAATACATTTTCTATATCCCTCTGGACGCATCATTCCAAAGTTTCTTTCTATTCTTGTATTCAGATCTTCTCCTTTTTCCTGACCAATAATTAAAACTGATTTTTTATCAATTAAACCAAATCCAGCTATAACAGATTTATCGTCTCCGAAATATCTATCGCCTGACAATAAAGTAAATTGAGTGAAAATCTTTTTAATATAAAAATTTGCCTTAGGTCTATCTTCGTGTCTCGCAACTAAAGTTTTTTGCCAGCTATTAAGGTTAGAATATGTTTCTTTTAATTTTTCATTAATTTCATGCTGAGTATTTTGAATTTTTTTTGTGTCTACTTCGGTGATTCCCTCGGAGCCAAAAGGATTTTTTAGATCATCTATTTTTTCTTCTAATGCTTTTATTTCTTTTTCAAATTCTAAATAATTTTTCATAATTTTACTTATTATAATACTACTATTAATAGAATTAGAATGAGTCAAATAATTGTCAGATAATACTCAATAATAATCATTTGACTTTGAAGTTAAGCTAAGAGAAACTATAAAAAAAACGGGAGAGACTGTTTAAATACAGAGCCGAAGGAGCAACCACCCCGGAAACTCTCAGGCAAAAGGACCGTGCATAAAAAAATTCTGGAAAGAGACTTGATCTCACCGAAGGAGTAAATCTCTCAGGTATCAATACAGATGGGGTAAAAATTGGTACTATATGAGTTTAATTGAAAAAAACAGATTAAAAGTAAATTCAAAAATATTAGATTTTATTAATGAAGAAGTTTTACCTGGAACTAATATTCAAGCTGATAGTTTCTGGGAAAAATTTGATAACGTAGTTCATGAGCTTGCTCCAATTAACAAGAGTTTAATTTTAGAGAGAGAGACTATTCAAAAAAAAATAGATGAATGGCACAAAAAAAATAAAGATAAAGATTTCAACAAAAAAGATTATAAAGACTTTTTAAATTCTATCTCTTATTTTGCCGACGAAAAAGAAGACTTTGAAATTGAAACTAGTAATGTTGATATAGAAATTTCATCTATTGCTGGGCCTCAACTAGTAGTTCCAGTTGATAATGCAAGATATGCTTTAAATGCTGCTAACGCCAGATGGGGGAGTTTATATGATGCATTATACGGAACTGATGTCATACCTGGTGATAGAGGAAACAGTTATAGTGAAGAGAGAGGAAAAAAAGTTATTGAATATGTTAGAAATTTTTTAGATGATATTGTTCCATTAATAAATATTAGCTGGAAAGAAATTTCAGAAATTAAGATAAAAGATCAAGAGCTAATTTTATCCTCTAAAGATAAAGATTTTCATCTTAAAAATAAAAAACAATTTATTGGTTTTAGTGGAGAAAAAAATAAACCAAATTCAATTTTAATAAAAAATAATAATCTTCACATTGATATTATAATTGACTCAAATCATATCATAGGAAAAACTGACAAAGCTTCTATAGCTGATGTAATAGTAGAGTCAGCTATTTCAACTATTGTAGATAATGAAGACTCAGTTGCAGCTGTCGATGCTGAAGATAAAGTTAAATGTTATAGAAACTGGTTAGGTCTAATGAAAGGAGACTTAACTGCAAATTTGATTAAAAATAAAAAAAATTTTACTCGAAAATTAAATTCTGACAGAAATTATATTTCTAAGGACGGAAAAAAATTAACTTTGCATGGTAGAGCTTTGCTTTTAAATCGAAACGTTGGTCATTTAATGACCAATCCAGCTATAATTTTAAAAGATGGATCGGAAATCCCTGAAGGTATTATGGATGCTTTTATATCTTCATTATGTGCTTTACATGATTTTCAAAATAAAAATAATTCACGCACTGGATCTGTTTATATTGTAAAACCAAAAATGCATGGTCCTAAAGAGGTTGCCTTCACTGATAAGATATTTGGTAAAGTTGAAGAAGTTTTAGGAATGAAAAAATATTCAATCAAAGTTGGTATTATGGATGAAGAAAGAAGAACTACAGTAAATTTAAAAGAGTGCATAAGACAAGTTAAAAATAGAATTGTATTTATAAATACAGGTTTTTTAGATCGAACTGGTGACGAAATGCATACTTCATTTGAAGCAGGTCCAATGATTTTTAAGGGGGATATGAAAAAATCAACTTGGCTAGCTAGTTATGAAAATTGGAATGTAGATATCGGTTTAAGATGTGGTTTTTCCGGAAAAGCCCAAATAGGAAAGGGCATGTGGGCTATGCCAGATTTAATGTCAAATATGATGGAACAAAAAATCGGACACCCAAAATCTGGGGCTAATTGTGCTTGGGTTCCTTCACCTACAGCAGCAACTTTACATTCTATGCACTATCACAGAGTGAACGTATTTAAGGAACAAGAGAAGCTTAAGTCTAGAAATAAAGCAAAGTTGGAAAATATTTTAGAAATACCAAAAGCTGATAGACCTAATTGGTCTATAAAAGATATAAATCGAGAACTTGAAAATAATGCTCAAGGCATTTTAGGTTATGTAGTAAGATGGATTGATCATGGAGTTGGTTGTTCTAAAGTTCCAGATATTAATAACATAGGGCTAATGGAAGATAGGGCAACTTTAAGAATTTCGTCCCAACATATTGCTAATTGGTTACATCATGGTATTTGTACAAAAGATCAGGTAATGAATGTAATGAAAAAAATGGCAAGTATTGTAGATAAACAAAATGAAAAAGATCCTGCATACGAAAGAAATGGAAGGTCAAATTATAAAAAAATGTCGGACAATTTTGAAAAGTCTAAAGCTTTTTCAGCTGCCTGTGATTTAGTTTTTAAGGGAAGATTACAACCTTCAGGATACACAGAGCCATTGTTGCATCAAAAAAGATTAGAAAAAAAAGGACTTTAGTTAACTTTCGGTTACGGGAACTCTATTCTTAAAAGCAGAAAATAAAGTTCCATCATCTAACTGCTCAATTTCACCTCCAACTGGAAGACCTTGAGCTAATTTTGTTATCTTAATTTTTCCGTTTTGAATTGTATCTTCAATATAATGAGCTGTAGTTTGACCTTCTACTGTTGCACTTGTGGCAATAATGACTTCCTTTAAATTGTTTTTCTTAATTCTTTTAACTAAAGAGTCGATAAGTAAATTTTTTTGTTCGTAATTTTCTACAGAATTTAGCGTACCACCTAAGATATGGTAGTGTCCTTTATAAATATTTGCAGAATCGATGACCCACATGTCTGCTAAATTTTCAACAACACAAATTTTATCGTATGTATTGTCTGTATTACAAATGCATATTTTATCAATAATCTTTAGATTTCCACATTCTGCACATCTCACTACACTCTTATAAACTTGAGCTAATGATTTTGCCAAAGGTTTAATCATACTATCTTTGTTATTGATTAATTTTAAAATTATTCTTTTGGCTGATTTAGGACCTAATCCTGGAAGCTTAGAGAATTGTCGGATTAATTCATTAATTTCTGGAATATTGTTATCCATTTAAAAAGGTAGCTTAAAGTCAAGTGGTAGATTTAATCCACCAGTTACTTTTGCAAGTTCATCTGCTGATTTTTTTTTTAAATTTTCTTTAGCATTATTGTAAGCAGCTTTAATTAAATCATTAATAATTTCTTGGCTTTCTTTTTTTGCTCCTTCACTAATAAAGATAGATTTCATTTCATAGTCTCCAGTTAATATAACTTTTACTAGATTGCCTCCAGCAACTCCCTCCACTTCTATTTTTTTAATTTGTTCTTGAGCTTCTTTCATCTTTTCTTGCATATCTTTAGCTTTTGAAAGCATGTCAGAGAAATTAGTCATTATCTTCCTCATCAATATTTATAAGTTCTGCGTCAGGAAAGGCATCTTTTAATTGTTTTGCTGTTTTGCTTTTTTCATATTCATCTAATTTATTTGATCTATTTTGCAAATTTTGCTCATAAACACTCTTTGCTTCAGAGTTTTTGCTAAGAGATATTATCCATCTTTCACCTGTCCATAGTAGTAATTTTTCAGTTAAATTTTTAATAAAATCTTTATTCAATTTTTCGTTAAAACTAATATCTATTTTACCTCTGCTAAAACTGACAAGTTTTACATTTCTTTCTAAATCAAATCTTAACTCTATTTCTTTATCTCTAGTTGCTAGATTAATTAAATCTTGAAAGTTTGTAATTTCAACTGAGGTTTTTTTTATTTCTGAAGATAAACTCTTAATAGGTTTTGTTTTTACTTGATCCGTATTTTTTAACTGATTTTTAACTTGTGATGAAAAATCAGCATCCAAATTTTGTTCTTTTGTATCTTTGCCTACTAGTTTTTTTTGTGACTTTGAGCTCTCAATTATCTCAGAGTAATTAGAATTTTCACTTTTAACATCTAGACTTTTAACATGAACTAGTTGCATAATGTACATTTCTAGTATCAAATTTTCATTTCCTATAATTCGTAAGTCATCCAAATTTTTCATGGTTATTTGCCAAAATAAACCTAAATCTTGTATATCTAAATTTTTGGAATTTTTATTAATTAATTCAGCTTCAGCTTCAGATATTGACATATCTTTTTCAATAGAACCTAAATTTACTCTTCTGCTAAAAAGATAAATAATTTCTAACATATCATTTAAAAATATTTTTGCA
>JBJLEB010000012.1:0-53882 GCA_045566095.1 Candidatus Pelagibacter sp. | reverse complement strand
GAACACAAATTTTTTACTTTTCTGACTTAAAGATTATTTATTTAGTATTAATGAAATTTATTTTTAAAGCTATTTTAATTTTTCTATTACCCATAAATCTTTTTGCCAACGAAGAAACTTATTCTTGTAAGCCTATAGCAGCTGCGGTTCAAACTGAGAGCGGCCACACATATCATGAAACTTTGGAAGATTTTGATGAAGAAGCCGGTTTACTTTCAGTTGTACCAGCGTCTAATTTTTCTGTAAGACCAGATGGTATTTATTATAAAAACAACCCTCATAGAGAGTTTGAATATCTTTATACTCTGCAAGAAGCCTTAAAAAAATTTGATAATATTGGAATAAATGAAATTGAAGAATCTGCTAAAATTTTAGATAAAACAATGGGTGTAGATAATTTTAGAGTATTCTATTTTTTATATGAAGGCAGTGTGAGTGTAGCATTAAAAAGAATTAGCATTGATACTAAAAATAATTTAACTGCAGAAGTTACGTTACCAGAAAAAATCATAAGCGGCGTTACTTTGTACTATTTCTTAAGAGCATGTGATATGAAGGGTATAGAAGTAGATTTTGAGCCTGGTGTTAATAAAGCTTTGGGTTAAATAGCGATTATCTATTATTGTTTTCATCGTCATTATTAGACGACTGATCGTTTGTGTTTTCTGAGGTAGAACTTTCCTCTGTTTCTGTAGTTTCTGTTTGCATTTCTTCTTGAACTGGTTGTTCAGGCTCTGGAGTAGGTTCTGGCTCTGAAGTAGGTTCTGGTTCAGGTGTTGGTTCTGGTTCTGGAGTAGGCTCCTGAGATTGAGATCTAGCTATGTCCGCAGCACTTTGCGCAGGTTCTCTCCTCATAAAGAAATATATTCCAGCTGCTAAAACTGCAATTCCTCCTAAGATATAAAGAATGAAATTAAATATACTTATTCCTTTTTCATCATTTGCCTCTGCAATATTTTCCTCTACTGGGGTTACTTCTTCCTCAGGTTTTGCATCTTGTTCCTGGGTTGTTTGAGCATTTATTTCGTCTTTCGGTTCCTCTTGTTTAATTTCAGTTTCAGGCTCTGGTTCTGGTTCTGGAGTAGGTTCTGGTTCTGGTTCTGGTTCTGGAGTAGGTTCTGGTTCTGGTTCTGGCTCTGGTTCTGGTTCTTTAGGAATTGGAGTAATTACTTGAGTCTCTGAAGCTTTTGCAATTTCTTCTGGATCTTTTTTATTAACATTTTCAACACCAGTTACCGCAACAATAGCTCCGAAAATAATCACTAAAATTAACTCCATATTTTCACATTAATCTATTAGTTAATTAATTCATCATCTATTGTGAACGTTTTGGGTGTGTTGTGTGTAAAAAATCAACAAATACTTAAGTTTTAAGTAAAAAGTTGATGTTACTCAGGTTTAAAAATTAAACACAAGCCATTATTGCAGAATCTTTTACCTGATTCTCTGGGCCCATCCTTAAAAACATGACCATGGTGTACACCACATTTAGCACAATGATATTCTACTCTTACCATTCCGAAGGAACGGTCCGTCTTAGTCTTAAATGCTCCTGGCAAAGACTCTGAAAATGACGGCCAACCTGTTCCACTATCGAACTTAGAAGTAGATGCAAAAAGCTTATTTCCACAATTAGCACAATGGTAAAAACCTTTTCTTTTTTCATTTAATAAATCACTAGAAAAAGGTCTTTCTGTAGCCTCATTAAACATAATATTTTTTTGCTGATCAGACAAATTAGAATTAATTATTTTTTTTGCCGCTGCTATAAGAAAATTGGTGGAAAAAAAGGTAGAGATTATAGAAAGACCAATAATTTTAGTAAATTTTCTTTTAAAAAAATTCATATATTTTATTTAATAGTATTTTTAACTTTTTAAAGCAAGTAAATGCTCTTTAACACTCTGAGATAAAGCCTGCAAATCATAACCTCCTTCAAAAAAAGAAATTACTCTACTATTAGAGTGAATATTAGCTATTTCAACAATCTTTTTTGTAATCTTAAAAAAATCATGTGATTCCAAATTGATATTTGCTAATGGATCTCTTATATGCGCATCAAACCCGGCTGAAATTAATATTATTTCAGGTTTAAATTTATCAATAGGGTTTAGGACTTTTTTATCAAATATTTTCAAGAATTCAGTGGCCCTAGTGCCAGATTTTATAGGAGCATTAAATATATTTCCTACCCCTGTTTCTTCTTCTGATCCAGTACCAGGAAACAATGGAAATTCATGTGAAGATGCATATGCTACTGAATTGTCTTTATAAAAAATTTCTTGAGTTCCGTTTCCATGATGTACATCAAAATCTATTATAGCTATCTTATTAATTTTGTATTTTTTTTGTAAATATCTAGCAGCTACTGCAATATTATTAATAAAACAAAAACCATTAGCTCTTGTTGTTTCCGCATGATGTCCAGGAGGTCTTACAGCACAGAAAACTTTTTGATTATTATTCATTAAATCATCTACTGCAGCAATTCCAGCTCCACAAGATCTTAAAATAGCATTTTTACTGTTCGGGCAAAGCATAGTATCAGCAAATGGTTCTTCTTCTACTCCCAGGAGCCCACTCTTAGGAATGTTTTTAAAAATTTTTTCAATATGTTGCTTTGGATGAACTAAGGAAATTATTTCCATATCTGCTTTAGGGGCATTTTTAAATTTTATCTTTAATTCAGGAGTTGATCTTAAAGAATTTATTATTGTATCAAGTCTTTCTTTTCTTTCTGGATGGCCACTACCATTAAATTTTTTAAGACAATCGTTATGAGTATAGACTATCATTTATTCTAAAATAATATTTAGAGACTTTGCTGCTTTTAAAGAGGAGGACTCATCAATTTTTAAAGTGTCTAAAATTGATTGTATTTCAATTATTTGATTTTTTATTTTTTTTGGATCCTCAAGAAAACTTGAAACATGCCTAAATATATTTTCTGGATTACATTTAGTTTGAAGTAGTTCAGGAATAATTTCTTTTTTTGCAGCTATATTTATTATGTTTGCATATTTCGTTTTGACTAACATTTTTATTATTAAATAATTAATTAATCCCATTTTATAGATTATAATAGATGGTATTTTGGAATTGCATATTTCTAATGAAACTGTACCAGACTTAGCTACTGCAAAAACAGATTTTTTTAAAATATGTGATTTAATTTTTTCGTCGCTAATAATTTCACAATTGTCCAGTCCTTCTTTATTAATATAAAATTGGATTAATTTTACATTTTCCTTTGTTGAATGAAAAACGTAAATAAAATCTTTGTATTTCATATTCATAAGTTTAATAAAATCTATCAAAATCGGAGTTAATGTTTCTATTTCAGATTTTCTACTGCCTGCAAAAATAGAAATTAAGGCTTTATTTTTTTCAATAATCTGATTTATATCAATTGCAATTTTAGATTTATCTTCAAGTAGAGGATGACCAACAAATTCATGGCTCATACCTTCCTTGTCAAAATAACTCTGTTCAAAATTAAATAAAAGTAAAATATGATCTATGTACTTTTTAATTTTTTTAATTCTACCCTCTCTCCAAATCCAAACTTGAGGAGCTACATAATGAACTGTTTTTATATTTGAATTAAGTCTTTTAACTCTTTCTGCAACCCTTAAAGTAAAATCTGGGCTATCAACAGTAAATAAAAGATCTGGTTTAAAATTATGTATTGCTTTAACAGTTTCATTTACTTTCTTATTAATTTTAAAAATATTTAAAATTACACTTGTAAATCCTAAATAAGTTATTTCTTTTAAATCATAAATTGATTTAATTCTTAAAGATTTAAGATTTTCTCCACCAACAGATAGATACTGAATATTTTGATTTATTTTTTTTAAATTTTTAATTACTTCTGAGGCTAATTTATCTCCTGAAGGTTCTCCTGTTAAGATAAAAATTTTTTTCATTTATACATTCTCCAAACTTCACCATTATCAGACAACATAAAAATTTCTCCCGTTTCTTTTTGTACTTTTATATCTCTAATTCTGCCAATTTTTTCCTTAAAAATGATTTCTTCACTTAAAAATTTGTTATTTTCAAATTTAATTTTTCGTAAAGATTGATCTTTAAGTGAAGTTACTAAAGCATCTCCATTCCACTCTTTAAATGAATCTCCTTCATAAATAGTTATTGCGCTTACGGCTATCGAGGGTACCCAATATTTAATAGCTTTTGAAAATCCTGGTTTCCATTTAGGACCTATTTTAGTTCCTGTATAATTAGTTCCGCCCCAACCTAATATTTTCCAACCATAATTTTCTCCATAATTTACAGTACCAAACCAGTCTCCTCCTCTTGCTCCATGATTTGTCATATAGATCTTATTATCAAACGGTGATAAAGCCATTCCTTGTGGATTTCTTACACCTATTTGATAAATTTCAGGCAACCAATCTTTTTTATTCTTAAATTTTGGATTATCTTTTGGGTAAGAACCATCAAGATTAATCCTAATAATGCTTCCTGGATGCTTTCTAAAATCCTGCGCTATCATCCCTTGCCCACGTTCACCTGCTGTAATATAGAGATGTTTATCTTTTATAACTAATCTTGATCCAAAATGATAACCAGAGTCAATTGGTGGTTCAGCTCTAAAAATATTTTTGAATTTTATTTTCTTTTTATTAAAAATTCCTTTTGCAACGGATGTACTGGTTTCCCAATTACCTCTATTTTCTGAATATGAAATATAAACTTGATTACCACTATATAATACATCAAGTAATCCCCCTTGTCCGAGGCTTATAATCGATAGATTGTGTTGTATTTCATTAGTGATCTTATCTTTTAAATTTAAAACTAATAATTTTCCTGACTTTTGAGTGATAATAACATTTTCACTGTCTATAAATGACAAACTCCAAGGTTTGTCTAGTTCATCAAATATCTTTTCAAATTTAATTTCTGAAGAGTGTAAATTTGAGAAAAAAAATAAAAAAAGAAATATAAAAAATTTATTCATTTAATTATGATAAACATTTTATTTTTATTAGCATAACTAATACATCTTTTTTTTTCTAAAAAGACGTTTTGCCTGCTTTTTAAAACTAAACCTTTAAGCCCTGCAGATTTACATTGAATTAAAGTTTTTAAACCAACTGTTGGTAAATCAATCCTTAAATCTTGTTTTTTCTTTGGAAATTTTACTAAAACTCCTTTGTTTTTGAATCTTTTATTTTCACATTTCTTCAGCATTTTTTGAGTTCCTTCTTTTCCTTCAATAGCGATCACTTTTCTATTTCTAACAACAGTGCCTTGACTAAAATTATATTTTCCTAATTTATTTAATGTTGAGATTGCTTTTTTAATATCATATTTATCATTTTTGTTTGGAATAGTTTTTGTATAATTACCTTTTTTTAAAGATAATTCAGGATTAAAAAATAAAGAGTTAATAGTCATAATTTTTTCTTTTTTTAAAATATCAATTATTTCTTTCAAAATTGCTGCATCACCTAACTTCGAACTTTTAATAATTCTTGGCATATAATAAACACCTTTAAAATCAAGTCTAAGTTTAGAAAATTTTGGTTTCTTTACTTTCCCTGCAAATAAAACTTTTTTACATTTATTTTGTTTTAAGATTTTAATAATTGTTCCAAATTGGCCTAGAGATACCGAATAAGAATTTTTATTTTTTTTAAAATTTTTATTTTTTGTTAAATCAATAATCAAATATTTTTTTTTGTTTTTAACTTTTTTTAAGATTTGCTTTGGAAAATCTGTTTCTCCAAATATAAGCCCAATCATAATTATATTAACTCTGTGGTGAACAAATAGGTCTTTTTTTATCTTTTTCTATAAAAGTAATTACTTCGCTTACTAGCTCATTACCTTTATGTTCCCCATTAATTTTACTTAGGTTTGTATGTAAATTTTTTGAAGCAAATATTTCTTTATAAGCCTTACTTAGTCCCATGATCTTTTGATTTTCATATTTTTTTCTTCTTAATCCTATTAAATTTAATCCTTCTAAATAGTTTCTATTACCAATAGATAAGCCAAAAGGTATAACATCCTTTAATACGCCGGTCATTCCACCAATCATTGCTAACCTTCCTATTCTTGTAAATTGTTGAACCGCAGAGTTTCCTCCAATTACTACAGAGTCCTCAATCGTTACATGCCCTCCTAATGGAACATTATTTGCGATTATTACATTATTTCCAATTTTGCAATCATGCGCTACATGAGAGGATATCATGAACAAACAATTATTTCCCACAATGGTTTTAGAACCACCACCTTCCGTACCAGGATTAATGGTTACATACTCTCGTATTAAATTATTTTCTCCTATCTCAAGGCTATTTTTTTCATTCTTAAATTTTAAATCTTGAGGTTGAGTGCCAATACTAGCAAATGGAAAAATTCTAGTTCCTTTACCTATATTTGTATTGCCTTCAATATGTACATTAGAGATTAGCTCTACATCTTCTTTTAGAACAACATCTGGGCCAACGTAGCAAAAAGGACCAATTTTAACATTTCGTGAAATTTTAGCCTTAGGATCTACTACACTTAATTTATGTATCATTTATTTCTATCTACTATAGTTGCAGACCATTCTGCATCTGCCATTCTTTTTCCATTAACTTTAGCAGTTCCTTTATATTTCCAAACTCTTCCATGAGATCTAACAGCTTCTATTTCCAAATGTAGTTCACAATCAGGTATGACAGGGCTTCTAAATCTTGCTTTGTCCACACCCATTAAATAAACTAGTTTATTTGCATATTCTTTTGGATCTATACCATGAGCAGTTAAAGCTGCGGCTGCTTGCCCAAAAGCTTCTACTATTAACACTCCTGGCATTACCGGTTGTTCTGGAAAGTGACCTTGGACATAAAAACCATTTTTTTTCACATACATTATTGCTGTTGCAGATTTTAAAGGAACTATTTTAGTTAATTTATCAATCAATAACATCGGTTCTCTATGAGGAAGTAATTGTTCTATTTTTTTTTTATCTATTTCATTTTCAATCATTTATTTATTCCAATCTTTAATAAATTTTTTAAACGGAACTGCTGGATAGCCCATTACAATTTGGTTGTCTTCGATATCTTTTATAACTCCACTACCTCCACCAATTTTTACATTATTGCCTATTGTAAGGTGACCTGAAATTCCTGCTTGACCTCCTATTGAAACATTATTACCTATTGTTGTGCTTCCAGCAAAGCCAACTTGACCTGCTATCATGCAGTTAGATCCAATTTTAACATTATGAGCTATGTGAACTTGATTATCTAGATAAGTATTTTTTCCAATTTCTGTATCATCTACAGATCCTCTATCTATTGTACAACCTGATGCAATCTCAACTTTATCCTGGATTAATACTCTACCAATGTGTGGAAATTTGAAATTTTTATCTTTTGATGGAATAAATCCAAATCCTTTTAAACCAATTTTAGAACCGTCCTGAATAACCACATCGTCTCCCAATATTGAATTTTTTATCATAACATCTGATCCTATCACGCAGTTTTTACCTATTACTACATCATGCTCTATTATTGTATTTGCTCCAATAATTGAGTTTTTACCAATTTTAACGTTTTTTCCAATTAAAACATTGTTACCAAATTTAACACTTTTATATTTATTTTTTATAGGACGTTTTAGGGACAAATCGGGGTAATCAATATCTGCATTTGGATATATAGTTTTCAAAATTTTAGCGATTTCAAATAAAACATTATTTACAATTAATTTTTCCACTCTATCTGGTAAAAACTTTTCTAATCTTTTTGTTGTTATGCAGTAAGATGCTCTAGTATTTAAGGCTTGAGACTTATACTTGATAGAGTCGAAGAAAGTTAAATCTAACTTATTTGAATGTTCTAATGTTTTAATATCCTTAAATTTTTTTTTTTTATCAAAACTTAAGTTAGGAAAGAAATCATGAATAAAAAGATCTTTTTTTTTTTTTAAAAAAAATACTGTTTTCACGAACAATTTAATTTAATTTAATTGATTTCAATTTTTTATTTAAGATACCCATAATATCTTTAGTAATATCTAGATTTTCATCTGCAAGTAATAAGCTCTTTTTATCCAACACCATTCTAATTTTTTTTTCTTTCATATATTCTTTTATAATAGGATTTAAGTTTTTTAGTAGTTCAGATCTTGCTTTAGATCTTTGTTTTGCGACTGAGTCTAATAATTGATTTCTCTCTTTTTGCAATGATGAAACTTTATTTCTTAAACTAGTAACTTTTTTTTTGTATTCATCAGCTGAAATTATTTTTTTTTGTTTAATAATTTCTTTTTCTTCAGCTTGAATTTTTTTTTCAGTTTCTTGTAATTTTTTTATTCCATTGCTTAATCTGTCTTTTAAAAATACTTGAGCCTTTTTGCCAGCATTACTCTCATTTAGTATATATTTAAAGTCTAAATAAAACGCGTTATCTGCTCTAAGAGTCGTTTGAAAAAAAATAAATATTATAAAAAAGTATAAAATTTTTTTAAGCATGTTCATTTTAAAATGTTGTTCCTAGATTAAAGTTAAAAGATTCAGTTTTATCAGTTGAAGCTTTTGAAAGATTTGTTGATAAAATAAAAGTCATAGGGCCTAATGGAGATATCCAACTTGCTGCTGCACCCGTCGACGCTCGTACCTTATTACTTTCATCTAATGTGCTATCATAATCTACACCCCACACATTTCCAAAATCTAGAAATAGACCAATATCAGTATTTGTGTCCTCTGGGAGTAGATTTGGTAAAGTTACTTCAAAATTAGCTGCTGCTGCAAAATTTCCACCAATATGGTCATCACCATCTACCGGACCGATTTTTCCTCTCTCAAATCCTCTCATTCTTTTTGAGGATAGACTTGTTCTTTTACTTAACCTTGTATCGTCATCTATTCCATTCACTGATTTAAAATAAAATTTACTGGCTCCAACAATATTTTCTGTCATTGTTTTATATAAGCTAGTAGACAATGTATTTGAAATTGAACCTCTATCTGCGATTAGAGGTAATTCTTGAGTAAAAGAGATTATTGATCCATCAGTTGGCATAAAAGATCTATTTCTTCGATCATAGGAAAACCCATAAGTGCCAGAAATTTCATTGAAAGATCCACTATGTTTTTTTAAAGATTCAGACGCAGAATTATCAGTTTTTAGATCGTCATAACTTGCGTTTAATCCTAGTTTTGCATAAAGATTTTTATATTGTTCAAAGGTAGTGCTTATCCCCGCACCGATTAAAGTATTTTCATAACCTTGATCAGGCTTATCATTACTATCACTATAAAGAGTATACCTTAATGAATTACCTAAAAAGTCATAATTCGGGTTTGTATAATCTATTTTTCCTTTTAAAGACTCTGTGCTTAAACCAACTTGAAAACCTATTTTTTTTCCTTCACCTAGCCAATTATTTTCTTGAATATTAAATTCAATACTTCCCCCAGTGGTACCTATACCGGCTCCAGCAGATATTTCACCTGTAGCTTTTTCTTCAACATTTATATCAATAATTCTAAGATTGGGTGAGGTTCCTTCAGTTATATTTGTAGTAACAGATTGAAAAAGATTTCTAGATTTAATCTTAGAAATTGATTTATCAAGGTTTAAATTAGTAAATGGATCTCCCTCATCAATTAAAAGTTCTCCTCTAATTACACTCTCATTAGTAATATTATTTCCTAAAATATTTATTCTCTCAACGGAAACTTTTTTTCCTTCATAGATATTAAATTTTACAACTATAGAGTTGTCCTCTATTATTTCTTCAACATTATGTTCAACAAATTGTAAGTTTTTTTGATCTATTAGTCTATCTATGTCCTCTAGCAAGGTTTTAATTTTAAAAGGAGAGTAATATTCTCCAATAACTTTTTGATACTCATCATTAAGAGATAAAAATATTTCTTTGTCAAAAACTGGATCAACATTTGTAGTAATCTTTTTAATAATATACCTATCTCCAGCTTCTATTGAATATGTTAACTCTATATTTCCACTTTTTTTAATTTCAGCTGAATTTGAAGTTATTTTAACATCGTAATAACCTAAAGATTTATAGTAATTTGTAAGCAATCGAAGATCTAAATTTACAAGTCTTTTACTAAACTTTGTATTTCTAGAAATAACCTTCCAAAATTTATCTTCTTCACTAGCTATAATATCTCTTAATCTTTTTTCTCTAATTTTTTTATCACCAGTAAATATAATCTTAGAAATTTTTGTAACTTCACCTCTGTTAATCTCAAAAATTAAATCTACTTTATTTTTGTTATCTAATTCACTTATTTTGGTATCTACTGTAACTAAATTATAACCAACTGACGAATATAGCTTCTTAATCAATTCAACGTCTCTTGATATATTTGTTTTAATAAAGGAGTCTTTCTCTTTTGATACAATAATTTTTTTTATTTGTTCTTTATACTTATTACTTTTTTCCCCTATAAGAATTAAACTATTAATTACAGGATATTCTATTAAATTTACTTTTAAATTTCCGTTATTTAATTCTATTTTAACGTCTTGAAAAAAATTTGTTTCATATAAGTTATTTAAAATTTTGTTTAAACCTTGCTCTGAGTAATCTTTACCAACCTTGATCTCTCCATAAATTTTAATTGTTTCGTTACTTACTCTTTTATTGCCTGAAATCTGAATATTCTTTACAACTTCAGCTTTTAAAAATGGTGTGAAAAGTATTGATAATAATGTGACTGCTATTAATTTACGCATATTTTAAATTTTAATTTTTTTATAAGTCATATCTCTTGCCCATTTATCAATTTGAAATATTTGGTTTATATTTTTAGGTTCTTTTATAGCATATTTCTTATAATTTCTATCATTCAGAACTCTTAATATGTACCTGTAAAAAGAGTTAAATGGTATTTTTTTCTTTAAAAATAGATCAACTAATATTTCATTAACTGCATTAATAATTATTGGAGTAGAATGATGCTCATTTATTCGAGATTTTAGATTTATGATTGGGTACCTTTTTTTATCTACGTTTTGAAAATTTAAGTTTCTAAAAAAAATTTTTTTATTACTGTTCAAATTAGGTTTTAGAATACTGCTTATATTTACTTCATCGTCGAAAATAGCGTTAGCCAATGGAATTGTCATTGTTGTTTTGTGATAAACAAATTTATACAAACCGTTTTTAAATTCTACTATTGCATGAACTAGTGATTGTGGATGTATTATTATTTCAATTTTATTGGCTTCTATTGAAAAGATTTTTTGTGCTTCGACAAGTTCTAAAATTTTATTCATTAAAGAGGCAGAATCTACGGAGATTTTTTTTCCCATTTTCCATCTAGGGTGTTTTATTGCTTCACTTGGTTTTATCTTTTTTAATTTAGGCAATTTATAGTTCAAAAAGGGTCCGCCAGATGCAGTTAAATAAATTTTTTTAATTTCATCTTTTTTATGATTTTCAATTAACTTCATAATTGAAAAGTGCTCAGAATCTATTGGAATTATTTTAGTTTTATATATTTGTGCATACTTTTTAATTAATTTCCAACCACAAATAATTGACTCTTTGTTAGCGATAAGAATTTTTTTACTTTTTCTGATTAAGCAAATTGTTGGTTGAAGTCCAGCTATACCAGGTATAGCAGCAATTGTTATATCAGATTTGACATGAATATTTTTTTTAAAAAAATTAGAAGTAAATATTTTAATTTTTTTTTTTTTAAATTTTTTTTTTACTTTTTCAAAAACTTTTATATCATTTATAACAAATATCTCTGGTTTAAACTTAATAATTTGTTTACAAATTAAATCATAGTTTTTATTTGCTGCGAATAAGTAAAATTTAAATAATTTTTTTTTTTTTTGAAATATTTCAAGTGAATTAATGCCAATGGTACCTGTAGAGCCTAAAATTGAAACAACCTTTTTTTTCATACTAATAAATCAAAACTAAAATAAAAAAACCAATAGGGATACCAACTAAAACTCCATCTATTCTATCTAATATACCACCATGACCTGGTAAAAAGTTACTTGTATCTTTTAAATTTGATTTTCTTTTTAAGTAAGAAAAAAATAAATCACCTATTTGACAGCTAATAGATATTAAAAAACCAATTAATAAAATGTAAAAATCAATAGTCTTGGTTAAATAAAAGAATATTAAAAAAATTGTCATAGCAGATGATATTAAAGAGCCTATAGATCCTGAAATAGTTTTTTTGGGACTTAACTTTGAAATTTTTGGTCCTTTAAAAAAGTTACCAAATACATATCCTCCTATATCAGATGCAATACATGTGGTTAAAATTGTGAAAATTAAAATTTTTATTTGTAAGAAGGACGATAAAACTAATACAGCTGCACATAAAATGAATATATATGTTATAAACATTAAGTTAATCAAGAATTGTTTTAATTTATTTTTTTTATGAATGATGCAAATCATTCCAATAAACTCTATTATAGAAAATACACCAATGATAATTAAGCAATAACCTAAAAAAAAGTTATTGATCAGCATTAAAAATAAAAGAAACAACAAAACAAATGAAGTATTTATTCTTCTTTTTAAGTTAGTTCCTATATTAAATAGAGCCATAATTTCTTTTTACCTTTTTAAAGTTATTTATAATTCTTTTTAAATCCTTAAATTCAAAGTCAGGCCATAATTTATCTAAAAAATAAATCTCTGCATATGCAAGTTGCCATAACATAAAATTGCTAAGTCTTTTTCGACCCCCAGTCCTTATTAGTATATCTGGATTTGGTAAGTTTTTTGTATAGAGGTTTTTTTCTATATCTTTTATACATATCTTTTTTTTTATTTTAGAAATTGCATTTATAATTTCATCTTTAGATCCATAATTTATAGCTAAATTTACAACTATTTTTTTATTTTTTTTTGTCAAATTAATAACTTTTTTTAGTGCGGATCTAATTTGTGAAGGTAGTTTACTAACTTTACCTATTATTCTTATTTTAATACCATTAGAAACAACATTGTTTAATTCTTCCTTGAAATAATTTGTTATTAATTTAAATAAAAAACTAATTTCCGACTTTGGCCTTTTCCAATTTTCAGTAGAAAAAACATAAAAAGTTACTATTGGAATTTTTAGCCTTATAGCAGACTCAACAGTTTTTTTAACTGTTTTAACACCGTTTAAATGACCGAAATTTCTTCCTTTATTTCTTTTTTTACCCCACCTTCCATTACCATCCATAATAAAGGCAACGTGGTTGAGTTTATTCATATCTGTAATATCTCTTTTTCTTTATCAGATAAAATCTTATCTATATTTTCAATATTGTTGTCTGTTAATTTTTGAATACTTTTTTCAAAATCTTTACTTTCATCCTCAGTAATAACTTTGTTCTTTAAGTTCTTTTTTAATTCTTCGTTAGCTTCTCTTCTAACATTTCGGATTGAAATTTTTCCTTTTTCGGCCATACTTTTTAAAATTTTTATAAGTTCTTTTCTTCTTTCTTCAGTTAAATCAGGAATTTTTAATCTTATTATTTGTCCATCAATTTGTGGATTTATACCGAGTTCTGATTTTTGAATTGCGGAGTCAATTGATGTAACGTTTGATTTATCCCAAACTTGAATTGAAATCAATCTTGCCTCAGGTGCACTAACAGTAGCGATTTGTTCTATAGGCATCAACTGACCATAGACGTCTACTTTTATAGTGTCTAACATATTTGCGTTAGCTCTACCTGTTCTTAATGTTGAGGTATCTTTTTTAAAAGATTGAATGCTTTTTTCCATCTTAATGATATAGTTTTTCTCACTAAAAGTGCTCATACTCAAACTCCTTCGCCAACTTTATATCTAACAAAATTTAAAATTTTCAATTCTTTATCAATTTTATTGTCCTTAAGTATATCAGAAACTTTCTTTTTTGGATCCATTATCCATACTTGATTTAATAAGGTATTATCGCTTAAAAATTTAGAGATTTTTCCTTTTGAAATTTTTTCTGCCATTTCTTTTGGTTTTCCAGAATTTACTATTTCTGCTTTTATAATTTCTAACTCTTTATCTATAACTTCTTTTTTAATTTGATCTTTATCAATAGCTATTGGATTTGAAGCAGCGATATGCATTGAGATTTTACTACCGATACCATCATTTTTTCCATTAATGATACCATCTATCTTTACAATCGAAATAATTTTACCAATATTTTTTTCAACGGCAGAATGAACATAAAAAAAATTAGATCCATTTTTATTATCAAAAAAATTTGCTCTTCGAATAGTTATTTTCTCTCCAATTTTCGCGATAAGACTCACTAAACAATCTTTAACTAAGCTATTATTTTGCATTTTTGAGTTATTTAGCTTTTCAAGATTCCCTTGAGTTTTAAAATTTATTTCAGACAACTCTTTACAAAAAGATATAAAATCTTTATTTTTTGCCACAAAGTCGGTTTCACTATTTATTTCTATTATAGAAACTTCACCCTTTTCTTCTTTTACTAAAGCTAATCCCTCAGAAGCAGTTCTGCTCATTTTTTTTGAAGCTTTTGCTATACCTTTTTTTCTTAAAAATTCTATTGATTTTTCAATGTCCCCATTAGTTTCGTCTAATGCTAATTTACAGTCCTTAAACCCTACACCGGTTAATTCTCTAAGCTTTTTTATATTATCTAATAAATCTTTGTTCGACATTTAATTAAAAGATAAGATTATTTTTTTTTCTTATCGGATTTTTTTTCTGATTTCTTTTCTTCTTTTGGCTCTGGGTCTTTTATAAATTTTTCTGCATCTTTAATAGTTTCTTTTAATAGTTCACAATAAAGATTAATCGATCTTCTCGCATCATCATTACCAGGTATAGGAAATTCAATATCAGATGGATCTGAATTTGTGTCTAGAACGGCTATGATTGGAATTTTTAATTTTTTGGCTTCTGCTACGGCTAAAGACTCTATATTTGTATCAATAATAAAAATTAAATCTGGTGTTTTTTTCATTTCTGAAATACCACCTAGTGATCTATGAAGTTTTTCTTTTTCTTTACTAAATTTTAAAATTTCTTTTTTTGTAAACCCAATATTTTCTTTTGATAATTGTTCGTTTAATTTTTTTAATCTTTTAATAGAATTTTGTATTGTATTCCAATTTGTTAACATTCCCCCTAGCCATCTGTAGTTTACAAAAAATTGCCCTGTTTCTTTTGCTAATTCACTTACTTGCTCAGATGCTTGCTTTTTGGTAGATACAATAAGTACTTTTCCTCCGCTAGAAACTGTTTTATGAACTTTAATTAAAGCATTTTTTAAAAACTCTATTGTTTGAGTGAGGTCAATTATATGTATTGAGTTTTTTTCACCAAAAATATATTTTTTCATTTTTGGGTTCCATCTCAAAGTTTTATGGCCGAGGTGTACTCCTGCTTCTAATAACTGTTTTATATCTATCTTAGGTACGTTCATAATATTTTCCGGTTAATCCACCACAGTTACTCCAAATCAATGGACCGGGAGGGCTTTGCCCTTAAAACTGTGTGCGAAATTATTAACTGATATATAGATACAAGGCAAAAAATCAACCTTCTAAACAGTTATTTTTTTTACATATTCCTTACTTTTTAATGCTTTTAGCTGATTAAAATCAAATTTTCTTGTGTTTTCTAGATTATAATGAATTCTTCTATTATTGTTATTAATAATTAAGTTTATTTCAGTCTCTCCCTCTGTAGTTAAAAAATTTTTTACTTCCTGCATGTCGAAGTCTTCTTTTAACTCTATAGTTACTTTTGAATAAGGTTTATTTATAATATTATTTAAACTTACTATCTTTCTAAGATTTACTCGTCTTTTAGATAAATCTAATATTGATTTGTCTTTCTGTAAAGTCAATACAAAGGATTCAGTTTCTTTAATTATTTCTCTGTTATTGATTAAAATTTCAGCAAATAAAAATAATTCAAATTCTCCGCCATTGTCACTAAATTTAACAATAGCGAATGGAGTACCTTTTGAACTTTTCTTTTCCTGGACAGACATTATTGTACCCGCAACTTGAGCTTCACTGTCATCATTTACAATAAATTCTTTGTAAGAAGTAATCTTTAAATGATTAAAAATTTCTTTATATTCATTTAATGGATGATCTGAGATATAAAATCCTAAAGATTTAAATTCTTCAAATAAAAGCTCTTTTTTAGTCCAGGTATTTGATTTAACATACTCAAAATCTTTTTTTTCTTCATTAGTGTTGCTAAATAAACTTGTTTGATTATTTAATTTATCCTCATTTATATTTTTAATTTGTTGTATGATTTTTGGTATAGAATTTAGAATTTGATTTCTATTATTATTAAAAATATCAAATGCTCCAGCTTTAACTAGTCCTTCTAATTGTAATTTATTTACATCTTTAGAATCGACCCTATTAACAAAATCAACTAATGATTTAAATTTGCCATTTTTTTCTCTTTCTCTTACTATGTTAGATATTGCTTCAAATCCTACGTTCTTTACTGCACCTAGACCATAATAAATTTTATTTGTTTCTGCTTTAAATTCAGCAAAACATTCATTAATATTAGGTCTGATTATTTGAATTTTTAATCTTTTTAATTCTTCAACAAACTCTCTTAATTTTGAAGTATTTGTCAATTCAGTTGACATTGTAGCAGCTATAAAATCTTCCTTATAATAAGTTTTTAGAAAAGCAGTTTGATATGCGATTAAGGCATAAGCTGCTGCATGACTTTTATTAAATCCATATTGTGCAAACGGCTCAATTTTAGTAAAAACAAAATTTGCTACCTCTTTGTTTATGCCATTTTTAATTGCTCCGTTAATAAATCTTTCCTTCTGTTTATCTAGTTCAGCCTTTTTCTTTTTTCCCATAGCTCTTCTTAGGATGTCTGCTTCTCCTGCTGTAAATCCAGCTAATGTTTGAGCTATTTGCATAACTTGTTCTTGATATATAATTATTCCGTACGTGGGTTTTAATATATTTTCCAAGGTAGGGTGTATATAATCTGGATTTTTAAATCCATTTTTACACTCATTGTAAATGGGTATATTGCTCATAGGCCCAGGCCTATAAAGGGCCACTAAGGCAATTATATCATCAAATCTATTTGGTTTCATTTGCTTAATAGCATCACGCATACCTGAACTTTCTAATTGAAATAATCCAGTAGTTTCACCTGAAGATAAGAGATTATAAACTTTTTCATCATGAAGATTAATTTTGCTTATATCTAAATCTATTTTTTTTAATTCTAATCTTTTTAAAGTTTTATTAATTATTGTTAAAGTTTTTAGTCCAAGTAAATCAAATTTAACTAAACCAGCGTTTTCAGATGAGTACATGTCATATTGAGTAGAAGGTAGAATTAAATTTGAACTTTGGTCTATATAAAGAGGAAATTGTTCAGCTAATTTATTTCCTGCAATAACTACGCCTGCAGCATGTGTTGCCATGTTACGATTTAAACCCTCTAATTTTAAAGAGAGATCAATAAGTTTTTCAACTTTTTTGTTATTCTTTATCTCCTCTTTAAATCTTGGTTCTCTGTCAATAGACTCTTGGAGCGTCAAAGGTCTTGATGGATCAAAAGGTACCATTTTACAAATTTTATCTACATGACCATAAGATAGTCCTAGAACCCTTCCAACATCTCTTAATGCCATTCTAGCTTTTAATTTTCCAAAAGTGATTATATGGGCTACTCCGTCTTTATATTTTGATTTTAAATATCTAAAAACTTTATCTCTTTGTTCTTCACAGAAATCTATATCAAAATCTGGCATAGAAATTCTATCTGGATTTAAAAATCTTTCAAAAATTAAATCAAACTCTATTGGATCAAGATCGGTTATATCTAAACAATATGCAACTAAAGATCCTGCACCAGAACCTCTCCCTGGTCCAACTGGAATAGAGTTTTTTTTAGCCCATTTAATATAGTCAGATACAATTAAGAAATAACTTGAGTAATCCATTGAATTAATAATACTTAATTCATGGTTCAACCTATCTTCATAAATTTTTTTTATTTCACTATGAGAGCTTTTATTTTTTTTCTTAAAAACAAAATTATTTAATCTTTTAATCAAACCAATTTTAGATTGATCCATTAATTCATTTTCAATAGTAGTATTTTTATTAGTTGAGATTGATGGCAAGATAGGTTTCGAACCTTTAGGTTTAAATCTAAACCTTAAAGGAAAATTATAATTATTTTCTAAAGCCTCTGGTATATCTCTATATAATTTTTTAAGTTCTTCACTTTTTTTAATATAATGTTGATCGCTGTAGCGAAATCTATTCGGATCTTCTATAAATTTTTTTTCTCCTATGCAAATTAAAGCATCGTGAGCTTCCGCCATTTTTGGATCTATATAATAAACTTCTTGGCAAGCAATTAAAGGAAGGTCATGTGTTGATGAAATTTTAAGTAGGAAATTTTCAAAATTTTTTTCTTGAGTTTCTGAATGTCTTTGGACTTCAAGATATATTCGATCTTGAAAATAAATCTTTAATTTATCAACTATTTTTTCTAAATTTTTAATTTTGTTGCCATAAAACAATTTTCCAAAAAAATTTGAATAATTTCCAGTAAGAAGAATAAGATCTTCGTTATTTTGGATTAAGTCTTCTAACAGACAGTGTGGCTCATAAGAAGTATTATTATTCAAATAACTTAATGAAGATAACTTAGTTAAATTTTTATATCCTTTTTCTGAAATAGCATATAGCGTTATTTTTCCAACAAGGTTCTCGTGAAGAATATTTATTTGAGTTCCGATGATAGGTTGGGTGCCTACTTTACTTATCTTTTCTGCAAACTCTAAAGCTCCGCACAAATTGTAACTATCCGATAATCCTATAGCTTTAATTTTATTTAACTTGCAATAATCAGCCAATTCATCAATCTTAATAGCTCCTTCACAAATTGAGTACTGGGTGTGTATTTTAATATTATTAAACTCTTTATGGTTAACGAGCATTAACTCGTTTTATATGACCACTGGAAATACTCAACTTATAATCTGCCTTGTTAGCAAGTTCTCTATTGTGAGTTGCAAAAATTATAGCTTTATTTAATTTTTTTAATTCTAAAAAATAAGAAAAGATATGTTCTGCAGTTTTATAATCCAAATTTCCTGTTGGTTCATCAGCTAAAATTAAATCTGTACCTGAAATTAACGCCCTTGCAATAGCAATTCTTTGTTGTTCGCCGCCAGATAATTCATTTGGAAAATGATCTATTCTATTTAATACTTTAATAGTTTTTAAAACTTTTATTGCTTTTTTATAAGAAGTATCAATTTTTTCACCCTTTATAATTAGAGGCATCATTACATTTTCAATAGCAGTAAAATCTGAAAGCAAATTATTATCCTGAAAAATAATAGATATACTATCCCTTCTAGCCATATTTTTTTCTGTATCAGTAAAATTATTTGTATTTTTGTTTTTCAACAATATTTTACCTTGAGAAGGCTCATCCAGTAAAGCGAGAAGATTTAAAAACGAAGTTTTTCCAGAACCAGAGGGTCCTACTAAAGCAATTAGTTCTCCGGATTTAATCTTAATATTTACACTTGAAAAAAGTTCAATAATTCCATTTTTATGTTTATAAGTCTTTTTAAGATTATTTGTTTCTATTATAAATTTATTCATATTTTAAAGCCTGAAAAGTTTTCATTTTTGAAATAATCATAGCAGGAAGATATGAGGCTAAAGCGGATACAATTAAAGAAAATATAGAAATCATTATTACTGAATAAATATTAATTTCACTAGGTAATTGATCTAAAAAATAAACATCTGAAGGAAAAATTTCAAAATTAAAAATTTTAGATAAAATTATTCTAAGCTTTTCAATATTTAATGCAAAAGTAATACCTAAAATTACACCTGTAATAGTAGCAAAAAAACCAATCGTAAATCCAGTTAAAAAAAAAACTTTTTTTATGGAGTTGTTGCTTAAACCTAATGTTTTAAGGATTGCAATTTCTTTAGTCTTATTTTTTATTAAAATTGTTAAACCTGAAATAATATTAAATGCAGCAACTATTAAAATTAAAGTTAATATAACAAACATTACATTCCGTTCTACTTTTAATGCGCTGAAAAAAGATTTGTTTAAATCTGTCCAAGAATATATGAAAAAATTTTGATTTTGCTGTTGAATTTTTTGCTTAATCTTATCAGCTTTCATTGGATCTGGTAAATAAATTTCTAAATTTTGTTCAAAGGAGTCTTTGTCAAAAATAGATAACGCATCAGTCAAATTTAAAAAAACAAAATTTTGATCAAATTCATAAAAACCTGTATTAAAAATTCCGGCTATGGTTAAGGTTTCTTGTTTTGGTAGCCCTCCAAAAGGAGTGGCTATAAATGCTGAAGACATCAAATTTATTTTGTCTCCAACATCTAAATCAAGATTAAATGAAAGTTCAGCACCAATATAAGCAGTATTTTTTTTAAAGTTATCTAAATTACCTTTAGAAATAACTTTTTCTAAAAAATTTACAGTTGAGATATTTTTAGTATCAACTCCTTTAATAATAATACCTTTTGCATTTTCACCTGTAATTATAATACCTTCTCCTGAATATGCTTTAGAAATATTTATATTTAAAAATTTTTTTTCTAATTTCTTTATAAATTTATCTTCAATTTTAAAATTATTAGATTGTATAACAATATGGGGATTTAAGCCTAAAATTTTTTTTGTTAAATCAGTTTTAAAGCCATTCATCACAGACATAACAACTATTAAAGTTGAAACACCCAACACTATCCCTACAAAAGAAAAAATAGAAATTACTTTTAAAAAACCTTCTTTTTTCTTTGGCCTAAGGTTTCTTAATGAGATTAATCTTTCTACTTTTGTAAACAATTTAATTATTTTTGAGTTTAGACTTAATGCTCTCCAAACTTAGCATTTCATTTTCAGAATTAAGTTCTTTAAATTCTAATTTATCTTTATCAGACTTCGAACCTATTATTATTTGATAAGGAATTCCTATCAAATCATGTTTTTTAAATTTATTAGACATATTCTCATCTACATCGTCTAATAATACGTCAATATTTTGTTTTTTAAGTTCTTTATAAATTTTTTCTGCTTTTTGAAGGTTTTCTTTATTGTTTTTACTTATACTTGGTATAATTACCACATCAAAAGGAGATATCGATTTAGGCCACTTCATAACATTATTTTTGTAATTTGACTCTATAGTAGCTCCAACTAATCTTGAAACTCCTATGCCGTAAGATCCCATTTTTACAGCTATTTTTTTTCCTCCATGAGCATCTATCATGCAATTTAAAGGTTTAGAATATTTGTCACCAAAATAGAAGATATGGCCAACTTCAATTCCTTTTGTTTTAATTTGATTTTCTTTTTTTACTTTTTCATTAAATTCTTTTTCTAGATATTTCTCATCTGTAGCTGCATAAATAGATGAAAAATCTTGTCTCATGTTTTGTAAAGATTCATCAGTATAGTCATATTTGTTTAAATCTATTTCAAATATTTTTTTATCTGCATAAATTTGGCTCTCACCTGTCTCTGCTAAAATTATAAATTCATGAGATAAATCACCTCCTATTGGTCCGGTGTCTGCAGCCATTGGTATAGCTTTTAATCCAAGCCGATTAAAAGTTCTGATGTAAGAGCAAAACATTTTATTATAAGATTTTCTTGCAGAATCTTCATCTAAGTCAAAAGAATATGCATCTTTCATAAAAAATTCCCTACATCTCATTACTCCAAATCTTGGTCTTATTTCATCTCTAAACTTCCATTGTATATGGTAAAGAATTTGTGGAAGAGATTTATAAGATTTGATACTTGATCTAAAGATATCGGTTATGAGCTCTTCATTAGTTGGTCCATATAGCATTTCACGGCCTTGCCTGTCTTTAATTCTTAACATTTCTTCTCCATAGTCTTCATACCTTCCACTCTCCTTCCATATATCTGAAGATTGAATAGTAGGCATTAACATTTCTTGTGCACCAATTAAGTTTTGCTCTTCTCTAACAATTTGTTCAATTTTTTTCATCACCTTAAATCCTAATGGTAGCCAAGAATAAATACCTGCTGAGGACTGTTTTATCATCCCTGTCCTTAACATTAATTGATGAGATTTAATTTTTGCTTCAGTAGGAATATCTTTAATAATAGGTATAAATAATTTTGATAAATACATTATTGTAAAAAATTCCTTAAGTTAAAGAAGCCGTTGATCACAACATAATATATCATAATAAACAGTATTGAGGTAATTATAGTTGTTATTAAAAATTTTTTCATAATTTTAGGGTTTTTCGGTGCGCCAGGATCTGATCCTCCTATTGTATCTTTAAATGTTTGTTTGTTAGATTTAATACCAACTGGTAGAATTGAAAAAAAAATAATCCACCATATCATAACGTAAACTATTATTGATCCAGTTATACCCATTATATTCTAGCGATATTTATATTTGTAAAAGGTTTTTTTCCTGTTCTATCTTTTACTATTCTTCTGCAATTTTGTTTAATTGTTTCTATTAAATTTTTTTCCTGGTTTTTGCTTTCCATTGAAAACGTTCTACAAATATTAAATATTTCATCTTCCATATCGAATACAAAATTTTCGTTTTCACTATTTTCTGGTATTCCTCTAAAAGAAATTATAGGCCTCTTAATTTTACCATTATTTGTAACAATAAGAGTTATTTCTAAATAACCATTAGCAGATAAATTTTTTCTTTCCTTGATAGATTTTGCGTCTGCTTCAACTCCAAGATTGCCGTCCAAATAAACTCTTCCAAAAGGAGCTTTATCTACAATTTTTGGGATTTCTCCAGGTAGTAGCTTAATAATATCTCCATTTTCTATTAACAGTGATTTAGGAACTTGCATCTCTTTTGCAAAAGAAACATGTTCTACCATATGTCTGTGTTCGCCGTGAACAGGGATTATACATTTAGGCTTGACCCATTTATACATATCTTTGAGATCATCTCTGTTGGGATGTCCTGAAACATGAACGAAAGCGTTTTCTTCACTAATAATTTCTATTTTATCTTTCACTATCTTATTTTGAAGTAAGTATAATTTTTTTTCATTACCAGGTATAATCTTAGAAGAAAAAATAACGCAATCTCCGGACTCTAAGAAAACTTCTGGGTGTGTTCCATTAATAATTCTATTCATAGCACCCATTGGTTCGCCTTGGCTTCCAGTCGCTAAATAAACAATTCTATTTTTAGGAACTTTTTTTGCATCTCTAGGTTCTAAAGGTTCTATTAAATCTTTCAAATAACCACATTTTTTTGCTGCCTTATATATTCTATGCATTGATCTGCCTACTAAACAAATTGATCTACCGGTCTTAGACGCACAATAAAAAATTGACTCCATTCTTGCTACATTTGAAGCAAAAGAAGTAACTAAAACTCTTTTTGTTTTAGTTTCCATTATTCTTAATAAGCTATCTCTGACATCAGACTCTGATCCAGCTCTTCCAGGACTAAAAATATTGGTTGAATCACAGATCATTACAGAGACTCCTTTTTCACCAATCTTTTTTAATTTTTTTTCATCTACTGAACCACCGATTAAAGGATTAGGATCTATTTTCCAATCTCCTGTATGTAGAATAGTTCCCAAAGGGGTTGTTATGCTTAGGCCGTTTGGTTCTAAAATTGAATGAGTTAAAGTAACAAAATCAATTTCAAAAGATCCTAATTTTATTTTACTATTTAGGGGAACAATTTTTAAGTACGATGTAATATCAATCTTTTTTTCTTTGAATTTTTCGTAAATCAACGCAGCTGTAAATGGTGTTGCATACATTTTACATTTTAGGCTAGGCCAAATATGAGCTACAGCTCCAATATGATCTTCATGAGCGTGAGTTAAAACTATTCCAAGAAGGTCATCCTTTTTATCTATAATAAAACCAGGATCTGGAAAAATTAAATCTACACCTGGTATAGAGTCATCAGCAAATGTTACACCCATATCTACAATTATCCATTGTTGATTATCTGGTTTACCATATGCAAAAAGATTCATGTTCATGCCAATTTCTCCAGATCCTCCTAATGGACAAAAAATTAATTCTTCTTTATTCATATTAATAATTCCTTGAATACTTTTGCGACACCTTTTATTGTAATATTTTGATCAATAACTGTTCTGCAATTAATAAACTTTTTAAATAGTTTAGCGTATCCACCAGTTAAAATAATATTATATTTTTTTTTTGATTTGGTTTTAATTTTATTTACTATGTTATTAACTAATCCCTCATAACCCCACAAAAAACCAGCATTGAGTGCTTCTCTTGTTGTTTTTCCATAATTTTTTTGTTTACTATCTAAATTTAACAAAGGAAGAAGAGCTGTAAACTGGTTTAAATTTTTTATTGAAAGGTCAACCCCAGGAGCAATTACACCTCCATCATATATTCCGTCTTTAATAATATCAAATGTTGTTGCCGTGCCGAAATCAATTATTAGACAATTTTTACTTTCACCTGATCCAACTGCATTGACAATTCTATCTGAACCTAATTGATTAAAATTTTTAATATTTATTTTAATAATTTTATCTATATTTAATTCTTTAACCTCATATAATTTGAAATTTTTTTTTTTAAGATACATTTTTATTAATTTATAGGCTTTTGGAACTACACTTGAAAAAAGAGCTTTGTTATTTAAACTGTTATTTAAAAATTTTTTAAAAAAAATATTTATATCTTTTTTTTTATATATTTTATTTGTGTTTAACTTGTAAGATTTTTGAATATCAAATTTGTGATTTAAAATTGATATCTTAATAAAAGTATTTCCTATGTCTCCAACAAGATATTTCATTTATTTTTTAACAACTTTCTTTTTAATTCTGTAAAACTATATTTTTTGTTTTGCGTTATAAATATTTCATAATCTTTATGAATTTTTTTTAAAATTTCATTATTATTAATTTCCTCTCCTAGTATACTGCTTATAGAAGTAGCTTTATAGTTTTTAATTAATGGAAAGCTATTTGTATTTATTCCTACGCCTGTTATTAAAAAGGATTTAGCATTAAAATTAACTACTTCTTGTAATATTCCACAAATTTTTTCTTTCCCTACAAGTAAGTCATTAGGCCACTTTATATTAATTTCTTTTTTTATAAATTTTGTAATTATATTTTTAAAAAAGTATGCGTTTAATATGGCGTATTGTCGAAAATTGATTTTTTTTTGATTAATTTCAAAAAAAATTGAAATAAATAAATTTCCTCTTTTAGATATCCAATTTTTACCCATGGTTCCTCTGCCTTTAGTTTGTAATAATGATGTTATTAAAGTTGGCTTTGAATTTTTTCTTTTTATTAGTGTTAATGCTACATTATTAGTACTCTGAACTTTCTTAAATTTAATTATTCTTAACTTTATCATTAAATAAGTAAAGAACTTATAATTTCATTAAGAACTGAAGGATATAAAAAGAACGTAAGTAGTAACGTGCAGCTTAGAAAAATAGTAAAATGGATAATTTTATTATTCACTAAATCAAAAGATAATTTATTTTCATCAAAATAAATTGTTTTAATTATTTTCAAATAATAAACAGCTGAAATAACTGTAGTTAATAAACCAATTATTGCTAAAAAATACATTTTTTGCTCAAGTACCGAAGAGAAAACGTAAAACTTAGCAAAGAAACCGCCTAATGGAGGTATGCCTGCTAAAGAAAATAATATTATTAATAACGATAAAGCTAAAAGAGGATTTTTTTTTGAGATACCTGATAAGTCAGAAATACTTTCTTTATATTCCCCATCTTTTTTCATGAGAAATAAACAAGAGAAAGCACCTATATTCATCACAACATAAATAGATATATAAAATATAGAACTTTTAAATCCTGCGGTAGTCCCAGTTGCTATACCAGCTAATGCATAACCCATATGTCCAATTGAGCTATATGCCAAAAGTCTTTTTAAATTTTTTTGACCTATTGCTGCTACTGCTCCGAGAATCATTGAAGCGATAGAAATAAATACGATTATTGTTTGCCATTCTAATAAAATATTTGAAAAAGGAATGAACATAAACTTTATAAATACAGCTAAACCGGCTAACTTAGGCACCGCAGCAAAATAACTTGTAATGGAGGTAGGAGATCCTTCATATACATCAGGAGTCCACATATGAAAAGGAACAGCTGAAATCTTAAAAGCTAAACCAACTAGAATAAATACCATTGCAAATATAGCGCCAGTATTTTCTTTGTTCATTTCATTTGAAATAATTTCAAAATTTGTAGAACCAGTAAAACCGTAAAGTAATGAACAACCATATAGTAATAATCCAGAGGATAAAGCGCTTAAAACAAAATACTTAATTCCAGACTCAGAAGATCTTAAGTTGTCTCGATCTATAGCAGCTAATATATACAAAGATAGAGATTGCAGCTCCAGTCCTAAATAAAATAAAATTAGATCATTAGAACTAACCATAAAAAACATACCTAAGATAGAAATTAAAATAATAATTGGATATTCAAATTTATCTAATTTATTATCAATTATAAAATTTTTTGATGAATTTAAAACAAATAAACTAGAAACAATTATTAATATTTTAAAAAAATTTGAAAATTCATCTCTAATAAAACTATCTAAAAATATTTTTTCAGTGCTATTATTATTATTTAAAATTATCCCAAGGATAATAATTAAAACCACTGAAGATAAATTAAAAATTAAATTAAAACTTTTCTTAATAAAAACTCCAACCATTAAAATTGAAAAAATTGACAAAGAAAGAAATATTTCAGGAAATAATATGTTTAAATTATTTATCATTTATTTTGAGCTGTATTTAAAGTTAAATCTGTTTGATAATTTGAAATTAAATTATCAATAGGTATGCTGAGAGTATCTATTAAAGGTGCTGGATAAAAACCAAATAAAATAATTAATAGTACAAGAGGCGCCAACATTACCATCTCTAAATTACTTACATCTTTTAAGTTTTTTATTTCTTTGTTTAAAGTGTTTCCAAAAATTACCCTTTTTGTTAGCCACAACATATATGCAGCACCAAGTACTACCCCCACAGTAGCTAACATTGCAACTAAATAGCTTTTCTGAAATGCTCCAGTTAATACTAAAAACTCTCCAAGAAATCCAGAGGTCCCTGGCAAACCAAGACTAGCTAAGGCAAAAATTATAAATAATAGTGAATACTTTGGTAAATAATTTACTATTCCTCCATAAGTGTTTATTAATCTTGAGTGTAATCTGTCATAAACAACACCTACACATAAAAATAATGCTGCAGAAATTAAGCCATGACTAATCATTTGATAAATACTTCCCTCTAAACCTTGTTTAGTAAAAGTAAAAATACCTAACGTTACATAGCCCATATGAGCAACTGAAGAATAAGCTATTAATTTCTTCATATCATCTTGCATCAAAGCAACTACTGAAGTGTAAATAATTGCTATTATGCTTAAGGTATAAATCAAAGGCGTAAAAAAATCTGAAGCAATTGGGAACATAGGTATTGAAAATCTTAAAAAACCATAACCAGCCATTTTTAAAAGTATTGCAGCTAAAATGACAGATCCTGCTGTTGGTGCTTCTACGTGAGCATCTGGAAGCCAAGTATGAACAGGCCACATTGGCATTTTTACTGCAAAAGAGGTAAAAAAAGCCAACCAAAGAATATTTTGATATTCGCTTGGAATCTTTAACTTATATATTTCAGTTATATCTGTAGTTCCTGTTAGCCAGTAAATGACAATTATTCCTACTAACATTAAAACAGAACCTAATAGAGTGTATAGAAAAAATTTAAAGGCTGAATAAACTCTTCTTGAACCTCCCCAAACACCAATGATTAAAAACATTGGTATTAATCCTGCTTCAAAAAACAAATAAAAAATTACTAAATCGAGAGAACAAAATACACCTAAAATAAAAGTTTCTAGAATTAAAAGAGCTATTAAAAATTCTTTTACTCTATCTTTAATGCTATTTACACAAGAAATAATGCAAATTGGAATTATGAATGTAGTTAAAACTATAAATAATATTGAAATTCCATCTACTCCCAACTTAAATTTTATGTAATCATTTATCCAAGATTTTTCTTCAACAAATTGAAATTCAGAAGAACCGTGATCTAATGAGTACCAAATAAATATTGATAAGAAAAATGTCGCAATGCTCACAAATAAAGAGATGTATATTGCACTGTTATTATTTTTTTGAGTTTTTGATAAAAAAATAAAAATAGAACTTAAAAGAGGTAAAAATATTAAAGTTGATAATATAGGTATATTCATACTAGTGTAGTATTAGATAAGTTAGTAAAACTGATAATCCTAAAAGCATCACAAAAGCGTAATCATAGATGTATCCGGTTTGAAATCGTGTAGCTTTATTTGATATCATTTTAATTATTTTAGATACTCCATCAGGACCAAACTTATCAATTATCCCTTGATCTCCTGTTTTCCAAAAAAATAAACCTACCTTTTTGATCGGCCTAACAAATATTAATTCATATAATTCATCAATATACCATTTGTTTAATAAAAAATTATATAAAGGCAGATTAGTATTTTTAAATTCTTCTAGAATTTTCGTATTGCTAACATAATAATAAAATGAAATTGGTATAGCAATTATAACTAATATTGGAGTTGCTAATAATAACCATAGGGGAATATTTTCATGTTTAATTTCATTTAAAAAGAAAATTGAAGATTGCCAAAAATCATTACTATGATGTCCAATAAAAGTTTCCTTAAAGATAAATCCAGTAAATATTGCTCCTAAACCCAGAAAAAATAAGGGTATTAACATATTGATAGGAGACTCATTTGCATCTGTAATGGGTATTCTTTTATTTTTATACTCTCCGTGGAAAGTTTTAAAAAATAATCTCCAAGAATAAACAGCAGTTAGAAAAGCGGTAAATATTCCGATAAAAGTAGCATAATTTCCTAAAATAGAATTTTTCAAATAAGCAAATTCAATTATTGCATCTTTAGAATAAAACCCTGATAAAAATGGAAAACCTGTTAACGCTAATGTCCCAATTAACATAAAAATATAAGTATAAGGTAATTTTTTTCTTACTCCTCCCATATTTCTAATGTCTTGCTCATCTTTGAAAGCGTGAATTACTGATCCTGAACCCAAAAATAATAATGCTTTGAAAAAAGCATGAGTAAATAAATGAAAAATTGCTACATGATATGCTCCTACTCCTGCTGCAAAAAACATATATCCTAATTGACTACATGTAGAGTATGCTACGATTTTTTTAATGTCATTTTGGACTAAAGCAACTGACGCAGCAAATATAGCTGTAATCATACCAACAATAGCAACTAAGTTTAAAGCAATTTGAGAATATTCAAATAAAGGTGAACATCTCACTACTAAGAAAACTCCAGCAGTTACCATCGTAGCAGCATGTATTAAAGCTGATACAGGAGTTGGTCCTTCCATAGCGTCAGGTAGCCAAGTGTGTAATAAGAATTGTGCTGATTTCCCCATAGCTCCAATAAAAAGAAATAAACAAATAAAAGTGATCAAACTTGACTCAAAGCCAAAAATTAAAATTTTTTTATCTATAAATTGAGGAACTGCTTGAAAAACGTCATTAAAATTAATACTGCCAAAATAAAAGAAAATTAAAAATATACCTACAGCTAAACCAAAATCACCTACTCTATTAACAATAAATGCTTTAATGGCTGCGTTATTTGCTGATTCTTTTTTAAACCAAAAACCAATTAACAAGTATGAGCATAAACCTACTCCTTCCCATCCAAAAAATAATTGTAAAAAGTTATCAGAAACTATTAAAGCTAACATTGAAAAAGTAAAAAGTGAAAGGTATGACATAAATCTAGGTTTATGTGGATCATGACTCATATAGCCGATTGAATAAATATGAACAAGTGCTGAAATAAAAGTAACAACAACTAACATTACTGAACTTAATGGATCTACATTAATTGACCAATTTGCAATAAAATCTCCAGAACTGATCCATTCAAAAATTAAATAATTTCCATAATTATCATTTTTAATTCCATTCCAAAAAACTATTATAGATAAAATAGCTGATATACTTACAAAAAGACTTGTAGTTATTTCTGAAAAAAACTTTGTTAACTTTTTTCCAAAATACCCTATGATTGAACCTAATAAAGGTAAAAATAAAATTGCGTATTCCATTTAACCTTTCATTCCATGTATATCTTCAACTCTTATAGAGCCTTTATTTCTATAGTAAATTACGATTATAGCTAATCCAATTGCTGCCTCTGCTGCTGCAACAGTTAAGATAAGCATAGTAAATATTTGACCGACTATGTCACCTGAAAAAATTGAAAAAGAAATTAAATTTATATTTACAGCCAGAAGAATTAGTTCTATTGACATCAAAATTACAATTACATTTTTTCTATTTAAAAAAATTCCTATAATTCCTAAAAAAAATATGATTGCGCCTAAAGATAAATAATGACCAAGCCCTATTTCAATCATCTATTTTAACTCCTTTGTTAGACTCAACCTCTTTAATTTCAATAGATGTAGACGGTTCTCTTGAAATTTGAGTTATATAGCTTTGTTTTTTTACTCCAGGTCTTTCCCTGAAAGTTAAAAGGATGGCTCCTATCATAGATAGTAATAGAATTACTCCTGCTAACTGAAAATATAATATGTAATCTGTGTACATCGCTGATCCCAATTGATGAGTATTTGATATATTTGATAAAGATAATGTGCTGCTAGACATCAAATCATCTTTATACTTCCATCCTCCTACTACTACTAATAACTCAAGTAAAATTAAGATACTTACAATTAGCCCTGAAGGAATATGAGTGGATTGTTTGCCAATAAACCAAGATTGTTTTTGCTCTGCTACATTTAACATCATAACAACAAATAAAAAAAGTACAGCTACTGCGCCAACGTAAACTATTAAAATAATCATTCCCAAAAACTCAGCACCAACCATAATAAATAAACAACCTACAGATATGAAATCCAGAATAAGAAAAAAAACAGAATTAACACTACTTCTTGAAGTGATAACCATTAAAGATGATAAGATAGCAATAACTGAAAAAAAATAAAAAAAGATAGAGTGTGCTAACATTTATCTGTAAGGTTTATCTAGCTTAATATTTTTAGCTAAGACAGTTTCCCACCTGTCTCCGTTATCTAAAAGTTTTTGTTTATTATAATAAAGTTCTTCTCTAGTCTCAGTAGCAAATTCAAAATTTGGTCCTTGAACAATTGCATCTACAGGACATGACTCTTGGCATAAACCACAATAAATGCATTTCAGCATGTCAATGTCATATCTTGTTGTTTTTCTACTTCCATCCGCTCTTTCAGTTGACTCTATTGTAATTGCTTGAGCGGGACAAACGGCTTCACATAATTTGCACGCAATACATCTCTCTTCTCCACTTGGATATCTTCTTAAAGCATGTTCTCCTCTCATACGAGGACTTATAGGTCCTTTTTCAAAAGGATAATTAATTGTTTTAGATTTTCTGAACATTTCTTTAATTGCTATTAACAACCCAGAAACAAATTCAATTAAAAAAATAGTTTTTAAAATTCTATAAAGATTCATTAAAAATTTCCTTTAGGTAATTTATCAAAATAAAATAAAAAGCTAGCTGTTAAAACTACGTAAAAAAGAGAAAAAGGTAGAAATATTTTCCATCCTAATCTCATCAATTGATCGTACCTGTATCTAGGAACAATTGCCTTAACTAAAGCAAAAAGAAAAAACAAAAATAAAATTTTTAAGATCATCCATAAAGGAGGCGGTATTAAATTTAATGGATATATGTCAATAATTGGTAACCAACCGCCTAAAAATAAAATTGAACCCATAGCACACATTAATAAAATATTTGCATACTCTCCCAACCAAAACATTGCGTACATCATTCCAGAATATTCTGTTTGATAACCAGAAACTAATTCTGCTTCTGCTTCTGGTAAATCAAATGGAGGTCTATTAGTTTCAGCAAGAGCAGATATGAAAAAAATTACGAACATTGGAAAAAGAGGAATAACGAACCATAATTCTTTTTGAGCTAATACAATATCTTTTAAATTTAGTGAGCCTACGCATAATAAAACATTTATAATTATTATTCCTATAGAAACTTCATACGAAACCATCTGAGCTGCAGATCGAATTGCTCCTAGAAAAGGATATTTTGAGTTTGAAGCCCAACCTCCCATAATGATTCCGTAAACGCCTAAAGATGAAACTGCAAATAAATATAAAATTCCTACGTTTATATCCGACAGTACGAGAGTTTCACTCATAGGTATGACTGCCCACGCGATTAAAGCTAAAGTCATAGTTATGATAGGTGCTAAAATAAATACTACTTTGTTAGCACTGGCAGGAATAATTATTTCCTTAAAAATATATTTTAACGCATCAGCTATAGTTTGTAAAAGACCAAAAGGTCCAACTACATTTGGTCCTTTTCTCTTTTGAACTAATCCCCATACTCTTCTGTCTAACCAAACTATCATAGCCACAGAAACTAGAATTGGCACAAGTAAAAATAAAATTTTGTAAACTTCAAGTCCTAAAATCTGTAAATATTCAAACATTAATTATTTGTTCCAGTTTTTAGTGTTTGTTTTTTTATTTGTCTGCACTCACTCATTGTTTTTGAAGCGCGAGAAATTGAATTTGTATAGTAGTAATCAAATTTTTTAATTTCAATTTCTTCACTAATAAAATCAGTCTCGTTTTTTTCATTTAAAACCTTAAATTTTTTTGGCAATTCATTTATTTCAGAAAAATTTTTTGTAGAACTAATCGCTTCTTTTCTTAATGTTTCAAAATTATTTAGGTTATTTATTTTACCTAATTTTTTTAAAATAAGATTAAATATTTTCCAATCCTCAAGGGACTCACCTATAGGGTAGGAAGCTTTTTTGCATTCTTGAACTCTGCCTTCTAAATTTGAATAAAGACCATTTTGTTCAGTATAAGCTGCGCTAGGAAGTATCACATCTGCTATTTCTGCTCCTTTATCGCCGTGACTACCTTGATATATAATAAATTCATTATTTTTTTTGAATTCAAAATTATCTGAACCTAAAAGATATAAAAATTTAAATTTATTTGATTTTAATTTATCGAAAAAAATAAAATCATTTTCATTTTCTTTTGATATCATCTTTAAATCTAAAAGACCCACTGTTGATGCGTTTTGTACTAATATATTTAGTGCATTCCATTCCTCATTAATTAAATTTTTTTTCATTAAAAAATTTTTTATTTCTTCAAATATAAATTTACCACTTTTTAACTCTAACGCTGACTCGCCTATTATTATAATTGGTTTTTTTGCAGATATTATCTTTTTAGATATTGTGCTTTCTTCATCTATTAAATGCTTAACATCATCTGTTTTATTTCCAATAATTGTATATTCGTAGGTTAAATCACCAGGATCACCTATTGAATAAATTGGTATTTTTTTTTGGACAAATACTTTTCTTATTCTAGCATTTAAAATTGTTGCTTCATGTCTAGGGTTTGTTCCTACTAAAAGGATTAAGTCAGAATCTTCTATTCCATTAATAGAAGAATTAAAAATATAATTAATTTTATCTTTAGGATTTATATAATATTTTTTTTCTCTAAACTCTAAATTTTCACTTTGTAGCTCACTAAATAATTTTTTAAATGCAACTGAAGTTTCTAGACTAACCATATCGCCAATATGTCCTGCGATTTCATTTGGTTTTACTTCTTTAATCTTGTCAGCAATAATTTCTACAGCCTCGTCCCAGTTTGATTTTTCTAATTTATTATTTTTTTTTATATAGGGAACATCTAATCTTTGTTTTAATAAACCATCACATGAATATCTTGTTTTATCTGATATCCATTCTTCATTAATATCATTGTTCAATCTGGGTAAAATTCTTTTCACTTCCCAGTTATAAGTATCAACTCTGATATTGGAACCAACAGCATCCATGACGTCAATGCTTTCGGTCTTTTTTAACTCCCAAGGTCTAGCTTCAAAAGCATAAGGTTTTGATGTTAAAGCACCAACAGGGCATAAATCTATAACATTAGCGGATAGTTCAGACTCCATAGATTTTTCCAAATATGTTGTTATCTGCATATTTTCTCCTCTACCTACAGCACCAATTTCAGATATGCCTGCAACTTCTGTTGCAAATCTAACGCATCTAGTGCAATGAATACATCTAGTCATTTGAGTTTTAATAAGAGGACCCATATACTTTTCACTAACTTCTCTTTTATTTTCTATAAATCTGGATTTATCAACTCCGTAGTATAAAGATTGATCTTGCAAATCACATTCTCCTCCTTGATCGCAAACTGGACAGTCTAAAGGATGATTAGCTAATAAAAATTCCATAACACCTTTTCTAGCTTTTTCAACTAAAGGAGTATTAGTTTTAATGTTCATACCTTCAGCCGCTGGCATAGCGCATGAAGCTATTGGTTTGGGAGACTTCTCCATTTCCACTAAACACATACGACAATTTCCTGCTATGGATAACTTTTCATGATAACAAAATCTTGGTATTTCTACGTCTGCAAGCTCACAAGCTTGTAGAACTGTCATTCCTTTTTCAAATTCAATTTCTTTTCCGTTAATCAATATTTTAGGCATTTTCATTGTCCTGCAGATGTTGATCAACTAAATATGGATTTTTTATTTTTTTCTTTATCAAAGGTTCTTCTCTACAACGGCTATCTATTTCTTTTCTAAAGTGTCTTAATAAACCTTGAACTGGCCAAGAAGACCCTTCCCCAAAAGCACAAATCGTATGACCTTCAATCTGTTTAGTAACATCCTCTAAAAGGTCAATATCATTATGAGTAGCTTTTCCTTTTGCTGTTCTATCTAAAATTCGCCACATCCAACCTGATCCTTCTCTACAAGGAGTGCATTGACCACAACTTTCATGCTTGTAAAATCTAGCAATCCTAGCCATACAAGCGATGATGTCTTGATCTTTATTTATGACAACTATACCAGCGGTGCCTAACCCACTTTTATTTTCTATCAATGAGTCAAAATCCATTGTGATAGTATCACATATTTTTTTCGGTAGTAAAGGCATTGAAGATCCTCCAGGGATCACTGCTTGAAGATTTTCCCAACCTCCAATTACTCCACCAGCGTGTTTTTCTATTAAATCTTTTAATGGGACACCCATTTCTTCTTCTACATTACAGGGTGAATTTACGTTTCCAGATATACAAAATATTTTTGTGCCAGTATTTTTTGGTTTACCTAAAGAAGCAAACCACTCTCCTCCCCTTCTAAGTATTGTTGGAACTACAGCAATAGTCTCAACATTATTTACTATTGTAGGGCAGCCATACAATCCAACTAACGCGGGAAAAGGAGGTTTTAATCTTGGTTGACCTTTGTTTCCTTCTAAACTTTCGAGTAAAGCCGTTTCTTCTCCACAGATATAAGCTCCAGCTCCATAGTGAATATAAATATCAAAATCCCAACCTGCTCCACAAGCGTTTTTTCCTAGAAAATTTTTTTTATAAGCTTGGTCAATTGCTTCTTGTAATCGTCTCCCTTCATTAAGGTATTCACCTCTAATATAAATATAGCAAACATGAGCGTTGACTGCATATCCAGCAATTAGACAACCTTCTAGTAATTTTTGTGGCTCAAATCTTAATATATCTCTATCTTTACAAGTTCCTGGTTCTGACTCATCTGCATTAATAACTAAATAATGAGGTCGTGAACCTATTTCTTTTGGGGTAAATGACCATTTTAACCCCGTTGAAAATCCTGCTCCACCTCTTCCTCTTAATTCTGAAGTTTTTACTTCATTTATTATCCATTCTCTTCCTTTAATAATTAAATTTTTTGTATCTTTCCAATCTTCTCTTTTAAGAGAACTATCAATTTCCCAACCTAAATTATTATAAAGATTTTTAAATATCTTATCCTCTTCTTTAAGCATATTTATCTCCGTTAGAAGTTTTTGGTTTTTCAGGTGCAGTGTTTTTGCGACCTCGATAAGAACCTGGTTTCAAAGGTTTATTTTTAATTAAAGAATCCAGAATTGCTTTAGTGCTTTTCTCATCTAAATCTTCATAATAATCGTCATTTATTTGTATCATTGGAGAATTAACACAAGCTCCCAAACATTCAACTTCCATCCAAGAACAACTGCTTACTTTAGAAATCTCATTTTCATTTGTAGAAATCTTTTCTTTACAAATTTTTACTATTTTATCAGCTCCACGAATTAAGCAAGGGGTTGTAGTGCAAACTTGAATAAAATAATTACCAACAGGTGCGAGATTATACATTGTATAAAATGTTGCAATTTCATAAACTGATATGTAAGGCATAGATAAGTATTTTGCTATATACTTTATTGCTGCTAAAGGTATCCAATTTTTATTTTGTCTCTGAGCTAAATAAAGTAATGGCATGACAGCACTTTTTTTATTTTTTTCAGGATATTTTTTTAAAATATCTTCTATCTTTTTTAAATTTTCTACTGAAAATATAAATTCCTTTGGTTGATCATCATGAACTTTTTTTAAACTCATCTATCTACCTCTCCAAAAACAATATCTAAAGATCCTAACACTGCGGGAACGTCAGCTAACATGTGCCCTCTAATCAAATAATCCATTGCTTGTAAATGTGAAAAACCTGGGGCTCTAATTTTACATCTATAAGGTTTATTGCTACCATCAGAAATTAAATAAACACCAAACTCTCCTTTAGGTGCTTCTACAGCTGTATAAACATTACCGGGGGGAACTCTGTATCCTTCGGTAAA
The DNA here is from genome assembly GCA_045566095.1 of Candidatus Pelagibacter sp. GTDB lineage: Bacteria > Pseudomonadota > Alphaproteobacteria > Pelagibacterales > Pelagibacteraceae > Pelagilacustribacter. The sequence goes on along the minus strand of JBJLEB010000012.1, from coordinate 17,004 downwards.
TAGTTTAAAATGATGAATTAATGCTTCCATCGATTGCTTAATATCATCTCTATTTGGAGGAGATATTTTTCCATCTATCGACTTTATGGGGCCTTTAGGTAATTTTTCTATACACTGTAATATAATTTTTACACTTTCTCTCATTTCTTCTATTCTGCAGAGATATCGATCATAGCAGTCTCCATTTTTTCCAATTGGAATTTTAAAATCTAAATCTTCATAACATTCATATGGTTGAGATTTTCTTAAATCCCATGCAACACCAGAGCCTCTAAGCATTACGCCTGAAAAGCTATGGTCTAAAGCTTCCTGTTTTGAAACAATTCCTATTTCAACATTTCTTTGCTTAAATATACGATTATCTGTTAATAAACTTTCGAGGTCATCAATAATTTTGGGAAATTTTTTACAAAACTCTTCAATATCTTCAACTAATTTTAAAGGTATATCTTGGTTCACACCTCCAGTCCTAAAATAATTTGCGTGAAGTCTTGAGCCTGATGCTCTTTCGTAAAAAGTCATTAAAGTTTCCCTTTCTTCAAAACCCCACAAAGAGGGAGTTAAAGCTCCTACATCCAAAGCTTGTGTAGTAACATTTAATATATGGCTTAAAATTCTTCCAATTTCACAGAAAATAACTCTTATATATTTTGCTCTAATAGGAACCTCAATTTTTAAAAGTTTTTCAGCAGCAAGTGCAAATGCATGCTCTTGATTCATCGGCGCGACATAATCTAGCCTATCAAAATAAGGTAAAGCTTGAGTATATGTTTTTTGCTCAATAAGTTTTTCGGTTCCTCTGTGTAACAACCCAATGTGCGGATCTGCTTTCTCAACGATTTCGCCATCTAATTCTAAAATAAGTCTTAATACTCCATGAGCAGCTGGATGCTGTGGACCGAAATTTAAATTCATTGTTTTAGTTTTTTTTTTCATCTTTTTTATTTATTTTTAATTCTTTAATGTAATTTGTTCCTTCCCAAGGGCTTTCAAAGTCAAAATTTCTATAATTTTGCTCAAGTTTAACAGGTTCGTAGACTACTTTTTTATCTTTTTCGCTGTATCTAACTTCATTAAAACCTGTAAGAGGAAAATCTTTTCTAAGTGGATGCCCTTTAAAATTATAATCTGTTAAAATTCTTCTTAGATCAGGATGATTTTTGAATTTAATACCGTACATATCAAACACTTCTCTCTCCATCCAATTTGCTGATGGAAATATTTTTGTAATAGAGGGGATAATTTGATTTATATCAAATTTTATCATTAATTTAATTCTTAAATTATTTTCATGAGACAAAAATAAATACACCAATTGAAATCTTTTCTCTTCTTCGGGATAATCTACTGCCGCTATATCTATTAATTGTCTAAATTTGCAAGAGTCATTTGACTTTAAAAATTGGATAACTTCAACTAGGTTAGTTTCATTTACTTCAATAAAAATTTCCTGATTTTCGATTATTGTTTTTTGAATTTTACTTCCTAATTCTGAGTTTACTAATTTTTCAAGTTTTTCTAATTTATCCAATATCATATCGATTTATCTTTTAATTGTTCCTTCTCTTCTTATTTTTTTCTGGAGTTGAAGTATGCCATACAACAAAGCTTCTGCGGAAGGAGGGCACCCAGGAATATAAATATCTACTGGAACTATTTTATCACATCCTCTTACAACAGAATAAGAATAGTGATAATATCCACCACCGTTGGCACAACTTCCCATAGAAATAACGTATCTTGGTTCTGGCATCTGGTCATAAACTTTTCTTAAAGCTGGAGCCATTTTATTTGTAAGTGTTCCAGCTACAATCATAACATCAGATTGTCTAGGAGATGCTCTAGGTGCTGCGCCAAATCTTTCAAGATCATATCTTGGCATAGAAGTTTGCATCATCTCTACCGCGCAACAAGCTAAACCAAATGTCATCCAATGTAATGAACCAGTTCTCGCCCAATTAATTAAGTTGTCAGTTGAAGTGGTTATAAAGCCTTTTTCCGCGAAATCTTTTGCTAAGTCCTTAAATTCTTCAGGAATTTCTTTTTGTTTATTTTCAAATGGATTTAATTTTACTCCCATTCTAAAGCTCCTTTTTTCCATTCATAAATAAAACCAATAGTTAATACTCCTAAGAAAATCATCATAGACCAGAAACCTAATGCTCCTATATTTCCTAACGATATAGCCCAAGGAAAAAGGAAAGCTATCTCTAAATCAAATATAATAAATAAAATTGCAACTAGATAAAACCTTACATCGAACTCCATTCTTGAGTCATCAAAAGCCTCAAAACCACATTCATAAGCTGAAAGTTTTTCTGGATCTGGATTGCTTGGAGCAGCCAAAAAATTAACTAGGATAAATCCAACGCTTAAAAATAAAGCAATGAATAAAAAAATAATAATTGATAAGTATTCTGTTAAAAAGTTATAAATCATGTTTAATCAATACCTACCTCAATACATTTTGTTTGAGGATTCTTATATTAATTTAATAAGAATATTTATAGCATCTTAAACTCAAGTGTACAGAGACAAGAAGGTAGCACTCTAGCGATCTAGATGAAAATGATTATCAATAAGTGGCGGGAGTGACCGGGCTCGAACCGGCGACCTCCTGCGTGACAGGCAGGCGCTCTAACCAACTGAGCTACACCCCCACATATTTCTCTTAATTTAATGGTGGGCGGTAAAGGACTCGAACCTATGACCCTCTCGGTGTAAACGAGATGCTCTACCAACTGAGCTAACCGCCCTTATTAAACAAAAATGAGATATACAATAAATAGTTTATAAAGTAAAAAAGTATTTAAGTTTTGAGAAATAGCTATAATATTGAGTTATAATGATTCTAAGCTGTAGTTCATGTGAAAAAAAATTCGTGGTACCAGATAATGCTATTGGTTCATCTGGCAGATTGGTTCAATGTAGTTCTTGTGGCAACAAATGGAAGCAGTTTCCTGTAAAGATTAATGAAAAAGAAGAATTGGTTTCAAAATCTGTTGCTAAGCAAACTACCAAAAAACTAATAAATCCAAAAAAACCTATAGGTCAAAAAAAGCTCTCAAGCCCAAAAAGAAAAGTTGCAAAAAAAAAAAGAGAAGTAAATTTATATTCTCCAGAATACTTAGCGAAAAAACATGGTATAAATATTAATTCAAAGCCAGCTTCTAAAAATATTTCAAATAAAGATGAAAAAAATATAGATTTTGGATTTTATAGTATTTTAATTATTCTTATTATAGCTGTAATAGCCGCTTTGAGACTACTATTCTTTGTACAAGACTACATCGTAGAAATTCTTCCAATCGCTGAAATTTATATAGATTATTTGTTTGAATCTATTAATAATTTAAAGGATATTATTCAAAATTTCTTTTCAAATTATTAAAAATTACTCAAGTTCTTTTATATTTATAAATTTATCTGACAGATCTGAATTACTTTTTTTTATATCCTCAAAAAAATTCCAAGCTAAAACAATGACGATACTCTTTTTGTTTTTTATTTCTGATTTACTTTTAATAGGAATTTTTACTCCAGGAATAAATTTGTTATGCTTTAACTTATTATCTTCAACTATAAAGTCGATTTGTTTAGAAACCCCAAAAAAATTTAATGCTGTTGTTGCTTTTGCTGGAGCTCCATAGCCAATTATTAAATTGTTTTTAGATTTGAGTTTATTTAAATTTTTTATTACGTTCTCTCTGATTTTGTAAACTTTTTTACCAAAATCTTGGTAAGTTTTAAATTTTTTAATTCCAAAATCCTCTTCTTTTTTAAGGAGTTTTTTTACACTATTTTCTATCTTAATATTTTTATTTTTTTTAATATAAATTCTTAATGAACCACCATGAGTGTCAATAGTTTCTGCTCTAAAAATTTTTATATCAAATTGATTAAAGAAATTTATTAAAGAAGTAAGAGACCAATAATTATAATGCTCATGGTAAATGTTATCAAAAGTTAAATCTTTTAAAGTATTCAACAAATACTGGACCTCTATAATAATAGTTCCATTTTTTCCCAACAATTTAATCATACATTCTGTCATTTCCTTTAGTTTATCTGAGTGTGCAAATACATTTGATGCTAAAATTAAACTCGCATTTTTTTTTATTTTTTTTAAATTTTTCTTTTCAAGAAATCCGTTGAATGTTTTGATTTTATTTTTATTAGCTAATTTAGCTAAATTTTTTGCTGGTTCTACACCTTGAATATTTTTATATCCCATTTCTAAAAATGGTTTTAAAGCAACTCCATCGTTACTTCCTATATCAATAATAATTGACTTTTTTTTATTTAACTTTAGCTCTCTTGTATATTTTTTTGCTGCTTCAACAAAGTGATTTCTAAAAAGTTTTGATGTTGATGAAGTATAAAGATAATTTGAAAACATTTTTTTAGGATCTATAGCAACAGAGAGTTGACAATTATGACATCTTTCACAATAATTTACTTCCAAAGGAAATAATTCACACTGTTCATTTTTTTTTTTAAGCAAATTATTTGCCAAAGGTTGATAGCCCAATGAAACAATTCTCTTTAAATTTTTATTACCACATGATCTACATTCAAATTTATAATACTTAAGTAATAAATTTTTTTCTTTTTCATCTACAAAAACATGTCGTATAGTATGAGTAGTTCCGTAGTTTTCATGATCTCTTTCACCTCTTACTAAGTTTAAAAAAGTTGTGTCCTTAGTAAAAATCATTGTGTGTGCAACGTTAGGCTTGATAATTGATAATTGACCTTCATTAACTACTTGAGTGATTTTTGGTGAATTAGGATTTATTATATCTTGAAAAACTTCTATAATTTGTCCTTTAGTAAATAAACATTTTTGTTCTTGCTGTGGATGGTAATGATTAGCTCTTATAGTCCCTTTTTTTGAGTCAATTAATCCAATTAAATTTATAGGTTCGGTAAGTTCGTGATTACTTATTCTTCCTCTTTTGTCTATAAATAAGTTATCTCCATCTCTAACATGCTCTAAATCTTCTATTAAATTTTGTTTTGACCATTTAGAAATCATTTCCTTAATACTTTCGTTCAGTCCATATAAAAATTTAAAACCAGTTTTTAATAATTTTTTATTAGATAGTGAGAATCCTAAATTAGGAATTTCATCGTTTGTTTCTCTTAATGTTATTTTGGGATTATATTTTTTACAAATTTCAGCCACATCCTTAACAGTTAAAGTATCTTTAGTTAAATTATATATTTCAGATTTAATATTTTCTTTTTCCTCCATGAATTTAAAACATCTTGCTACATCCATTAAAGGTACAAGACTTTTAATTTGTTTACCTCCTGCAAAGAGTCTAAGAGTTCCGTTCTGTGATGAAATCTTTGAAAACAAATTAGGCATAATGTCTATACGAGCTGTATCTGTTGAATATCCATAAACAGAGCCTAGTCTCAAAATTACATAGTTTTTACCTGAGTCTTTTAATTGTTTTTCGTTTACAGCTTTTGATGATGCGTAAGATAAAACTGGTTTAGTTTCTTCATTTTCTCTTATATCATTTTTAACTTTATCTATTCCCTCATATACAACGTGAGTAGAGGGGAAAATAATTTTACATTTATCGCTTATAGTGTCTAAAATGTTTTTTGTACCTTTTTCTCCAACTAAAACTATTTTTTTATCTTTTTCATCAGATGTCTCACTTTTAGTTCTTGGTACATCTGTTATTCCTGCTAAATGATGAACGATATCAGCATCTTTAAAATATTTTTTTACAAGCTCTTTATCTAATATGTCACCATGAATAAATTCCATATTCCAGTGTCTTAGTTGATTAACCCTTTCTGAAATAAATCTATTATCGATTACAATTATTTTATGATGCCAACTTACACCTGAGTAGATTTTGCAAAGTTCGGTTCCAATATAACCAAGTCCGCCTGTAATGATGATTTTTTTAATCATAAATTTGTCAATTTACATTTACTTACATTAATTTTTATTATAACTCAATTAAGATGAATATCTACGACTGCTTCCAGTATTTTGATGAAGATTTTTTATTAGATCTTAGGCTAAATGTTCTAGGTCAATATGTTAAAAAATTCGTAATAACCGAGGCAACTTACTCTCATAATGGAACAAAAAAAAAATTAAATTTTGATATTAATCGATTCAATAAATTTAAAGATAAAATAATCTATTTAGTTGTAGATAAGCCTCCTCCAAAAATTTTAAAATTTATCGATGATGAATCTGAAGATTTGCGAGGTGAAAAGTCAATCTTAAATGGTATGGCAAGAGATTATTTTCAAAGAGAAAATTTAACTAGGGGCCTTCAAGATGTAAATGAAGAAGATATAGTAATGATAAGCGACCTAGATGAAATTCCAAATTTAGAAGATATAAATTTTTCAAACATTAAAAATAAAATCATTATTTTTCAACAAAAAATGTTTTATTATAAGTTAAATTTACTTTATGAAAATTATATATGGCATGGTACTAAAGCATGTAAAAAAAAATACTTAATTTCTCCTCAATGGTTAAGAAATATAAAAGCTAAAAACTACTCTAAATGGAGATTGGACCTATTTTTTTCAAAAAAAAAATATTCAGATATTTTTTTCATTAAAAATGGTGGTTGGCACTTTACATATCTGAAAGATCCTGAAGATTTAGTAAAAAAACTTTTAAACTTTGCGCATCACTATGAGTTTGAAAAAAGTGGGTTGAAAAAAAATGATATCAAGAAATTTATTGAAGAAAAAAGAGTAGTTTACGATCATAATATTGATCAGAAAGAATATAAATGGTCTGGAAAATCAATTTTAAAAAAAATCGATAATAGCTTGCTGCCTTCTTTTATCTCTTCTAATTTAGAAAAATACAATAAATGGCTTGATTGAAAAAAACTAATGTCTGCTTAATTCTTCTTTAGTTTTATTTTTTGCTGCAATTTGATCTACTTCAACCCACTCGACTCTCTTTAAGGGTTTAGTTAGAGCTACTTTTAAAACTTCATCTACATTCTTTACAGGGATAATTTCCATCGTATCTAAAATTGTTTTAGGCACTTCTACTAAATCTTTTTTATTTTCCATAGGAATCAATACTTTTTTTATTCCAGCTCTGTGAGCTGCTAATAATTTTTCTTTTAATCCACCTATTGGTAATACAATTCCTCTTAAAGTAATTTCTCCAGTCATTGCTACATTCTTATCTACTGGAACCTCAGTTATAGCCGAAATTATAGAGGTCACCATACCTACTCCAGCTGAAGGACCGTCTTTAGGAGTAGCTCCTTCCGGTACGTGAATATGAAAATCTTTTTTATCAAAAATTGGTGGTATAACACCATATTCTAAACTTTTAGACCTTATAAAAGATTTCGCAGCTTTAACGGACTCTTGCATTACGTCACCTAATTTTCCTGTAATTTGCATTTTACCTTTTCCAGGCATTACTACTGTTTCGATTTTTAAAATTTCTCCTCCAACTTCTGTCCATGCTAGGCCAGTTACTACACCAATTCTATTTTCTTCCTCAATTTCTCCGTAGTTATATTTTTGAACACCTAGAAGATCCTTAATATCTTTTTCTTTTATAGGATTATTTGTTTTTTCATTATTGTCTATTTTTTTGACAAGTTTTCTCGCAATTTTTGATATCTCTCTTTCTAGATTTCTTACACCAGACTCTCTTGTATAATCTCTAACAATTTTTCTGTTAACACTTTCGTTTATTCCCCATTCGTCTTTTTTTAATCCATTGTTTTCACTTTGTTTAGGAATTAAAAACTTTTGAGATATATTTACTTTTTCATCTTCTGTATAACCTGACAATCTAATGACTTCCATTCTATCAAGTAAAGGAGGTAAAATATTTAATGTGTTTGCTGTTGTCACAAACATAACGTCTGAAAGGTCATAATCAACTTCAAGATAATGATCATTAAATTCTTTATTTTGTTCTGGATCCAAAGCTTCTAGCAGAGCAGATGAAGGATCACCTCTATAATCATTTCCAACTTTATCTATTTCATCTAAAAGAAAAAGAGGATTTTTAGTACCTGCTTTTTTCATCATTTGAATAATTTTTCCAGGTAAGGATCCTATATATGTTCTTCTATGTCCTCTTATTTCAGCTTCATCTCTTACTCCTCCAAGTGAAATCCTGATAAATTTTCTATTAGTTGCTTTTGCTATTGATTTTCCTAAAGATGTTTTGCCCACTCCTGGTGGTCCCACTAAGCACAAGATAGGTCCTTTCATTTTTTGAATTCTTTTTTGAACTGCAAGAAATTCAATTATTCTATCTTTAACCTTTTCTAAACCGTAATGATCTTCGTCAAGAATTTTTTGAGCATTTTTTAAATCAGTATTGATCTTAGACTTAGTTGACCAAGGTAGTTCTGTCATCCAATCTAGATAATTTCTCACAACTGTTGCCTCTGCTGACATTGGACTCATAGACTTTAATTTTTTTAATTCTGAAAGACATTTTTCCTTAGCTAATTTAGGCATTTTAGCGTTCGCGATAGCTTTAGAAAGATTTGTTAATTCATCTTTACCCTCGTCAATTTCACCCAGTTCTTTTTGAATAGCTTTTAACTGTTCATTTAAATAATATTCTCTTTGAGTTTTTTCCATTTGATTTTTTACTCTGCCTCTTATTTTTTTCTCTACAGAGAGAACGCTTGTTTCTTTTTCAATTAATGTGTAAATTTTTTCTAATTTTTTTTTCAAATCCAAAATTTCTAGTAACTCCTGTTTTTCAAAAATTTGAATATTCAAATTAGCAGATATGTTATTAGCAATTTGAGAGGCATTTTTTAATGTTTTTAAGTTATTAGTTGTCTCATTGAAATCTTTTTTGCTTAAAACTAGTAATCTTTCATATTTTTTTACTAAACCTAGGGCGAAGGTATCTAAATCTTTTGATATATTTTGATCCTCTGCAATCTCAACTTCGCTAGTTAAAAAACTATTATCTTCTTTGTTGTTGTATTTTAAAATTTTAACTCTTTTTTCTCCTTCAACTAAAACTTTTACTGTACCGTCTGGCAATTTTAAAAGCTGTAAAACTTTACTTAAACAACCGTATCCATACAGATCTTTATCGCTAGGTTCGTCTATTTCTGAGTTTTTTTGAGTCACTAAGACAATAGATTTATCTGTTTTCATTACTTCTTGTAATGCCTTAATTGACTTTTCTCTGCCTACAAATAGAGGCACCACCATTGAGGGGAAAATAACTATGTCTCTTAGTGGTAATAGGGGTTTTGTATAAGAAACGTTCATAATTATTTATATGGCAATTGATATAGAGATTTCAAGAAACAAATTGACTTAAGCTACAGATGTTGATTGTTTTTTTCCATATGTAATAATCGGCTCAGATAAGCCTTTAACAGACGATTTATCAACTGTGACCTTGATAACATCATCCATATCTGGAAGCTCAAACATTGTTTTTAGAAGAATATTTTCTAAAATTGATCTTAATCCTCTCGCCCCAGTTTTTTTAGATATTGCCTGTTTTGCAATTTCTGATACGGACTCTCCTTTAAATTCTAGTTCTACGTTTTCAAATTCAAATAATCTTTGATACTGTTTTATTAAAGAATTTTTGGGTTCTTTTAAAATTTTTACCAAAGATTTTTCATCAAGATCATCTAAAGATGCAATGATTGGCATTCTTCCAATAAATTCTGGTATTAGTCCATATTTAATTAAGTCTTCTGGCTCCAATTGTTTCATAATATCTGATAACGATTGATCTTTATAATTTTTCACTTTTGCACCAAATCCTATAGAGCTTCCTTTCCCTCTGCTATCTATAAGTTTATCAAGTCCAGCAAATGCTCCTCCACAAATAAATAAAATGTTAGTCGTATCGACTTGTAAAAATTCTTGTTGAGGATGTTTTCTGCCACCTTGCGGAGGTACGCTTGCAACTGTTCCTTCCATAATCTTCAACAATGCTTGTTGAACTCCTTCACCAGAAACATCTCTAGTAATAGAAGGGTTTTCTGATTTCCTGCTAATTTTGTCTACTTCATCAATGTATACTATACCTCTTTGAGCTTTTTCGACATTGTAATCTGCAGCTTGTAAAAGTTTTAGAATTATATTTTCTACATCCTCTCCTACATATCCTGCTTCTGTCAAAGTAGTTGCGTCAGCCATTGTAAAAGGGACATCTAGTATTCTAGCAAGTGTTTGGGCTAATAATGTTTTTCCACAACCTGTTGGTCCTACTAAAAGAATATTAGATTTTGATAGCTCTATATCTTTATTATTTTTTGTTTCATGATTTAATCTTTTATAATGATTGTGAACGGCAACAGATAAAATTTCTTTTGCAAATTTTTGACCTATTACATAATCATCCAAAACATTACATATTTCTTTTGGCGTGGGAACTCCATCTTGATGTTTCACTAAAGAACTTTTATTTTCTTCCTTAATGATATCCATACAAAGTTCAACACATTCATCACAAATAAATACAGTTGGACCAGCTATAAGTTTTCTAACTTCGTGCTGACTTTTTCCGCAAAATGAGCAATAGAGAATGTTTTTATTATTTTTTTCTGTCATATCGAATCAATATAACTATATTAGATGTGTAGAATGCTCTTATCAAGCTGAAGTTGCAAACAATTCTAGATGTTGTGTTTTATTTTCTTTTTTCCACAACAGAGTCAATTAAACCAAATTTTTTAGCTTCTTCAGCTGTCATAAAATTATCTCTTTCCAAAGCTTTTGCGATTTCATCAACTGATTTACCTGTATGCTTAGAGTATATACTGTTTAGTCTTTCTTTGAGTGAAAGAATTTCTTTAGCGTGAATTTGAATGTCTGTAGCTTGCCCTTGAAAACCTGCAGATGGTTGGTGGACCATGATCCTTGAATTAGGTAATGAATATCTTTTGCCTTTGTCTCCAGCAGCTAATAGAAAGGATCCCATAGAAGATGCTTGGCCAATGCACAAAGTGGATACAGGTGAATTAATATATTGCATGGTGTCGTAGATACCAAGTCCCGCGGTAACTAGTCCTCCAGGGCTATTAATATAAAAATTTATTTCTTTATTTGGACTTTCTGACTCTAGAAATAAAAGTTGTGCAGTAACTAATGATGCGACTGCGTCATTTACTGGCCCAACTAAAAAAACAATTCGCTCTTTTAAAAGTCTTGAGTAGATATCGTAGGCTCGTTCTCCCTTACTTGTTTGTTCAACAACCATGGGGATAAGACTATTCATTTGTTCTTCATAATCACGACTCATAAAAGAATTTATACAACTATTAGTTACTTTTTACTAATTTTTTTTGATTTTAATTTACTTTTATCAGGAGATTTAGATTTTTTTTCTTCTACATGATTTACAGTTGACTTATTAAATTCAGATATAATTTTTTCAGCTTCTTTAATACTTATATTTTTAACCTCCATCTTAATCTTTGATTTTATTAAGGTAATAATTTTTTCTTCGTAAATTGAACCTTTCAAACTTTGCGATGCACTTGGATTTTTTTGATAATAATCTAAAACCATTTTTTCTTGGCCTGGCAGTCCTTTAATTTGCTTTTGAATCTCAGCCCTTACTTCATCATCAGAAACTTTTAAATTATTTTTTTCTCCGTACTCATTGAGAAGTAAGCCTAATTTAATTCTTGATTTTGCTATCTTCTCATTAGAAGTTTTGTGTTTTTCTTTTTCATCTTCTTTTAAATTTTTTGTTATAATTGAAATTTCTTGGTCTATTAAATTTTTAGGAAGATCTACTTGATGATTTTTTTCTAATTGATCTAGTATGTTTTTTTTAGTAATTGAATTGAGCGCTTGTAAATATTGACTAGAAATTTGATTTTTTATTAATTTTTTTAAATCATCTAAATCTTTAGCACCCATATTTTTAGCAAAATTATCATCAATTTTATTTTCTTTAGATTTTTTTACATTTAATATCTTGCATTCAAACTTTGTTTTTTTATCTGCTAATTCTTTTTTGGGGTGATTTGAAGGTAAAACTGCATTTAAAATTTTTACTTCATTTTTTTTAACATCAACTAATTGTTGGTCAAACCCTTTTAAAAATAAATCTTTTCCAAGTTCTAATTGAACACCTTTACCTTCGTTTCCCTGGAATTTGTTTCCATCAATAGTAGCGGAATAATCAAAAATAACTTGATCACCAATTTTTGCTTTTTCATCATCTTTTTTATCTTCAAATTGTTTATGTTGTAATGATAATTCTTTTAACTTATCACTAATTACTTTATCATCAATATTAACTTTAAATTCTGTTGCTTTATATTTATCAAAGGATTTTAGTGTTATTTCTGGTAATAAATCTATTTGTAACTCATAATTTAAATCCTTCCCTTCTCCAAAAGTTTTTAAATCTATCTTTGGTTGGCCAGAGGCTTTGATTTTTTTTTCCTCCATAGCTTTAACAGAAGTTTCTCTTAAAATTTTATCTATTACTTCACCATATATTGATTTTCCGAATTGACTTTTAATAACCGAAGGAGGTACTTTACCTGTCCTAAATCCCTTTAAAGTAACTTCTTTTTGTAATTCATTAAGCCTTTCATCCATTTTATTTTGAATCACTTTTTTATCAACAACTACAGATAAAATCGTTTTAAGACCTTTTTTTGACTGTACTTCTACTTTCATATCTTTTTTTCTGGTGGGCAAGAAGAGACTCGAACTCTTAAGCCTTGCGGCACTGGTTTCTAAGACCAGCGCGTATACCAATTCCGCCACTTGCCCTTTTGCCTTTAATCTTGCTGTTTGTATAGTATTTTTCTTTTTTTTCTAGTTTATAATTACGCTTAATTTCACAGCTAGACGGTTGTTTTTTGAAAAAATTTAACTTTAGTTGTTAATTAGATTGTTTTTTATCAAAAGTTTATAAATTTTAAATGTTTCCTTATATTTGAGCTTAATTAACTTAGATATTTTTTCAAGATCATTAGTACCATCTGCATATTGTAAAAAATTAAGTAATTTTCTGAAATTCAGAAACGATTTATTATTTTTAGAAGATAAATGAGGATATAAGTTTCTTTTTGCCATTTGTGGTTCACACAAAATTATATTTTTTGGAACTATCTTTTTAGATAATATTTTGATTGCATTCATTGCTACTTTTGCTCCTCCCGATATTCCTTTTTTCGTTACAAGATTAAAATCATCTAAGGATGTGTGATACTCTTTATATTCTCCATATTTAGTTCTAAAAATTGAAGAAATAGGTAAATCTATTCCTGGAGAATTGTACTGTCTTTCATCTGATCCTCTTTGCAAGAAAGAATATTTTTTGTACTTAAGTTTTAATTTTTTATAAGTTGCTAAAATTGAATCGTCAGCCAAAGAATTTCCATATTTAGTAAGCATACAAGAATGCTGATTATCATCACCTATGCAACTAAGATTAAATCCACCTATTACATTCCTTTTTAATAGATTTAAATTTTTGTCCAGATATGCAATTGACCCTATTGTTTCAGGTAAAAAAACAAATCTCAGAGTTTTATCTAGTAATTTGAACTTTCTAAAATAATTAATTAAACTCATTGCTACAATTGGTCCTGATAGTTCATTATTTGCCATAGAAGGATGGCAGATGTAAGTTGAAATAAGTATCTCAGATTTTGATTTGCCGGGAATTATATATTCTCCATAGCATAAACGCCCTTTAGCGTTTAAGCTTGATTTAATAACTACTTTAAATTTATCAGAGTTTTTATATTTATTTTTTAAAAAAATTTTTTGTTTATGAGTGGTACAAAAACCCCAATTCCTTGAATAGTAACTTGTTATATAAGGAATAGCAGTGGGTTGGGATTTAAGTGTATGAATTTTTTTTAACAATTGCTGCTTATTTAAAACTTTATTTATTGGGGTTGAGTAGCCTACTATATGAAGATTATGATCTTTGAAATTAATAATCTTTTTATTATATTTGTCTACAATATAGGCATCACTAATGTTCCATTCTTGAGGAATTTTCCAATCAAATACCTTAGTTCCTGAAGCTACTGCATGAATCTTTAATTTAGGAAAGTTTTTTTGAATAATTTTTAAAAAAGTTCTTGCTCCTTTTCCTGTTAGACTAGTTGCCAAAGGGTAAATTTCTTTTTTAACTAAGTCGTAATATTTATTTGTTAACATTTTTTATATTGAAATACATCATGTGTATAACATATTAATTTTTTTTTATTACCTTTAATTTCATATAAATAATTAAATAAAAAATTATTAAAGAGAAAAACCAATATTTACAAATCAAACTGTTTTCAGCAAAAAATATAGCAGGTAAAACTAAAATTGAATATACTACGTTAATCAAAATTGAATTTATGTAATTACCTTTAACTTCGTCATAAAATTTTAAAATCTTTTTATAACTAAGCATATGTAAGTGTTCATTATCTGGGTAAAATGGAGATTTATTTTGACTAATTTTTCTTACAAAAGAGAAAAATACTTCAAAAAAAATATAAAATAATAAAATACAAAAGAAAAAAGATGAAACCTCTATATTAAGATTATTTGTTGTTATTGTATTCAAAGCGACTAGTGAGCCAAATAAATAAGATCCACTATCCCCTAAAAAAATTTTAGCCCTTGGGAAATTAAAAAGTAAAAAACAACCTAAAATTATAATTTGAGCTATTAAAAAGATAGAAAAATTAAAATGGTTATTATTTAAGTTTATAATTAATAATACTGTATTAATTATTATTAAATTAATTGATAATAAACCATTAAAGCCATCAATTAAATTAGCACCATTGACAATAAATAGAAAACATAAAAGTACAAATAACAAAGAAACAATTTTATTTTGCATTAAAGTATTTAAAAAAATTAAATCAATATTTTTAATTTGAATAGGTAGAAAAATTATAAATATAAAAAGAAAAATTATCATTAAAATTAATCTACCCCTTGGGCTGACATTGATTTTGAAGTCGTCAAGGCACCCAATTAAAAATAAGCTCCCACTTATGAAAATGTATTCATATAATATTTCTGAGAAAAGCAAGTAATAGATGTAAAAAAATAAAACCAAAGAAATCATACTGGCAATACCACCACTTCGTGAAATTGCTTCACTATGAAAAGCTTGAGGTTTTTGAAAGTCTTTATCTAACAAAATACTATTATTTATTTTGTGAGAGTATTTGCTAATTAATAAAAAAATAAAAAAAGTTATTAACGAAAAAATTGATAAAAAACCTAGTTCTATTGAATTAGATTGCATATTATTTTTTAATACCTTTATTATTTTTTTTTACAATATAAACTCCGATCATTATTATAACTAATGATACAATAACTCTCCATGTTATAATTTCATTCATTAAAAAATAACCAAACAAAACACCAAATATCGGAATTAAATAAGCCACTTGAGTTTGAAAGACTAATCCATTAACTGTTAAAATTCTGAACCTTATCAACCAAGCTAATCCAGTTGCAACTATCCCGAGGTATAAAAGTGCCAAAGTAGATTCTAAAGAAGGATTTAACTCCCAAGGAGTTTCGATAAAAATAGACATAGGTAATAAAAAAATAACCGACCAAAGTGTAGTTGATGTTGTAACATTTTCATTTCCTTTTGTTTGCAACCTTAATGTTAATATTCCTCCTATAGAATAAAATGTAGATCCTAAAATAGTTATTAATACGTATATATAATTATTTTTGGTTATAATTAGACTATCAAAAAATAAAAAAACTACTCCTGAAAAGCCAATTAAAATTCCAATTGTCTTTAGCAATGATATTTTTTCATTTTTAGTGAAGAAGTGAGCAAGTATAGAACCACTCATAGGCGTTGTACTCATTAAAATTGCGGCCAAATAACTATTAATCTTTGCTGTCCCGATTGCTATCAATGTAAATGGTATAGCGATATTACAGAGACCGATTATTGCGTAAGGTTTCCAATTGTTTGAAAAGGCCTCAATCTTAATTCCCTTATATTTGCATAAAAGAAAAAGAGGTATACTAGCAAAAATTACTCTAATTAATGCTAAGGTAAATGGGCCATATGAGTAGGTTGCGATCTTTATGTTAAAAAAAGAAGAGCCCCATATCAAGCCAAGCAATATTAAAAGAAACAAGTCTCTCGAATTAGCTTCTCTCATTTCAAGCGGAAATTGTATTATGTATAAAATGCATATCTGATATTTAGTATTAGTAATATCTTGAAATTAATCTATTAAGTATGTTCAATACAACTTTTAAATAATAAAGCAATTTTTAAATAACAGAGGTTTATAATGAGTTCAAAAAATATTCTCAAGTTGATGAAAGATAAACAAGTTGAGTTTGTAGATTTAAGATTTACTGACCCAAAAGGTAAGCTTCAGCATTTAACTATGGACTCAACAGTTGTTGATGAAGAGATGTTAGATAAAGGTGTTTTTTTTGACGGATCTTCAATAGCAGGATGGAAGGCTATTAATGAATCAGATATGATTTTAAAACCTGATTTAGACAGACCAATAATAGATCCTTTTAATTCACATACTACATTAAATATTTTTTGTGACATTCTTGATGCAGTAAAAAAAGACCCCTATGAAAGAGATCCAAGAGGAACTGCAAAAAAAGCGGAAGCATATCTAAAAAAATCAGGGATCGGTGATAAATCTTACTTTGGTCCAGAACCAGAATTTTTTGTTTTTGATGACGTTAGATTCAAGAACGATATGAATGAAACGAGTTTTGCTATAGACAGTTCAGAAGGTCCTTACAACACTGGAAAAAAATATGAGAATGGGAATATGGGCCACAGACCTGGAGTAAAAGGCGGCTATTTTCCTGTACCACCAGTTGATAGCGCACAAGATATGCGTGGTGAATATTTAAAAGCTCTTAAAGATATGGGAGTTAAAGTCGAGAAACATCATCATGAAGTAGCTCCCAGCCAACATGAGTTAGGAATGTACTTTGGAACGCTAACAAACATGGCCGACAATGTTCAGCTATATAAAT
>JBJLEB010000011.1:0-55632 GCA_045566095.1 Candidatus Pelagibacter sp. | reverse complement strand
CTTGATTTCCATCAAGATCTCCTCTGTGAGACAACCCTCTTGTCCACGCAAATATTGAAGCTATAGGGTTTGTAGATGTTTCCTTTCCTGCTTGATGCTGTCTATAATGTCTAGTTACTGTTCCATGGGCAGCTTCTGCTTCAGCTATTTTTCCATCTGGGGTTCTCAATACACTTGTCATTAAGCCCAAAGAACCATATCCTTGTGCAACTGTATCTGATTGTACGTCTCCATCATAGTTTTTGCAGGCCCAAATATATTTTCCACTCCATTTCATTGCACATGCAACCATATCATCAATTAATCTGTGTTCGTAAGTTATTCTCGATTCATCAAATTTATTTTTAAATTCTTTTTGAAAAACTTCTTCAAATATATCTTTAAATCTTCCATCATATACTTTTAAAATTGTATTTTTAGATGAAAAGTAAACAGGCCATTTTCTAGCGAGACCATAGTTCATACATGCTCTTGCAAAATCTTTTATAGAATTGTCCAAATTGTACATAGAAAGAGCTATACCAGGTCCGTCAAAATTGAAAACTTCATGTTCGATTTTATTTTTTCCATCTTCTGATTCCCATTTGACTGACATTTTTCCTTTACCAGGTACTTTAAAATCTGTCGCTTTATATTGATCTCCGAAAGCATGTCTTCCCACAATTACGCTGTCAGTCCAGTGAGGTACTAGTCTAGGAACATTTTTACAAATTATTGGCTCTCTAAAGATTGTTCCTCCCACTATGTTTCTAATTGTACCATTGGGAGATCTCCACATTTTTTTTAAACTAAATTCTTTGACACGTGCTTCGTCGGGAGTAATAGTTGCACATTTTACACCAGCTCCATATTTTTGAATAGCTTTAGCACAATCAATTGTAATCTGGTCATTAGTTTTATCTCTACTCTCCATCCCTAAATCATAGTATTTCAAATTAATATCCAAGTAGGGTTTGATGAGCTTATTTTTAATAAATGACCAAATAATTCTAGTCATTTCGTCACCATCTAGCTCTACCACTGGGTTTTTAACTTTAATTTTAGCCATAAAATAAAATATAGATTGATTTGATAAGATTTTTATACATATTAAGAAAAAATTAGCAAACTTAAAATTATGTTTAATACAATATTACCAAAAATACATAAAGAAGGTTATAAATTTTTAGCAATTTCTATAATAGCTACATTCGTAATATTACTTTTTTCAAAAATATTAGGTTTAATTTTTATTTTACTAACTGTTTGGATTTACTATTTTTTTAGGGATCCGGAACGTTATTCAATAAATGATGAAAATTTTCTTGTAAGTCCAGCTGATGGATTAATAACTGATATTTCTGAGAAAGTTGGACCTATGGAATTACAAATGGAAAACACTACTTATACCAAAGTAAGCATATTTATGAATGTATTCAACTGTCATGTCAATAGAACACCGCTACCAGGATCTGTTGAAGAGATTTATTATAAACCTGGAAAATTTTTAAATGCTTCATTAGATAAAGCGAGTGAAGAAAACGAAAGAAACTATTATAAAATTAAAAATTTAAAGTCAGGTGAAGAAATTATTATTGTGCAAATAGCAGGTTTAATTGCTAGAAGAATAGTTTGTGAAGTAGAGCAAGGTCAAAACTTAAAACAAGGTGATAGAATTGGAATGATACGTTTTGGAAGTAGAGTAGATTTATACTTTAAGAATAAAAAAATTTTAGTTAAAGTAGGTCAAAACGTAATAGCTGGAGAAAGTTTAATAGCTTTCAAATAATGGAAGACAATAAAAAATTTAAATTAGTTTCATCAAAAAAAACAAGATATCTACTCCCTAATATATTAACTTTGGGAGGCGTATGTCTTGGAATTAGTTCAATTAAATTTTCAATAGATGGAAATTATAGTTTAGCAGTAATTTTTATTTTATTAGCTGCTATTCTTGATGCATTAGACGGAAGAATTGCACGTTTAATTAAAGGGACATCAGAATTTGGAAAAGAATTAGACTCACTTACAGATTTTGTAAGTTTTGGGATAGCGCCAGTTTTTATTTTATATTTTTGGGAGTTAAATAATTATGGAAAATTAGGTTGGGCGATTACTTTAATTTATTCTGTGTGTTGTGTCTTAAGACTTGCAAGATTTAATTTAACAAAAATTGATAAAGAACAAACGTGGAAAAATAATTTTTTTGAAGGAATTCCCTCTCCTGCAGGAGGAATATTAATTTTAATGCCTTTAATTTTTGAACTTACGGATTTTGAATTAAATTTTAACATTAAGATTTTAGTTCCTTATTTTACGATCCTAATAGCATTTTTATTAGTTAGCAAGTTTCCAACTTTATCTCTTAAGAAAATATCTATATCTCCTAAATCAACAATCTTTATTTTATTAGGTATAGGAATGTCTTTCATATCTCTTTTGTATTTTACATTTGAAACTCTTTTAGTGTTTGGTTTACTGTACTTAGTTTCAATACCGGTAAGTTACTTTATCTATCAAAAACAAAGTAAAAAAGAAATTTCAGAAACATTAGATGAAGATCATGAAGATGTTTTGTAATGAAGAAATCAAAAAAAGCTAAAAAAAGTAATACTTGGAGGATAAAACAGCATAGAGATCAATTTTACAAAAAATCTAAAACATTAGGTTATAGATCTCGCTCTGCATTTAAACTAATTGAACTCAACTCAAAGTATAAATTTATAAAGAAAAATACAAAATTGTTAGATATCGGAGCTTACCCTGGAGGTTGGTCTCAAGTTTCAAGTAAAATTATTACCTCAGGAAAAATATTATCATTAGATTTACAAAAAATGAGTAAATTAAAAAATGTTACTTTTTTACAGGCAAATTTCCTTGAAGAAAACACTAAGAAAAAAATATTTGAATTTTTTAGAAATAATTTGGATGTTGTTATTTCTGATATGGCGGCTGATACTACCGGAAGTAAATCTCTTGACTGTATTCGTACGAATCAATTGTGTGCAAATGTAGTAAATTTTTCATCAAAAATTTTAAAACCTAATGGAGTTTTGGTGTCTAAATTATTCATGGGAGAAGATTTTTTAGAAGTTAAAGAGCTAGCTAAGACTACGTTTAAAAAAGTGCAATTTTTTAAACCTGAAGCAAGCAGAAACGAATCTAAAGAAACTTATATACACTGTGCGATATTAAAGACTTTATAATTTTTAAAAATTGTATATAAGTTTATATGGAAGCAATTAAAGAAGCATTAACTTTTGATGACGTTTTGTTATTGCCTCGATTTTCAAAAATATTACCTTCGGAAACCAATATTTCAGTAAGTCTAAGCAAGAATATTAAATTGAAGACTCCTTTTTTATCTTCTGCAATGGATACAGTCACTGAGTCTGAAATGGCTATTGCGATAGCTCAATCTGGAGGTATTGGGGTAATCCACAGAAATCTAGATATAAAGAGACAGTGCAAAGAGGTCGAAAAAGTAAAAAAAAAGAGATTATTTGCTGGAGCTGCGATAGGCACTAGTCTTGCAGATTTAGTTAGAGCAAAATCTTTATTAGATAGTGGGGTAGATCTTATTGTAATAGATACCGCCCACGGTCATAGTGAAAAAGTGTTAAAAATTCTGTCTAAGGTAAAAAAAAATAACTTTAAAATTCCAATTTGCGTGGGTAATATCGCCACTGGCGAAGCTGCAAAAAGATTGTACAATTCTGGAGCAGATATAATCAAAGTTGGTATTGGACCAGGGTCTATTTGTACGACAAGAATGGTTGCAGGCGTTGGCGTGCCACAGATTACAGCAATTATGGAAGTAAGCGAAACCTTGAAAAGAAAAAAAATAAAAATAATTTCTGATGGGGGAGTAAAATTCTCAGGTGATATTTCAAAAGCTATAGCTGCAGGAGCAGATGCGATCATGATGGGTTCAATTTTTGCCGGAACAAAGGAAAGTCCAGGCAAAAAATTTAAAATTAAGAATAAGTTTTATAAAGAATACCGAGGAATGGGTTCAATAGGTGCAATGTCTGCTGGGTCATCTAATAGATATTTTCAAAAAAACTATAAAGATAAGTCAAAATTTGTACCCGAAGGTGTTGAAGGACGAGTGGAGTATAAAGGAAGTGTAGCTAGAATTATATATCAATTATCCGGAGGATTGAGATCATCCATGGGTTATATTGGAGCAGATAAACTAAAAAATATAAAAAAAAACGCTAGATTTGTTAAAATCACTAAAGCGGGATTTTATGAAAGTATGGTACACAGCGTTGAAATGAATGAATCTAAACTTAATTTTAAATTATAATGATAAATCTAAAAAAAATAACTTATATCATAATCTTAATTTTTTATTTCACTAACCAGCTTTTAGCAAATACTAATTATTTTAATGAAGGAATTAAGTTTTATGAAAAAAAAGAATTTAAAAAAGCAAAATTTAAATTTGAACAAAGCTTAGTCTTAAATCCTAAAAACGAAAATTCTTATCTTTATTTATCTAAAATTTTTAATTTTCAAGAAAAAAAAAAATTAGAAGAACAAAACTTAAAAAGTGTAATTTTAATAAATCCTAAAAATGAAGAAGCAGTTTATAATCTTGCAAAATTAAAGCTAAAAGACTCAGACTATTCAGGAAGTAAAAAATTAATTGAACAATTATTAGTATTTTGTAAGAGTTATTGTCAAAAAAGCAAAGATTTAAAAATTGAAATAGACAATTTACAAAAAAAATAAATGCAAATCCAAAATCAAAAGGAAAAGGTTATAATTATTGACTTTGGATCACAAGTAACAAAATTAATAGCTAGAAGAATTAGAGACCTAGGAGTTTTTTCTGAGGTAATAACAATCAAAGATTTTAATAAAATTACAGATTATAGCGAGGTAAAAGGTATAATACTGTCTGGAGGTCCATCAACTGTTACAAAAAAGAAATACCCAAGTATACCAAAAGAAGTTTTTTTAAAAAAAATCCCTGTTTTGGGAATATGCTATGGATTACAATTAATTGCTAAATTATTCGGTGGCACCATTAAATCAGCTAGCAAGAAAAGAGAATTTGGAAGAGCTACTTTATTAAAAAAAAATAAATCACTATTAACAAAAAAATTTTTTAATCTAAATAATCAATCTGTATGGATGAGCCATCAAGATGCAGTTTTTAAACTTCCTAAAAAATTTAAAACTGTAGCTTCAACTAAAGCTTCTAGACTAGCTATTATAGAAAATTCTAAAGCAAAGATATACGGAATTCAATTTCATCCTGAAGTCACTCATACAGAAAATGGAATTAGAATATTTAAAAATTTTTTATTTTTAATTTGTAAAGTTAAAAAGAGGTGGAGTGCAGTTTCAGAAAAAAATAATTTAATTACAAGCGTTAAAAAAATGGTCAAAAAAGATAAAGTTATTTGCGCTTTGTCAGGCGGTGTAGATAGTAGTGTGGTTGCCTTACTAGTAAATAAAGCTATAGGAAAAAATCTTATTTGTATAATGGTTGATACAGGATTAATGAGAAAAAATGAATTTAAGTATTCTTATAAACTATTTAAAAAAAAATATAAGCTAAATATTAAGTTGATCGATGCATCAATAATATATCTTAAAAAACTTAAGAATGTCTCAGATCCAGAAAAAAAGAGAAAAATTATTGGAAATTTATTTATTAAAATTTTTGAAAAAGAGTCTAAAAAAATTAAAAATATTAGATATCTCGCTCAAGGGACTTTATATCCTGACATTATTGAAAGTCGATCTGCAACGGGTAGTAATTCTTCAAAAATTAAATCTCATCATAATGTAGGCGGCTTACCAAAAAAAATGAACTTAAAATTACTTGAGCCTCTTAAAGATTTTTTTAAAGATGAAGTTCGAATTTTAGGAAAATCTTTAGGTATAGAAAAAAACATAATAAACAGACATCCTTTTCCAGGTCCTGGTTTAGCTATAAGAATAATCGATAAAATTACACCTGAAAAAATTAAGATACTTCAAGAAGCTGATAATATTTACATTAATACATTGGTAAAACACAATCTTTACAATAAAATTTGGCAAGCTTACGCTGCTTTATTGCCAATGAAAACAGTGGGAGTAATGGGTGACTCAAGAACTTACGAATACACTTGTCTGTTGAGAGCAGTTATTTCAGAAGATGGTATGACTGCAGATTATTTCAATTTTCCTAAAGAGTTCTTAGATGAAATTTCAAATAAAATTATTAACGGAGTAAAAGGTATTAATAGAGTGGTATATGATATAACATCAAAACCGCCAAGTACCATTGAGTTAGAATGATGAAAAAAAAAATTAGATTATTAATATCAAAAAAAAGAAAAAATAAAATTGTAAGCCTTACTGCTTACTCAAAAAATATTGCAAAAATACTAGATAAGCATTGTGATATAATACTTGTTGGAGACTCAATGGCTAACGTATTATATGGAATGGAAAGTACTCACCAAATTTCGATTGATAATATTATTCAACACAGCATTAGCGTTAGAAAGGGTGTAAAAAAATCTTTAATGGTAGTAGACATGCCTAAAGGAACTTATGATAACCCTAAGCAAGCCAAAAAAAATGCAGCATTAATTTACAAAAAGACAAACTGTGATGCTGTAAAAATAGAGAGTAATAATAAAAATTTTAAAATAATTAAAGAAATAATCAAATTGAAAATACCAGTAATGGGTCACATAGGTTATACCCCTCAATTTAAGAATAAATTTAAAGTTGAGGGTAAAAATATTAAGGAAGAAAAAAAACTAATAAAAGAAGCAATAATGGTTGAAGAGGCTGGAGCTTTTTCAGTTGTGTTAGAATGTATTACGCCGAACACAGCAAAAAAAATTACAAATTTATTAAAAATACCCACAATAGGCATAGGATCTTCTTCGAATTGCGATGGCCAAATTTTAGTTACAGACGATATTCTTGGATTAAGTGGTTTTTATCCAAAATTTATTAAAAAATACGCAAACTTGAACTCAATAATTGAAAAAGCTGTAAAAAAATATAGTAAAGAGGTTAAAACTAGAGTTTTTCCCAAAAACATAAATTTTTTATATGGAAAATGACATTTTAGAAAAAAAAAAAGACTTAACGGAGAGAATTTTAAACATCATTAAGCAAAAAAGAAAGTCCTTAATATTATTTTTAATTTTTATAATTATTATTATATCTGGGACACTCTTTTTAAGAATTTATGAAAAAAAAATGAATACAAAAGCTTCAGAAGATTATGTCAAAGCTGGGATATACTTAATATCAAACAAAAAAGAAGAATCTAAAATTATTTATAAAAATATAATATATAGTAAAAATAAACTCTATTCATTATTAGCTTTAAATAGTATTTTAGAGAATAATTTAGAGACAAACAATAGTGAAGTACTTAAACTTTTTAAAATTATAGAAGACATTAAAATAACTAAAGAGCAAAAAGATTTAATTAAGTTAAAAAAAGCTTTTTATTTAATTAAAAACTCAATGGTAGATGAGGGTGAAAAAATCCTAAAAGAAATTATTTCAAGCGACTCTGCATGGAAAAAAATAGCTGTAGAAGCCTCCAGATAATCAAAAAAACAAAAAATTCACTATGAAAGTATTTTTAATAACAATATTTGTATTAATATTATCACATTGTTCTTTTGATAACAAAACAGGAATATGGAAAAATAATAATGAAATTATAGAAAAAAAAAAAGACGAATATAAAGGTTTTAAAAAATTATATACTGAAGAAAAACTATTCAATCAAATAATTTCTCCAAATAAAAATTTAAAAATTTTACCTGAACCTATAAAGTTAAATAAAAAATGGCTTGATGAATTTTACCAAGATACTAATAATTCAGATAATTTTAGTTATAAAAATTTAAATAATAAAGTTTTTCAAAGTAAGAAATTAAGTAGACATCAAACAAAAGATAAAATTCTGTTTGATGGAGAAAACTTCTTAATTACTGATATAAGAGGGAATATAATTGTTTATTCTGTCAAATACCAAAAAATTATTTTTAAATATAATTTTTATAAAAATGAATTTAAAGGATTGAAAAAAAATCTAAATATAATTATAGAGAAAAATATAGTTTATACTGTTGATAATCTTGGATATTCTTACGCATTAAATTATGTTGAACAAAAGTTATTGTGGGCTAAAAATTACAAGATTCCATTTAGGTCTAATATTAAAATTTTTAAAGATAAGATTGTAGCCGCTAATTCAGATAACACACTATTTTATTTAGATAAATTTAGTGGAAATAAAATTAAAAGTTTGCCCTCAGAGGAAGTTTCAATAAAAAATGAATTTGTAAACTCTATAGCTGTTAGTAAAGACACTTTATATTATTTAAATACTTTTGGGTCCATTTATTCTATAAATAATGAAGGTAGAATAAATTGGTTTTTAAATATTAATCAACATTCAGAAATAGATACTAATAATTTATTTAATTCTCATCCTTTAATTTTACATAAAGATAAAATTATAATTTCAACAGAAAAATATTTTTATATTTTTAATTCTTTTAACGGCTCAAGATTAGTAAGAGCTCCGATAACATCAATTGTAAAACCTATTGTTTCAAACAAAAATATATTCATAATTACAAAAAATAACTTATTAGTTTGTATAAATATTGATACCGGTAGTATTAACTACTCTCTTGATATTTCAGAAGAAATTGCAAACTTTTTAGTGACAAAAAAAAAGAACGTAATTGTTAAAACTTTATCTATGCTTAATAATAATTTATATGTATTATTAGATAACTCTTACTACATCAGATTTAGCCCTAATGGTAAAATAACTGAAGTTAAGAATTTACCCGCAAAATTGGGATCATATCCAATATTTGTTAATGATTTTATTATGTTCCTTAACAAAAATAAAAAATTAATATTTGTAAACTAATTATTCGATTTACTACTTAAAAGAGAAAGTTGAGTAACTTTTAATTCATTTAAATTATCCTCGGGCTTGATAGGGTAGTCGCCAGTAAAATAATGATCACTGAATTGAGGATATGTATTATTTCTTTTACCTTTTCCTAAAGCTTCGTAAAGACCTTCAAGAGTTAAAAATTTAAGAGTCTTAGCTTTAATAGATTGACACATTTCTTCATTTGTTTGTTTGTGAGCTAAAAGTTCATTTTTGGTAGGCATATCAACACCATAAAAATCAGGATATCTTATTTCCGGGCAGGCAATTCTTACATGCACTTCTTTAGCTCCTGCTTCATAAAGCATCTTAACAATTTTAAGACATGTAGTTCCTCTAACTAAGGAATCGTCTATTAAAATTATAGATTTATTTTTTACAATACTTTTTGTGGAACTCAATTTAAGCTTTACACCTAAACTTCTAATGTTTTGAGTTGGTTCTATAAAAGTTCTTCCTACATAATGATTTCTTATTAATCCTAATTCAAATCTTTTCTTCGAATATTCAGCATAGCCTAAAGCAGCTGGAACACCCGAGTCTGGTACAGGAACAACTATATCCGCATCGATGTCCGTTTCTTTTGCTAGTTGAATGCCAAAATTTTTACGATACTCATATGCGCATTTTCCATCTACAAGACTATCTGGTCGAGCAAAATAAATATATTCAAAAATACAAGGTCTTGCTTTTTGCTTTGGGAAAGGTTTAATGCTACTCATTTTATTATTTTCTACAACTATAATTTCTCCATTATCAACTTCTCTTACAAAAGTTGCACCCACAATATCTAATGCACACGTTTCTGATGCTAAAATGAATGAACCTTTTAATTTTCCAATTACTAATGGTCTTATTCCAAAAGGATCTCTTACACCTATTAGTTTTTTATTGGTCATAATTACTAGAGAATAACCACCCTTTATTTGAAAAAGTGTATCTATTAATTTATCTACAATTTTATCCCTCTTCGATTTTGCAATTAATTGGACTATAGTTTCAGTATCACTTGTTGTTCTAAAAATTGCTCCATCTTTAACTAAAATTTCCCTTAAAGCTAATGCATTAGTTAAATTACCATTGTGTGCTATACTTAATCCTCCCATGTGAAGATCTGCAAAAAAAGGCTGTATATTTCTTAAAGAAGTTTCACCGGTTGTAGAGTATCGGTTATGACCTATCGAAAAATTTCCTGGAAGTTTTTTAATGACAGCGCTCTTAGTAAAATGATCACCTACTAGACCTTGTCTTTTCTCAGAATGATAATTTTTTCCATCATAAGAAACTATTCCGCATCCTTCCTGACCCCTATGCTGTAAAGCGTGCAAACCCAAAGCAACTAAAGCTGAAGAATCTTCATGGTTAGAAATACCAAAAATACCACATTTTTCTCTTAAATTATCTGAATTATATTTTTTCAATTTTTTTTTTTGTATTTATAAAATCTTCATTAGAAGGAAATTCTTCCACAAGTATTTCGCTACCTTTTTTTACAATATCAAAAGTAATAGCATCCTCTGCTGATATATCCCAATTTTGATATGGATAAAACCAATTAAATATAGAAAATAAACATATTGATACAATGTATCCTTTAAAAAAGCCGAACAATAACCCAAATGTTTTATCGATAGAACCAACCCCAGTCCAAGTAACTGCTCTACCTAGTGCTTTTCCTGCGACTATAGTTATAAATAGCGTGCAAATGAATATTACTAATCCAAGGCCAACGTTGTTAATAAATTCCGACTCAATATAATCACTCACCCAAGGCTGAAATTTTGGAACTAATATAATTGTTATTATCGTAGCTAAAATCCATTTCATAAAAGAAATTAGGCTTAATGAAAAACCTTTTGAAAAACATTGAACCACACAATAGATTGTAATAACTACAAAAATAACATCAAACCAATTAATACTATTTAGAATCTGCTTTAAAAAACTTAAATTCATCTCAAGTTATCTTTTTGGTCAAAAGGTCTAAAAATTAATATTAATTTGGGTAAAAGCGTTAAAACTGAAATCATAGCTAACAACATAGCTATACCCGTAAAAACTCCAAAATATATAGTAGGTATAAAGTTTGATAATACTAAAATTGAAAAACCAAAAACTATAGTGATAGAAGTATTTAAGATTGCAATTCCAACAGTACTGTGGCACCTGTCTAGTGTTTTGTTATAATCATTAATTTTTTTAAATTCCTCTTTAAACCTATAGATGTAATGAATACTATTATCTACTGCTATACCAATTGTAATAGCTGCTATAGTTATAGTCATCATATCTAATGGAATACCTAATAGACCTATTATACCAAGAATAAAAAAGGCAGCAATGAAGTTTGGAACAACCCCAATAAAAGAAATTATCATATTTCTAAATAAAATTAAAAACATTAAAAATATTCCAAGCATTACTATACCCAAAGTTAGTATTTGAGATTTGAATAAACTTTGGAGTAAATTATTAAAAAGGATGAGAACTCCAGTTAACTTATATTCATTTTTTTCTAGACCTAATTTTATATTTAGTTCTTGATTTATTTGCTTTATTAAATCATCTCTTCTTAAATTTTTTAAAGAGTCTTTTATTCTAACACTAATTCTAGCCTCATCATTATCAACTGATATATATGGTTTTATTATCTCTTTTTTTATTTCCTCAGGTATTTTGCTATACAAAACCGCAATTTCTAAACTTTGTAATTTTTTGTTATTTAAATCTTCAGCCACTCTTAAAATAGAACCAAAGGATAGAACTTTTCCCACTTCTGGCAAAGAGTCCAAGTAATCATGAACTTTAATAATCTTATCCATCTTATCTCTGGTAAACCAATATTTTGATTTATTTTCATCATTGTCGGCTTCATCATCCCATTCAGAAAATTCGTCTTCTTCATCACTTTCTTTTTTTTTCACTGGAAATTTTAAAATGATACTCAATGGAGTAGTTCCACCTAAATCTTCATCAATTTTTTTCATTCCTTTATAAATTTCAGTCTCTTTATCAAAATAGTTAATGAAACTATTTTCAACTTCTAATTTAGATATACCAATAATACTAAACAAGATTATAATTAATGTCGGTCCAAAAATTAAAATTTTATTTTTTTTTGTAAAAGATCCTAACGCAGATGTTATAAAAGATTTTTCTGTATCTTTAATATCAATCTCATCATTTGATGAAAACAGGTTTAGTAAAGACGGCAATAATAAAAAAGTTACCATTAATGACACAATTAATCCTAAAGTCATCATCCAGCCAAAGTCAATAATTGGTTTAATTCCACTAAATACTAGAGATAAAAAGGCACAAATTGTAGTAAGAACAGTATAAAAAATTGGCAACATCATTTTTTTACTTGATTCTAGTACAGCTTCATCTTTAGAAAGCTCAGGAAATTCTTTTTTTAATTGCAAAAATCTCACAGTTAAATGAATATTCATTGCCATATTAAGAATTAACATAAGCGCAATAAAGTTTGAAGAAATCACTGTTACTTTCCAACCAATTAAACCAAGTAAACCTATCATTATGATGACAGATGTTGAACATCCTAGTAACGGCATTACCACCCATTTTATATTTCTAAAAATTAACCAAAGTGTAAAAATTATAAAGACAAAAACTCCTATTCCAAAAACAATAATATCACTTTTGATATAACTCATCATATCATCAGCAATCATTGGGATACCACCTAAGTGAATTTTTGCATTTTCACCATACTTAGTTATTACGTCTCTTATTTCTGTTATATTTTGATGATTTCTTAAATTGTATAAATTTTTATAATCCTCATACTCTTTAAGAAATTTTTTATAATTTAGTTTTTCTTCTTTAGACAATCCTATTTCAATAGATTGATTGAAATATTTATCTTTAATTTTTATGTATTCAGCAAGTCTTTCATCCTTTTTTAAATACACAACTATACCTGAAGTTTTACCATCTTCACTGATGACATAATTTTTATAAATTGGGCTATTGATTATTTCCTCAAAACCTCTTTTTCTATCTATTTCTGGATAAGCAAGGGTTTTGTAGTTTTTTAGCCTTTCCATTAAATTTTCATCAGTGCTTTTTAGAAGAGGCACGTCTATCACTGTAATAACACTATCTACCCAAGTTAATTTTTCAATTTTTGATTTAAGTAGTTGAAGATTGAGAATAGTTTCTTTTTCAATAAAGTTTGAAACAGGGGTATAGGTTAATACTAAAAAATCTTTAGAACCATATCTTTCGTTAATTTCTCTTAAATATTTTAGGTCTGGATCCCCTTCAAGTAGAAGAGCGTCAGAAGAAGCATCTAAATTAAAATTTTTTGCTTGATAGAATGAAAATCCTAGTAATACTATTAGAAGAAAAAGTGTAGCTTTAGAAAAATCTATTACTATTTTTTTATAAATATATGACAACATTAGGATATTTCAGATATATCTTAATTTATTTATAACTAAAGAAAAAATAGGTCTAATTTTTAGTTAAATCTTTGAATTTTGTGTATATTCCTTCAAATTCAACTTTAACAGTTCCAGTAGGACCATGTCTTTGTTTGCCTAAAATGATATCAGCTAATCCGTTCACATCGTTCATCTTGGATTGCCATTCAGCATGTTCAATAGAACCTAATTTAGGCTGTTTTCTTTCTAGGTAATAGGCTTCTCTATAAACAAACATAACTACATCAGCATCTTGTTCAATTGATCCTGATTCTCTTAAATCTGCTAACTGAGGTTGTTTATCATCTCTTTGCTCTACTGCTCTAGATAATTGAGATAAAGCCAACACAGGTACACCCAACTCTTTAGCTAGCGCTTTCAAACCTTGTGTTATTTCAGAAATTTCTTGAACCCTACCATCGTTTCTATTTAAATTTCCAGCTCTCATTAACTGAATGTAATCAACTACTACTAAACTTAAACCAAACAATCTTTTAATCCTTCTTGCTCTATTACTAAGCGTTGCAATTGTAATTGCTGGTGTTTCGTCAATATATAGAGGAAGATCATAAATATTTCTTGAAGTTTCAATATATCTATTTATTTCTTCTTCAGTTACTTTTCCTCTTCTTATATCATCAGATTTAATTTTTGCTTGCTCCGATAAAATTCTAGTTGATAATTGTTCAGAAGACATTTCAAGAGAAAAAAAGGCTATTGATGATTTTTCTTGTCTACTCACAAGCGTTTGAGCAGCGTGATAAGCAATATTAGTTGCTAAAGCAGTTTTACCCATAGACGGTCTTCCAGCTAGAATTATTAAATCTGATTTATGCAAACCTCCTAACTTAGAGTCTAAATCTGTCAAACCAGTGGGTACGCCAACTATACCCTTGTCATTTTTCATAGCCATCGTAGCCATTTCAATAGTTTGATCTAAGGCTTGATTAAATTTTAAAAATGATTGGGAAAAACTACCTCGTTCAGCCAAATCGAACAAAGATTTTTCTGTATTTTCAATTATTTTTTCTGCACTTTTTTCTTTTTCATTTAAAGTCTCAGAAGATAAGTTGTCGGAAATTAAAACTAATTCTCTTCTTAAATACATTTCATGTATAACTTTGGCGTAATCGATAGCCTGTTTTGCAGATCCTGAAAATCTTGTTAGCTTTACTAAATATTCAGTTCCACCAACTTCGTTTAGCATATTATCTTTTTCAAAGTAATTTTTTAAAGTAATAGGGTTAGCAATCATGCCTTTATTATTTAATAACTCAATTACTTCGTAAATTTTAGTATGTGCAGGATCATAAAAAATAGAAGGGTTTATAATATTTGAAATTTCATCAATAATATCGTTATTGACTAAAATGGACCCAAGTAAAGCTTGTTCAGCTTCAAGATTTGAAGGTTGTTTTTTATTTAAATTATTTTCAGAAAATTTTACTTTTTCCATAATCACGATGATAGTTTAGAAAAGTTGCATTGAAAGGCAAAAGTTACACACCTTTTTAACTTACCTGTGGAAAAGTTAAGCTGATTGTATTTTATCTATTTTTATAGAAATCTCTGCAGAAACTTCAGAGTGAAAATTTATATTAATTTTATAAATTCCTATTTTATTCAAGTTTTCTTTTAAAACAATTTGTGATGGTTTAACTTCAACTTTTAATTTATCTGAAATAACTTGAGATATTTCTTTTGGTTTGATGGAGCCATACAATTCACCATTTTCTTTACTTTCTTTATTAAATAAAAAAGATTTCTTATTAATTAATTGAGCTATTTCTTTTAGTTTCTTTTTTAATTCAACATTTTTTTTATTTAATTCATCTTTTTTTTTTGAAACATATTCTAAATTTTCTTTACTAAATCTTAATGCTTTACCAGTTTTCAATAAAAAATTTCTTCCATAACCAGGTCTTACTTCTACTTTATCACCAATATTACCAAGTTTCATTATATTTTCTAAAAGAATTACTTGCATTATTATATCAATCCTAAAATTTTTGCTTTTTTAATTTCTTTTGTTAATTTTTTTTGTTTTCCGCTAGAGACAGAAGTTATCTTAGATGAAAGAATTTTATTATTTTCTGAAACATATTTTTTTAGTAAACTTATATTCTTGTAGTCGATTACAGGTGCATTTTTAACAGATAAAGGGCAAGATCTACTAAATCTTCCTTCAGATTTTTGAAATAAGCTTAATTTATTTAATGAATTTGAATTTTTTTTTTGAAATTTTTTTCTTTTGCGTTTCATTTATCTGTCTTTCGTAAAGTACTCTTTTTCTGTGTCTAAATTCTTATATTTAACAATTAAGTGTCTTATTATTGAACCATCAACTTTAATTTTTTTGTTTATTTCGTTTAGAGTGTTTTTACTACCCTCAAATTTATAATGGATATAAAAACCTTTATTGTATTTTTTTATTTTTGTTGCTAAGTTTAAAAGTCCCCATTCTTCAATTTTAATAACTTTGCCGGAGCTAGAATTTATCAGGTCGTTATATTTATCCCTAATCTTTTCTAATTCCAATTTAGGTAAATCCTGCTTAGTTATTAGAGTATTTTCGTAAAATGACATATAAAGAATATTGTTTATTAGTTTGCTATAAAGTACATATTGTAAAAAAAGCTTTATACTATAATAGATATTTATATCAATACTAATTATCTACTATTTAAGGCTAAATAATATGAACGCTATACTCTTTCCAGGCCAAGGCTCACAAATCTCAGGAATGGGAGCTGAGTTTTTTAATAATTTTGAATTAGTTAAGAAAATCTTCAAAGAAGCAGATGAAAAACTTAACTATAAAATTTCAAAAATTATATTAGAAGGACCTGAAGATGAATTAAAATTAACACAAAATACGCAACCTGCAATATTAACAGTTAGTTATGCAATTTTTTCAGTTTTGAAAGAAGAATATAATTTTGATTTTAAATCTACAAAGTTTTTTGCCGGTCATTCATTAGGTGAATATAGTGCTTTAGTTAGTTCTGGATCGTTAGAATTTAATGATGCTTTGTTTTTACTTTTTGAAAGAGGTAAATCAATGCAAGAAGCAGTACCAGTGGGTAAAGGTAGTATGATAGCAATACTAGGTTCAAAAATTGATGAAATTAATAAACTTATTAAAGACATTAAAATAAAAGGAGTGTGTGAAATAGCTAATGACAATGCTGATGGACAAACAATTATAAGTGGCGATATAGAAAGCATTAAAACATTAAAAGATATTCTTAAGGAAAATAAAAAAAAATTTATCCCCTTAAATGTTAGTGCTCCATTTCACTGTTCTTTAATGAGCTCAGCAGCTAATAAGATGAAAGATAAAATCAATTCAGTCAATTTTAAAAAGCCTAATTTTGATGTAGTGTGCAACGTGACTTCAAAACCTGAAAATAATCCAGAAAATATAAAAAAACTATTAGTTGAACAAATCTGCTCAACGGTGAGATGGAGAGAAAGTATAATTTATATGACCAATGAAAATGTTAATAGTTTTATTGAAATAGGCCCTGGAAAAGTTTTATCTGGGATGGTTAAAAGAACAGTAAAGAATATTAATTGCTTTAGTATAAATTCAATAGATGATATGAAAAAATTAATTAATGAATCTAAAAGATAAAAAAATTATTATAACAGGTGCAACAGGTGGCATAGGTAACAGTCTTGTAAAAAAGTTTACAGATAATGGCTCAATAGTTTTAGCCACTGGAACTAAAGAAGAAAAATTGAATGATTTAAAAACTAAATTTAGTAATATTCATGTCGAAAAATTTAATTTAGATGAACATAAAAATATAGAATCTTTTATAGAAAACTCTAGTAAAAAACTTGGGGGTTTAGATATTTTAGTAAACAACGCTGGAATAACCTTAGACAATATATCAATCCGGTTAACAGAAGAAAATTGGAAAAAAGTTTTAGATATAAATCTTACTTCCACTTTTTTAATGTGTAAATACGCAATTAAAAAAATGCTTAAAAATAAATCTGGGAAAATAATTAATATCACATCTATTGTAGGGCATACTGGAAACCTGGGGCAAGCAAATTATTCTGCTTCAAAAGCTGGAATAGTTGCTTTTTCTAAAAGTCTTGCAATTGAATATGCAAAAAAAAACATCAATATAAATTGTGTTTCTCCTGGTTTTATAAAAACGGAAATGACAGATAAAATTAATGAAGAATTCAAAAAAATGTTGATAAACAAAATTCCTTCAGGAGACTTAGGAACGGGTGAAGATGTTTCAAATTGTGTAGCATTTTTAGCTTCAGATATGGCAAATTATATTAATGGAGAAACTATCCATGTTAATGGTGGAATGTATATGTCTTGACAATTCTATTTATTAATCTAATAACAATTTAACATAAACAAAACAAAGGTAATTTATGGCAGATGACGTAAAAGCAAAAATTAAAAAAATAGTTGCAGATCATTTAGGTATTGAAGAAGAGAAAGTCACAGAAGAAGCTAGCTTTATTGATGATTTAGGTGCTGATAGTCTTGATACAGTTGAATTGGTAATGGCTTTTGAGGAAGAATTTGGATCAGAAATTTCTGATAGTGAGGCAGAAAAAATATTGACAGTAGGAGACGCAATCAAATTTATAGAAAGTAAATCTAGTCAATAGATTAAGGTTTTTTAATTGATGAGTGGTGATCTAAATAATATCATGGTAATTTTATCATCACCATCTGGAGCTGGCAAAACAACTATAACAAAAAAAATTCAACAAAAATACCAATCATTTAAAATATCAGTTTCTCACACCACACGTAAGCCGAGATCAAATGAAATAGATGGCGTAGATTACTATTTTGTTTCAAAAGAACAATTTCAACAACTTATAAATGAAAAAAAGTTTTATGAGTATGCAAAAATTTTTGATAATTATTATGGAACTTTAAAAAAAAGTGTAGACGAAACTTTTAAAAAAAATGATATTATATTTGATATAGACTGGCAGGGAACAAAACAACTATCTAAATTCAAAAATTTAAATTTGATTAAAATTTTTTTATTACCTCCTAGTAAAAATGAATTAAAGCTACGTTTAGTAAAAAGAAATCAAGATTTACCAGAAGAAGTCGAGAGAAGGTTTAAAGGTTTTGACAATGATATTTTGCATTGGGTGGATTACGATTATATAATTATTAATGAAAATTTAGAAAATTGCTATAAGCAGATAGAGAATATAATTTTAAAAAATAAAAGAAATCAAAGTCTTTCATATAATTCAGTTATTTCATAATATTTTTCTGGTTCAATATCTGAGGGTCTTTTTTTCAAATCGAGGTCCTTAAAAATTGAATTTTTTTTATCATTTCTAAATAATTTTATAATATTTTTATTAATCATTTTTCTTCTATTCGAGAATAAAATATTTGTTATTTTTTCTAGATTTTCAATATTTTTTATTCTGTGAATTTTTTTTTTTATAGGTTTTAAGCAAATTACAGTTGACTTAACTTTAGGTTTTGGTGAAAAACAATTTGAAGATACATTAAATTTTTTAAAAACACTTAATCTAGAGCTGGTTAGAATGGATAATCTTCCATAACTAGATGTATTAAATTTTCCAATAATCCTTTCAGCCATCTCTTTTTGAAACATAAAAACTAACCCAAAAATTTTTGGTGGTAATTGTTTAAATCTTATAATTTTGACAAGTATCTGTGATGAAATATTATAAGGTAAATTACCAAACATCACTGTATTGTTTTTTAAATTCTTTTCGATATTAAATTCAAGAATATCTTCGTTATAAATTTTTACTATTTTGTTTTTTTTATATTTGAGCTTTAATTCATTTGATATCAATCTATCCTTCTCAATAAGAGTTAAGGATTTTGGTTTTCTTTTTAATATTTCAACAGTTAAAGCACCTTTACCTGGACCAATTTCCAAAACATCTTTATTAAATATATCTATTGAGTTAATAATTTTCTTTATAATATTTTGATCTATTAAAAAATTTTGCCCTAAAGATTTTTTTGCTCGTCTCATTTATTTAAATTATAAATAAACTTAACACAATTTAATAAGCTTAAGTAATTTCCTTTATTTTTACCTATTAAATCGTAAGCAGGGCCATGATCAGGCGATACCCTTACATAAGGGAGACCTAAAGTAATATTAATAGCATTATAGTGAAATAAAGTTTTAAAAGGTGTTAAAACTTGATCATGGTACATTCCAACTAACACGTTAAAATTTTTATAATTTTCAATAAAAACAGTATCAGCAGATAATGGTCCAGTTATATTAACACCTTTTTTTTTTAGTTTTAAAATAGCAGGAATTATTTTTTTAACTTCTTCAGTATCATTTTTCATTTCTCCAATATGCGGATTTAGACCCAAAATTCCTATTTTTGGCTTAATCTTGAAAATTTTTTTATAATTATTATTTAAACTCAATAACTTTGTTATAATTAAATTTTTATTTATATTTTTGGGTATATTTTTAATTTTTATATGAGTTGTAAGAGGCACTACAGATAGTTTCTTATTATAAATCATCATAACCTCTGTTTTTTCTGGTACTTTTGATATAGATGCAAAGTACTCTGTTAAACCAGGTTTTTGAATTTTCTTTATTAATTTTTTATCTATAGGACAATTTATAATACCTTTTACTTTTTTACTTCTTGCAAGTTTATCAGCTAATTTAAGACAATTGAATAGATAATTGGATGCTTTTTTTTCTTCAACAGCAAAAGGGTTTTTAAAAGTTACTGGTACATCAAAAATTTTTAAATCATTATTTGATTTAATATCATCAAAATTTACAACTTTTAAAATTTTAATTTTTATTTTTAATTTTTTAAACTGCTCTTTAATTAAATTGAAATTGCCAATCAATATAATTTCTTTTTTTATCTTTTTATTGATTTTTTTCCACGATTTATAAATGATTTCGGAATTAATGCTATTAGGATCAGAAGCAATTATAAGAATCTTTTTATTCATTTAATTATTTCAACAGATGCATTATTTCTTATTTTAGATAAATGACTATTAGAAAATAAATTTAAAATTTCATTTTTTTTTTGATCGATTATTCTTTTTTTTGTTTCAGTAGAATTAATCTTTAGAGCATCTAACTTTTTTATATCTTCAAGCCTAAGAAATAAAATAGAATTATTTTGGAATATTGGTTTAGATATCTCATTTACTTTCATAGTACTTATTAAAGCTAAAATATTATTTGATAAAGATCTAGAATTAACCCAACCTATTTCACCTCCCTCTAAAGCTGTTGATGATACACTGTATTTTATAGCTGTATTTTTAAAACCTTCTTGATTAATTTGATTTTGTACTTCCTCTACAAGACTATTTATTTTCTTGTTGTCATCTACCTGCACTTCAATTTCAGATAATTTATATTCAAATATATCTTTTTGGCTAGCGATTATTTTTTTTAATTCATCATCAATTTCTTTTTCATCTATATTTACTTTATTACCATAAAGTTGAAGTATTAATTGTTGCCATGCTAATTCAATTTTTATTTCTTCTAAATATAAATCGTAACTTAAATTATTAAGAATAAATATATTTTTAAAATCATCTATATTATTACTATATCTTTTAGAGATTCTTTGCTCAAATTTTTTAGTATCAATAGCCATATTCAAAAGATCGTACTTGGCTAATTCTTTTTTTCTTAACTTAACATTAATTAAAGTTTTTAAAGATTGATTTTTAAAATTATTAATATTTACCTGATTTATTTGTTTGTTATTTAAAATTAAAGTAGTCATAATTTTATTTTTTAATTCATAAGAAGTTACAATTTCATTATTGACAGTTGCAATTATCTTATTTTGTATAGCTGCGCTGGAAAGATTTATTTTAACATAAAATATTAAAAATATTAATATGAGATAATTTTTTATTTTCATTTATTGACTAAATGAGGGTGAATTAATATCACCAAAAGGAATAAACGTGATTTTAAACATTAATGAATTTTCTGCTTCAAGTTCAGAGTCTTCATAAAATTCTCTTCGATAAACTAATCCAGCTCTTAAACAATCGTTAAGGTATTCGTAACTTAAATTGTAATATTCAGCAGAGTCGGTAACTAAATTCCTTTTAGTTTCAGCAGAAAACATTCCATTAGTTCCTTTTGCCAGATTTATTTTTGCTTTCATATACTCCTTATTACCAATATGTTCTTTTTCTTGAAGATAACTTACATTAAATTTAACAGGGTTTAAATCTAGCTCTGAAGTAATTTCATTATAATTGAGATCGTTATAGTTTTGATCTATTGCAAAATTATAATTTAAGTTTACTTTGTTATTTATTTGAAAGTCCATCTTACCAACTACATCTGACAGTTTTTCATTTAAACTTGAGGAGTCAGGCATATTTTTGTTCTCTTTACTATTAATAATTTGTCCTACTTTTAGATTAAATTGTTTATCACTATTGTCATCTTTGATTTCATAATCAAATCCTACTGTAGTACTTAAACCGCTTTCAAAATTGTTGCTAGAACCTAAACGATCTAGACTAAAAACATTTAAATGATTTAATCTAGGTCCGTTTGGCTCTTTTCTCATATGATTAGGCGCAAATCTCACGAGCATTTTTGGAGATAATAAGTGACTGAACTTATTTTCAGTTTTCTTAAATAGATCTACTTCAGTAAGATATCCTAATGCTCCATAAACTTCACTAGTTGGGTCTTTTTTAAATTCTGTATTTTTGGCTTCATAATTAACATTTTTTATTTTTCCTAAAATTCTTCCACTTATACCAGAGTCAAAATTGATATTCTTATACTTCCAATCAATATCGTTTATTAAAAACTTAGTAAATTTGTTCGTATCATAGTTATGAACTTTAAGATTTGAAGTTAAATCAATATTCCCATACTGATTATTAAATAAACTTTTATTTAAAGTTACATCAGGTAAAACATATTCATATTTATCATTATAATCTTCTTTTAAAGTCTCATACATGCTTGCGTTAAATCCAATGAATAAATCGTCATTTTGATGAGTATAATTTATAGAACTTTCAAGTGTATCAGTTTCGTATGAAGCTAAATTTGATTTAATTTTATATAATTTTAAGTACTTATCATCAGAGACGTTTTGTAGAGATAATTCAAAATTATTTTCAGAATTATTTTTAGTTTCAAAATTTTTTACAAATTTAGCAAATAAATGAGATCTATCACCCATTTTTTTAGATTTTTCCTTTTTTTTAAATCCTTCTGTATAACCTAAATCCATTATTAAATTAGACTTTTGAAAGGCTTGACGGTACTCTCCAAGTAATAGTGGTCGCTCAGAGTCAAATAAATTTCCTGTTATAGTCAAATCCCTATCATGATTAATTGCCCAAAAATAAGGAACCTTAAAACCTGTTCCTAGATTTTTTGAATTGGTAAGTGCAGGAGGAAGAAGACCAGATCTTCTTTTTACAGAAGGATCAGGATGAGAAAGCTTTGGTAAATAGAATATAGGTATATCATAAACTTTTATAACTGCATTATCATAATAAATAGTTTTTGCTGTTTTATTATGCTGCATTTTGCTAGCTTGTATAGACCAAGGAGGACATTTATCGTTTTTTCTATAATCGCATAAAGTAAAAATACTTTTTGTGAACTCATTACCCTTGTCATCAATCTTAACAGTATTTGCAAAAACTCTTGGTTTATTTTTATCTTTTACTCTGAAATTTTTATCATTTAAAAAAGCCTTTATATCAGTTCCAATTATCTCCTTTTTTTTTTCGTCAATATAAACTTGAGAAAAATTATAGGAGTTGTTTTTAAAATCTATTATTTTAATATTCCCAACTGATTTAAAAAAACTCTCTTTTGTAAAATATTTAAAATTTTCTAAAAAAATATTATTTTTTTCAAAATCTGTAATTATAGCTGGATCTTTAGACTCAATAATTTTATTTTTGTTATCAAATAAAATATTTTTTCCTTTTAAAATATATCCTTCAGAAGTAATAATCGTTGTATCACCCTTGCTTATTAATTTTTTTAAATCTTTATCAAATTCTGCATACTCAGTTTTTAAAACATTATTTTCGTTATCTGTTGCTACGACATTATTCTTAAAAACTGTTAGTTTAGAATCTTTATCGATTGAAATTGTAGAGGACTGAATATTAAGATTATCTGCTGATAAAGGTCTACAAAATATGACCAAGAATACTATAAAGAAAAAACTATTTTTCATTTATTTGTAGAACCCCGATTGAAGTAAACAAGCCAATGGTAACAACAGGAACCCATGCTGCTAAAGATAAAGATATTCTATTAGCCTGACCTAAAGCAAATGATAAATCTTTAAAATAATATACGGCAACACAAGTTATTAATCCTGTAATTATAACTGTAGACTTGTTTGATTTTTTTAGAGTATTCATAGATAATATTGAAGCTAAACCTGTCATTAGGAACAAAAAGAAGGGTAAAGATAGCAAAGAATTTAAATTTTGATCTAAATAAGTTTTATTATAACCTTTATTTTGTAAATCTTGATAATTTAGCAACAAATCTAAAAATGACATTGCGTCAAAATTTTTGAAGATACTTGTAATTTTAACATAATCATATTTCGATTGTATTATATGTTCACTTTTAAATACTTCTTTTGAAATTCCATCTTTAAAAGAGCTAAAAGACACTTCGTTCAAAACCCAATCATTTTCAGAAATATCAGCTGTTTTGGCATAAATTATTTCTATTAAGTTATAATTATCATCTAAATTAAAAATTTTGATATTTTTGATAATATTACTTCTCGAAGTATCTGATGAAACTATTCGATACTTATTATTTATAAATTCTTTTATCCAAAGTCCATTTTTATTTACTGCAACTAAATGATCAACATCTCTAGAATATTTTGATTTTGTATTCTCATAATATTTAACCATTGAAGAAGTAACAGGATTTACAGCAAATAGTATAATCCAACCAAAAATGAAAGATGTAAAAGCTAATACAAAAAATATCTTAAAATTTGAATACCCAAAAACTTTTAAAGTTAATAAATCTTTACTATTTCTTAAATTTAGAAGAAACCACATACTAGAAATAAATATTATAAATGGAAATAATTTGATTAGCATATTTGGAATATACAAAGCTGTAAGAGTAATCGGTGTTAATATTGAGGTATCTATATTTTTAAAAAACTCAATTTCTTCGAACAAATTAAGTATTATGCCAAAGCTATAAAAAATTAATATCACTTTAAAAATTGTTTTTAAAAAATTTGATAATAGATAATTAATTAAGATACTATTCATTTTGAAGAAGCTTCTCTGTTAAGTTTATAAATTAAAAATAAATAAATAACTGGAGTAAAAATAAAAGGTGAAGCTATAAATAAAGTCCCTACAATTTTTGAAATTCCAGTAAATCTAATAATTAACTCCGAATAAAGTAAGACGAAAAAGCCTAACACAAAGATACTATATTTATTAAAAAAATAATTATTTTTAGATTGAGTTTTTATTAATAAAAAGGAGCATATGAGAGAAACTATTGGAATATAAAATGGAAGAAAGAATCTTCTATTTAGTACTGTTATAATTTCACTATTAGCATTCTTATTGCAATTAATAATTAGTTCAGATGGATTTTTAATACAATCGATCAAGTTTTTAGAAGACGTTTCCTGAAACTTAAGCTGACTAATAGTTCCAGTTTTAAGATTTTTTAAATCTATATTTATCTGTTCAAACTTAACAATATCATTTTCTTTATTATTTTTATCTGTTGAAATAATACTTCCATCAAATAAAACCATTTTTCTATTATCAACAATTCCTTCTTTAGCAATAATTGTTGTAGAGGTTGTATCTGATTGATTTGAAGTAAGATTTTTTAAAGCGTTTGATTTATCATAAATGAATACATTTTTTATTTCATTTTCAAATTTTTCTTCTACGAAGAACGTAAAACCTTTAAACGAGTCACTAAATTGCTGAACTCTAATTGTGGGTAAAAAAGAATTAAACCCCTCTTTATTTAATAAATTTCTAGATTTGTTTAATGCGTATGGAGTAATAAATGCTGAAAAGAGTATATAAAAAAACAAAATAAAAACTGAGATTAAAAATAGAAGATTAACTACTTTGAGTTTTTTTACCCCTGACGTCCACAATATAATAAATTCATTATCTTGAATTTGCTTCATAAGGAAAATCATTAAAGATAATAAAAAAGATAGAGGTATCAACTTAGTAAGTATTGCTGCTAAATTTAAAAAAGAGTATTGGAAGTAAGTTGTAATTGAGTAACCATTTTCTACAATAAGGTCTAAAAAATTAACTGCTCTTACTGTCCATGCAATTATAGATAAGCCAAACAATATAATTAAAAATGTTTTTAAAATCTCTTTGATAAAGTTTTGATAAATTTTGTTTGTTAACATTGTATTTTGTTGTATATAAATAATGTAACTTTAGTTAAAACTCAACCTATGATAGTACACTGTGATATATTTTCCATTGAAATCTAACATATTTGGACATATATAGCATTCAGCACCTCTAGGGCTTATTTAAAAATTTATGTCTATTAAAATTATCTATTCAAAGAAGTTAAATGAGAAATCTTCATCCAACCTTGTTTTATTTGCCAGTGAAAAATTCAATATAAACAGTTTAAAAAAACATCTCTCTAACTCTGAGTTTTCTTACATTAACGATTTATTAAAAACTAGTGATTTAAAAAAAAATATGTTTGTTTTTGAAGTTAACTCAAAAAAAAAAATTATTTTAATTTCTATTAAGAAAGATTTAAAAAACTTTGATATAGAAAATCTTGGAGCAGAATTCTATGGTCGTATAAACTATGGAAAGAATAGCGAGTATTTTGTAAATTCAGATAGTATAATAACTAAACATGAAAATTTTTTAGGCTTATTTCTACATGGCTTGAAATTGAAATCTTACGAATTTAATAAATATAAAACTAAAAAAGAAACAAGAATTTTATCTATTAATATATTTGGAAATAAAAATAAGCCCTCAAATCAAAATCAATTAAAATTTAGAGCTTTAGAAGAAGGTACTTTTTATGCAAGAGATTTAGTTTCAGAGCCTGGAAACATTCTTCACCCAGATGAATATGCAAAAAGATTAAACTCTCTTAAAAAAGATGGTTTGAGAATAAATATATATGATGAAAAAAAATTAAAAAAGATGGGAATGAATACTTTACTTGGAGTAGGTGAGGGAAGTATCAGAGGATCTTATTTAGTAACAATGGAATGGAATGGAGCAAAAAATAATTCAAAACCCTTAGCGTTTGTAGGCAAAGGAGTTACTTTTGATACTGGCGGCTATTCATTAAAACCAGCAAGATTTATGGAAGACATGACATATGACATGGCTGGTTCAGCAGCTGTAGTAGGTTTAATGAAAAATTTAGCACTAAGAAAAGCAAAAATTAATGCGGTAGGAGTTGTAGGTCTTGTAGAAAATATGGTTAGCGGGAACGCACAAAGACCGGGAGACATTGTTAAATCTTATAGTGGTAAAACTGTAGAGGTATTAAATACAGATGCAGAAGGTAGACTCGTTTTAGCTGATGCATTAACTTTTACAGAAAAAAAATTTAAACCCAAGTTCATAGTTGATCTAGCAACATTAACAGGAGCAATTATTGTTTCTTTAGGCTCTGAATATGCCGGACTTTTTTCAAACGACGACATATTATCTAAAAATATTTTAGATGCAGGTAAAAAGGTTGAAGAAAAATTATGGAGAATGCCTCTTCACAAAAATTATGATAAACTAATGAATTCAAAAAATGCAGATATGCAAAACATTAATTACGTTGGAGGAGCTGGATCTACAACAGCAGCTCAATTTTTACAAAGATTTATTTTAAATAAAACACCATGGGCTCATTTAGATATTGCCGGCATGGCTTTTTCAAAATATGGTGGCGCTTTAAATTCAGGAGGTGCAACAGGATTCGGAGTAAGATTATTAAACCAACTAATAGAAGATAATTATGAGTAATTTTGAGCAAACACTTTCAATAATAAAGCCTGATGCTGTTGAAAGAAATTTAATAGATGAAATTAAATCCATATTTGAAAAAAATAAATTAAAGGTAAAAGAAGATAAGAAAATTCATATTACCAAAGAGGAGGCTGCAGAGTTTTATAAGGTTCATCAATCAAAACCTTTTTATGATGATTTATGCTCGTATTTATCGTCAGGGCCGATAGTCGTGATGATATTAGAAGGTGAAAATGCAGTATTGCAAAATAGAAAATTAATGGGAGCTACAGACCCAAAAAAAGCTGATGAAAATACCATTAGAAAGCTTTATGGCATATCAATAGATAAAAATTCGGTCCATGGATCAGACTCAGCAGGCAATGCAAAAAAAGAAATTAGTTTTTTCTTTAAAAATTAATTGTATCTAAATATTTTTATAATAGCTTCAGAAAAAGCTCTAAGTTCTAACTTTTGAGTTTTTTCTTTTAAAGTTCTTGTATTATCATCTCTTTTAA
Organism: Candidatus Pelagibacter sp.; assembly: GCA_045566095.1. Lineage (GTDB taxonomy): Bacteria > Pseudomonadota > Alphaproteobacteria > Pelagibacterales > Pelagibacteraceae > Pelagilacustribacter. Next base: position 27,702 of record JBJLEB010000011.1, on the reverse strand, counting down.
TAAAAAAACTTTTTTGATTAATAATTTTTCCACTATCTAATTTTTCACTTACAAAATGAACAGTACATCCTGTTTTTTTTTCATTATTATTCAAAATTCTCTCGAAGGTGTTTAGACCTTTAAACTTAGGTAGTAGAGAAGGGTGTATATTGATTATTTGTTTTCCAAATTTCATTATAAATTTTTTAGACAGGATTTTCATATATCCAGCCAGACAAATTAATGATATCTTATATTTCTTTATTTCTTTTATCATAGCATTTTCAAAATTTTTTGTTTTAGTATTTATAATCAAGTATGGAATTGAATTTTTTTTTGCGTAAAAAACGCCTTTTGCATTTTTGTTGTTACTAATTATTAGGCTAATGTTTATTGGAAAATTATAATCTCTTGAATTATGTATTAGTGATTTTAGATTTGAACCATAACCAGAAATAAAAACGCAGGCATTTTTTTTTACCATCTTATCTTATTATATAAATTTAATTTTTGTTTATTTCTAGACACATAACCAATTTTATAGGGCATGTATTCTTTAGGAAAAACTTTTTTAATTTTTTCTAAATTTTTACTTTCTACCATTATACAAAAACCAACACCGCAATTAAAAGTTCTAAGCATTTCCATATCTGAAATATTTTTAGACTTTAACCAGCTGAATATTTTTTTTGTTTTAATTTTTGAAAGGTCAATATTAATAGATAATTCTTTAGGCACTGAACGTGTTATATTCTCAATTAATCCACCACCGGTTATATGAGCAGCTGCATTGATTAAGTTTTTATTTACTAGCTTAAGAATTTCTTGTGTATAAATTTTTGTTGGTTTTAAAAGCTCATTTTTTAATTTTTTTGTGATCTTACTTTTTTTTAAGATAGATCTTACTAAAGAGTATCCGTTAGAATGAATTCCACTTGATGGTATGGCTAAAATTAGGTTGTTTTTTTTTACATTATCCTTATTTAAAATTTTTCTTTTAGATACTATGCCCACACTAAAACCAGCTAAGTCAAATTTATTTTTGGAGTAAATACCTGGCATCTCTGCTGTTTCTCCTCCTATTAATTTACAATCTGAAACTTCACAACCTTTAATAATTCCTTTTAAAATTTTTTTTGTTTTATCTAAATCTAATTTTCCTACTGCTATATAATCTAAAAAGAATAATGGCTTAGCTCCTTGAACAATTAAATCATTTACACACATTGCAACTAAGTCTATGCCAATAGTATCAAATTTTCCAAATTTATTAGCTAAATCAATTTTAGTCCCAACTCCATCTGTGCAAGATACAATAACAGGATCTTTAATTTTGATCTTACTTAGATCAAAAGTAGAACCAAAAGCTCCTATATTATTAGGATTGAATGATTTATCCGTTTTTTTGACATTTTTTTTTGATATTTTTGCTATGTGATTTACAAATTTATTAGCAATAGAAATATTTACACCACTTTTTTTATAACTATTTTGTATTTTTTTCATTGATAAAAATGATAATTAGCTAATTATGAAAAATTTAAAGTTTATAATCATTATATTAATTATTTTATTTCAAACTGGAAATGTTTTTTCAAATAATAACATTTTTAATGTTAATAATATTGACCTAGGCAAGGAAAGTTCTGAAAATAATGAAAAATTGATTAACAAAGCTTTCTATAAAGCATTTGATAAATTAACAAATCGACTTTTATTGGAAGAAGATTATAAAAATCTTTCAAATACCAGTTTAGAGCAAATTAAAAGATTAATCTCATATTATCAAATTACCAATCGCGATGAAAAAAAAAAGAAAACAAGCTATAGGAAAATAAATGTTTTTTTTGATAAAAAAAATATGCATAACTTTTTTTTCACCAAAAATATTTTATATTCAGATATAATTAATACTGAAGCCATACTTTTTCCTTTGCTGATAATAAAAGATGAGAATTTTATTTATACACAAAATTATTTTTATAATAACTGGAACAATGAAAGATTCGATGATTTAATACAATATATTTTGCCGTCAGAAAATATTGAAGTTATTCAAAAAATAAATTTAAACAAAAATAATATTTATAAATTAGAGATTTCAGATTTTTTCAAAGAATATGAAACTCAAAACATAGTATTTGCTAATATTGAAATAGATCAAAATAAAGCTAATATATTTTTAAAAACGAGAATTGAAAAAAAAAATATCAATAAAAAATTATTTATAAATAAAGATAAGAATATTAAAGAAGAAGATTTCTATAAAAAAATAATTTTAAAAATAGATAAAGAAGTAAAAAATTTAATAAAATCTCAAAATTTAATAGATGTTAGAACTCCTTCCTTTTTGAACGCAAAAATTAACCTAAATAATATAAGTAATTTATATGAATTTAATGAAAGATTAGAAAAAATAGATTTAATAGATAATTTTTATGTTCAACAGATTAATAAAGATTATGTTTTTGTTAAAATTAAATATCTTGGCAAAATAAATAAGATTATAAATAAACTTAAAGAAGAAAATATAAATTTAAATGTAGTAGGTGGGCAGTGGCATCTAAAAATAATTTAATGAATCAACTTACATTTAAATTTCCTTTTAAAAAAAAATATTACGAACAAGATTATTATGTTTCTAGCAATAATTTTTCTGTTTATCGTTTAATCGAAAGTTGGCCTAATTGGTCTAGTAAATGGGTAAATATTTTCGGTCCTAAAGGTTGTGGAAAAACTCACCTTTCTAATATTCTAAAAAAAAAAATTAATTCAACTTTAATACTGCAACCCAAAGACATTAATGATGAAATAATATCAACATTTCAAAAATTAGATTGTTTAATAATTGATGACTACGAAAATAATATAGATGAAAAAATTTTTTATTCGGTTTTAAATCAATCTAAGCAATTTGATAATTATGTTGTTATAAACTCTATATTACCAGTAAAAGATAATATGTTCGAATTGAATGATTTAAAATCTAGAGCTAAAAGTTTTTTAAATTTAGGTATAGATTTGCCAACAGATGACTTGTTAAGGGTAATAATCACTAAATCTTTTTCAGAAAAACAAATAGCAATAACACCTAAAATATCCGAGTATATCATTAAAAATACAGAACGCTCATATGAAAAAGTATTTAAATTTATAAAGGAAATTGATGATTTATCTTTATCTTCTGGAAAATCTATAAATATTAATTTAATAAAAAAAGTATTAATTAATGAATAAATATAGATCTCATAATTGTTCTGAGCTAACAGAAAACGATACTGGAAAGTTGGTTTTTTTATCTGGTTGGTTACATAGAAAAAGAGACCATGGAAATTTACTGTTTATAGATTTAAGAGACCATTATGGATTAACCCAGTGTGTTATAGAAAATAAAAATAAATTTTTTTCTATTTTAGAAAAGATTAGGCAAGAGTCAGTTTTAACTATTGTAGGAAAAGTTATTAAAAGAGAAAAAGGAACTGAAAATTTAGAACTATCAACAGGTAAAATTGAAGTTGATGTTCAACAAGTAAAAATTTTATCTGAAGCAAAAGATCTACCTATGCCAGTTTTTGGAGAGCAAGATTATCCTGAAGATATAAGGTTAAAATATAGATTTTTAGATTTAAGAAGAGAAGAGATGCACAAAAATGTTATTCTGAGGTCTAAAGTAATATCTTTTATAAGATCTGAAATGTTAAAATTAGACTTTCTAGAGTATCAAACTCCAATCTTGACTTCATCAAGTCCTGAAGGAGCTAGAGATTTTTTAGTGCCTAGCAGATTAAATCCAGGTAAATTTTATGCTTTACCACAGGCTCCTCAACAATTTAAACAACTAATAATGGTCTCTGGATTTGATAAATATTTTCAAATTGCCCCTTGTTTTAGAGATGAAGACGCAAGAGCAGACAGAAGTCCAGGAGAGTTTTATCAGCTTGATATTGAAATGTCTTTTGTTGAGCAAGAAGATATTTTTAGAGTTGTTGAAAACCTGATGGTAAATTTATTTAAAAAATTTTCTACTAAAAAAATATTAAATGTTAAATTTCCCAAAATTCCTTTTCGTGAGGCTATGATGAAGTACGGAACGGATAAGCCTGACTTAAGAAATCCCCTATTAATTCATGATATAACAAATATTTTTACTAGAGATGATGTAAAATTTGATATTTTCAAAAAATTAGTAAAAACTGGATCTAAAGTGCGCTGCATTATTACTAAAAATACAAAAGATAAACCAAGAAGTTTTTTTGATAACATTGATAAGTGGGCAAAAGAACAGGGTGCTTCTGGGTTAGCATATTTTACAATTGAAAAAAATGATAAGATTTTAGGCAAAGGTCCAGTTGGAAAGTTTTTTAGTGAAGATTCAATTAAAGATATAATGCAAGATTGTAAAGCAGATATTGGCGATAGTATATTTTTATCTTGTGGAAAAGAAAATGAGGTTGAAAAAATTTTAGCGATATCAAGAGATAAAATTGCTAAAGATTTAGGTTTAATTGATGAAGCGAGTTTTGCTTTTTGCTGGGTTATTGATTATCCAATGTATGAGTTGGATGAACAAACTAAAAAGGTTAAGTTTAGCCATAATCCTTTTTCAATGCCTCAAGGAGATTTAGATAAATTAAACTTTAACAATCCTTTAGAAATAAAAGCATTTCAATATGACATTGTTTGCAATGGAATAGAGTTATCGTCTGGAGCAATAAGAAACCATATACCTAAGTTGATGTATAAACTTTTTTCAATAGCAGGATATGATAAAACTCAAGTTGAAGAAAAATTTAGCGGAATGTTAAATGCTTTAAGTTATGGAGCTCCTCCTCACGGGGGGATTGCTCCAGGAATAGATAGGATTGTGATGTTACTAGCAGATGAAAAAAATATTAGAGAAGTAACACTATTTCCAATGAATCAAAATGCTCAAGATTTAATGATGAAAGCCCCATCGCAAGTTGACCTTAATCAATTAAAAGAGCTTGGAATAAAGATTGATGATAAAAAAAATTAATTTTTAGACTTTATGTTGATTCTTACATCAGATAAATCAACCAATTTTTCCTCGTAATTACTTCTAACAAAACCTTTTGAGGTTATATTTTTTACAATTTTTAAGAATTTATCGTCTGTAGTCTCATTAACTAACTCTTTTGTGCTAGCTATAGATGGGGTATGGGCCAAATCTTCTTTTCCTAAGTAAGAAATAGCAAGTTCTCTAAATACATAATCTAGTATTGAGGATGCGCTTAAAATTCTATCATTTCCAATTACATTTCCTGATGGCTCAAACTTAGTGTCAATAAATGCATCAACATATTCTTCTAACGGTACTCCATATTGAAGACCAAGTGATATAGCTATCGCAAAATTGTTCATCATTGCTTTAACTAATTCTCCTTCTTTATTTGTATCAATAAAGATTTCACCAATTTTTCCGTCATCATATTCACCAGTATGTAAATATACTTTGTGATCACCAATTTGTGCTTTTTGAATATAACCCTTTCTACGGTCTGGCATTTTAAATCTCGCGTTATGCTTAACCTTTATTGGTTGTTTATCATTTATAATATTCGGCTCCTTGTTATCGACAATATTTTTTGAAAGAGATGCGGATAGTACATTATCCACTTTTTTGTTTTTTTCTGAACTTTTTTTAGTTTCACCAACTCTTTTAGTTTTTCGGTTGTTAAGTTTAACATCAATTACTTCAACTTCTCCATCACTTCTACTATCAATTTTAGATAATTCTTGATCATTAAGATTATCTAATGAATGAACAGTTTTAAAGGTACAGGTATAATATGTTTCAACTACAAATTTTTTCATTTATTAAAAGGAATCTCTTTATTAAACATATATAGCAAAAAAAGTAACTGTCTGATATAAATAATTATACACTTATAAATTGTGTGGATTTAAAAAATCAAAAAAATGAATCTAAAAATAATTTTTACTTGGTGGAATAAACAGACTTTTGGAACTTTTCTAAAAACATTATTTTTTGGAAAACTTGTAGGAAAAGATGAACTAGGCAACAAGTACTACCAAAACAAAAGAAACGAAAGATGGGTGATATATTCTGATAATATCGAGGCTACTAAAATTACTTCTGATTGGTTTTTGTGGATACATCATACTATAGACAAAATTCCAGATAATAATGAAAAAAAGTATATATGGCAAAAAGCCCATATAGAAAATAAGACAGGCACTAAAGAAAGTTATAGACCAACTAAAATAAAAAAAGATGATAAAATAAAAAAATATGAAACTTGGAAATAGAAAATTAATTTTATCGATCTTTTTAATTTTTTTTTTAAACCATTCTTCTTTATCTGAAGAGAAAATTTTAAGTTCACCCCTTATTAATTTAAAAGAGCTGAAACCAAGTTTTGAGGGTGTTGACAATTCAACTAATGATTTAAATGAATCTGGAAAAATTAAAGATAAAAAAAAAAGTGCTTCTAACAATGATCTATTGAGTGCTCAATTTATTGGCTTAGATAAGATTACGGCTAAAACTTTAGACATAACAGTCAATTTAGGAGAAGTAAAAAAATTTGGACCACTTGAAATTAAGATTTTAAAATGTGGAAAACTTGAAATGGAAAATAAAAAAATTAGTGTTGCTTATCTTCAGGTTAAAGATCTAACAGAAAATGAAAATGAAAAAGTTTTTATATTTAATGGTTGGACTTTCTCATCTGATCCAACAATAGCTCCTTTTGACCATGCAATTTATGATTTGCAACTTGTTAACTGCAATAATGTCTAATAAAATTTTTCTTTACCCAACCAATTAGTATCAAAATTAGATTCCACAAATTTCTTATGGTTTAAGATCTTTTTATGAAGATCTATGGTTGTTGTAATTCCTTCCAACACAAATTCATCTAATGATCTTAAAGTTCTCTGAATAGCTTCAGATCTATTTCGTCCCTTACAAATTACTTTTGCGATTAAGCTATCGTAAAAAGGGGTTATCTTGCATCCTTGAAAAATTGAACCATCAACCCTAGTTCTAAAACCTGAAGGTTGATGGCATACACTAATTGTTCCTGGACTTGGTTGAAAATCTAAAGCAGGATTTTCTGCATTTATTCTACATTCAATAGAATGACCTCTTGGAGATATATCGCTTTGTTTTAATGCTGTTTCGCCTGTAAAAGCTATCCATAGTTGTTCTTTAACAATATCAATTCCTGTTTGAACTTCTGTTACCGGATGTTCTACTTGAACTCTGGTATTCATTTCTAAAAAATAAAATTTTCCGTTTTCATAAATAAATTCAACAGTACCAGCACCCTCATAGCCAATTTGTTCAACCATTTTCACTGTTCTTTCCAACAAATCTTTTCTTTGTTCATCTGATAGAACTGGACTGGGGGTCTCTTCGATTAATTTTTGATGTCGTCTTTGAACTGAACAGTCTCTTTCACCCAGATGAACAGTTTTATTCTTCCCAGACATTATTTGAACTTCTATATGTCTTGGGTGCTTAAAATATTTTTCAATATATAATTCGTCATTCCCAAAATATTTTTTTGCTTCACTTTTTGCAGTTAGAAATAAGTTTTCTAGTTGATTTTCTTCATCTACAATTTTCATTCCTTTACCACCACCGCCACCAGCTGCTTTTATTAATACTGGGTAACCAATTTCTTTACTAATTGATCTTGCTTCAGAAAATGATTTAACTCCTCCTTCTGAACCTTCGATTATAGGTAAACCATATTTTTTAGCTATTCTTTTAGCTTCTATTTTATCACCCATTTTCGAAATTAAATCAGAGCTCGGTCCAATAAATTTAATACCATGTTTGTTTACTACATCAGCAAATTTTGCATTTTCAGATAAAAAACCATAACCAGGGTGAATAGCTTCTGCTCCAGTCAAATCTACAGCAGACATTATAGATGAAACATTTAAATAACTGTTTTGAGGTTGGTGAGATCCTATACAAACACTTTCATCAGCTAATCTAACGTGCATAGAGTCTGAATCTACATCTGAATGAACAGCAACAGTTTGGATACCCCATTCTTTACAGGCTCTTATTATTCTAACAGCAATTTCACCTCTGTTAGCTATCAATACTTTTTTGAACATTTCTATTTTAGAACAACTAGAGGCTGACCAAACTCTACTGGCTGACCATCATTTACAAGAATTTTTTTTACCACACCTTCATTTGCAGAGGGGATATGGTTCATAGTTTTCATTGCTTCCACTATCATCACAGTTTGTCCTTTTTTTATTTTATCTCCAACTTCAACAAATTTTTTTGCTCCAGGCTCTGGTGCTAAATATACAGTTCCAATAATTGGAGACTTAATTCTTATACCATCTGTCTCATCAGATTTATTTAAAACAGCTTTGTTTGGTGAAACAACTGAAGAAGACTTAATTTGTTCTACACCCGTAGAAGATTTTGAAACTTTAATTTTTGTTTGGCCTTCTTGGTATTCAAGTTCAGTTAAGTTAAATTCACTTAAATGATCAACTAATTCTTTAATAAGTTTTTTATCTATTTTCATTTTTTAAATTCTTTTTCATCGCTTCTAATGCAATTATGTATCCGTCAGTCCCAAAACCACATATAACACTAGTTGCTATTCCACTTATCAATGACTTATGCCTGAATTCCTCCCTATTGTAAATATTAGTTATGTGTAATTCGATTATTGGTATTTTGAGTATTTTCAAGGCATCGTGAATAGCTACAGATGTATGAGTGTATCCTCCGGCATTGATAATTAATCCTTTATGCTCTTTTCTTGCTTCTTGAATTTTTTCGACTAATTGACCTTCAATATTTGACTGAAAAAAAGAAAGATCAATACCATTATTTAAAGCAAAATTTTTACAATTTTTTTCAATATTTTCTAAAGTTATATTCCCGTATTTTTCTTTTTCTCTTTCACCTAAAAGGTTGAGGTTTGGACCATTAAGAATTATAATTTTGCTCATCTTTAATTTATAAGTTAATTAATTAACTCAATTATGGCAAAAATACAATTAAATGGAAAAAAAATTAATATAAGATCCAAAGAAAATATTTATGATTTATTAAAAAGATTTAAGTTGAATAACAAAAAGATAGCTATAGAGCTTAATGGAGTTATCATTCCAAAGATAAGTCATAAAAAAAAATATCTAAAAGATAGAGATAAGTTGGAAGTAGTGCACTTTATAGGTGGGGGCTAAATTGAAAAAAGATATATTCAAAATTGATAATGTTAAATTAAAATCACGATTAATTGTCGGTACAGGAAAATATAAAAGTTTCAAAGCAACTGCCGAGGCAATAAAAGAGTCCGGCGCGGACATGGTTACTGTTGCAGTAAGAAGAGTTAATATAATAAATAAAAAAAAACCAATTTTAACAGATTATTTAAACCCTAAAAAAATAATTTATTTACCTAATACTGCAGGCTGTTTTTCGTCAGGAGAAGCATTGAGAACTTTAAGACTTGCAAGAGAAATGGGTGGTTGGAAATTAGTAAAATTAGAAGTTTTAGGAGATAAGAAAACTTTATATCCAAATATGATTGAGACAATTAAATCAACAAAAATTCTTGTCAAAGAGGGGTTTAAAGTAATGGTCTATTGCACAGATGATCCTTTATTAGCAAAAAAATTAGAAGACTGCGGTGCATCGGCAATTATGCCTTTAGCATCACCTATAGGCTCTGGATTAGGAATTCAAAATAAAATTAATATTTCATTAATTATTAAACAATCTAAAGTTCCAGTTATTATTGATGCAGGTATAGGCACAGCGTCCGATGCCACTATAGCAATGGAAATGGGTTGTGATGGAGTTCTAGTTAACAGCGCGATAGCAAATGCAAAAAAACCAATTTTAATGGCTAGCGCATTCAAGAGAGCTGTAATTTCTGGTAGAGAGTCTTATTTAGCAATAAGGATGAAAAAAAATTATTTTGCTAAAGCTAGTTCACCATTTAAGGGTTTAATTTAGGCTCTTTTTTTTCTTCTAACCCACAATGTTCGAGGAGTTGTCTTTTTCTTTTTCACTGACTTAGTTTTCTTAAGTTTTTTTAAATCTACTACTTTTTCAGCTTTATATTTTTTTATTTTTTCTCTATTCTGTAAACTATTTTCAATTTTGTCTATATTTTCAAATTTATTAATAACTTTTTTTAATTTATTCAAAAGTTCAATTCTATATTCTGGTATAATCAATGTGTTATCTGCTAAAAATTGAATCTTAAAAGAGTATTTTTTTTCAAAATATTCAATTTCTTTGGACAAGTTATTCTCAATATATATCTTAACTTTTTCTGGTATATAGGCTTTTATAATTTTTACTTTAGTAGTAAATGCTAGAAGTTCAATTTTTTTTGTAATTTTTTGTGCAAAAGAACTTAGAGAGAGTATTGTCTCCCATTTAATTGATCCTTCTCTAAGTCGTTGTCTTGTCATTTCCAAAAGGCCAAAGTTACTAATTCTTCCAACTTGAATTCGAGCTCTATCTTTCCTAATACTTTCTTTCATTTTTTTTTCTACAGTCCGTCTGTTATAAAAATTCATCATATCTATAAAATCAATTACAATTAAGCCTGAAAGATCTCTAAGCTTTATTTGTCGAGCAATTTCTTCCGCTGCTTCTAGGTTTGTATTTAAAGCAGTTTTTTCAATATTAATTTGTTTAGTAGACTGTCCTGAATTTATATCAATTGCAACAAGAGCTTCCGTTGGATTTATAACTAAGTAGCCTCCAGATTTTAATTTGACCGTAGGTTCAAAGATATTGTTTAATTCTTTTTCAATGTTAGCATCATGAAATAAAGGTATCTTACCCCTATATTTTTTAATATTTTTGGTATTTCTAGGCATTAACTCTTTCATAAACTTTTTAGCTTTTTGATACGCTTCATTACCATCTATGTATACGTTTTTTGTTTCGTTATCATATGTGTCTCTCAAAGTTCTTTTTATTATATCTCCTTCTTCATAAACTAATGAAGGAGCATTTGAACTTAGAGCTTTATTTCCAATTTCTTCCCAAGTTTTTAAAATATTTTGAAAATCTTTTTCTATTTCATTTTTAGTTTTATTAGCTCCAGCGGTTCTGACTATGGCTCCCATATTTTTTGGAATTTCAATTTCATTTAAAATTCCTCTAATTTTTTGTCTGTCGGAAGAATTAAATATTTTTCTAGAAATACCGCCTCCTTTGGCTGTATTAGGCATTAACACCATAAACTTTCCTGCTAGGGATATAAATGTAGTTAATGCGGCTCCTTTTTGCCCTCTCTCTTCTTTGATAACTTGAATTAATATTACTTGCCCTGGTTTAATTACCTCTTGTATTTTATATCTTTTTAAGCCGTAAGATGTTTTTAACTCCTCTCGATACTCTTTTTTTACATCTTCTTCAGTTTTTATAGAATTTTTTTCTTCATTTTTTTCGTTCTGATTTTCTGAATTTTTATCACTAGGTAAATCTTCTAAACCTTGATTTTTTAGATTCTCTCTTATTTTTTCCTCAGCATTTTTTATTTTTTCTTTATCCTCTGAAGGAATTTGATAATAATCTGACTGAATATCATTAAAGGCTAAAAAACCGTGTTTAATTCTTCCAAAATTAACAAATGCAGCTTGAAGAGATGGCTCTACTCTACTAATTGTTCCAAGATAAATATTATTCTTAAAATTTAACTTATTTTTATTTTCAAACTCATATTCTTCAATAGAAGACTCTGATTTAAGAACGATACGGGTTTCATTTGGATGCGAAGCATCAATGTATAAATTTTTTTCCATTTAAATTGAATTCCTTTTAATATATTGAAATTTGTAATTTTAATTTTTAACATCATTAAATATTATACAATTTTACCATCAATTGCACATATATTTATGTCATAATGCCCAAAGATAGCCAAATTTTATGCTAGATTATTCAGAATGTTCAAATTTGTAAATATCTCAATAAAATTTTTTATAATATTTATTCTAATTGGTTTGTTTTTTGTTTTATCTACTTTTTGGTATTTTTCTATCGGTTTACCTGATTATAAAAAATTATCAAATTATCAACCTCCAATATCAAGCAGAGTGTACTCTAATGACGGAAAGTTGATTGCTGAATATGCTTTAGAAAAAAGATTGTTTATTCCATTTGATTCTGTGCCAAAAAAAGTTATTAATTCATTTCTATCCGCAGAGGATAAAAATTTTTTTAATCACCCTGGAGTTGATGCAAAAGGAATACTCAGAGCTACATTCAAAAATTTAAAAAATATCAGCGAAAATAAAAGATTAGAAGGTGCTTCTACTATTACTCAGCAGGTAGCTAAAAATTTTTTACTCACAAATGAAGTTTCATTAAATAGGAAAATTAAAGAAGCTATCTTAGCATTTAGAATAGAGAGAGCATATTCTAAAGAAAGGATTTTAGAACTATACTTAAATCAAATTTATTTAGGTCAAGGTACTTATGGGATAGCTGCAGCAAGCCTAGAGTATTTTGATAAATCTGTTAAAGATTTAAATTATTCTGAAGCGGCTTTATTAGCAGCTTTACCTAAGGCTCCAAGTAAATATGATCCGTTTAAATATCCAGATATAGCAAAATTTAGAAGAAATTTAGTATTACAAAATCTTGAAGATAATAATTATATAAACAAAGAAGAACTAGTAAATCTTAAAAATTCAAAAATTAAATTAAAGAGAAGAAAAATAGAAATTTTAAATGAGGCTAACTCGTATACTGAAGAGGTGAGAAGGTCTATCAAAGAAAAGTATGGTTTCAAAAAACTTTATTCAGAAGGATTGTCGATAAGAACTCCTTTGGATATTAATTATCAAATTCAAGCAATTATTTCTTTAAGAAAAGGTATTGAAGCTTATGATAGAAGGCATGGATGGAGGGGAGCTTTAACAAATAAGACAAAAAATTTAAATTGGAAAAAAACTATAGAAAATTTGAAGATAGATCCAACTTTAAATTGGGAAAAAGCAGAAATTTTAGAAACCAATAACATTGGATTAACTTTTAAAACTTTGAATGGAATCAAAGGTATAGTCCCTATGAATAAAATTAAATGGGCTATTCCTAATAAAAAAATTATATCTGATAAGTTTAATGTAGGAGATATAATTTTTATAAAAAAGGAAAAAAATGTTTGGGATTTAAAACAGTATCCAAAAGTTAATGGAGGTATAGTAGCTATAGATCCCCATTCAGGAGATATTAAAGCTTTAGTAGGTGGATTCAATTTTAGATCAAGTGAATTTAATAGAGTTACTCAAGCTAAAAGACAACCAGGTTCTGCTTTTAAACCTATTGTATATGCTGCAGCACTTGAAAATGGCTACTCCCCAAATTCAATTGTGTTAGATGCTCCATTTGTTGAAAGCCAAGGTGTCGGCTTGAAAGATTGGAAGCCAGAAAACTATGGAAAAAAATTTTATGGACCAACTACTCTTAGAAAAGGAATTGAATATTCTAGAAATTTGATGACTGTAAGAATTGCTAAAACATTAGGTTTAAATAAGATTCTCGATTTATCAAGTAAATTAGAAATTTACGATGATATACCTGAACTGCTCTCTGTTTCTCTTGGAGCAGCAGAAACTTCTTTATTAAACCTTACAGCAGCATATGCATCATTCGTTAATGGAGGTAAAAAAATTAGACCAAATCTAATTAGCAGAATACAAGACAGAAGAGGTAAAACAATTTTTAAATTAGAAAATAAAAAATGTATTGGCTGCGACAAGTATCTAAATAATTCTAAAGAATATCCAGTTATTAAATATGATAATGAAAGAATTTTTAGTGAGGAAACAGCTTATCAAATGATTTCTATTCTGGAAGGGGCAGTAAAAAGAGGAACAGCTAAAAAATTAAGAGATTTAAAAGTTCCCTTAGGTGGAAAAACTGGTACTACAAACAACAACTATGACGCATGGTTTATAGGATTCTCCTCGAATCTTGTTATTGGAGTATATATCGGATTTGATAATCCAAAAACTTTAGGTAAGTACGAAACAGGCTCAAAAGCTGCTCTCCCTATTTTTAAGGATTTTGTAAAAGAAACTTTGTTTAAAGAAGATTTTAAAGATTTTGAAATACCAGAGGGAATTTACTTAACTTCTTTAAATTATGACACAGGTTTAAAATCTCCATTAGGTGACAAAAATACAATTATTGAAGCTTTAAAAGCTAAAGATATTAACAATATTAATAATAACAAATTAATTTCAATTAATAGTTATGATAAACTAATTAAATACAGGCAATTTTACTAATGCAAAACTTTGAAAATAAATTGATTAAATTTGAAAAAACTCTGAATAATATCAGGGGGTATCTTTGAAAATAATAATATAGCGTCTAAGTTAAGAGAAATTGAAAAAACTCTATTAAGTGAAAATTTTTGGAAAGATAAAACAAAAGTAAAAAAAACTGTAAAAGAAAAAAAAATTTACGAAAATATTCTTGATTCTTATAAAGACTCCGTTAAAGAAATTGCTAACTTAAAAGACTTATATAATTTAGCATTGGAAGAAAAAAACGAAGAGACTTTATTGGACTGTGATATTAAAATCAAACAATTATTAAAAAAGATTAAAGAAGTAGAAATTAATTGTTTCCTTTCAGGAGAAAATGATAACCTTAATATTTATCTTGAGATACACGCAGGAGCAGGTGGAACAGAAAGTCAAGATTGGGCTGATATGTTAAGAAGAATGTATTTAAAATGGTTTGATAAAAAAAAATTTAAATATGAAATAATTAGTGAACATAAAGGTGAAGAAGCAGGAATAAAATCATCAATTTTGAGAGTAGATGGTGATTATCTTTATGGATTAATGAGATCAGAGTCAGGCGTCCATAGACTGGTAAGAATATCTCCTTTTGATAGCGGTGCTAGACGGCATACAAGTTTTGCCAGTGTTTGGGTTTATCCAGCTATAGATGATGATATAAATATCAAAATTGACGAAAAGGATTTGAGAATAGACACGTATAGATCGAGTGGGGCTGGAGGACAACATGTGAACACAACTGATAGCGCAGTCAGAATAACCCACATTCCAACTAAAATAGTTGTCCAATGCCAAAATGAGAGATCGCAACATAAAAATAAAGAAACTTGTTATAAAATGCTTAAAGCTAGACTTTATGAACATGAAATTCAAAAAAGAGAAAAAGAAAATCAAAAAGAATTGAGCGCTAAAACAGATATAGGATGGGGACATCAAATTAGGTCTTATGTACTTCAACCATATCAACTAGTTAAAGATTTGCGAAATGCAAATGAAAGTACAAATCCTAGAGATGTTTTAGATGGAAATATTGATCAATTTATTGAAGCAGGAATTATAAACAAATAATGAAGCGTATTTTTATTATATCTTGTCTTATTTTTTTATTGATCATAATTTCTACAATAACTGTTTTAACTTTAGTTGGCTATGAAACAGATAAGTTTAATGAAGTAATTTCTAAAAAAATTATAAAAAATAATCAAAAAATTTCTTTAAATTTGGAAAAAATAAAATTTAAATTCGATATAAAAGATTTAAGTTTGTTTCTTGAAACTAATAGCCCGGAATTAAAGTATCAAAATATAAAAATTCCAGTAGAAAATATTAAAGTATATTTAGACCTAGTCTCATTGATTAAATCAAAAGCAAAAATTAACAAGATTAATGTTATATCAAAAGAAATTGACATTAATCAGTTAAAAAATATTGTCATAAAAACAAAGCCGTCAAATTTGAATAGTTTTATAACTAATAAGATTAGCGATGGCGTATTGATTGCTAATTTTGAGTTTTATATAAACGCTGATCAAAAAATAGATAATTTTATAGCTAGAGGTGATGTCGCAAGAATGGATGCAATTATTAATAATGATTTAAAACTAAAAAACACAAACTTCAATTTTTTTGCAGACTCTACAGATATTTTAATTAAAAATATTTCAAGTGAAACAGAAGGCTTTAAAATAAAAAGCGGCAATTTAAAAATTAATAAAAACCAAGGGGCAAACTTGGAGTTTGATTTTAATACTGATATAAATATAGATAAGAAAAATATCAGCAAATATCTACCTTTCTCAAAAGATATAAACTTGATAAACAGAGATACAAATTTCAACGCTAATTTAAATCATTTTTTAAAAATATCTTTTGATAAGACTTTTAAAATTAATGAATTTACTTATACCAATAAGGGTAAAATTAAAGAATTATTTGTAAAGTTAGATAAGTCTATCAAAAGCTCTTTTTTAGAAAATGATATTGATTTTTTATTTTTCAAAGACTCTGATTTAAGTATACGTTACAGCTCAGATAAAAAAAATTATATTAATACTAAAGGCTCATATAGTGTTGATAATAAAGATTACAATAATTATAATTTTGAAAATAATTTTTTAAGTAAAACTTCCGACATCAATTTAAATTTTGAATTTCTTAAAAAATTAAATATCGATTTTTTAAATTATAAAAAAGATAAAAATAAACTAGCTAATATTTCACTAAATCTAAACATAGATAAAGATTTGATTAATATAAAAGAATTAATTTACAAAGAAAATAAAAGTTTAATAAAAATAGAAAAACTTAAGATAAATAAAAGAAATATAATTTCGTTACAAAAAATTAAAGTTAAAACTTACAATGGAAATAATCTTAAGAATGATTTTAATTTAAACTTTGGAAAAGATATTAGAATTATTGGTTTAAAATACGATGCTAATAACCTAAATAAACTCCTTAACCAAAAAAAGGATAATAATATTTTAAAAAATATAAATAAAAATATTGATATAGATTTAAAGAGTATAAATACGCCATTATCGAAAAAACTTACAAATTTTAAGCTGATTGGTGTTATAGAAAAAGGAAAATTTAAAAAGATCTTAGCCAAGGGAGATTTTGGCAATAATAAATTTCTCGATATTTCAATGAAAAGTAATAAAAAAAATAAAAAAAAATATTTAGAAATTTATTCTGATTTACCTCAGCCTTTACTTTCAGATTATAGTTTTTTTAAAGGTTTATCAGGGGGTATTTTGTCATTTACTTCCATAATTGATAAAGATTCATCTACTTCTAAGTTAACTATTGATAATTTTAAAGTAGTAAATGCTCCAGGTGTTATAAAAATTTTATCCCTTGCAGATTTTGGTGGACTTGTCGATTTAGCTCAGGGCGATGGATTATCTTTTGAAAAAATGGAAATTAATATGAGTAATAATAAAGGATTTTTAAAATTAGATGAAATTTATGCTGTAGGACCGAGCATATCAGTCCTCATGGAGGGTTATAAGGAAAACACTGGACTGACTAGTTTAAGAGGTACTTTAGTACCTGCAAAAAATTTAAATAGATTTTTATCAAAAATACCTGTTATAGGTAAAATCATAATTCCAGATCAAATAGGCGAAGGTCTATTTGGAGTTAGTTTTAAAATGAAAGGAATGCCAGGTAAAATAAAAACTACAATTAATCCAATTAAAACAATAACACCACGTTTCATAACAAAAGCATTAGAAAAAGTTAAACAATCTAAATAATTTTGATAAGATAATGTTTTTTTTTACCATAAGAAATTTTCATAATTTTACTATTTTCAAAATCAAGCAATTTAATTGTTTTATTTTCATCGGTAATAATTTCATTATTTAATTTTAAAGCATTACTTTTAATCGCTCGTCGAACTTCACTTTTTGAGGACATAATTTTATTAGACGATAATAAATCTAGTATCTTAATTCCTAATTTTAAATTATTCTTATTAATTTTAATTTCTGGAAGATTTTTACTAAAACCACCAGATTGGAAAGTTTCTTCTGCAGTCTTTTCAGCTTTCTTGGAAGCTAATTCTCCATGAAGTAATTTTGTTGCTTCATTAGCTAAAAGTATTTTTAATTTATTAATATTTTTTTCATTTTTAACTAATTCTTTTATTTTATCTATTTTAATTTCTGTAAAAAAATTCAAAAATCTTTCTACATCTCTATCATCGGTATTTCTCCAAAATTGCCAATAATTATAAGAAGAAAATAACTCCTCATTCAACCATACAGCTCCTTCCTCAGTTTTTCCCATTTTTGCTCCAGATGCTAATGTTATTAGTGGGGTTGTAAGTCCAAAAGAATCTTTCTTTAACATTCTGCGTATTAACTCTACTCCATTTACGATGTTACCCCATTGATCTGAGCCGCCAATTTGTAAAATACATTTATTTTTTTTGAATAATTGATAGAAATCGTATGCTTGTAAAATCATATAGTTAAACTCCATGTAACTTAAAGATTGTTCTCTATCTAATCTTATCTTAACACTATCAAAAGAAAGCATTTTATTAATTGTAAAATGAGTCCCTATATCTCTCAAAAAATCTATATAATTTAGTTTAGCTAACCAATCATAATTATTTACAAAAATTGGTTTAGTCTTTTTATTTGATGTATCTAAAATTTGAATAAAAACCTTTTTAATATTTTCTATATTTTTTTTTATTTCTTTTTTTTCTAAAATTTTTCTTGTTGAATTCTTTCCAGAGGGATCACCTATCAAAGTTGTGCCACCCCCTAAAAGCACAATAGGGCGGTGTCCATATTTTTGCATTAACTTTAAAACCATTATTTGCAGCAAACTTCCGACATGAAGACTGCTGGCTGTACAATCAAATCCTATATAAGCTGTAACTGCTTGATTATTGAAAATATCTGTTAATTTACCTAAATCTGTGCATTGATTTAGATAGCCACGAGATCTCATTTCTGACAAAAAAGTATTTTTCATAGAACAATTTGTGTAATCCACTATTATACAAAAATTATTATAAATAAATAAAAATATGACTAAAGAATACACATCTTTAGGTTTAATGAGCGGCACCTCAGGGGATGGCGTTGATGCTTCAATTATACAATCTGATGGAAACACAAAATATCAAGTAATACAGGATAAATATTTTGAATATGATAAAAACATCTACCAAAACATACATAATTTAAAAGAAAAAATTAATAGCTCAAAAGATTTAAAAAAATTTAATAAAGAGTTGAGCGATCTTGAAAATCAAATAACATTATTTCATGCTAAAATTACAGATCAGTTGTGCAAGGTAAAGAAAATTGATATTATTGGATTCCACGGCCAAACTATTTATCATAATGTTGAAGAAAAAATTTCAAAACAATTAGGCAATGGAAGATTACTATTTCAATTAATTAAAAAAAATATCGTTTTCAATTTTAGACAAAACGATATTAGAAATGGAGGAGAAGGTGCTCCTTTGACGCCTATATTTCATCAATTATTAGCTTTCCAAAATAAATTTGAATTACCGGTATGTATTTTGAACATTGGAGGAATTTCTAATATTACAGTTATTAATGAGTCTATAGGATCTTTAAATTTTACCAGCAAAGATTTAGGGCCAGGAAATTGTTTAATTGATTCTTGGGTAAGAAAAAATTCGAAAAAAAATTTTGATGAAAATGGGTTTTTAGCATCTATAGGAAAAAAAAATGATATAATTTTTGAGCAAGCGCAAGAATTATTTCTAAACAGACCTAATAGAACAACTCAATCTTTTGACGTTAGTGATTTTGATGTCTCTTTTGCCCGAGGACTTTCTCTTGAAGATGGAGCGGCTACATTGACAGACTTTACAGCAAAAATTATAGGAACATCTTTATTAAAAAATTTATCCAGCACAAATAAAAAAGTTTTAATTTGTGGTGGTGGAAGGAAGAATAAAATATTAATTAAAAAGATTAAAGATATAACCTTGAAGAATTTCATAATTCAAAATATTGATGATTTAGGGATTAATGGAGATTTTATAGAATCCCAAGCTTTCGCTTACCTTGCAATAAGGTCAATTTTAAAATTGCCAATTACTTTTCCAAATACCACAGGGTGTGAAAGTCCTTCTACTGGTGGTGAAATTATTACACTTAAATAAGAGCAGTTTTTTCTTTTATATATTTTTCAATTTCTAAAGATAAATCTTTTTCTTTATTTTTGAAAAAATGGTTAGAATTTTTTATCTTTGAAAATATAACTTCAACTCCTTTTTGGTTTTTAATTCTATTATCCAATTCTGTAATACTATCTCTAGTAACCAACTCATCATTTTCACTATAAATTACTTGACCGGAGGTTGGGCATGGAGCTAAAAAAGAAAAATCATAAACATTAGGTTGAGGAGAAATTGCGACAAAATTATTTACTTCAGGTCTTCTCATAATAAGTTGCATACAAATTAAAGATCCAAATGAAAATCCTGACACCCAACATTGACTGTAATCTAAATTTTGTCTTTCGATCCAATCCAAAGCTGCCGCCGCATCTGATAGTTCGCCTTGACCATTGTCAAAAACTCCATCACTTTTTCCAACACCTCTAAAATTTATTTTGATAACTGAAAAACCATTTTCTAAAAAAATATTATACATTAGTTGCACTATTTTATTATGCATTGTTCCTCCATACTGAGGATGAGGATGCAAAACTATTGCTACTGGAGATCCAAATTTTGGATTTTTAAAATATTTTGCTTCTAATCTACCAGCTGGTCCAGGTATAAAAATTTCTAAACTTTTAGGTTTCATTGTTTAATAATGATTATTATTTTCAAAAAAAAGATATTCTTTATAACACGTTTTTATGCGTCAAATAGTTTTTTTTAATCCGACTAATTAAGTAGGAATTGAGCTAAAATTATTGTAATACAACGTTAAATATGAAACTAACAACTAAAGGTAGATATGCAGTCATGGCTATGGCTGATATAGCTTCAAATACTAACTCAAAGCCTATTAGCTTAGCTGATATTTCTTTGAGACAAAATATTTCATTAGCTTATTTAGAGCAAATTTTCATTAAACTTAAGAAAAACAAACTTGTAAGAAGTGCAAGAGGAGCTAGGGGTGGATATGTTTTAGACAAGTCACCATCTGATATAAAATTGTCAAATATAATTTTTGCGGTAGACGAAGAAGTAAAAATGTTAAATTGTAAAAAGCAATCTAAAAAAGGATGCAACAATAAGTCTACAAAATGTATAACTCATAATTTATGGGATGAACTTGATCATCACATTAACAGCTTTTTTGAAAGAATTAAATTACAAGATTTGGTAAAACAAAATTCTATTAATAGACAATAATGAAAAATCAAAATTTAGATAATCAAGAATATAAATATGGTTTTACCACTGATATTGAGAATGTTAGAGCTCCCAAAGGTCTATCAGAAAAGACAATAGAATTTATCTCTAAAGTTAAAAAAGAACCTAGATGGATGTTAGATTGGAGACTTAAAGCATTTCAAAGGTTAAAGGTTTCAAAAGAACCTGATTGGCAAAAACCAAAATTTCCAAAAATAGATTATCAAAATTTATACTATTATTCAGCTCCAAAAAGTGCGAGCGGTAAACCTAAAAGTTTAGACGAAGTAGATCCAAAACTTATTGAAACTTACAATAAACTTGGCATACCTTTAAATGAACAAAAGAAATTAAGTGGTGTAGCAGTAGACGCGGTATTTGACTCAGTTTCTGTTGCAACTACATTTAAAGAAGAGTTAACAAAAAAAGGAATTATTTTTTGTCCCATATCTGAAGCAATTCAAAAGCATCCAGATCTAGTCAAAAAATATCTAGGGTCTGTTATACCAATTAGTGATCATTATTTTGCAACACTTAACTCTGCAGTTTTTACTGACGGATCTTTTGTTTACATACCACCTAATACTAGATGTCCAATGGAACTATCTACGTATTTTAGAATAAATGCTTCTGAAACAGGTCAGTTTGAAAGGACTTTAATTATCGCTGACAAAGGCAGCTATGTAAGTTATCTGGAAGGATGCACAGCTCCTATGAGAGATGAAAATCAATTACATGCAGCAAATGTAGAGTTGATTGCATTAGACGATGCTGAAATTAAATATTCAACAGTTCAGAATTGGTATCCAGGGGATAAAGATGGATTGGGAGGTATTTACAATTTTGTTACAAAACGAGGCGCTTGCAAAGGAAAAAATTCAAAAATTTCATGGACTCAAGTTGAGACCGGATCAGCTATAACTTGGAAATATCCTAGTTGTATTTTACAAGGAGATAATTCTGTTGGGGAATTCTATTCAATAGCAATTACTAATAACCATCAAAAAGCGGATACAGGAACAAAAATGATTCATCTTGGAAAAAATACAAAAAGCAAAATCATATCTAAAGGTATATCTGCTGGGTATGCAGATAATACTTATAGAGGCTTAGTTGATATCAACAAAAAAGCTTTAAATTCAAGAAATTACACTCAATGTGACTCTCTATTAATGGGAAATAAATGTGGAGCTCATACAGTTCCTTATATTAAAAATAAAAATTCATCTTCAACAATTGAGCATGAGGCAACAACATCAAAAATAAATGATGAACAATTATTCTATTGCAATCAAAGAGGATTAGATCAAGAAGAAGCTGTTAGCTTAATAGTAAATGGCTTTTGTAAAGAAGTTTTACAGCAATTGCCGATGGAGTTTGCAGTTGAAGCCCAAAAGTTAGTGGGAATAAGTTTAGAAGGTAGTGTTGGATAATGTTAGAGATAAAAAATTTAAAAGCATCTGTTAGCAATAAAAATATTCTAAAGGGTTTAGATATAATTATTAAGCCTGGCGAGTTACACGCAATAATGGGTCCTAATGGATCAGGAAAAAGCACATTAGCTAATGTTCTCTCTGGAAAAAGTGGTTACGAAATTTCTGGTGTGTTAAAATATCAAGGCAAAAGTCTTGAAGAGATACCCATTGATGAGAGAGCACAGAA
Organism: Candidatus Pelagibacter sp.; assembly: GCA_045566095.1. Classification (GTDB taxonomy): domain Bacteria; phylum Pseudomonadota; class Alphaproteobacteria; order Pelagibacterales; family Pelagibacteraceae; genus Pelagilacustribacter. The sequence goes on along the minus strand of JBJLEB010000011.1, from coordinate 4,877 downwards.
AGGTATTTTTTTAGCATTCCAGTATCCAACAGAAATACCAGGAGTAAATACAAGTAATTTTCTTAAAACATCTCTAAACAAAATAAGAAAAGCAAGGGGAGAAAAAGAACTAGACACCTTATCATTTTTAAAAATTGTAAAAGAAAAATCAAACGAATTAGGAATGGATGAAAAAATGTTATCTAGGCAACTTAATGTGGGTTTTTCAGGAGGAGAGAAGAAAAAAAATGAGATTTTGCAAATGAAAATTTTAGACCCCAGTTTAGTTATACTTGATGAAACTGACTCAGGTTTAGATATTGATGCACTGAAAACTGTTGCAGGTGGTGTAAATTCTTCAAGAGATTCAAAAAGAGCTTTCCTAGTCATAACTCACTATCAAAGGTTGCTAAATTATATTAAACCAGATTTTGTTCACGTTTTGGCTAATGGAAAAATAGTAAAATCAGGTGGCATGGAATTAGCAGAACAATTAGAAAAAACAGGTTACAAAGAAATAAATTAAGATGTTAGATAATTTTAAATTTAATATCAATGAAATTGATAAAATAAAAAAAATTACTAAAGAGGAAAAAGATTTTAGGTTAAAAAATTTAAGTTATTTTAATGAGAATGGATTTCCAAATAAAAAAAATGAAGATTGGAAATTTTCTGATTTAAGAGAGATAGTTTTAAAAAATTTTAGTAAATTAGACTCTAAAATTACAAAATCAATAGATAATAATATTAACTTTATAAAAGATTTTGACCATAATTTTATAATAGTCAAGAATGGAGAACTAAGTTTTAGTGATTTTAAATTTGAGGACAAAAGTAAAATTAAAATTAAAAGTTTTTTTAATAATATTTTTACAAATAAAAAGGAACTTAATCCACTTGTAAATCTTAATCATGCTTTAGCAAACAATGGATATTCTCTTATTGTTGAGGATGGCTATAAATTTAAAAAGATTCTAGTTATATATAATTTATACACAGATGATTTGAATGAAAATATTTTAAATAGTAGAAATAATATAGAAGTTGGAAAAAATTCAGAACTACACACAATGGAAATAACTTTAAATAAGTCAAAGGAAAATTTTTTTAATAATGTTTATGAAAAAGTTATACTTAAAGACTCAGCGAAGTACAAAAACATCAGTGTACAAAATGGAAGAAGCCAAGGATACTTTCATAAATTTTCTAAAAATAAATTATCCTCTAAATCAAGTTATTCTTCTTTCATTTTTCCATCAGGCTTAAAATTCAATAAGCTAGATTTAGAATTTGATTTGGATGGTGAAAATAGCGAATGTAATTTACAAGCTGCTTCATTTTTAGATCAAAATGATCATCAGGAAATAAAAACTAGGCTGAATCATCTTGCTCCCAATTGTAATAGTTATCAAAAGGTTAAAAATGTATTAAATTCTAAAAGCAAAGGTGTCTATCAAGGAAAAATTTTTGTTAAGGATATCGCTCAAAAAACTGACGCATACCAATTAAGTAAAGCAATCTTGTTAAGTGAAAGCTCAGAGTTTGACTCAAAACCTGAACTAGAGATTTACGCTGATGATGTAAAATGTTCTCATGGCTCTACATCTGGAAGCTTAGAAGAAGACTCAATTTATTATTTAATGGCTAGAGGTTTAAGCAGAAAAGATTCAATAAAGATGCTAGTGAGTGGATTTTTAAACGATATAACAGACTCTATAAAAAGCACACCAATTAAAAAATTTATTCTAGATAAATTAGAAAAACAGGTTTATGAATATAAAAAACATTAAATCAGACTTTCCAATATTTAAACAAAGAATAAACGGTAAGCCTTTAGTTTATTTAGATAGTGCTAATTCCTCTCAAAAACCGACAGTAGTAATTAAAAAAATGTCAAATTTTTATGAAACAGAGTATTCTAATGTTGGAAGAAGTGTTCACTCGCTTGCTGTAAAGGCTACTAATAGATTTGAAGAGTCGAGAGACAAAGTAAAAAATTATTTAAACGCCAAGCATAGAGAGGAAATTATATTTACAAAAGGTGCTACTGAAGCAATTAATTTGGTAGCCTCAACTTTTGGAGAAAAATTTATAAAGAAAGGTGATGAAATTTTAACGACAGAACTCGAACATCACTCAAATTATGTGCCATGGCATTTTTTAAGAAAAAATAAAGGTGCAATTATAAAATTTGCACCAGTAAATCACAATGGTGAAGTTGATATAGATGAAATAAAAAAATTAATTACAAATAAAACAAAGATAATTGCTATCACTCATATATCAAATGTTACAGGTGCTATAATACCATTAAAAGAAATTATAGGTTTAGCTAAAGAAAAAAAAATTCCTGTTTTAGTTGATGGAACTCAAGGAGCTCCACATTTAAAAATTGATTTACAAGAATTAGAATGTGATTTTTATGCAATATCTTGCCATAAAATGTATGGTCCTAATGGTTTAGGAATTCTTTATGCAAAAAAAAAATGGCTTGAAGAGTTACCTCCTTATCAAGGTGGCGGAGGAATGATAGATGAAGTGATGAAAGATAAAATAACTTACGCTTCTTCTCCAACTAAGTTTGAAGCAGGCACAATGCAAACAGCTGAAGTAGTAGCGTTTGCCGAGGCAATAAAATTTATAGAGAATCTAGGAATTGAAAATATTGAAAAACATGAAAATGAGATACTTGAATATGGTATAGAAAAGTTAAAAAGAAATAATTCTGTAAAAATAATTGGCAATCCAAAAAATAGAGGTTCGGTAATGTGTTTTACAATGAAAGGAATACATCCTCATGACATAGCAACAATTTTAGATGAAGATGGTGTTGCAATAAGAGCAGGACATCATTGTTGCCAAATCTTACATGATAAATTAGGTATTTCTGCTACGGCTCGAGCTTCAATAGGTGTTTATAATTCGAAAGAAGATATAGATATCTTATGTAATGCAATTGATAATTGTAAAAAAGTTTTTAAAATTTAGATGGAATTAAAAGAATTATATCAAGAAATAATTTTAGATCATGCAAAAAATCCTCGTAACAAAGGAAAGTGTGAAGATTACAATCATGATGCTAAAGGGCATAATCCTCTATGTGGAGACAAAGTGCATATTTATTTAAACTTAGATAAAAATAAGAATATTAAAGAATTAAGTTTTGAGGGAGAAGGTTGCGCAATTTCTTTAGCCTCAGCATCAATATTAACAGATACATTAAAAGGAAAAGATTTATCTTTTACAAAAAAAGTATCTGATGATTTTATAAATATGCTTAAAAATAAAACTAAGATAACACTTAATAGTCTTTCTCAAGATCAAATCACAACAATTAATTCATTATCAGGTGTACAAAAATTTCCAATGAGAGTAAAATGTGCTACGATGGCTTGGCACACGCTAATATTAGCCCTAGAAAAAAAAAGTAATTAAATTCAATGATTGATTTAAAAGAAAAAGTGATCAATGAGATTAAAAAAATTTACGATCCTGAAATTCCTGTTAATATTTACGAACTTGGATTAATATACTCTATTGAGATTACTAATAATGAAAAAGTTAACATCGAAATGACCTTGACATCACCAAATTGCCCTGTGGCAGAAGAATTGCCAAATTCAGTTAAAAAGAATATACTTAAGATCGATGAAGTTAAAGATGTTGATCTTAAGTTAGTATGGGATCCGCCATGGGATAAAGATAAAATGTCAGAAGCAGCGAAATTAGAATTGAATTTATGAGCGAACAAATAATTAAACTTAGCGACAGAGCTGTAAAAAAGATTAAAGAAATAATGTTAGCAGCAAAAAACTCGACTATCGGTGTTAGAGTTGGAGTTCAGTCTGGCGGATGTGCAGGAATGTCTTATGTAATGGAATATGCTAATGAGATTAAACCTAACGAGGAGGTTATAGAAGATAAAGGAGTAAAAGTATTAATTGACCCAAAAGCAATAATGTATCTTTTAGGTACAGAAATGGATTACAAAAAAGAAAAATTTTCTTCTCAATTCGTTTTCAAAAATCCTAATGAAACGGAAAGATGTGGTTGTGGAGAATCCTTTAAAATTTAAAAATTAACCACTATAGTACATTTCAAATTCTATAGGATGAGGAGTGTGTTCAAATTTATATATTTCTTGAAATTTCAAATCTATGTAGGCATCAATTTGATCGTCAGTAAAAACTCCACCCTGAGTTAAAAATTTTCTATCCTTATCAAGATTTTGCATTGCTTCTCTCAAGGAACCACAAACTGTTGGAAGTTTTTTAACTTCGTCTTCTGTTAAAGAATATAAATCTTCATCGAAAGATTTACCTGGATCAATTTTATTTTTTATTCCGTCTATACCCGCCATCAGCATTGATGCAAATGTCAAGTATGGATTTCCAGCTGCATCTGGAAATCTAATTTCCATTCTGGCAGCTTTCGGACTCATGATTACAGGTATCCTACAAGATGCAGATCTATTCCTTGCAGAATAGGCTAAAATTACTGGAGCTTCAAATCCTGGTATTAGTCTTTTATAACTATTTGTAGTAGCATTAGCAAAAGCGTTAATAGCTTTTGCATGTTTTAAAATTCCTCCAATGTAGTAAAGTGCAGTTTTTGATAAACCAGCATATTCTTTTCCCATAAATACGGGAGTAGAACCCTTCCAAATAGATTGATGACAGTGCATACCGGAGCCGTTATCACCTTTTACAGGTTTTGGCATAAAAGTAGCAGTTTTTCCAAAAGAATGTGTAACCATTTGAACAGCATATTTATATAGTTGAACATTGTCGGCCATGTTTGTTAGCGTTCCAAAGTACATTCCTAACTCATGTTGGCTGGGAGCTACTTCATGATGATGTTTCTCGACTTTAACTCCCATATCTTTAAGAGCTTTTAAA
>JBJLEB010000010.1:0-21990 GCA_045566095.1 Candidatus Pelagibacter sp. | reverse complement strand
CAAGTACAAACTTCACCTTGGTTAAGATTGAACATAACAAAACCTTCAATACATTTATCAAAGAAGTCATCATCTTTTTCCATGACATCTTCAAAGAAAATGTTTGGAGATTTTCCACCTAGTTCCAAAGTAATTGGAATTATGTTTTGTGCAGCATACTGCATAATCAATCTTCCAGTAGTTGTTTCACCAGTAAATGCAACTTTTGCAACTCTTTTAGAAGATGCTAAAGGTTTACCTGCTTCCAATCCAAAACCACTAACAATGTTAACTACACCTGGAGGTAATAAATCTCCAATAAGTTCCATTAATACATTAATAGACGCTGGTGTTTGTTCAGCTGGTTTTAATACAACACAGTTTCCTGCTGCAAGTGCTGGAGCTAATTTCCATGTTGCCATTAGTAATGGAAAGTTCCAAGGAATAATTTGACCTACAACTCCTAAAGGTTCGTGAAAGTTGTAAGAATATTGATTATTACTTATTTCAGCAATTGATCCTTCTTCTGCTCTTATGACACCAGCAAAATATCTCCAATGATCAACTACCAATGGTAAGTCTGCTGCCATACACTCCCTGATTGGCTTTCCATTGTCTAAACATTCAGCTGTTGCTAATAAGTTTAGATTTTTTTCGATAACATCAGCTATTTTATTCAAAATGTTTGATCTAGTAGTGATGTCTGTCTTTCCCCATGCAGGGAAAGCTGCGTGAGCTGCGTCTAGTGCAGCATTTACGTCTTTTTCATTCGATCGTGCAACTGAACAGATCTTCTCATTATTTATCGGGCTAACATTATCAAAATATTTGCCTGATTTCGGTTCTGCAAATTTACCATTTATATAATTGCCGTATTTAGCCTTAAATGGAAATTTTACTTTTAAATGAGAGGTATCTAGAGCTGAAGACACTTTCGAGCTTTTCGCTTGTTGTGTGCTCATTATCCCTCCTAGTTAATGAAACACTATTGAACTAAATTTAAATCAGTTTGTATACTAATTATTTTACAACTTCAGGTATTACATACTAAATATTGATTGAGTCAATCAGTAGTTGTTGTTTCATGGGAAACGGGAGAAATAATTCTCCCGTTTAATAAGATGCTTATTTATCTTCCGATTTGTCTTTGTCGCTAATTTTTTCTTCAGGCTTAGGATTGCCCTCTAGCTCTTTTGTAATTGCAGAAGCTTGGTCTCTAATTACTTTTTCAATTTCTGCAGCTATTTTAGGATTTTTTTCTAAATAGATTTTAGCATTTTCTCTACCTTGTCCTATTTTTTCACCTTTGTATGCATACCAAGCGCCAGATTTTTCGACGACACCTGCTTTAGCTCCAAGATCTACTAATTCACCTACTTTACTAATACCTTTTCCGTACATTAAGTCAAATTCTACTACTTTAAACGGAGGAGCAACTTTATTTTTTATAACTTTCACTCTTGTAGAGTTTCCAATTATTTGATCTTTATCTTTTATAGCTCCTATTCTTCTTATGTCCATTCGTACAGATGAATAAAATTTTAGTGCATTTCCTCCAGATGTTGTTTCTGGATTGCCAAACATTACACCTATCTTCATTCTAATTTGATTTATAAATATGACCATTGTGTTAGATTTAGAAACCGACCCAGTTAATTTTCGTAAGGCCTGGCTCATTAATCTTGACTGAAGGCCTACATGATGATCTCCCATCTCGCCCTCTAATTCTGCTTTAGGTGTCAGAGCCGCTACTGAATCCACTACTAATACTGAGATTGACCCAGATTTTATTAAAGTATCTGTAATTTCTAAAGCTTGTTCTCCTGTGTCCGGCTGCGAAATTAAAAGTTCTTCTGTTTTAACTCCAAGTTTTTTTGCGTAAATTGGGTCCATTGCATGTTCCGCATCAACAAAAGCACAAATTCCACCTGCTTTTTGAGCTTCAGCAACAACTTGTAGTGCTAATGTGGTTTTACCAGATGACTCTGGCCCGTATACCTCAATAATTCTTCCTTTTGGTAATCCACCTATTCCTAAAGCTAAATCTAAGCTTAATGAGCCTGTAGATACAGCTTCAATATCTAAAGCTTGTTGCTGACCAAGCCTCATTACCGACCCCTTACCGAAATTTTGATCTATTTGACTTATCGCTGCCTCTAGAGACTTGTTTTTTTCCTTTAATTCTTGCTCTTTTTTGTTGTCTGACTTAACTACTTTTAATCCACTTTTAATCATTTTTTATCCTTTTTTGTTTCGAATCGTTAAAATAATTGTACACCTTTTGTTCTTTTTTGCAAGAATTAAAAAATAACCTTAAAATTACTGATTATTAGGAGTTAATAGAGTTTAGAGATAGAGTTCCTAATTGAAAAGCTAATTCAAACTTAGAAATGATAAAATCCCGTTCAGCTTTAGCAAATGATATTCTTGCGTCTAAAAGAAGGCTCGTAGATTGAATGACTTCAAGTGTAGTTCTTGTGCTTCCTGAGTCATACTCTAATGTAATTCCCTCATTTGCAATTTCTGCAGCCTTTAATTGCGCTTCCGTAGCTACAAGAACACTTTGTGAAGATTGATACTTAGACCAAGCATTTGTAATATCGGTAACAACCTTATTTTCAACATCATCTGCTATCAATAAAGCTCGTTGCTTATTTAAAGATGATTTTTTTATTGAAGATATATTTTCTCCTCCTTTTATAATTGGCCACGTTACTGTTGCTTTTACACTTTCCTTGTCTAGTTGATCAACTGTGGAACTAAAATCTTTATTTTCAGATTTTGAATAGTTAATTGAGGCAGAGGGCGATAATCTAGCTTTTTCAATATTTAATTCCTTTTCAGATATTTGATAGTTTATTTTAGCAATTAATAAGTTTGAATTATTTAATTTGGTGATATTTATTACTTCTTGTAGAGTTTTAGGTAAATTAATATTTACTTGTTCGTCAAAGTCATTCGCATCAGAAATTTTTTTTCTTGTAATTCTCTCAAAATTTGTTTTTGAAGATAATAATTCTGTTTGTGCTTTAATTAAATCTGCTTTAGCTCCAGCTAAAGAAGACTCAGATTGAGCTAAATCAGTTAGAGTAATTTCACCTTTTTGAAGTCTGGCGCTATCAGACTCTACTTGTCTTTCAAAAAGATAAACATTTGATAGGTTAAATTTTTCATTTTTATTTTTAAATATAAAGTCAAAATAAGCTGAAGCTGTATCTAAAATAGTTTGTTGTTCAGTTTGTTTAAGTTTGTAAGATGCTTTTTGAAATTCTAATTCAGATTTTTTTAAAGAATTATATCCCTTAAAACCTTGAAAGATTTTTTGATCAACGGATACTGTTGTATTTTCGCTATCTAGACTAGTATCTGAAAGACTTGCTCCACTCTGATTAGTTCTATTTGTTGACTCTGAACTAGTTTGACTGCCTGAAATAGATAAACTTGGAAGAAATTCACTCCTCGAAATATTTATATTTTCTTTAATAGATCTTTTATTTTTTCTCTCTGCATTTAATTCTAAATTATTTTTGAAAGCAGCGTCAATAAAATATTTAAGATCATTTTCTGCAATTACTTTACTAAAAATAAAAAATATTAAAATTATATTGATTAGTAGTTTCATTTAATTAAATTTAATTGATTTTAAACGGTGTTTTGTATCTATATCTATCAAAACTTTGGCTACGTTATCTAATGTTTCAAGCATATTAATAGTTGTTCTTTCATAAAACATAATAAATTTTTTAATTTTTTTTCTATCCATAATTTTTTTTCCTTTTGAAATTTTTTGTAATTTTTTTTCTTGTAAAAGTCTCCATTTATAAACATATCTAAAACTTGGCACTTTTAAAAAAATTAAAATATCAATTAATTCAAAAATTTTTTTATAATCATTTTTAAGTTCATAATTTACTTTTTTTCTCCACTCCAAGTTCTTATCTTCAAGTCTTTCTAGTTCATTTACTGCTTTTATTAAACTATTTTTTTTTTGTGCTTTTGCGCCTACACACCATCCTTCAAAAATAATAACATCGGGTTTTTTTAAAACTTTCAACCATTTTTTTTTTTTACAACGGTCATCAGTTGATTTGTCAAATTTTGGAGTCAAAATTTTGTTAAAAGGTCTTTTCTTTAGTTTTGATAAACAATTAAGCAACATTTTTGTGTCATGGGTTCCAGGCACACCTCTAGTTAAAAAAAGTTTACTACAATTCTTCGACATTTTTTTTCTTTCTTCTAAAGTTTTATAAAAGTCATCTATAGAAATAATTACTGTTTCTAAATTAAATTTTTCTTTAAGCAGTATTTTTAAAATTTGTGATATAGTTGACTTTCCAGAACCTTGACCTCCAGAGAGTCCAATTAATTTAGTTTTTTTATTTCCGAATTTTTTTTTAAAAATCATGTCACAAATTGGAATGTAAAAATTATTTAATTGTTTTAATTTATCTTTAAACTGTTCATTTGTAGTTTCTTGAGATTGTATGAATTTTAAATATTTTTTTTTTATATTTTCAAATTTAGATCTTTTGATAATCATTACTTTTTTTTATCTAGAGGATGATTTTGTCCATCAATTATAATCATATTATCTAAATTTAATTTATCAAATTCATCTATGCATCCAATATTAAATCCAGTCATTGCTGGATTGGATCTTGGATTATGATGAGTATAAATTCCACAATTTTGGCAAAAAAAGTGTTTTGCGATTTTAGAATGAAATTGATAAATCTTTAATTTATCTTGACCTTTAACTATTTTAAAATCTTCATTTTTAACCATAGACATAACTGCTCCTTTTCTCTTACAAATAGAACAGTTACATTTTAAAACTTTTTCTAAATTGTCAGATATGTTTATTTTTGCTTCAACCTCTCCACAATGGCATGTCAATTTTTTCATCAATTTTTTTTCTGTTAAGTTTAAATACTAATTTATCTCTGATTGAGTTTGCTAACAATACTACTAAATATTAATTAGATGTTCACTATTTGATTCCTTTTTGATTCCTTTTAAGACTCAATATACAACTATTTAGTGTATGATATTTAGCTCATCTTTAACGTTTTTATCGCTATTTAAAAAAGATTTTTTATTTTCTCTAAGAGAGATAATGAAAATTAATAGATTAAAAATAACTAACAAAATTTGAAAAATTATTGAATACATTCCTATATAGGTAGTTAAAAACGAAAAAATTATAATCATAAAGCTCGATCTTAAAAAAACAGAATACTTGAAAACCGAAATAATTGAAAAAGAATGAATTACAAGATTAAATAAAGACATTTGTGAAGGACCAAAGTATCTAAATCCTCGAACAGAGTCGATTTCATTATATTTGTGTATGTGTTTCTTGACAGAACCAGAATAGTTATTCCACAAACTAGCTTGATTTAATAAAATGTTAATATCATTTTTTATTAAACAACTAAAATAACCAAAATTAATTTTTTTTCCTGTAAATATAAAAGTTATAATCTTGTGTATCTTATATAATGATCTAAATAATGGTCCTTCAGATCTTTTAGCTCTTTTAGCAACTACTGAAATTTCAGGATTATTTTCTACCTTTTTTAGTAAATTTTTTATTTCCTCTGGTCTGTCTTCACCGTCGCCATCCATTAAAATTACATAATCAAATACTTCTTTACTGTTTATATATTTCAAACCAAAAGCATTACATCTCGCATGTCCTCTATTTTCTTTCATATTTATTATCTTTAATGATTGAAATTTTGTTGGTTTTAATATTTTTGGTTGTAAGACAGTAGAAGCATCATTTATTACAATACATTTAAACTCATAATCGTTTAGACTTAGGACTGATTTATTAATTTCATTTAATAGCTTAATAAGTGACTCCCAATCATTATATATTGGAATTAAAATAAAGACTTTTTTCATTTTTGGCCTATCATACAGTATCCAACTGGACTAATTTTTCCAAAGACGCCTGGACATACCTCCTTTAAAATTTTTGGATTTCCAGTATATATAACTCCTTTTTTATAATCTATTGAGGAAATTTTATTTTGCAAACTATTAGTCCATAAAGGTCTAGAATTTAAATGATATGATAAATTTCCAGCAGCCCACTCATCACCAACTACTATCTTAATTTCATTTCTAAAATTATTATCCCATTTATTTTGAACTAAACGTGCTATTTCCTTGCCGGGATAGTCGGTTCTTTTATTAGACTCTGACTTAGAGATATATAGGTAAGTTGAGGGAGATAAAAATAAAAAAAATAAAAAAACAATAAAAAATTTATTTAATTTTTTAATATCAATTTTTTTTTGAAATAAATAAACAAAAATAACACCCAAAAATAAATAAAAAGGTGTCATCCACATTGTTCTTATTTTGGCACCTATAATGACTGAAGTTAAAAACATTAACAGAATTGGAATTAAAGTTGTAAAAACCAAAAAAATCAATTTTTTATCTTTATAATCAATTTTAATCTTAAATTTTTTGATTAAAAATAGAATCATAACAAAAAATGGAATTAATATTCCTATTTGTTTGCCTAAAAAAGATAATGGGAAAATAATATGATCGATCAAATTTCCTATCCCACCTGTTCTTTGAAAACCGTAAAGTAAAGTTACGTAATCATTTTTTATTAACCAAATGAAATGTGGTGACAAAACTAAAAATGTAGTTAAACCAGCTATAAAAAGATGTAAAAATTTTATTTTTATTCCTTTTTTTAGAAAATAAATAAATGATAATTTAATTCCTATTACTAAATATATGAAAAGATATTTGGATAATATGCCCAATCCAACAAATAAGCCTAATAAAAAGTAATCTAATAATTTATTAAATTTTATACAACGCCAAGTATAGTAAACACTTAAAGCCCAAAAAGGAAGTTGAGATATATTAACATTAAATTCTGGTGTAGTGAAATTATAGAAATAAATTCCTTCTAAAAGCAATACTGAGATTAAAGCTAAGTATTTATTTTTTAGCAATTCATCTGCTAATTTAAATACTACAAAGAAAGCAACTATTACAAAAATTTGGCTTAATAGATAATAAGCCCAATCTTGATTGCCAAATAATTGATAAAAAAGTTCAACAGCAAAAGCGCTGAAAGGTGGATGTTTGTTAAAACCCCAATCTAAATTGCTGCCCCAAGCTAAAGCCTCTATAGTATCTAATGGTAAATTTACATTAGACATCGATGGAGCCAAAGTCCATAGTGTCAAGTGTATTAACAAGAATATTAAAAAAGTACTTAGTAAATTTTTATTTTTTATCATTTAATGAAATTAATACAAATTATAAGCTATTGACACGACTAAATTCAAACATATACTCCCCGAAATCAAAAAATGCTTAAAAAAAAAAACCATTAAAAAAAAATACGTCCCTAATTCTAAAGAAAAGTATATGTGTGCTAAGCATAAAAAGTTTTTCAATGATGAATTAGTTAGATGGAAAAAAGATATAATTAAAGCCAATAACTTGGGAAATTTATTAAATTCTTCAGATGATAGTGTTTCATCAGCTGATATGGTAGATCAAGCATCATCTTATACTGACAAGACTGTTGAGATGAAAGCACTTAATAGAAGCAGAAAGTTAATTTCAAAAATAAATTCTGCTCTACAAAGATTAAAAGACGGTACTTATGGCTACTGTGAAGAGACAGGAGAACCAATTGGTTTAAAAAGATTAATGGCGAGACCTGTGGCTACAATGTCAATAGAAGCTCAAGAAAAACATGAAAGAGATGAAAAAATTTTTGTTGATGATTAAGCTGGAGGAATTATTTCTCCCTTTTTTAAGAGATCATAACCTCTCTGAACTGCATCTCTCATAGAAATCTCTTTATACCAACGATAAAGGTTGACGAATTTTTTCAAACCTATGTCATGCCACTCATGCCTTGCTATCCAAGGAAAAGTTGCAATATCAGCAATAGTATAATCTTTACCAGCTAAAAATTTTGATATGGATAATCTATTATCCAAATCTTGATAAATTTGAGTTGCTATTTTAAAATACCTCTTTTCTCCAAATTCACTTTTACCTGGATTGTAATGATGAAATTGGTGATGTTGACCTAACATTGGGCCTACGTAAGCCATTTGCCCCATTAACCACTGATTTATTATAGTTCTTTTTTCTTTAATATAAAATTTTCCACTTTTTTCTCCTAAATAAATTAAAATTGCTCCTGACTCAAATAAACTTTGCTTATTATCGTGATCTATTATGACAGGTATTTTACTAAAAGGACTAATTTCTCTAAATTCTGGCTTAAATTGTTCATCTTTTAAAATATTGATTATTGTAACTTTATAATCGAATTTAATTTCTTCCAACATAATTGATATTTTTTTACCATTAGGTGTATTGGCTGTTAAAAGTTCAATCATTTTTTTCCAAGTCTTTCCTGAATACTTTTGGAAGACGTGGTAAACTCAAATCTATATTTTTCATTAGGTCTAGCTCTTTTAAAGCACTCTACTGAAGCTAAGGCAACTTCATGAAAACCCGATAAAATTAATTTAAGTTTTCCAGGATAAGTGCAAATATCCCCGACTGCGAAAATGCCTTTCTTGTTTGTTTCAAATTTTTCTGAGTTTACTGTTATAGTTTTTTTATCCATATTAAGACCCCATTCTGCTATTGGCCCAAGTTTCATAATTAATCCAAAAAAACTTAAAATTATATCTGTTTTAATTTTTTCTTTTCTTCCATTTTCAAACTTAATGGTAATAGCTTTTATATCTTTATCTCCCTCAATAGAATCTAATTGACATGGGGTTTTAATAAAAATTTTCCCATCTTTCTCCAATCTTTTTAATTCTGATAAAGTATGAGGAGCACCCCTAAATTCATCTCTTCTATGAATTAAAGTAATTATTGAAAATTTTGAAAGCTCAAGAGCCCAATCCAAAGCAGAGTCTCCCCCGCCAAATATTGAAATATTTTTATTCTTAAGTTTTTCTTTATTTCTCACCGCATAAAATATTGACTTACCCTCAAATCTTTCAGCTTCTTTCAATGATAATTTTCTAGGTTCAAAAGAACCCACCCCTCCAGCTATGATTATGTTTGGGGCAGTAAATTCGTTTTTATTATTTGTTTTTACTATCCAATTATCATTGTCTTGTTTTACTTCATCTACTCTCTCATTATAAAAAAATTCAGTTTTAAATGGTTTAATTTGCTCTAATAAATTTTTTGTTAATTCTTCACCTGTGCATTCGGGAACAGCTGGTATATCATATATTGGTTTATCAGGATAAAGTTCTATGCATTGCCCTCCAGCTTTATCAAGATTGTCTATGACTACAGATTTGAGACCTTTAATACCTAATTGGTGAACTGCAAAAAGTCCGACTGGACCAGCTCCTATAATAATTACATCTTTTTTAATCATTAAGATTGTTTTGCTGGAGTAGTAACTATTAATCCATCTAATTCATCAGTAACAATTAATTGACAACTTAGTCTACTATTTTTTTTTGGTTCTACTGCCATATCAATCATATCAATTTCTCCATCTTCAGCTTTCTGTAATTTATCTAAACATTTTTCTTCGACATAAACATGGCAAGTAGCACAAGCCATTGAGCCACCACAATCAGCATCAATTCCAGGAATATTGTTTTGAATCGCTCCTTCCATTACTGTCAATCCATTTTCAACTTCTATTGTCTTAGAGTTTCCTTGATTGTCTTTATATGTAATTTTCGGCATAGAGTTTAATATCAATATCTAAAAAAAAGGGCAAGTAAGTTTTGAGAACTTAAACAAATTTTGATTATTTAAAATACCTACAAAGCTAAAAAATTAGTAATAGGCTAGATAAATCGAAATAATTACTACCCAAAAAAAAACATAATATAAAATGTAACCCTTTACGGTAAAGGGCATTTTCTTCAACTTACGTTTTCCTTTTCCTTTATACGGTTTTGAAAGTTCCATTACTAATAATATAAATATATAAAAAAAAAGGGCAAGTGCACAAATGCGCTCGCCCTTTTTAAAAGTTTATTATCTATTATCTAGATGCTAATCTTGTATTTTGCATCGCTGCTGCCCAAATCACTAGACCGAAAGCGATCTTGTTAATAAAGTCAGCTAAGTTATAAATAATGTTTAAAGAATTTGCATCTACACCACCAGTTAGGTAACCAAATATATATCCTAAAGGATATATAGCCCAACCGATTGTTACGATAATTCTCATTGCACTAAAAGCAGTAGTCATAGCTTTGTTACCAGCTTTTGCTGCCATAGTTCCAGCTTCACCTGAGAATATTTCAAACAAGATGTAAATCCATCCAGCCATTCCGATTACAAAACCTACAAATGGTTGTATGTATCCGGCTTCACCTAGGTATCCACCGATTAACATTACTAATGAACCAATTAATAGTTTCCAGAATATAGAAGTCGGGACTTTTCTTACAGCAGCCAAAATCAAGTAGAATTCTACCATTTGAAGTGGCACAGTAATTAACCAATCAATATATCTATATACTGTTGGTGTATCACCTGTAGTTACCCAAACTTCTCTCATGTACATGTAGTGAACAAATGCAACACCAGTTACAAGTCCTGCTACAGTTAATGATGTTCTCCATGATGCAGCTACTGTGTTTCTTTCTGCAAAAAAGAATACAGTTGTTGCAATCATACCCATAGAAACAAGCCAAAATGAAATACCTACGAAATCATTGAATTGTAACATGGCAGTCGCTGCGTTAGCTGAACTTGTAATACCTGCAAAGGCAACAGTTGCTAAAGCAAAAAGACCTAATTTTCTCATGAAAACCTCCCTCGTGTTAGTTTTCGTTTTTAGTTTATATATAAACTACTCAGACAAGTGAAAAGTTGATCACTACCAAGTAACTTGAAGGGAACAATAATAAAAAATAAAGTTACAGTGAAGCGTTTTTTTTATCAAAAAAGCCTAGTTTTATTGGTTTTTTTATTTTTTTTTGGGGATATTTATGAAATACTTCATTTTAAATTAACTTTTAGGGGAGGTGATTTGAATCAAAAATATAAAGATATTTATCAAAAATCTATAAATTCTAAGGAGGAATTTTGGAAAAATATATCTGATGACGTATTTTGGTACAAAAAACCTACTAAAATTTTAAATTCTCAAAATCCACCTTTTTATAAATGGTTTGAAGATGGCATTACTAACACTTGTTATAATGCTTTAGATTTTCATATTGATAATGGTCGGGGTGATAAGCTTGCCATAATTTATGATAGCCCGATAACAGGTGAACAAAAAAAAATTACTTATAATGAATTGCGAAATGAGGTTGCTTTATTTGCTGGTGCTTTAAAAAAACAAGGAATACTCAAAGGTGACAGAGTAATAATTTATATGCCAATGATACCTCAGGCAGTCATTGCCATGTTAGCTTGTGGAAGAATTGGTGCAGTTCATTCTGTTGTATTTGGTGGATTTGCTGCAAATGAACTTGCGAGTAGAATAGATGACTCAAAAGCAAAATTAATAGTTACCGCTTCTTGTGGGTATGAACCTGGCAGAACAGTTCATTACAAACCGCTAGTAAATAAAGCGCTTGAGCTAGCAAGTCATAAACCTAATAAATGTATAATCTTTCAAAGAAAAAAAGATAGAGCAGAATTAAATCCAGCTATTGATATAACTTGGGAAGAGTCTCTTAAAGATGCTGAACCCGCTCACTGTGAAAAAATGAATGCAAATGAATACGCATATATATTATACACATCAGGCACAACAGGATTACCAAAAGGTATTGTAAGAGACATTGGAGGACATATCGTAGCTTTAAAATGGACGATGAAAAATATTTATAATATTGAGCAAGATGATGTATGGTGGTCAGCAAGTGATATTGGTTGGATTGTTGGTCATTCTTATATTGTTTATGCTCCTTTATTTTATGGATGTACAACTGTACTATTTGAAGGTAAGCCAGTAGGAACTCCTGATGCTGGAGTTTTTTGGAGAGTTATCTCAGAACATAAAATTAAATCTCTTTTTACTGCACCAACGGCTATTAGGGCTATTAAAAAAGAAGATCCTAACGGAGAATTTTTTAAAAAATATGATTTAAGTAAGTTTGAAAAATTATTTCTAGCAGGTGAACGTGCAGACCCGGATACCATAAAGTGGTTTGAAAGATTATCTAATTCACCTGTAATCGATCATTGGTGGCAAACAGAAACTAGTTGGGCGATCACTTCTGATTGTACCGGTATTGAGTCATTTCCAGTTAAATATGGCTCAGCTTTTAAACCTGTTCCTGGTTATGATTTAAAAGTTTTAAACTCAGAAGGTAAAGAAGTTGGACCTGGAAAAATGGGAGATATTGTTGTTAAGCTTCCTTTGCCTCCAGGTACTTTTCCTACTCTGTGGGGTGCAGATAAGCGATATAAAGAAAATTATATGTCTACTTACCCTGGATATTATTTAACTTATGATGCAGGTCACATAGATGAAGATGGATATGTTTGGATTATGTCTCGAACTGATGATATTATAAATGTTGCTGGACATAGATTATCTACAGGAGCAATTGAAGAAGTTCTAGCTGAACATAAAGATGTTGCAGAATGTGCAGTACTTGGGATTGCTGATAAACTTAAAGGTCAGATTCCAATAGGTTTGCTCGCTTTAAAAGCTGGTGTCACTAAAGATAGAAAAGCAATTGCTGATGAATGCATTAAAATGGTAAGAGAAAAAGTAGGTCCTGTTGCTGCTTTTAAAATAGCAGTAATTGTAAAAAGATTGCCTAAAACAAGATCTGGAAAAATTTTAAGAGGTACAGTAAGAAAAATTGCTGATAACGAACCTTATAAAATGCCAGCAACAATTGATGATCCAGCTATTTTAGATGAAATTAAAGCCGATTTAATTGAAAATAAAATATTAAAACTTTAAAGGCTCTCCTCTTGCTTTTGAAATAATTTTTCCCTCAAACATTACTATATTGCCATTTATAATAGTACCGATCGGAAAACCTTTTACTTTATAATTGTCAAAAGGTGTCCACCCACATTTACTAGCCATCATTTCGTTTTTAATAATTTGCTCTTTATCCATATCGACAATAGTCAAATCAGCGTCAAATCCTTCTTTGATGTAACCTTTATCCTTGATACCAAATATTCTACAAGGATTTTCACACATTAATTTAATTAATTGCTCTAATGTTAATTTACCATTGTTCACATGGTTTAACATGATTGGAAAAATAGTTTGCACGCCAGGCATACCTGAAGGTGTGTTTGGATATTCTTTATCTTTATTTTCTTTTGAATGTGGTGCATGATCTGAACCTAATACATCAACAATATTATTCTTTATTGCAACCCAAAGTCTATCATAATGCTCTTTTGAGCGTATTGGTGGATTCATTTGAGCGTAAGTACCTAACTTGTCATAACAATCAGGAGCATAAAGAGTTAAATGTTGCGGAGTTGTTTCAAACGTAACATTTTTTTTGTGCATTGCTAAAAAATCTACCTCCTCTTTAGTTGTTACATGCAAAACATGAATTTTTTTATTATGTCGTTCTGCAATCTTAACAACTCTTCGTGTTGAAGACATAGCGCATTCAACATTTCTCCATTCTGGATGAGAATGAACGTTTCCTTTTTTCTTAAATTTTACTCTCATTCTTAATATCTCTTCATCCTCAGAGTGTATTGAAACAATACGATCGCTATTAGAAATAACTTTTTCTATATCAGCTTCTTTATCAACTAATAATTTCCCAGTTGATGAGCCTGCAAAAAGTTTGACACCACAACAACCTTCTACATTTTTAAGCTTAGATAATTGATCTATATTTTCTGGAGTGGCACCAAAATAAAAAGCATAATTACTATGCATTCTACCTTTGGCTAGCTGAAGTTTTTTATCAAATTCTATTAAGTTTGATGTTGGAGGATTAGTATTTGGCATTTCAAATAATGAAGTTACACCCCCTAGAACTGCCGCCCTACTTCCACTCTCTAAATCTTCAACATCGGTAGAACCAGGTTCTCTAAAATGAGTTTGAGTATCTATTATACCTGGAAGAACTACCTTGTTTGTAGCGTCAAAGACTTTAGCGCTATTTAGTTCTATATTTCCAATTTTTTTAATTTTATTACCAAATAAAGCTAAATCTACCTTGACCAGTTTACCATCAATATAGCAATTTCCGTTTTTAATAATGAGGCTAAAATTATCTGACATAGTTTAATAAATATATTATACAATATAAATTTGCAAATATGGAAAAAGATCAAGTTATTATTTTAGAAAGCAGGGGTTTAATATCAATTAATGGAGAAGACGCAAAGGATTTTCTTCAAAACACAATTACTAATGATATTAATAAAGTGTCTAAATCTAACTCAATATTTGCCGCTTTATTAAATCCCCAAGGAAAATTCTTATTTGAGTTTTTCGTGATAAAAACAGAAAAAGGTTATCTTCTAGATTGTGATGGGAATACAGTAGATGAGTTTATAGAACATTTAACTAAATATAAAATAAGGTCTAAGGTTGATATAATAAATTCTACGTCAGATTACGCTGTAGCGGTGATTAATTTAGAAAATTTTAAATTAATTCAAAGTGAATTAAAAGATAATCATTCCACATTACTTTATAGAGATAGTCCAATTTTTTTAGACCCTAGACATAATTATTTAGGAGCAAGAATAATATCTCCATTAGAAAAACTTTATTTGACTATAAAAAAACTTAAATTGAAAATTATTGAAAGTAAATTATATGCTAAAGAAGCTCATATTAAAGGAGTGCCAATAGAAGGGCTTAAAAATTTACAAAATCAAATATTTGCTCTTGAATTAAATTTGGAAAAATTAAATGCAATAGATTTTAAAAAAGGTTGCTATATTGGTCAAGAGAACACTGCAAGAATGAAGCTCAAAAATAAAATTAGAAGACAGCTTATGGCTGTTAGAACAAATAATAAATTAAAGGTAGGCGATGAAATTAGATTTGATGATATTACGATTGGAAAAATATTAATAGATAAACCCTATCCTTTTGCATTAATAAAGTTATTTGATCCAGAATTTTCGTCTTTTAGAAATAAAAAATTAAAGATTAATGACAATAATATTGAATTAATCATATGAATGAGAGTATTGAAAATTTTAAGTGGAACTGTGCAAAAACTTGGAAAATTAGTGCTAAAAATACGTTATGGTGTTTATTAGGTTGTTCAATAGGTGACTTTGGAACAATTTTATACTTTCAATTAACTAAAATTCCTTTCCCAGTTTTTGGAATTATGTTAATGGCAATAATTAACGGTTTGATAACTAGTGTCTTACTTGAGACAATTATATTGTTAAGACAAAAGTTTAAATTTTTTGATGCTATTAAAACTGCTTTGGGCATGAGTTTTATTTCAATGATAAGCATGGAAACTGCAATGAATTTAGTGGATTACATTTTAATTGGAGATGCTAAACTTACTTGGTGGGTTATTCCATTTATGCTTTTAGCAGGATTTCTTACTCCCTGGCCATATAATTATTGGAAATTAAAAAAATTTAATCAGACATGTCACTAATTATTATTGCTTGTAAAAAATAAATACTTAATGCAATATGCTTACTAAAGTAATATATTTCCTAAAAAAATGAAATTTATACAGTTATCTTTTATTACCTATTTTATGTTTAATTATAATCAAGCTTATGCTTATATCGATCCTGGCACGGGAGGTATTTTACTTCAAGCTTTACTAGGATTAGTAGCTGCAATTGGAGCTTACATTACTTTATATTGGAGGAAATTTAAAAGTTTTATAAATAAAATTTTTAAAATTAAGAGAAAAGATTGAATAAACTAGAATTTGAACCTGGTTCTTTTAGAGACCCTGCTGGAAGAATTTTCTATGATGGAGATGAGGTATATAGAGAATTATCTGAAACTGGAATTAAACGATTTACATTTTTAAAAAAAAATAATTTAATAAATGAACTGATAAATGAAAAATTTTTAATCAGTACTAAAGAATGTGATAAAAAGAGTAATGAAAATTATAAAATTGATCAAAACAAAATTCTTTTAAAACACGAAAAAATAAATTTTATTTCATATCCTTACGAGTGGACTTTTACACAATTAAAAGATGCTGCAATATTTCATTTAGATTTACAAATTTACCTTTTAACCAAAAATGCTAAATTGATTGATGCTAGTGCTTACAATATTCAATTTAAAAATAATAAACCAATTTTTATAGACGTACTTTCAATAGATGAATACAAACAAGGTGAATATTGGTACGCCCATAAACAGTTTTGTGAAAATTTTCTTAACCCTTTAGTGTTATCAGCAAAGAAAGGTGTAAGCTTCAATAATTTGTATAGGGGAAACTTAGAAGGAGTTTATACTCATGAAATTGCACCTTTATTGAGTATTAAAGATTTTTTATCTCCTACTTTGTTTTTTCACATTTATTTACTGAATAAGTTGGAAGAAAAATCTAAAATTGATCCTAAAAAAACAAATAACAAAATAAGTGCACTAAAGAAATTTACAAAAAAATCTTATCATAATATATTAAAACAACTCAAAAACTACATCCAAGGCTTAGATAATAAAAAAACGATTTCTAATTGGGATAAATACTCAGAAAAAAATACCTATAATCCTAAAGAGGAGGAAAAAAAATTAGAAATAATAAAAAGTTTTATTGATAATAATAATCCAAATTTTTTAGGTGACCTAGGATGCAATGAAGGTAAATACTCAGAATACGCATCTTCTCAAAAAAAAATTAAAGTGGTAGGTGTCGATTTTGATTTAAATGTTTTAGATAGAGCTTATATAAAATCAAAAAAAAATAATTTAAATTTCTTTCCTATATATGCTGATTTTTCTAATCCTAGCAATGACCTTGGATGGAATGAAGTAGAAAGAAAAAGTTTTTTTAAAAGATCAAAATTTGATGCTATTATAGCTCTAGCGTTAATACATCATCTAGTGATAGCTAAAAATATACCTTTAGATCAAGTTTTAAGATGGCTTGTATCTTTGGCTCCCGTCGGTCTAATTGAGTTTGTTCCTAAAAAAGATCCAACTTCACAAATAATGTTAAAATTAAAAGGTGATATATTTCCAGAGTATACAGAAAAAAATTTTACCGATAGATTGTCTCAGATAGCTGATATAAAAAAAATTACTTTAGTCACAGACACTGAAAGAAAGATTTACGAATACTCAATTAAATAATGTCTAACAAAAAATTTAATTATCAATAAAGACTTTTCCATAATCTTTATCATTTTCATAAAAACTTTTAAATTTTATATCTTCCAAATAGTTTAAATTCTTATTACCATCACACATTAATGCAAAACGCAAAACATTTACAATTGAGTCAGGGCTTGAGATATTTTTACATTTGGTAGGAATTTTATAAGAAAAAAAAGGTTTAAACCTCGCTTCTCTTGGGTTTAAATCAACTTTATTCATAATTCTTTTTTCAAATGACCACCCATGATCACCCAAAACAAAAAACATGTTATGTTCACTTTTCTTTTCAATTATTTTTGTAAAATTGCTTAATATTTTGAGTAAACAATTATACGCATATGTGTAATATTTTATCTCTTCATTAGTTGAAATATTTTTTGTTTGGTCTTTAATTTCACAATCTTGATTAAAAATGAAAGGTGGATGTGGACTTAAAGCATGTATTAAAAATATATTGCCATTTTGATTTAATTTATCTAATTTTAAATTAGGATTTATCAAAAAATTTAAAGCTTCTTTGTCTATTTTTTTGGGTGAGTAATAATTAAGAAGGTAAATATAAATACTATCACTATAAAATAGTTTTAATCTAGATATTTTCTTATAAACTGGATCTTCATTTAAACAATTTATATATAAATTTTCTTTACAATAAAACCATTCATTCCCGAGCCAAAAAAAATTTTTTTTTGTTTTTTTTAAGATATTAAAAAAATTATTTTCTTTTTTTTCATTTAAAATAAAAAATGGGAAAAAATTTTTCTATTATTGTATTTTCTACTTTCTTCTACTACTGGATACGAAGATTGTAATAATGAAGCAATACTCAAGTAAGAAACATCATAATTTGAAAAAAAGTTATCTTTGTATATGTAGTCATCTTTTTTTAAATAGTTTTCTACAGATTTTTTATTTTCTATAATTTTCAATTTTTCTGCATATTCTAAATTTATCATTCCATCTAGCACGATTAAAAAAATATTTGTTTGATTAAAATTTTTATTAATCGAATCTAAGTTAAAATTGGATAAATTATTTAAATTCATATTAGTAAAATCTTTTTTTTCACCATTCGATTCAAATTGAAAAATATTTAGAAGAAAAATAAAAAACATAGCAAAAATGTAAATAGACAAAAACCTTGTTAAAAATTTTATAATTTTTTTATTAAAATAAATTAATAAAAAATAAATGATGATAAAAATAATAAGAGTAAAGAATTCGTCTAGTGTAGAGTTGGAAAATTTAAAAAAAATAACATTTTTAATATTTTTGAAAAAAAAAAATAAATAAACTATGAAAAAATTTAGTAAAAAAAAATTTCCAATATTTAAAAAATTTTTTGAGAATATCCTGTGAGAAACTAGGCTAGCTATAATTATTAAAGTTAAAAGTACTAATTGTGAGGTAATAATAAGAAGTATGTCTGCCGCTGGAATTTGAGGTAAATTTGTATTACCTAAAAAAGTAGTGACTGGAACTAAGAGAAGTAGTGTTCCAATTAGTATTGAAATTCTTTTGTCAACTTGCATTAATTAAATGTATATTTAAAATTATTATAAAACAAAACTATAAAACGTTTAGTAATCTTGATAACGATGCAAGTATCCCATATCCACTTAATTCTATAAAAAGCACTACTAAAATAATCAAAATAATTTTTTTATTTTTGTGAAAAAATTCCATTTCAAACATTATATACTATGTGCTCTGAAAAATATGTCTGTTTTTTTGGTGCGGTCGGAGAGACTCGAACTCCAAAGGGCTCGATTAAATCTCAACGTGACTAACACTTTTTTCAAGAGTAGACTGTAACGAGCACAATATCAACACAGTCAGAAAGGATATTATCTTACATCTCCAAAAAATCTTGGTGGTCCATCGCTAGTATCACCGCAAAATGTTACTAATAATATGAATACAACAATAACGACTATACTAGTAATAATGTTTTCTTTTTTTTCAACTATTTTAAAAATATAATTTTGATTTACCGATTTTATATTTGATTTATTTATAATCTCATCAATTTTTTTCAATTTAGTTCGACTTCCAAAAAATTCTTTCACTTTTTTAATAATCATTTCTATCGTGAGTAAAAAAAATAAATAAAAGATAAATATCATAAACCCCATTAATGGAGCTGTTAAGAATACAGAATATCCAATTCTTGAAACTTGAAGAAGCTGACTTGATACAGCAGCGAAAACTAAAAAAATAAGAATAATTTTTGAAAGATTGCTTAATCTAGAATAATATTTCTTAAAGAAATCTATCAGTTTAAAACCCTATCAAATATTCTAATTCTAACAAATTGAGCTTCTATTTGATCCTCGTAAGTAACTTCTATGTTGTCGTCAGTGTCAAAAGTTTTAAGTACTAAACGTACATACTTATCTATCTGGTCTAATGAAGTGTTATGTCTAAAGTATTTTTGAAATGTTCTCATATTCCAAGATTAGACTGTAACGAGCACAATATCAACACGGTCAAATCAATACTTTATTACCTTTTTTTTCTTTTTCTTTTTAAAATTTTTTTAATCTTTCTATCATTTGCCTTTAATTGAGTATCTAACACTTTAAGAATAATTTTCAAAAAATATTTGATTGTATTTTCTTTTGCCTTTTTAATGTTGTTTGTTTGGATATAAATTGAATTTTCTTCATCTTCATAAATTATATCTTTTCCAGGATTAAGAATATTTAGGGGATTCTGTCCGTACCAAACCTGTAATGAAATACCTTTTACAAATGATTCTTTGTCGTATTTTTTTAAATTTTTATACGTTTGATTGCCAGTTATTCTATCAACTTGCTCTTGAAAATTTAACCTCCAATTTCGTGGATGAGTTTCGAATGATGTTTGAAAAACATCTTTATCAAAAAAATTATTAACTCTAACCATAAAACTTTTGTCGTATTTTTCTTGTGGATTGGAGTCTATAAAATGTTTTTTAAATATTAATAAAAATGGATCTCCACCGTAAGTAATTGATTGGTAAAATGTTTCACCTACATAATCTACTTGCGCAGTAGGATTTTGTACTTTCTCTTCGCAATCATCTTTATTAGACCCTTTTTTATTTGATAAAATTTTTTTTAAAATAAATTCAAATAATTTCAATTCTTCAGGATTAAATGTTGTCATACACTACACATCTGAACACAGTGACGAGCGCAATTCCAGCACAGTGAATCTAAAAAAGACGTGTTTTTTTAAAAATTTAGTTAGGTTTTCTTTACGTTTTGGTGCGGTCGGAGAGACTCGAACTCTCACGGGAAAACCCACACGCCCCTCAAGCGTGCCTGTCTACCAATTTCAGCACGACCGCAATATTTATGCGACAATAAGTGAATGACAATTTAAGTTCAAGTTGATAGATTAGAATAAGTATGTCTGCACAAGAACAGTTTAATAGAAGCACTTCAGAGATTTATAAAAAAATCTCTAAACACGTTCCTGAAATAGAATGGAAAGTGCATGCTCCTTTAATAGAAAAAATTAATAGATTAAAAAAAGAGAAGAACGCTGTCATTCTAGCTCACAACTATCAAACACCTGAAATTTATCATGGTGTTGCAGATATCGCCGCTGACTCATTAGCGTTAGCGGTTGAAGCTGCTAAAACTTCAGCTGATATCATTGTTCTTTGTGGAGTTCATTTTATGGCTGAAACAGCAAAATTGATGAGTCCTGAAAAAAAAGTTTTAATTCCTGATATGGACGCTGGTTGTTCACTCGCTGCATCACTAACAGGAGAAGATGTAAGATTACTTAAGAAAAAATATCCAGGTGTTCCTGTTGTTTCATATGTAAATACCTCAGCAGATGTAAAAGCAGAAACAGATGTTTGTTGTACGTCTGCCAATGCAGTAAAAGTAGTTGAATCTTTAAAAACTGATAAGGTTATATTTTTACCTGATCAACACTTAGCAAATTATGTTGCTAAACAAACAAAAGTTAAAATTATTTCATGGAAAGGTTCTTGTATTGTGCATGAACAGTTTTCAGCAAAAGAAATTCAAGATATTAGAAATGCAAATCCAGGTATCAAAGTTATAGGTCATCCAGAGTGTCCTAGCGATGTTTTAGATGCTTGTGATTTTGCAGGTTCGACTGGTGGTATGATTGATTATGTTAAAAAAAATCAACCGAAAAAAGTCATGTTAGTTACTGAGTGCTCTATGAGTGACAACGTTCAAGCAGATAATCCGAATGTTGAGTTTATTAAACCCTGCAACCTTTGCCCTTATATGAAAAAGATTAACTTACGAAAAATTCTTGATTGTTTGGAAAATGAAACCAATGAGATTTTCATTGAAGAAAATATGGCGAAAGCTGCAAGACAATCTGTGCAAAGAATGACCGAAATTGGTCGTTAGATCAGTGCAAAAATATATTAATGCTATTGTAAAAAAAGCTTTAGATGAAGATCTAAAACCTCATGGCGATATCACTACTAACTTAATAAGTTTTAAAAATAAAAAAACTAAAGCTCAAATTATAGCAAAACAAAATGGAATTATTGCTGGATTAGATTTCTGCAAAGCTGCTTTCAAGCTCATAGGAAGAGAAACAGTTTTTACAAGTAAAGTAAAAGACGGTACTAAAGTAAAAAAAAATAAAGTTATTGCTGAAATAAAAGCTAAAACAAAAACAATCTTAATTGCAGAAAGAACTGGTTTAAATTTCCTAAACCATGCTTCTGGAATTGCTACTTTAACAAA
>JBJLEB010000009.1:0-57218 GCA_045566095.1 Candidatus Pelagibacter sp. | reverse complement strand
TAATTATATCTGCAATAGATGCTCCTGTTTTTTTTGCAATACTTTCTAAAACTTTTAGTGCTTTAGAGAGTCTTTTAGGTTCGTTTGCTTCCCAATTTTTCATTGGCTCTAATCGAATTCTCGCACCGTTTGCTCCACCTCTTTTATCTGTCCTTCTATATGTTCTAGCGCTATCCCAAGCAACAATTATTAAATCGCTATTATTTAATTTACTTGCTGCAATCATTTTTTTAGCTTTATCTATATTAAATTTCTTTTTAGATGATTGAACATTGCCCTGCCAAAGAAGGTCCTCTTTAGGTGACCAAGGACCAATATAATTGTCTTTGTTTCCCATTGTTCTGTGTGTTAATTTAAACCAAGCACGAGCAAATGAGTCTTCAAAAAACTTTGGATCTTTGTAAAATTTTTCTGAAATCTTTCTATATTCTGGATCCATTGCCATTGCCATATCGGCGTCTGTAAACATTAGTCTAGCTTTCTTTTGAGGATCACCTAAATCGACTGGTTTTTTCTCCTCTTCAAGGTTAATTGGTTCCCACTGCCAAGCACCAGCAGGACTTTTTTTGCTTTCCCACTCATAATTAAGAAGAAGATCTAAATATTGATGATCCCATTTATCAGGGTTAGTTGTCCAAGCGCCTTCAAGACCTGAAGTTATTTGATTTTCACCTGTGCCACCATTTTTTTGAACCCATCCAAAACCTTGCTCTTGAATATCTGCTCCTGCTGGCTCTGGTCCTAAATTAGCAGGATCGCCATTTCCATGAGCTCTTCCAATTGAGTGGCCGCCTACAGTGAGAGCGGCTGTTTCTACGTCGTTCATTCCCATTCGTCCAAAAGTCTCTCGAACGTCCATGGCAGTTCTTACCGGATCAGGCTTACCTTCTACTCCTTCCGGATTTACATAAACTAGTTGAAAATGTGATGCTGCTAAAGGTGCTTCTAAAGAAGAACGATCTTGTGGATCTCCGTACCTATTTACAGCTAATGGAACTGTTTCTTTACCCCAGTAAACATCTTTTTCCGGTCCCCATATATCTTCTCTTCCAAATGAAAAGCCAAATGTTTTGAAGCCAGCTTTCTCATAAGCCATAGTGCCTGCTAAAACCATCAAATCTGACCAACTTAACTTATTCCCATATTTTTTTTTGATTGGCCAAAGTAGACGCCTAGCTTTATCTAAGTTTGTATTATCTGGCCATGAGTCTTGAGGAGAAAATCTATGTGATCCAACGTTTGGTCTGCCATCAAATTCTCTGTAAGTTCCAACTTGGTGCCAAGTCAATCTAACCATAAGGCCTGTGTAACTTCCTAAATCTGCAGGCCACCATTCTTGGCTGTCCGTCATCAATTTTAATAAATCTTTTTTTAAAGCTTTAAAATCTAATTTTTTAACTTCTTTTTTATAGTCAAATCCAGGTAATGGATTAGTCTTTGTATCGTGTTGATGTAAAATATCTAAATTAATACTATTTGGCCAAAGTCTAGAGGTGTTTGACTCACCAGCTTTAGTAACAGCCCCGTGCATTACAGGACATTTTCCGTTGCTATTTTTTTTATATTCTACACTCATTTTGTATCTCTTAGTTTATAATTATTCTAAAGTAAATATCAAGCGACAAACTGTCAATTTTTCAAATTTATAAATACCTCTACGTTTTTGATTTTCTTGCCGTTTGGTGCTTTTGGAATTTTTTGGATAACTACCTCATTAGCATCTATATCAATTAATTCTGAAGTTTCATTGTCATAAAAATGGTGGTGATTGGTGATGTTTGTATCAAAGTAAGTTTTATTTCCTCTGACATCTACTTCGCTTAAATGCCCTGCTTTCTTAAAAGCGTGTACAGTATTATAAATTGTGGCCAGAGCAAATCTAGATGTTGTTTTTTTTTCTAAAAGCTTATCTAAGCTTTCAACTGTAAAATGTAATGTTTTGTCTCTTTCAAATAAAAATTTGGCGATTTCTACTCTTTGTTTAGTTGGTCTTAAACCTGATGATCTTAATTTCTTATAAATGTCTATTTTTTTCACTTTTTTTAATGGTTTTATCTAGTTTATAATAATTCTAAACACAAATATATATGAAACTTTTGCTAAATCAAGTAAAACAGTTTCTAAATCATGCAAAAAAATAACTACAACTATGATGATCTAATTTCGTGTGGAGAGGGAAAATTATTTGGCGAAGGAAATGCTAAACTTCCATTACCTCCAATGTTAATGTTTGATAGAATTACAGAAATTAATCAGAATTCTGGAGAGTTTAAAAAAGGGTTTATAAAAGCTGAGCTTGATATCAAAGACAATTTATGGTTTTTTGATTGTCATTTTAAGAAAGATCCAGTTATGCCAGGATGTCTTGGTTTAGATGCGATGTGGCAATTAGTTGGTTTCTTTTTGGGATGGACTGGTGAGCCTGGAAAAGGAAGAGCACTTGGTGTAAATTCTGTAAAATTTACTGGAGAAGTATTAAAAAATATAAAAATGGCAACATATGAAATAAATATAAAAAGAATTTTGAAAAAAGAGGGTACAGCAGTAGGTTTGGCTAATGGTATATTAAGAGCAGATGATAAACAAATTTATACAGCTGAAAATTTAAAAGTAGGATTATTTAAGTCATGAGAAGAGTAGTTATTTCAGGCCTTGGTATTGTATCTTGTCTTGGTAACAATCAAGAAGAAGTACACCAATCGCTATTAAATTCAAAATCAGGAATTACATACTCAGAAGAGTATAATGAACATAACCTAAAAAGTCATGTTCATGGTAAACCAAACATAAAACTTGAAGATCACATAGATAGAAAAACAATAAGATTTATGGGATCAGGATCTGCTTATAATTACATAGCAATGAAAGAAGCAATTAAAGACTCGGGATTAGAGGAAAGTGATGTAAGTAATTTTAAAACTGGTATTGTTATGGGCTCAGGCGGGCCATCAATTGAAAATGTTATTTTAGCAGCTGATAAAACCAGAGCTAAAACTCCGAAACTGATGGGACCTTTTATTGTCCCAAGAACTATGGCGAGTACAGCGTCTGCAACTCTTGCAGTTCCTTTTAAAATTAAAGGAACAAACTATACAATGAGTTCAGCATGCGCTACTAGTGGACATTGTATTGGAAATTCAATGGAGTTAATCCAAATGGGGAAACAGAACATAGTTTTTGCAGGTGGAAGTGAAGAAATACATTGGGCAATGACTGCAATGTTTGATGCCATGACAGCGTTATCATCCAAATATAATGATACGCCTGAAACAGCATCAAGAGCTTATGACAAAACAAGAGATGGATTTGTCATAGCTGGTGGTGGTGGAGTATTAGTACTTGAAGAATACGAACACGCAAAAGCAAGAGGTGCTAAAATATACGCGGAATTAACTGGTTATGGGGCAACTTCAGATGGATACGATATGGTTGCGCCATCAGGTGAAGGAGCAGTTAGATGTATGCAAATGGCCATGGCAACTGCTAAAAATAAAATTGATTATATAAATACTCATGGAACTTCAACGCCAGTGGGTGATATTACAGAACTTAATGCTGTTAAAAAAGTTTTTGGAAACGAAATTCCAAAAATTAGTTCTACTAAATCTTTGTCAGGTCATCCATTAGGAGCAGCATCGGTGCATGAAGCAATCTATTGTTTAATTATGATGAAAAATAATTTCATTGCTGGCTCAGCAAATGTTAAGGAAATTGATGAAGAAGCTAAAAAATTTCCAATAATTACTAAAACGGAAAAAGAAACAACGTTAAATACTGTTATGTCTAATAGTTTTGGCTTTGGTGGAACTAACGCTGCATTAATTTTCGAGAAAGTATAATTATGAGCTTAATGAAGGGTAAAAAAGGATTAATTATGGGCGTAGCTAATGAACGTTCTATTGCTTGGGGCATCTCACAAAAACTTGCTGAGGCCGGTGCGGAACTAGCTTTTACATACCCAGCTGACGCATTAAAGAAAAGAGTGATACCATTAGCAGAAAAATTAAACTCTAAAGTTACATTTAATTGCGATGTTGAAAAAAAAGAAGAAATAGTCAAACTTTTTGACGACATTAAATCTCAGTGGGGTCAAATTGATTTTATTGTTCATGCAGTAGCTTTTTCAGATAAATCAGAATTATCGGGTGAATATTTAGATACTAGTAGAGAAAATTTTTTGAGAAGTATGCTTATTTCCTGCTTTTCTTTTACAGAAGTTTCTAAAGAAGCAACTAAAATTATGAAGGAGGGAGGAAGCTTATTAACCTTAACTTATGAGTCCACAAAGGCTATTCCAAATTACAATGTTATGGGTGTCTGTAAATCAGCTCTTGAAGCTAGTGTTAAATACCTTGCAAGAGATCTAGGCGCTAAAGGAATACGGGTTAATGCAATAAGTGCAGGACCTATTAAAACTTTAGCTGCTTCAGCCATTGGTGACGCAAAATTTTTATATAAATGGAATGAAGATCATTCTTTTTTGAAAAGAAATGTGGATATTCATGATGTTGGCAATTCAGCTTTATATTTATTAAGCAGTCTAGCAGCAGGAGTAACTGGTGAGATTCATTATGTGGACGCTGGATATAATAAAGTGGGAATGCCAGACCCAAAAAATATATTATAGCTTGCAAAAATAACATTCCTAAATTGCAAAAATTATAAGCCAAAAAAGAATTGAAAGATTCTATCATTTTAAATGAGAAATTTTAAAAAAAAAGTAAAAGAAAAATTTATAAATTTTTTTGATTGGGTTAATGGAGCTGAGTTAGTTGAATTAAATTCATGTAACACTCAGGATGATCCAGTTAGACCAGAATTAGATATGAAATTTAGAACCAGCTATGGTCGTAAAATTTTTGCTGTAAAGTATAAAAAAGAGATATGTGCTATTATGTGTTTTGGTTTTGCAAATGAAATTCCTAAAAGTATTAAAGAACTAGATTTAATGACCAGAGATGCTCATTTGCAAAGCACTCTTAGAGATCAAAATGTTGGAAAAATAGCTATAGCATATACATTATGGTCAAAAAAAAAGGGAGGTGGAAAATTAATAGTCAAGGAAGTATTCAAAATGATAAAAAAAACTAATCATTTAAATAGACTAGTCACTCTTTCTCCTTTGACTGAAATGGCAAGAAATTTCCATTTAAGAAATGGTGCTCATGAACTACAAGTTAATGATAAAACACAAAATTTTGAGTATAAAATTTAAAAATTGATAATAATTTAAATTTTTTTAAATTATGCATTTGCTTGCTTCATAGAAAGTTTAACTTTACCCCTATCGAATCCGACTACTTTTACAGAGACCTCGTCACCCTCTTTAACTACATCTCCAACTTTTTCGACTCTCTTCACCGCAAGTTCTGAGATATGAACTAATCCATCTTGTTTACCTAAAAAATTAACAAAAGCTCCAAACTCCATAATCTTTACTACTTTACCTTTATAAACTTTACCCATCTCTGGTTTTGCTACTAGGCTTTTAATAAATTCTATTGCTTTGTTTCTTGACTCTTCATCTGGCGCTGCAACTGTAACTTCACCCGTATCTTTTACATCTACTTTTGCTCCTGAAGTTTCTACAATTTCTCTTATCGTAGCTCCTCCTTTTCCAATAACAGTTGCAATATCTTTTTTATCAACTTTAACTATTTCCATTTTAGGAGTATGTTTAGAGAATTCTTTTCTAGAATTTTTCAATGCTTTGTTCATTTCTCCTAAAATATGTTCTCTTCCTTCTTTCGCTTGGTTTAAAGCTTTTTCCATAATATCAAAAGTTATTCCTGTGATTTTAATATCCATTTGGAGAGAGGTAATTCCATTTTTTGTTCCTGCTACTTTAAAATCCATATCTCCTAGATGATCCTCGTCTCCTAAAATATCTGATAGTACGGAAAACTCTTTACCTTCTTTGATCAAACCCATTGCTATACCCGCTACAGGCTCTTGTATTGGAACTCCAGCATCCATAAGGGCTAACGAAGTTCCACAAACAGTTGCCATAGAAGATGATCCATTGGATTCAGTAATTTCCGATACAACTCTTAAAGTATATGGAAAATTCTCTGCTTTTGGTAAAGATGAATTGATTGCTCTCCACGCAAGTTTTCCATGTCCTACTTCTCTTCTTCCAGTTCCTATTCTTCCACATTCTCCAACTGAAAAAGGCGGAAAATTATAATGCAACATAAATCTATTTCTTTGCATACCACTTAAGCTCTCCACTCGTTGTTCGTCATCCGACATTCCTAAAGTAGTAACTACTAAAGCTTGTGTTTCTCCTCGTGTAAATAAAGCAGATCCATGTGCTCTTGGTAATACACCTACTTCACAATTAATTTGCCTTACATCTGCCAACCCTCTACCATCAATTCTTTTTTTATCTTTTAAGATTGCTGTTCTAACAATATCTTTTTCTAATGACTTAAGTTGAGCCATAGCTTGATTTTCTGTGATATTTTCATCTTCAGCAAACATTTCTTTACACTTTGTTTCTGCTTCTTTAATTTCTGAGGATCTTTTTTTTTTGTCTGTTTCTTGAAATGCTTTTCTTAAATCTATTTCCAAAGCTTTAGCTATTTTGTTTTTTATTTCTGAATGATCTATTTCTTCTACTTCCCATTTAGGCCTACCGACTTTTTTGGCCAGACTTTCTATTGATTTAATTATCGGAATAAAACTTTCATGACCAAATTTCACCGCATCCAACATTATTTTTTCTGATAATCCCGAAGTTTCTGACTCTACCATTAAAACGGCATCTTTGGTACCAGCTACAACTAAATCTAATTGGGAATCTTCTAATTCTTTTGGTGAAGGGTTTAACAAATACTTGCCATCTTTATAACCAACTCTACTTGCTGCTATCGGCCCTCCAAAAGGTAATCCTGAAATTGCTAATGAAGCGGAGCATGCTATAATTGATAACACATCGGGTTGGTTCTCCCCATCATAAGATAAAACTGTTGGCAATAATTGAACCTCATTCAAAAAACTAGAAGGAAACAAAGGTCGTATTGGTCTATCAATTAATCTTGAGATTAATTGTTCAGATTCAGTAGGTCTTGCTTCTCTTTTAAAATATCCACCTGGGATTTTTCCAGCTGCATAATATTTTTCTTGATAGTTTACCGACAATGGAAAAAAGTCTTGGCCATCTTTAAGTTTTTTTGCCCCAACTACAGTGGCTATTACAACTGTTTCACCACATGTTGCAATGACTGCCCCATCAGCTTGGCGAGCAATTTTGCCAGTTTCTAATACTATCTTCTTTCCATTAATTTCTATTTCTTCTTTTTGAATTTTAAACATTATTTCCTTAAATTAAGTTGTTTTAACACTTTGGTATATGAAACTGGTTTTTTTCTTTTTAGATAAGCAAGTAATTTTTTTCTTTTATTTACAGATTTTGTTAAACCTACAGATGAGTGTTTATCTTTTTTAGCTTTTTTAAAATGCTCTGAAAGTTTAAATATTTTATTTGTTAATAAACCAATTTGTATTTCAGTTGATCCAACATCTTTATCATTAATTGCTAACGATTTAATTGTATCTTTTTTTTTCTGAGTCATTTACTTTTATTTCTTTTATAATTTTTTCAATCTTTTCAGCGTATTCAAATGAGTTATCTTCAACAAATGTGAGTTTAGGAAGAAACTTAATATCTAGCCTTTTAGACAGAGTTCTTCTAACAAGATGCGAGTATTCCGTCAAGATCCTAACTGTTTCTTTAATCTCTTTTCCTCCTAAAGGTATTACATAAACTCTAGCAGTTTTCAGATCTGGGGTCATTCTAACCTCTGTAACAGTAATTAACTTAGAATTAATTAGAGGTATTTTGGCCTCATCCCTAATAAAAAGTTCTCCTAAATTCTGCTTGATCATTTCTCCTACCCTCAGCTGCCTTTGACTATAAATCCTTTGAGATCCTTGATTTTTCATTATATTGTCCTTTGAATTTCTTCGGCAAGATAAGATTCTATAACGTCTTTCTCTTTAAAATCTATAAAATCTTTAAGACTTATTCCGCATTCAAGTCCTGTACCAACTTCTTTTACTTGATTTTTTTCTCTATAAATACTTTGTATTTCGCCGCTATAGACTACAACTCCGTCTCTAATGATTCTTGCTTTAGATTTGCTTTTTATTTCTCCATTCATAACTTTTGAACCTGCAATTTTTCCAGCGTTAGACACCTTAAAGATTTTTTGAATTTCAGCTGAACCCAGTACTGTTTCTTTTACATCTGGTTCTAATAAGCCTGATAATGATTTTTCTACATATTCCAGTGCTTCATATATAATATTAAAATATTTAATATCAATTTTTTGTTCCTCTGCTAATTTTTTTGCCTCTCTATTAGGTTTAACGTTAAAACCTACTAAAATTGCATCTGATGCTTTAGCTAAAGATACATCTGTCTCATTGATCATTCCAATATCAGCCAAGATTATTTTAGCTTCAACTTCACTATGTTCGATTTTGTTAATTGCCATTTTTAAAGCTTCACTTGATCCTTGTACGTCAGATTTAATTATAATATTTAATTCATCTTTTTCTTTAACTTCGTCAAAGAGAGTTGTTTTGTCTTTAACTAAAACTTTGTTATTAGCTAAATTATTTTTTTTATACTCTGCCATTTCTTTAGCTTCATTTTCATTTTTTGTTACTAGAAATTCAGCTCCCGCAAATGCTGAGCTATTCATGCCTAATATTTCAACTGGCATTGAGGGCAGAGCTTCTTCGATATTTTTACCTTCATAATTTATCATTGCTCTAATTTTTCCCCAAGTATCTCCACAAATAAAATGATCACCTCGTTTTAGTTTACCGTTACTTATTAAAACTGTAGACACAGGTCCTTTACCTTTGTCTATTTTAGACTCAATTACAATTCCTTTAGCTTGACCAGAAAATGAGGCTTTTAAATCTAAAATTTCTGATTGTAATAAAATACTTTCTTTAAGTTTATCTAAATTGATTTTTTTTAAAGCTGACACTTCTACAAATAAGGTATCTCCGCTTAAATCTTCTGCGATTAATTCGTACTGCATCATTTCATTTTTGATTTTACTTATATTTTTTTCAGGTAAATCACATTTATTAATTGCAACTATTATTGGAACTTTAGCTGCTTTTGCATGTTTGATTGCCTCAACAGTTTGCGGCTTGATACCGTCGTCTGCGGCCACTACTAAGACTACAATGTCTGTAATTTTTGAACCTCGTGCTCGCATCTCAGTAAAAGCCGCGTGACCTGGTGTATCAATGAAAGTAATAATTTTATTTTTCTCAGTTTTAACTTGATATGCTCCAATATGTTGAGTAATTCCGCCATGTTCTGCAGAAACAATATTTGAATCTCTTAATGAGTCTAATAAAGATGTTTTTCCATGATCAACGTGACCCATAATAGTGACAACTGGCGGTCTAGTTTGAACGTCGCCCTCTAATTTTTCTTTAACTTTGTTTATTTCTAGTTTTGGTTCATCATCAAGAATGGGTTTATGCCCAAATTCCTTTACTATATATTCTGCTGTATCTTTATCAATAACGTGATTGATTGTTGCTATTACTTTCATGTTGAATAAAAACTTAATGATGTCATTTGATTTTTCAGCCATTCTATTTGAGAGTTCTTGAATAGTAATTTGTTGAGGTATTTTCACATCGCGTAAAACTTTTTTAAATTCTTTTTTTTCATCACTACTCGGATTATTTTTTTTCTCTTTTAACCTTGCTCTTTTAACAGAAGCTAGACTTCTTTGTTTGATCTCAATTTCCTCAACATTTAAGGCTCTCGAAACAGTTAATTTAAAATCTCTTTTATCTATGGGCCCTTTTAATTTTAATTTACTTTTACCCGTTGGTTTATCATCTTTTTTTATAAAGGACTTAGTAGCCTGTTGCTCAACAAATTTTCTGGCAAAATTCTTTTTTTTTAAGTCAGGGGTCTTTATCTGGCCCACCCCTTGGTGTGCTCTGTTGGCAATCTTAGCACCTTTAAATGGTTCTTTTTTTTTTACTGCAAATGACTTTTTTCCGTCTGGGCTTATAGCGCTAGTGTCGATTTTCTTTTTTAAATCTGATGAAATTGTAAGTGTCTTTTTTTTATCTTTTTCCATAACATTACTTATACGCAATCTCTCTAGCTGACATAATTAAATCATCAGCTTCTTTTCTTGATAAAGAAAATTCTTCTAAATATCCCTCAACTCTAATCTTTTTTCCTTTTATTTCATCAAAGCCACCTATTAGCTCATCAGAAGACAAATCAGCAAAGTCAATTAACTTTTTAATATTTTTTTGCCCTAAGATAACGAGCATTCCTTGTGTCATTCCTTTTAAATTAATTAACGACTCTTCAACTCCAAGTTCTTTTAACTTTTGAGCAACAGCCTCTTTCTCTTTAATTAACGTTTCTTTGGACCTATTTATTAATTCTTTAGCTGTATCCTCATCAATTGCTTCTATTTTTGAAATATCTTCTGGGGTTGACTGCGAAATATCTTCGATACTAGGAAATCCCTCTGAAACTAAAAGTTGCCCAAGCGTTTCATCTACCTCTAAATTTTTAATTAAAGTTTCAGTTCTTTCTTTAAACTCAGCTTGTCTTCTTTCGGAATCTTCTTTATCTGTCAAAATATCGATTTCATAATTAGTCAATTTTGAAGCCAGTCTTACATTCTGACCTCTACGCCCAATTGCTTTACTTAAATTTTCTTCAGACAATATAATATCGATTCTTTTGTTGTCTTGATCTATTAACACTCTTTGAATTTCAGCAGGAGAAAGGGACTCAGAAATTAAAGTTGGTAAGTCCTCTGTCCATTTGATTATATCAATTTTTTCTCCATGTAATTCATTAACTATTGTTTGAACTCTACTACCTCTCATACCTACACAAGCTCCAACTGGATCAATCGAAGAATCCTGTGAGCTTACACAAATTTTAGCTCTACTACCAGGATCTCGAGCAACTGATTTTATTTCTATTGTTCCTTCATAAATTTCTGGAACTTCTTGAAAAAAAAGTCTAGCTAAAAATTGTGGATGGGCTCTAGATAAAAATATTTGATGACCTTTTAGTTCTTTCTTCACTTCATAACAATATGCTTTAACTCTATCTCCATTTTTTAAAATCTCTCTAGGTATAAGCTCATCTTTTTTAATAACTCCCTCTGCTTTTCCAAGATCAACAATTACATTTCCATATTCGAGTCTTTTAATTATTCCACTTAAAATTTGTCCTTGTTTATCTATAAAATCTTCATATTGTCTATTTTTTTCAGCCTCTCTAACTCTAGTACTGATTACTTGTTTTGCGCTTTGAGCAGCAATTCTTCCAAAGTCAATTTGAGGTAACTCCTCAAAAATCTTATCTCCGACTTTTAATTCATTGTTTTTTGGATTTGTTTTTTTTGCATCAACAAGAGTAATCTCTCTTGCAGAATCTTCGACAGTTTCAACTATCTCAAGAACTTTTTGTATTGTAATGTCACCGCTTTCTCTATTAATTACTACTTCAATATTGTTGTCATTACCAAATTTAGTTAAAGCTGCTTTTTGAATTGCGCTTTCCATTGAACCAATGACAAGTTCTTTATCAATTGATTTTTCATTAGCTACAGCGTCTACAATTCTCAATAATTCTTGTTTATCTAATCCTCTATTTAACATTTTTGTTACTCCTAAAAAAAAATGGGCAAAAGCCCATTTGATACTATTCAGTTTTATTAATTGTTTAATTGAAAATTAAAGATTTTTCAAGTTTACATTTTAAATAAATCAACTTTATCTGTTTTTTCCCAACTAAATTGCCCATTATTTGATGGTTTTCTTCCAAAATGTCCATAGGCAGATGTTACTTCATATATAGGATTATTTAATTTTAACATTTCTCTTATACCTCTTGGAGAAAGATTGAAATTTTGATCAATAACTTTTTTCACACTCTCCACCTTGTTTTCATCTCCCTCAGCTAGTTTTAGAAAAATAGATAATGGTTTTGATACTCCTATTGCATAGGCAAGTTGTATCAAGCATTTTTCAGAAACTCCTGCAGAAACAATGTTTTTTGCTAAATATCTTGCAGCATAAGCTGCAGATCTATCTACTTTTGTTGGGTCTTTTCCAGAAAAAGCTCCTCCTCCATGAGGTGCAGCTCCTCCATAGGTATCAACAATTATTTTTCTACCTGTTAGACCTGAATCGCCATCAGGTCCTCCAATTATAAACTGACCAGTAGGGTTAATATAAACTTCTTTAGGATCTAAATCTTTCAAATATTTTTCTGGTATTGATTTTTTAATATATGGTAAAACTAAATCTTTTACTTTTCCTTGATTTATATCTTTTGAATGTTGGGTTGAAATAACTACTGAGGTAACTTTTACTGGTTTGTTATTTTCATATTGCATCGTAACTTGACTTTTAGAGTCAGGTTCTATGCCTATTAAGATTTTTTTTTTTCTATCTTCAGCCATTAATCTTAAAATTTGATGTGAAAAATGAATTGGTGCGGGCATCAACTCATCAGTTTCTGTGCAAGCGTAACCAAACATAATTCCTTGATCACCTGCTCCTTCGTCTTTGTTGTCTTTAGAGTCTACTCCCATAGCTATATCAGTTGATTGCTCGTGTAAAAATGTTTCTATATCTGCTGTTTTCCAGCTAAATCCTTTTTGATCATAGCCAATATCTTTTATGCAATCTCTGACCTTATTTATAATTTCCTCTTTTTCTATTTTTGGACCTCTAATTTCTCCTGCTAAGACAACCTTATTAGTTGTCGTAAGCGTCTCGCAAGCCACTCGTGCAAAAGGATCTTTGGACAAATAAGAGTCTACAACCATGTCAGATATTCTATCGCAAACTTTATCTGGATGACCTTCAGAAACAGACTCGCTGGTAAATAGATACTTATTGTTTTGCATTAGTTTTTATTTTTAAAAATTAAAAAGATAAATAGATATGTAAATAAAAGTATAAAAAATATCAAATCATTTTTATTTTTATATTTTGATGATATTAGAGGAATATCCATTTCAATATTACCTGCTTCATTAATATTTAGTTTTCTGACAATTTGACCTTTATTGTTAATAATAGCACTAATTCCTTTATTTGCCGATCTAACAAGAAATGAATTATTTTCAATAGACCTAAAAATAGCTTTAGCAAAATGTTGATAAGGGCCGATTGAATTACCAAACCACCCATCTTCAGATATATTTATTATTAAATTTGTTTTATGATTTGATTTTTGAGCTAATTCTGTAAAAATTACTTCATAACATATCATAGGTAAAATATTAACATTGTTTATAATTATATTGTTTTGATTTTTTCCTTTAGAAAATGAGGTTTGCCCCTGTGTAATTTTTTTAAGTCCTATCTTATTTAAACTTTTTTCAAAAGGTAGAAATTCCCCAAAGGGAACTAATTTTTTTTTGTTATATTTGTGTAGAATTTTAAATTTATCATTTATAACAAGCATACTATTATAATAAAAACCCGAAGTTTTATTTAACGTATTAATTCCAAAGAAAATTAAATGTTTTTCATTGAAATTATTTTCAATCAGATTCTTAAATTCATAAATTTCATCAAAATTAAATCCTGTAAAAACTCCCTCTGGCCAAATAAAAAAAGTTTTTTTCATTGGGTCTGGATCGCTATACTTCACTAATTTTTTTAATCTATCTTCTATTTCAGTAATTGATATGTTATATTTTAAGTCAAAATCTGGAGAAATAACTTTAATATAAATCTTTTTATCTTTATCTATATAATTCATTAAAGCATGATTCTTGTTAATAGAAAATGTTCCATAAATATAAATTGAAAAAATAATAATAAACGTAAATGAAATTACAAAAATTTTCTTAATAATGTTTTTTTTGAAAAACAATACTGCCGGCATTAAAAAAATTGTAATTACTAAGAGATTAAAAGCAAACAGACCTGATAGATTTAATACTTGCAAAACTTCAGTTAACCAAGACCAGCTATAACTCCACAGATTCCAAGGGAAACCTGTTAATACTTTTCCTCTTATATAGTCCGATAAAGCCAAGGAGCCAGAAAATAGTAGCAATGAATGGAGGTTGAGGCTAAGAAATTGCCCAACAATTAAAATTGTTAAGCCATAAAATAAGCTTAAAAAAAGAGGTATCAAAACTACTGTAAATGGGATTAAAAGCTTAAAACTGTCATCAAAAGTTAAAGAATAAGCTATCCAAAAAACACCACTTAGAAAGAAACCGAATCCAAACATGAAACCAATAAGAAATAGATTTTTATAATAAGGTTTTTTTCTATAAGTGCTTTTTGATTTTTTTTTTACATAAACAATCAGAAAAAAGAAAATTGGCAATAAAATAAAATTAATTATAGATAAGTTAAATGGTTGAAAACTAAATACAGTTAATAAACCTAAGCCAAATGGTAGTAAAAATAATACTACAGTACGATTGTTTAAAAGTTTCTCTAACATTTAACTTATATATTGGAGATATCTTTTTTCAACTTTTCTCATATTATAGTATTCTTTATCTTTGTTATGCATATAACCAAATAAATGTACTAATCCATGTACCCAAAGCTTATCTAATTCATAAATGAATTTTTTTTTATCTATCTTATTTTCTATTTTATTAAGGTTTATAATTATGTCTCCTAAATATACTTCCTTTTCTGTTTTAATCTTTTTTTTTAGATGATTTTTTTTGTAAAAAGGAAAAGATAATATATCTGTTGATTTATTTATATTTCTAAATTTTTTATTTAATTTTTTTAATAATGAATTTTTAGATAATATTAAAGAACATATTAATAAATTTTTTCTGTATAATTTATTTTTGCTATTAATTAGTTTTACTTTTTTGTTGATAACTCTGTTTGGATTTGTAAGATATTTTTTCCAACCTTTGTTATCTAATATTACATTAATTTTTATCATCACCGCTTTTATTTTGGTAAGCCCGAATGATCTTTGAAACCAATGGATGTCTTACTACATCAGAGTGATCGAATTCTATAATTTTTATTTCACTCAAATCTTTTAAAATATTTTTTGATTTTACAAGTCCGGATTGAGACTTATTTATTAAATCTATTTGGGATGGATCTCCATTGACTACTAGTTTTGAGTTCTCTCCGATTCTAGTTAAAAACATTTTAATTTGAGTCTCTGTTGCATTTTGTGCTTCGTCAAGTATCGCAAAGCAATTCTTTAATGTTCTACCCCTCATAAATGCCAAGGGCGCAATTTCAATTTCTCCTGTTTCAATTTTTTTTTCTATTTTATCTGCTCCAAATAGTTCATATAAAGCGTCGTAAAGAGGTTTTAAATAAGGATCAACTTTCTCTTTCATGTCGCCTGGTAAAAAACCTAAT
The DNA here is from genome assembly GCA_045566095.1 of Candidatus Pelagibacter sp. Taxonomy (GTDB): domain Bacteria; phylum Pseudomonadota; class Alphaproteobacteria; order Pelagibacterales; family Pelagibacteraceae; genus Pelagilacustribacter. The sequence goes on along the minus strand of JBJLEB010000009.1, from coordinate 41,813 downwards.
TTTTCGCCAGCTTCTACAGCTGGTCTTGACAAAATTACTCTTTCTATCTTTTTTTCCATCAGCAGAGTAACGGCAACAGAGACTGCCAGGAAACTTTTACCAGTTCCTGCTGGGCCGAGTGACATGACTATATTGTTTTCTTTTAGTGCTTTAATATAATCTGATTGTTTTTCAGATCTTGCTATGACTGACTTGCGGGGTGTTTTAATTAATTGCTTAAATGACTTTATATTTGACTCATTCGGATGCATATTTCTTTTAACTGATAAGACTATATCGTCTTTTTCAATAAGGTTTGTCAAAAGATATTTATCAATTAAAAATTTTACAGCCTCAGAAAAACCCAGAAGATCCGCTTCTTTTCCTTTGCAAGTAATTGAGTTGCCTCTAAAAAAAACGTTTGTATTAGTTAACTTTTCTAATTCTTTTAAGTTCTGATTAAATTCCCCTACGATTGACATAAGCATTTGGTTATTAGTTATTTGCATATTAATTGTTGTTAAATCAATTTTTTTTATAATCAAACTTTGCTCTAATTTACTACTTTCAGACATAATATTTATGCGGCATTCTCCTCATATTTATCATTTAAAAAAATCTCTCCAAATAAAGTATTGTGGTTACATTCATTTATTTTTACTTCTTGGATACTGCCAGTTAAATCTTTGTCACTTTTAACAATAACGGAATTAAAGTATTCATCTCTACCAAAATATTTATTTTCATTTTTGACTTTATTTTCAAATAAAACTTTGGCTTTAGAGTTGATTAAACTCTTTCTATAATTTTTTTTTATCTCATCTGCGATATTTTGAAAAATACTTAATCTTTCTTTTGCTATTTTAGGATTAATTTTTTTTAAATTGAATGCAGGTGTTCCAGGTCTTTCATTAAAAATAAATGAATATGAGTTTATAAATTTTACTTTTTTTATTAGTGATATTGTTTTGTTAAAATCTACTTTAGTCTCACCAGGATAAGCTATAATAAAGTCGCTAGAAAATTTTATGGAAGATCTTTTTTCTTTAAGCTTTCTAATTATTTCTAAATACTCCTCCACTGAGTGGTTCCTGTTCATCCTTTTTAAAATACTGGTTGAACCACTTTGAACGGGCAAATGAAGAATTGGCATCAATTTTTTACAAGACCCGTGCACTTCAATTAAATCATCCGTAAAATCTTTTGGGTGAGATGTTGTATATCTTATTCTTTTTAAATTTTTAATATCATTCAGTGCACTCACCAAATCTGAAAGCTTTTTATCTTTATGATTATAAGCATTTACATTTTGTCCCAACAAAATTATTTCTCTTGAACCATTATCTATAACTTGTCTAGCCTCAGCAACGATTTCAGAAAATGGCCTAGAGCACTCTGGTCCTCTCGTATATGGAACAACACAAAACTTACAAAATTTATCACAACCTTCTTGAATTGTTAAAAAAGATGAAATTTTATTAGCAGTATTTTTAATTAGTCTAAGTTGATCGAATTTTTCTATAGTTTCAAATTCAGTCGAGTTAATTCGAGTATTTTTTTTTTCTATGTCCAAAATTATCTTATTGATCTTGTGATATGATTGAGGGCCAACAATTGCATCAATATATTTTTCTTTTTTAAGCAAAATTTCTCCCTCTGCTTGTGCTACGCAACCAGTTATCAATACAATTGGTTTATTTTTATTTCTAAAAGACTTCTTTACTCTTCCTATGTCATGATAAACTTTGTTGGTAGCTTTTTCTCTTATATGACATGTATTTAATACATAACAATCAGCTTCTTCAATATTTTTAGTTAAATTATAATTAATTTTTTTCGTTAAATCTAAGATACGATTACTGTCATATTCGTTCATTTGACAGCCTAATGTTTTAATAAAAATTTTATTTGACAATTTATTTTTTTATTTTTGAACCGTAGAGTTCAAGTTTATGATCTACCAATTTATATCCTAATCGTTTAGCAACAGCATTTTGAAGCTTTTCAATGTCTTCATCTACAAATTCTACTATTTCACCACTATTAATATCTATTAAATGATCATGATGTTCGTCAGGAGACTGTTCGTATCTAGCTTTACCACCTTTAAAGTCGTGCTTTTCAATAATGCCTGACTCTTCAAATAGTTTTACGGTTCTGTAGACAGTGGCAATACTAATTTTATCATCAACTTCACTAACTCTTTTATGTAACTCATCAACATCTGGGTGATCTTTTGCTCCGTATTTTTCTTTTGAGTCAGACATAACTTTAGCTATGACTTTTCTTTGATCTGTAAGCCTTACTCCTTTTAGTTTACATTTTTCTTCAATAGTATTCATAATTAAATTAATTTAACTTAAATATAATGGTTTTATCAAATTTTTTTCTAATAATTTTTTATTAATTAAAAGTTCAATATTATCAAGGTTAAATTGGGGTAAATCGTTGTTTTTAAATCCAAATAGCTTTACATTGTTAGAAATTTTTATTCCTTTTGCAACAGATAAAGCTATTCTCAGAGCTGAAAAACTACCTGGACCACTATTTACAAGAACTGAAAAATTTTTATCGACATTTGCTTTGTGCTCGACAGTTAAATTTAATATGGTTGAAACCAATTTTTCTTTATTTTGAAATTTTGTTTGAAAACTATGAATAAAAAAATTATTATTTATTTTTAAACCAACTTTATCGTTTTTACCTATGAAACTAATTATTAAAAAATCTTTGATCATATTAATACTTATAATTTCTTTACATCCTCATAACAAATTGTATTCAACATCTATAGAAGAAAATATAGATGATTTTGGTATAATTGGGCTAATGTATCATAGATTCGATGAAAACAAATATCCTTCAACAAATATCAAAATAGAAGATTTTAAAAAACAACTAGAAATAATAGAAGAACAAAAAATTCATTTTGTAAATCCTAAAAATTTTGAAGAAGAGCTTGTTTCGAACAAAACTAAAAGAAAGGTTCTTCTTACAATCGATGATGCTTTTTCATCTTTTTATAAAAACGCATGGCCAATTTTAAATAAAAAGAAGATTCCATTTATACTATTTGTAAGCACAAGAGAAGTTGGGTCGTTCAATTATATGACTTGGGAACAAATAAAAGAACTTCAAAAAAAATCTTTTGTGGAAATAGGTAATCATAGTCATACTCATGAATATCTTATTGATGAAAGCTCAGCTTTTATAAATGATGATATCAAAAAATCAAAAAGAATTTTTAAAGATAAACTAGGAATGAATTCTAAATTTTTTTCTTATCCTTTTGGTGAGTATAGTCTAGAATTTAAAAGGATTATAAAAACATTAGATTTTAAATATGCTTTTGGTCAACATTCAGGCGTTATAGATGAAACAAAAGATTTTTTTGAATTGCCAAGATTTCCTATTAATGAAAAGTATGGTGATCTAAAACGTTTTAATACTTTAACAAAAACTTTGCCTTTAAAATATAAAAATTTATCTCCTGATGAAAAGTATTTAACACAATCTAAAAATCCACCTGATGTAAAAATAGAATTTTTTGAAAATATTAAAAATATCGAAAAAATTAATTGTTATTCTAATGAAGGAAATACTTGGAGAAATTCAAAAATTGACTTTATAGACAAAGAAAATTTAAAAATTTCAATTAATGAAAAATTTATAGGAGAGCGAGGAAGAATTAACTGCTCGCTAAGAGTAAATGGAGGTTTTTGGCGTTGGCTGGGTATACAGTTTGTAATTGCAGAAAATTAAATTTTACAAATTTAAGGATTTTCTGGGCATTGAATTTGCTAATTTAACAGGCTCATAGTCCATCAATCTATTTTGCTTAATAATTTGCTCTAAGATTTTAGTATATTCAATTCCTGTTTCTGCATAATTATCTAATGTTTTTGTTAATTCTAAACCTACAATCTTTTTATTTTTTGCTCTTAAATTTTTTCTTTTATCTCTAAATTTTACATAACTTTTATGTGTATTTAAGTTTTTTGTATAAGCTTTAACTGAAGCTCTTAAAATTGGAAATCTAAGAATTTTGTGATTTTTTGTTTTATCTCTATCTAGTGGAGCAATACCTTTGCCGTTCCAGGTCCATTGGCCAAAGATAGCATTACCCTCTAAAGCAAAACGGGAAGTGCCCCATCCACTTTCTTTAGCTGCTTGTGCTATTGCAATAGAAACAGGAATTATATCCATTCTAGCTTTTAATTTATCTACGCTTCCTTTTTTTACTTTATACTCTAAAAATTTTTGTCTTAACCACTGCTTCTCGTCATCAGTTGTCATTTTTTTAGAGATAATCTTTTTTAATTTATATCTGTCATCTAGTATTCTCTCATTTTCCGCTACTATCAATGGTAGTATAATTTTAATAAAGGTATCTTTTTTTAACTTAACACTTTGAAGTTCATCTAGATCTTTAGGAAGCTGAGTAAAATAAATTGGTTTAACTACCTTATCAAATTTAACTTTGTTTAGATCATAATTAACATCCTTAAACAAAGTCAAAACTGTCTCGGTTTTTAAATTTAAATCTGGAAGAATTAATTCAGATTTTTTTTCATTCTTTTTTACGTCCTTTTTAGTTTTTGGTTCAGGTTTTTTTACTTCCCTTTTAATTTTTGGTTCAGGTTTTTTTACTTCCTTCTTAATTTTAGGTTCAGGTTTTTTAATTTCTTTTTTTTCTACTACTTTTAAATCTTTTATTTTTTCATCTTTTTTAGCAGTTATGTTTTTAGAATTAATATCTAAATCTTTAAAATTAGTTCCTACAGAGATTACGGCTGTGACTACACCAACTATTAAAAAAATACCTATTATAGCCACACGTGCTTTGGAAGGATTTATCTTTTGATCATAAATTCCATGAAATAAATTAGTTAAAATATTTGTACCAGCAGTAAATACGGTTTTACCTAACTTAGGAATTATGTTTAAAAAACCTAGACCCGCGTCTCCTATTTTTTTCCATAAATTGTAAAAAAATCTTCCTATTGATCTTGAGCTATCTTCTTGAAAATATACTATCTTTCTTGAAAATTTACTTACTGCTTTTTTACTATCTTCTTTAAAATCCTCTACAGTTTTTGAAGCTTTAATAAAAGGTTTGGAAACGTTTTCCTTGAAAAAATTTGTTTTGAAGTCTTTAGGAATGATAATTTTATTTTTTCTTAAGATTAACTCTATTTGGCCTGAGGTAAGTGTTTTTCTCCTTTTTATATATTCCTTAATTTCTTTAACATCATATATGTGAGCTAATTCTAATAATTTATCTCTGTAAGTTAATTTTTTTTTCATATTAATTTGCTTCTACAGAATTAACTTCTTTAACATAATGTTTTAAAAGATTTTGAACACCTTGCTTTAAAGTCATTAAAGAGCTAGGACAACCTGAACAACTTCCTTGAAGCTCAACTCTAACTACACCTTTTTCAAATGATTTAAATTTTATATCACCCCCATCTTTGGCAACAGCTGGCCTAATCTTAGTATCGAGCACCTCGATTATTTTTTTTACCGTCTCGTCATTTTCGAATTCACCTTTTTGAGCTTTCAATTTTTCTTTCAAAATAGGTTCTTTATTATTTTCAAAATAATGATTTAGGTGAGAAATAACCATTGGCTTCAATTCAGTCCAAGAGACCTCTTTTGTTTTTTTAACAGATAAAAAGTTCTTGGAAAGTAATACTAGCTCAACTCCTTTGAAATTTAATAATTCTTTAATAAAAGGATTAGACGCCTTACCAATATCGCTTTTTTGAAATTCTTCGGTTCCGATAGCTGAAATAATATTTTCAGATAAAAACTTTAATGACTCGGGGTTAGGTGTCGGTTCTGTTTGGATCATATAGTTTTATATTATATCAAACCTATCTTTTCACGTATATTCTTTAGGTTTTCCTCAGCTATAATACTGGCTTTTTCACTACCTTTTGCTAATATTTCACTCAAATATGTCTTATCACCCATTAATTTGTTTATTTCTTTTCCAATGGGGCAAATTTCACTAACCAACAATTCAGCTAACCTCTTTTTTACAAAAGAATAATCTTTTCCTGACATCTCTTGTAAAACTTTATCTAGTTTTATCCTAGATATTTCGGAATATATATTTAATAAATTTAAAGCTTCTGGTTTTTTTTCTAAAAGTTTTAAATCGCTAGGAATAGGTGCTGAATCCGATTTTGCTTTTTTAATTTTTTTAATAATTTCGTCAGCACTATCTTTAAGATTTATTCTTGAATAATCAGACTCTTCAGACTTGCTCATTTTTTTCTCCCCATCTCTTAAACTCATTACTCTAGAAATATTTTTAGGAATAAGGGGTTCTGGTAAAGGAAAAAATCCCTCGCAGTTAAAATCATTATTAAACTTTTGAGCTATATCTCTAGATAATTCCAAATGCTGCTTTTGATCTGCTCCCACAGGAACATGAGTAGCCTTATATAATAATATATCCGCAGCCATTAAAGTTGGATAAATATATAATCCCACGCTTGCTTTTTCTTTGTCTGATCCTGCCTTATCTTTAAATTGAGTCATCCTATTTAACCAGCCCATTTTTGTTACACAATTTAAAATCCAAGCCAATTCAGAATGTCCAGACACTGAAGATTGATTAAAAATTATGCTTTTTGAAGAATCAAGTCCAGAAGCTAAAAAGCTTGCAGTTGTTTCTAAAATATTATTTTGTAATTGATTAGGATTTTGAAAAACTGTTATTGCATGTAAATCTACAACACAATAAATTGTTTCCATATCCTTTTGCAAAGATACAAAATTTTTTAAAGCTCCTAAATAATTTCCTAAATGCAGATTACCAGTAGGTTGAACGCCAGAGAAAACTATATTTTTTTTTTTCATTTCAGTTTGTTTTAAAGTTTTTAATTTTTAGTACTCCCATTAACCGACAGGATAGCAAATAAATAGCCGCAACAAAACCAACAATTAACATTAAATAAATTGATTTATATTTATATGTATAGTCTAAATAACCTTCATAATAGTCTAAAGAAAACAATAAAAGCAGTGACATTAAAATCGTACTCAAAATTATTTTAAAAATATTTTTTGGCAAATATTCTTTCAATAGTAGGTAATTTTTAGAATTTAACAAATATGTATAAACTATTACTCCAACCCATGTAGATATTGAAGTTGCAATAGGTATTATAATAAAACCAGTTTTATTAAAAAAAGAAATACTTATCACTATATTTAAAAAAACAACAAAAATAGAAATATAGAATGGAGTTTTTGTATTATTTCTTGCGAAAAATAAATTTGATAAAATCTTGATAAGTGCAAAAGCTGGGATTCCATAACCAAAGAATTTTAAAGCAGATGCTGTCATAATGATATTTTCTCGAGTAAAAGAACCGTATCCAAACAATGCATTTACAATCTCTTCTGAAGCTAAAATAAGTCCTAAACTAGCTGGCACTGATAACATCAAAGAAAGTTCTATCGATCTACTTTGAATATTAGAAGCTTTAAGAATATTTTTCTTTTGAATCGCATTTGATAAAACTGGTAAAGATACAGTTCCTACTGCTATACCTGCAATAGCTAAATTAATTTGATAAATACGATCTGCATAATATAGGTACGATACAGCACTTGCTTCAAAAGAAGCGATAATTGTACCAATTAAAATATTAACTTGGGTAATACCCGAAGATAAAATACTAGGTAAAAGTTTTTTAAAAAAAAATTTTACTTTGCTACTTAATCTAATTTTAAATTTAAATGATGGTTTATAATATTTTTTAGTAAAAATTATCAAAAACAGTAATTGAATTATTCCTGCTAATGTTACACTATAAGATAGTTGTTTAGCAAAATTAAGATTAAAGAAAAAAGAAATTAGTAAACTTGATATAAGAAAAAGATTTAATATTATTGGTGCAGCAGCAGCTACTGCAAATTTGTTATTAGAATTTAAGATTCCTGAAAAAAAAGATGAAAGGCTTACAAAAATCAAAAAGGGGAAAGTTATTCTTGTAAATTCTACTGCGAGATTAAACTTCTGACTATTTTCTAAAAAACCAGGAGCAATTAAATATACTAAATAAGGCATAAATATTTCAGCTAGCAAAATTATAAAAAAAAGAATTAAAACTAATAAACTAAAAATTTCATCAGCAAACTTTTTTCCCGTTTTTTTATCTTTACTTTTTGCTAAAGTATAACTGGGGATAAATGCCGCATTAAAAGTCCCTTCTGCAAATAATCTTCTAAATGTGTTTGGAAGTCTAAAAGCTACAAAAAATGCATCAGCTAAAAATGATGCACCTAAAAATATTGCAATTAGTATATCTCTAAAGTAGCCTAATACTCTACTTAATAGTGTAAAAAAACTAAATACATATGTCGATGATAGTAAATTCATATAAGTTCAAAATTAAGCCACAAATAATAAATAAATAATGCAATATAATTATTTATATTACATGCTCATAATTTAAATGACAAAAAAATCTAAAATTGATCATTATTCGGATAAAGAAGCACTCGATTTTCATTTAAAAGGAAAGTCTGGCAAAATTGAGATAAATTCTTCAAAACCCCTGACAACTAAGAGAGATTTATCTTTGGCTTACTCACCCGGGGTAGCAGCGCCAGTAAAAGAAATATCTAAAAACCCTGATCTTGCTTATGACTACACAAGTAAAGGAAATTTAGTAGCAGTTATAAGTAATGGTTCGGCTATTTTAGGACTCGGTAATCTTGGTTCTCTTGCCTCTAAACCAGTTATGGAGGGTAAATCAGTGCTATTTAAAAGATTTGCAGATATTGATTCTATTGATATTGAAATTAATAGTAGTGATACTAATTCTATAATTGAAACGATCAAAAATATAGGTGATACATTTGGAGGAATCAATCTTGAAGATATTGCAGCCCCAGATTGTTTTATAATTGAACAAAAACTTAAAGAAGTTTTAAGTATTCCAGTTTTTCATGACGATCAGCATGGTACAGCAATTATTACTACAGCAGCACTAATTAATGCATTGGATATCTCAAATAAGAAAATTGAAAATGTTAAAGTAGTTATAAACGGAGCTGGGGCTTCGGCTCAAGCTTGTACAAATTTATTTAAAAGTTCAGGTGTAAAAAATGAAAATATTATCATGTGTGATAGCAAAGGAGTAATTTTTAAAGGAAGAGATAATATCGATCAGTTTAAATCAGCTTTCGCAATAAATACAAATTTAAGAACTTTAAAAGAAGCAATGAAAAATGCTGATGTATTTCTTGGATTATCGGCTAAAGATGTGGTGACTAAAGATATGATTAAGTCTATGGCTTCTAACCCAATAATATTTGCTTGTGCTAATCCTGATCCTGAAATTAAGCCAGAGGTAATAATGGAAGTAAGGTCAGATGCAATTATAGCAACTGGAAGATCCGACTATCCTAATCAAGTTAATAATCTAATTGGTTTTCCTTATATTTTCAGAGGAGCATTAGATGTTAGAGCTAAGACAATAAATGAAGAAATGAAAGTTGCTGCAGCTAAAGCTATTGCATTATTGGCAAGGGAAAATGTTCCAGATGAAGTAGTTTCTGCTTATGGCGGAGATAGACCAAAATATGGGAAAGAGTACATAATACCTTCAACATTTGATCCTAGATTAATCAGTGTCATTCCCTCTGCTGTTGCTGATGCAGCAATGAAAAGTGGGGCAGCAAGAATAAAAATTACCGATTTAGAAGAATATAAAGAGCAATTGACTAATAGATTAGATCCATCAATGTCTGTCATGCAAGGTATAAACGCAAAAGTAAGAAAAAATCCAAAGAGAGTAATTTTTGCTGAAGGTGAAGATGAAAATATGCTTAAAGCCGCAATTGAATTTGGAAAAAATAAACTAGGTATACCTATATTAATTGGAGCTGAAAAAAGAATTAAAGAACAACTAAAAAAAATTGGTCTCGATGAAAATTATAAAATTCAAATAGTTAACTCCACAGATAAAGAAAAAAGAGATAAATATGTAAAATATTTGTATAAGAAATTGCAAAGAGATGGTCAATTAGAGCGAGATGTAGATCGTTTAGTCAGAAATGATCGTATTGCGTGGGGATCTTCAATGATAGCTTGTAAAGATGCGGATGCGATGGTTACAGGTAATATTAGACATTATGCTGCATCTATAGAAAAGTTAAAAAAGGTCGTTGACCCTAGACCAGGTGAGGAAATTTTTGGTATGACGATGATTGTATCAAAAGGAAAAACTATACTTGTGGCTGATACAAACGTAAAAGATTTTCCTTCCCCAGAAAGATTGGTTAATGTATCTAAATCTTGTGTTCGTGTCGCTCGATTATTTGGATTTGACCCCAAAGTTGCATTCCTATCTCATTCCACTTTTGGTAAACCAATCTCCAAAAATACTAAGCATGTAAGAGATGCCATTGAAATACTTAAAAATGCAAAAGTGGATTTTGATTTTGATGGAGAGATGCAACCAGATGTAGCTTTAAATCCAATTTATCAAGAAGTTTATCCTTTTTCTAAGATTGTCGGAAATGCTAATATATTAATCATGCCAGCATTACATAGTGCAGCTATCTCAACTAAACTAATGAAAGTATTTGGTGGTGGAAAATTGATTGGACCTCTTTTGATAGGGCTTGGTCTTCCTATTGAAGTTGCACCTTTAAGATCAAGTACTTCAGATATCCTTCACTTAGCTTCTATTGCAGCTTATTCATCAGACATTATTGACTATTCTACTTAGAGTTTATTACGACTTAATTCTGATGCTAAATAAATCGAAGGAATGATCTCTTTTACATCGTAAATCTTATTTGCTTCATTGATTACTTCTTCTTTTTCCTCCTCATCCATTGCTATTCCAAATATGTAAACATTTTTGTTGATAGTCTCCAAAGTATAATTTCTTGCCTTTGTTTTTTTATTAAATATCAAGGCAGATCTTAATTGACTGGTAATCAAAATATCTTTAGCTGTGCTTTTGAAGTTACTTTGTCCTTTGATTGTAATAGCATTTTTAACTGAACGAACACCTTTTGTTTCCCATGCCATTTTTGTAATTTTAATTTTTTCTTCTGGTTCATCTACCTTTCCAGACAAAAATATTCTACCGTCTATAACCTCTGATTGGATAGATAGAAAATATTTTTTTTCTGTTAAAGCTAATCTTGCTGACAAATTTTTTTGCATAAGAGTGTCGTCGATTTGCATTCCAATTGTTCTGGGATCAAATGTTATATCAACTCCAGCACCAAATCTTCCTACAGATGAGCAAGAAGATAAAAGTAGAATAAGTAGTATACTAGTTATTTTTCTCATTTTTTTTAATACTTAAGCATATTTGGTAAATCTTTTTTTTATTAATTTTTTCTGTCTCAAATAGTAATTCAACAACATCTTTTAGACTATATTTTTTTAAAAATATTTTTGCTTTTTTTATAATTTTATCTTCGTCAAAGATTTTATCTTTATTATCTTTTTCTGAAATTACAACAGTTAACTCACCTTTAATAGGAGTTTTAAACATATTAATTTTGTCAATATCCTCTCTATAAAATGACTCGTGAAGCTTTGTGAGTTCCTTTGCAATTAATATTTTTCGGTCAAAAAAGAATTTTTTAAAGTATTTTAAATAAAAGTTTATTTTAATAGATGGAATAAAAAATATTTGAGAAAAAACATATTGGCTAAGAAATGATAAAGTTTTTTCTAATTCTTTTTCTGTTTTTGGTAAAAAGCCATAAAAAAGAAATTGATCTTTAAAACCTGATACACTCATAGAAGTGCTTATGGATGAGACACCAGGAATTGGTACAATATTAATCTTTTTTTCAATACATTTTTGGATTAACAATCGACCTGGATCGGACAAGGCTGGTGTTCCAGCATCTGAAATTAATGACAAAATTTTGCCGTCTTTTAAATATTTTATAATATTTTCGAGCTCACGTTTCTCGTTAAATTTATGATAAGAAATTAATTTTTTTTTAATTTTTAAATGATTCAATAACTTTAAAGAATGTCTGGTGTCCTCACAAAGAATTATGTCCGATTTTTTTAATACTTCTATAGCTCTTATAGTTATATCATCTAGATTTCCAATGGGTGTCGAAACAATATATAAGCTTTTAATAGACAGTTTCATTTTATGAAAAATAAATTAATTATTATAATAACTTATATTTTAATCTTTTTTAATTCTAATCTATTATGTAATGAGAATAATAATATTCTTAAAATTGGCTTACTAGCTCCTCTTAGTGGAGAATACAAAGAGCTTGGTGACTCACTTTTATACTCTTTGCAATTAGCATTAAATGAAATTGGAGATAAAAATGTCAATATTATTCCTAGGGACTCGGGTTCAAGAGATGCAAAAAAACTAAATAAAGCGGTTCAAGAAATTAAAGCTCAAGGAGTTAACATAATTATTGGTCCAATTAATAATGACGATTTTGATGAAGTTAAAAAATATAATGACATAGTATTTATCTCACCCTCAAATATTAGTCCCGAATTTCAAAACAATATAATTAGTATTGGCGTAAGTCTCGAGTCTCAGATGATATCCTTGATGAATTTTATACAAAAACAAAAAAAAAATAAAACTGTAATTATGGTTCCAAAAAATCATTACACTAATTTTATCGAAGAAAAATTAGAAAAATTAGATTTAAAAGGATATAAGATTTTTAAGTATAGCCCTGATCCTAAAATATTAACTGGTGAAATTGAAATATTAACCAATTACTCTCAAAGAAAAAGGAATTTAGAGTTAAGAAAAAAAATGTTTGAAGATAAAGATGATGAACAATCTTTATTACAATTAAAAAGGTTAGAACAAAAATATACTTTAGGTGATGTGAATTTTGACTCGGTGATAATAATTGATTTCGGCAGTAGTTTAAAAAGTGTTTTAACATCTTTAGTATATGCAGATGTTGATCAAAAAAAAGTTTTACTAATGACTGTAAATCAATGGTTTGACGAAAGTATATTTTATGAAAACACGGTAAAAAGTTTATATTATCCATCGGTAAACTATAAAGAATTTAAAAAATATAAAGAAAACTATTTTAAAATATTTAACAGTTTTCCGAGTGAAATGGCAATTTTAGCTTATGATGCCATAGGTTTAATTTATTATATTTGGAAAAAAAATGGAAAAATTAACAATGTTAATGATTTTTCTTTCAAAGGAAAAATAAAAGGAAAAATTGGCACTTTAAGTTTTAATAATAAAAAAATAATTCAAGATCTAAATATCTATAAAACAAATAATAATAAGTTTATAAAATTTTAATTTTTTTTCTCAATTTCTTAAAAGCTATGTATCTATGATCTAATTGAATCTTTTTAGTTTTAGACATCTGACCAAAGGTTACATCCTCAGTATGGGGAATAAATATAGGGTCATATCCAAAACCTTTGGATCCAATAATTTTGTGAGATATCAATCCTTTTATTTGGCCAGTGATTGTCGTCATATTCCCACCAGGATATTTAAAAGATAGACTACATACAAATACAGCTGTTCTGTCTTTTTTATTTTTCATTTTTTTTAATATTAATTTCATTGCTTTTGAAAAACTTCCATATTTTTTTGCCCACCTGGCTGAATGGATTCCAGGTTTTCCTCCAAGTGCCTTAATGCAAAGGCCAGAGTCATCAGAAATTACTGGTAATTTTGAAAATTTAGAGAAATACATGGCTTTTAATTTTGAATTTGCAGCAAATGTTTTTCCAGTTTCTTCCGGGCTACTTATATTTAATTTAATTGGTGAAATTTTTTTAACTTTTTTAGGTAACAAATAGCTAATTTCTTTAAATTTTCCTTTGTTGTGAGTCCCTATTAAAATTTTTTTCATTTATACCTAGTATTTTAAATTATAGACACTATATAGCAATTACAATGATTGAAGATAATCAGCAAAAGAAAGAAGTAGAAGCAGATCAGCCTACTCAGGAGCAATCTAAAAATGAAGAAAAAAAAGAACAATCTTTAGAGGAAAAGTTTGCTGATTCTGAAGATAAACTGCTGAGGTCATTAGCAGAAATAGAAAATCAAAGACGAAGATTTGAAAAAGAAATAAAAGAGGCATTTGAATTTGGCTCTTTTAGTTTTGCTAAGGATAGTCTTGCAGTTTTAGATAATTTACAAAGAGCAAAAATAGCTATTAAAAATGATGAAATTTTAAAAAATAATAAAGATATAGATAAATTTTTAGAAAATATAACAGTTATAGAAAATGATCTAATTTCCATATTTGAAAAAAATAGAATTAAAAAAATCAATACTCAAAATCAGAAATTTGACCCTAATTTTCATCAAGCTATGTCAGAAATTGAGGATGAAAAAGCTGACACTGGCACTATTCTTCAGGATATACAGCCTGGATATATGTTAGGTGAAAGATTGTTAAGGCCAGCATTAGTAGCGGTGGCTAAGAAAAAATCATCAAAAAACAAGCTAAAAAATGAAAAAAAAGATGAGAAATAACCTTGTAGAAAATAAAAAAACACCCATATAAATCCCAACAACAAATTAAGGAACTAAATAATGAGTAAAGTAATAGGAATAGATTTAGGTACTACGAATTCATGTGTGGCCATTATGGATGGGTCGCAAGCTAAAGTATTAGAAAACGCTGAAGGAGCTAGAACTACACCTTCGGTAGTAGCTTTCTTAGAAAATGAAGAGAAACTTATTGGTCAGCCAGCTAAGAGACAGGCTGTAACTAATGCTCAAGATACAATATTTGCAGCTAAAAGATTAATAGGAAGATCTTTTGAAGATGAAACAGTTAAGAAAGATATTAAAAGAGTCCCTTATAAAATAATTAAGTCAGACAATGGTGAAGCTTGGCTTGAAGGTAAAGGAAAAAAATACTCTCCTTCACAAATATCCGCTTTCGTTTTACAAAAAATGAAAGAAACAGCAGAAAAATATTTAGGCCAGGCTGTAACTAAAGCAGTAATTACTGTTCCAGCTTATTTTAATGACGCTCAGAGACAAGCTACTAAGGATGCTGGAAAAATTGCAGGTTTAGAAGTTTTGAGAATTATTAACGAACCGACAGCTGCAGCTCTTGCTTATGGATTAGAAAAAAAAAATGGACAAAAAATTGCAGTGTATGATTTAGGCGGAGGTACATTTGATGTTTCTATATTAGAAATTGGAGATGGTGTTTTTGAAGTTAAATCAACTAATGGAGACACTTTTTTAGGAGGAGAAGATTTTGATGATGCAATAGTTGATTATTTAATAAATGAATTTAAAAAAGATAATGGAATCGATTTAAGAAATGATAAATTAGCTCTTCAAAGACTAAAAGAAGCTGCGGAAAAAGCTAAAATAGAATTATCATCTGCCGCTCAAACAGAAATCAATTTACCTTTTATTACAGCCGACAAAACAGGACCAAAACATGTTAACTTAAAATTTACCAGAGCAAAATTAGAGGCTTTGGTAGCAGACCTAGTAGAAAAAACATTAGAACCTTGTAAAATTGCTTTAAAAGACTCTGGTTTTTCTGCAGCTGAGATTAACGAAGTGGTTCTTGTTGGTGGTATGACTAGAATGCCAAAAATTGCTGAAACAGTTAAAAACTTCTTTGGAAAAGATCCAAATAAAAGTGTTAACCCTGATGAAGTAGTTGCAATGGGCGCAGCAATTCAAGGCGGTGTTTTACAAGGCGATGTTAAAGATGTTTTGTTGCTGGATGTAACACCTCTTTCATTAGGTATAGAAACACTAGGTGGTGTCTCAACAAAACTAATAGACAAAAACACAACTATTCCAACAAAAAAAAGTCAAGTATTCTCTACTGCTGAAGACAATCAACCCGCTGTATCAATAAGAGTTTTACAAGGTGAGAGAGAGATGGCTTCTGATAATAAAATATTAGGAAATTTTGAACTCGTAGGAATACCCCCTGCAGCAAGAGGAACTCCTCAAATTGAAGTAACTTTTGATATAGACGCAAATGGAATTGTAAATGTATCTGCTAAAGACAAGGGGACAGGTAAAGAACAAAAAATTCAAATTCAAGCCTCAGGAGGCCTGTCTGAAGAGGAGATTCAAAAAATGGTTAAAGAAGCAGAAGCTAATAAAGAGGCTGACAAGAAAAAAAGAGAGTCAGTCGATGCTAGAAACCAGGCTGATAGTTTAGTTTTTTCTACAGAAAAAAGTTTAAAAGAACATGGTGATAAAATATCAGCAGAAGAGAAAAAAGCTATTGAAACTGGCATAGGTGATTTAAAAAAATCTTTAGAAGGCACCGATATTGAAGATATTAAGAAAAAAACTCAAAATTTAGTTCAAGTTTCAATGAAATTAGGTGAAGCAGTTTACAAGAGCCAACAAAAGCCAGAAGCAAAAGCAGATGGTAAAAAAGAAGCAAAACCAGAAGACAAGGATAACGTCGTTGATGCAGATTTTGAAGACGTAAAAGACGATAAAGAAAAGAGCGCCTAAGTTAATTATAAAGGAGACGTCCTGTGGCTAAAAGAGATTGTTATGATGTCTTAGGTGTAACTAAATCAGCATCTAAAGAGGAAATTAAAAAAGCTTACCGTAAATTAGCTCTAAAATACCATCCTGACAAAACTAAAGGAGATAAAACTTCTGAAGAGAAGTTTAAAGAGGCAAGCGAATCCTATCACATTCTATCTGACGAAAAAAGAAGAGCAAACTATGATCAGTTTGGCCATGCTGCATTTGAAGGTGCTGGAGGTGGAGGGCAAGGATTTGGTGGTTTCGATACTTCTTCGTTCTCCGATATATTTGAAGATTTTTTTGGAGACTTTGGTGGTGGAGGTTCAACTAGAAGATCTAGTAATAGAGGAAATGATTTAAGATATGACGTTAATATTTCCCTAGAGGAAGCATATAAAGGTTCTGAAAAAAATGTTAAGTATACTACATATAAAAAGTGCTCTAGTTGCTCAGGTAGCGGGGCAGCAAAAGGTTCTAAGCCAATAAAATGTAACTATTGTTCTGGAAGAGGAAAAGTAAGAACTAATCAAGGTTTTTTTACTATTCAACAGACTTGCCCTCAATGCAGTGGGTATGGAGAAACTATAGGCAAACCTTGCTATGACTGCAGCGGAAATGGAAAAATTCAAGGAAATGAAAATGTAACAGTAAAAATCCCTAAAGGAGTCGATGATGGTACAAGAATTAGATTATCGGGAAAAGGCGAGGCAGGTTCAAAAGGAGGTTCTAGTGGAGACCTTTATCTTTTTATTTCAATAGACAATCATAGTATTTTTAAAAGATCTGAAGAAAATTTATATTACGAATTACCAATATCTTTCTCCAGTGCAGCGCTAGGAACAACAGTTGAAGTTCCTTCTGTTGATGGAGGAAAATCAAAGATCAAAATACCTGCTGGAACTCAACATGGAAAACAATTTAGATTAAAAGGAAAGGGCATGCCTGTGCTTAGAAGAAGTATATTTGGTGATTTATATATTAGAGTTGCTACTCAAGTTCCAACATCACTTTCAAAAAGGCAAAAAGAAATTCTTGAAGAGTTTAATGAACTTGAAATTAATAAGCCAGATCCTGTTATAAAAAGTTTTTTTGAAAAAGCTAAAAAATTTTGGAAAAGCTCATAATTTAAATGGAGGTCAATCAAATAATATCTGCAATTTTCTTAATTGCAGTTTTAATTCTTATCTTACCTGGGTTTTTATCAACAAATAATAAACTAAAACAATTCATTAAAAATCTGTCTATTTGGGCTATAATTGTTCTTGTTATTATTGTAATTATTTATTTAATAAAATAATGAAAAAAATTAATCTAGCAATTACTGGATGTATGGGAAGAATGGGTCAACAGATCATAAAATCCTCTAAAAAGAACAAAAAGTTTAAAATTGTTTCGTTAACAGAAAGCAAGATAATTCATAAGAAAATTTCAGGGGTTAAACCAAATTTAAATAATATTACAGCGTTTAAAAATGTAAATGTTATAATCGACTTTACTATTCCAAGATGTACTTTAGATATTTTAAAAATTGCATCAAAACTCAAAAAAAGAGTTGTAATCGGAACAACAGGTTTTTCTAAAAAAGAAGAAGATTTAATTAAGAAATACTCAAAAAGAATTCCAATCCTAAAAGCAGGAAATATGAGTCTTGGAGTCAATTTACTAATTTATCTTACTGAAATAGCTTCTAAATCTCTTGGTGGTAATTTTCTTAGTAAAATTTATGAGGTTCACCATAAACACAAAATAGACTATCCTTCTGGAACAGCATTAATGCTAGGCAAAGGTATAGCCAAGGGGAAAAATAAAAATTTCTATAATTTAATAGGAAAAAAATATTTAAATAAAAAATCCTTTCCTTATTCAAATAAAATTAACTTTAATTCTTTACGTAAAGGTGAAGTAATTGGAGAACATGAAGTAAAATTTTCGAGTGGAAAAGAAATAATAAAACTAAATCATGAGTCTTTTGATAGAGCTTTATATTCTGAAGGGGCTTTAACAGCTGCAGCTTGGTTAATATCAAAAAAAGCTGGTCTTTACTCTATGCAAGACCTTCTTAAATTTTAATATTTAAGTGAACAATAAGGAAAAAGCCAAAATAATTTTAAAGATATTGAATAAAACTTATCCTAAAATTCCAATACCTTTAAATTATAAGAATACATTTACACTTCTAATCTCTGTACTTCTTTCAGCTCAGTGCACTGACGTAAATGTTAATAATGTTACAAAAGATATTTATCCAAAATACAATAAACCTGAAGATTTTATAAAACTTGGTAGAAAAAAAATTGAACATTTAATTAAAAGAATTGGAATTTTTAGAGTAAAAGCAAAAAGTATTTTTTACCTATCAAAAACCTTAGTTGAGAAATATAAAGGCAAAGTTCCCAGGACTTTTGAGGAATTAGAAGAATTACCAGGGGTTGGTCATAAAACTGCTAGCGTTGTCATGTCTCAAGGTTTTGGTTTTCCGGCCTTTCCTGTAGACACTCATATCCATAGACTTGCTCAAAGATGGGGTTTAACAAATGGGAAGAATGTCGTGCAGACAGAGAGAGATCTGAAAAAAATTTTTTCAAAAAGACATTGGAATAAGCTCCATCTTCAAATAATTTGGTATGGAAGAGAATATTGTAAAGCTAGAGATTGTTATGGAATAACTTGTAAAATTTGTAAAAGCTGTTATCCCAATAGAAAAAAGTCAATTACAACAAAAAAAGCTTAAATGAGAATATTAGGAATAGGCAACGCCATTGTCGACGTGATTTGTAAAGTTGATGATAGTTTTATCAGCCAAAACAATTTGACCAAAAGTACAATGAAACTTGTTGATGAAGTTGAATTTAAGAAATTACTTTCTACACTAAAAATAGAAGAAACTGTCTCTGGAGGATCAGTGGCAAACTCAATCGTAGGACTTTCACAACTTGATAATCAAGTAGGGTTTATTGGAAAAGTAAGTGATGATAAATTAGGTAATAAATACGAGGAGGGATTAAAAAAAGAAAATGTTGCTTTCTTTTATCAAAAGAAGAAAGAAGTTATTCCAACTGGTACTTGCTTAATATTAATAACACCTGATTCGGAAAGAACTATGGTAACATTTCTTGGAACAGCAGGAAAAATTAATGAAAATGATATTAACTCTAATGCTGTGAGAAAAAGTGAAATTTTATTTTTAGAAGGCTATCTTTGGGATGAAGGGGAGCCAAAGAAAGCTTTTGAAAAAGCAATTAATAACGCTAACAAAGTTGCAATGTCGCTCTCTGATCTATTCTGTGTAGATAGACACAAGCCACATTTTCTAGAATTGGTTAAGAAGAAAATAGATATAACTTTTGCCAATGAGCAAGAAATAATGTCATTGATAGATACAAATAAATTTGAAGATGTAATAGAATTTTCACAAAAAATTGACAAACTAATCGTAATCACTAGAGGAGAAAAAGGTGCTTTAGCTATAAAAAATGGTGAGGTAACGGAATGTGTTGCTAAAAAAAATCTTAAGATAGTTGATTTGACAGGTGCTGGAGATTTATTTGCCGCTGGTTTTCTTCATGGACGTATAAACAGTAAATCAATTAAAGAAAGTTTAGAAAAGGGAACTGAAATGTCATCAAAAATTATTCAAATTATTGGGGCTAGATTAAGTTGATTGTTAGAAATTTCATAATTATTTATTTTATATTAACATTCAATATTTCAGCTGAAGAATATTTAATATTTAATAGTAAAGATAAAAAATTTCCTGATCATACTGAAGTTTTAGCTGAGATTTCTTTTCCAAAAAAGATTAATGGAAAATTACCAGTAATTATAACTCAACATGGCAGTACAAGAGATGGTAAAAAAATTAAAGACGGAGCTATAGATGAGTATTCAAAAAGAATAATTAAAGAAGGAAAAAAACAAGGATTTGCTGTTGCTGCAATTGACGCATTCTATAAAAAACCGATAAAACCAACAGATAAAAATCTTTTTCCAAATGCAACAAACTATGCAAACGATTTAAGAAAAATTTTAGAAAAAGATGAAAGGTTTGATAAAGAAAGATTCTTTTATACAGGATTCAGCTATGGAGCAGAGCAAGTTTTAAAAACTATAGGTGCTCCGTTCAATATTCAAAACCCTAATTCTTGGAAAGCGATTGCAGCTGCTGAACCAGGATGTAATTTATTTCATGAACCTATAAATCTTAATTTTCCAGTATTGATAATCAAAGGTGAAGAAAGTCATTATTATATAGAACCATGTAAAATTTTAGAAAAAGAATTATCAAAAAAAAGAAATTCTGTAAGGTTAATAAGTATACCAAAAGCAAATCATTATTTCAGTACAAATGGAAAAATTGGAAAAGGTATAGCAGTTAACGGATGTCGATATAATCCAATAGTAAAAATGTCTAATGGTAGCTTAAAAATGCACGACGGCACAGCAATAACAAAAAGAGAATCAAGAAAAAAATGTTTAACTAAAGAAAGTGGTGAGGGTAAAAATAGGAAGAAATTAAACGATGCAGTAGAGCTAACAATTAATTTTTTTATAGATAATTTGAAATAATTTTTTTTCTCTTAAAACTCCCTTTTCCTTTTTTCGGTTTTACTACTCTTTTTTTGTATTTAGCTGTAAAAAGATCTTTTGCAATTTTATTTCTTTTTTTCATAGAAGATAACCAATATTATTATTTAAAATAAAATTTTCATCTCCAAATTTTGATTTGATCTTCTTTCTTAATCTATAAATGTGTGTTTCAACTGTATGAGTATCTGCATCTTCAGAATATTTCCAAACTTCGTTTAAAATCATACTTTTGTTTATGGGCTTGCTATGACTTAAAAATAACTCTAAAAGTTGAGTCTCTTTTTCAGTAAGTAAAATATAAGACTCATTTTTGATTAATTTTTTTTCATTCTTATCTAAAACATAATCTTTGATCTTGATTGAAGAATTTTTTGAAAAATTTCTTTTTGCAATTGAATTTTCAATTGTGATATTAATATTTTCTAATTTAGTAGGTAAAAATATTGTATCATTAAAAAAATCATAATTATTTTGTTTACTTAAATTTAATACTAAAATTTTAATTTTTTTTATATTTTTTATTTGTTCGATAGATATTTGATCTTTCAAAAAGTCTTCATGACAAAATAAAACATCATAATTTTTAAATAATGTAATATCTAAAATTTTATCAATTGTAGTTAATTTAAACTTTAAATGATCTTTAATTTCATTAAGTGAAGTGTTAAGATTTTTAGATCCAAAAGCTAAAACGTTAATTTTATGCATATATTAGTAAAAAAAAATAAACTTTTTTTTGATCATTATAAGATAAAATGCTCAATTGGTAAAAGAGGAATTGGAGTTAAAAAAAGTGAAGGGGACCAAATAACACCAAAAGGAAAGTTTAGAATTAATTTAATATTATATCGGAAAGATCGTATTCCTAATTTTAAGACTAAAATTAAAAAGCTGCCCATTGAGAAAAATATGGGTTGGTGTGATGATCCATTTTCAAAAAATTATAATAAAATAGTAAAATTACCCATTAAACATAGTGCTGAAAGACTTTACAGAAAGGATAATGTTTATGATTTAGTTTTAGTGTTGAACTATAATGTAAATCCAATACGTAAAGGCAAGGGTAGCGCTATCTTTATTCATATAGCAAAAAGAAAATATAAAAAAACTTTAGGGTGTGTTGCAATAAGTAAAAAAAGTATAAAAAAAATAGCAAAAAAAATTAAAAAATCATCACTTATACATATAGTTTAGTTTCTATCACCAAATATTAAACTGCCAATTCTTAAAAAAGTAGCTTTGTGTTCTAATGCATTCATATAATCTGAAGACATACCCATACTCAGTTCTTTAAGCGCTAAAGAACTATTTAATTCAGAGAGGCTTTTGAAATATTTATCTTTATTTTTATCATTTGGAGGTATTGCCATTAATCCGAGGACATTCATATTATTCTCCTTAGTACAATAACTATAAAAAGCATCAACTTCATTATAAGGTATTCCAGACTTTTGATTTTCATTTCCAATATTAACCTGTATGAAATAATTAATTGATTTATTAATTTCTTTTTCATTTTTAGATAAAATATCCGCAAGTTTTTGAGAATCTAATGAATGAATATAATCAAAAATTTCAACAGCCTTTTTTGCTTTATTGCTTTGTAATTTTCCTATTAAATGGAGTTGTAAGTTTTTTCTTTCTTTCTTTATACTTGTCCATTTTGCATCTGCCTCTTGAACTTTATTTTCACCATAATGTATATGTCCATAATTAATTAGGGGCATAACATGGCTTAAAGGAAAAGTTTTACTGACAGCAACAATTTTAGTAGTATCAGCATTCTCTGTTTTAGATATATTCAGTTTTATTTTATTAAATCTTTCAACTATGGTGTTCATATGTTTGCTTATAAAAATAAATATTTTTTGATAATTGAAAATATCAAAGATATAGACTTAAGTAATATAAAATTTTCAAAAAAATTCATAATTATCTATAGAAATAAAAATAAAATTCATGATATTGAAAAACTAACTAGATTTAGACGATTTTGTAAGGCAAAAAAAATAGGCTTTTATGTTTCTAACAACTACAAGCTCATGATTTCTCTAAATGCAGATGGTATCTATATTTCAGCTCATAACAAAAATTTGAGTATTTCGAAGTTTAAATATTCAAATTATAAAATTATTGGATCTGCGCACAATATTAAAGAATTAAATTTGAAGGCTTTACAGGGGTGTACTCACTTTATTTTTTCAAGATTATTTCAAACAAATTATAAAAATAAAAATGGATTTTTAGGTGTAATAAAATTTAATTTATTTAGTTTATCTAGAAGAGAAAACTTAGTGCCCCTAGGTGGAATTAGACTTTCAAATTTAAATAAACTTAATTTAGTGAACTCAAACTCTTTTGCATTGTTATCTGAGATAAAAAAAAAGCCGGCTAATATAATTAACCGGCTTTTTTAAATTTTTAGTTACTAGGTATTAATTAAAATGCCATAGTTACTGCAAATAACGTTTGATCTCTGTCAGGAGCAGTTGTTGAGTAACCCACGTTGTCATGTGAATTTCTCGCTAAAGCTAATGTCATACCACCCATGTTGTAAGCAACTTGGTAACCAGTTGACTTTTGCTCTACATCTGCTTCATCACCTTCTTGGTAAGAAACTTCTGAAGTTTCTTTCTCATAAGATACAGACAAATCATCGTTGATTACGTACGCTATAGACATGTTAGTCTGATCGTAAGATTCAACTTCAAGATTTGTACTTAAAGCACCGTCAGTTACTAGATCAGCTCTGTAAGCTTTTGAGTAACCAGCAGAAATGTTTCCATATGAATATGTTGCATAGTAAGCACCAGATTCTGCTTCTTGGTTATTTTTGTCGATACCTTGCTTATCAAATTCATTGTAAGAAGCACCGATTTTTAAACCATCGATTGGTGAAGCGTCTACTCTTACAGCTGTCATAGCACCTACATAAGTTGCTTGTTTTTGAACTTGGTTAGCACCTGCACCATTTCCACTATTGTTAGTAGAGTCTGGGTCTGGAGCATACGCAATCTTAGCAGTTAAACCAAACGGCAACAAGTCTGCTGGCGTGTGATATTGTAAGTTGTTGTATGAGTCTATTGAGTAGTTATCTACTGTCGCAGATGGATCACCCATATCAGTTGGTCTTGAGTAAACTGATTGAGAAGCTGCATCTTCAGCATCTAGTCCACCTTCTAACACGAATACACCTACAGTTCCGTAAGGAGTTGTCATTGTAAGTTTTGTATCGTCGTTAGTAGCTGCACCACCGTCTGTACCATCAGCAGGGTCTAACTCCATTGAGTATGACCATGTGTAACCATTGTCTAACTCGCCTGAAGCTGTAAAGTTAAGTTCGTTAGTTATACCAATACCTTTACCAAGAGCTGTTCCTGTTAAAATGTTGTAAGTTGCTTTCGCAGTACCACTTACAGCCAATTCACCAGCGTTAGCTGAACCGAATAATGATATTGAAGTTAACAAAACGAATACTTTTTTCATTATGTTTTTCATATATTTTCCTTTGTTATTAATAGTTAAATATTTAACTGGGATGAAAATAAGGGATATAAGCTGAGAATCCTATCTTGTTTTGATTAAATCAAATAATTTTGCTTATGTGTTGCATATATACAACATATTTTTTAGTTATATTTTATGCGGTATTTTGCTTAAATTATTGGTTTAAATGCAACTTCGATGTTATTTAGTAATTATAAAAATAATAATGTCTAATCTAATTAAATTGATTCTGTTTTTAACTTTAATGACTTCCCTTGTAAATTGTGGTGGTTTTAAAAAAGTCGATACTAGAAACACCCCTGTAAATGCACAAGAAAGAGCCCGTAAAAATGTAGATGAAGGTCGAGGTACTTCTATCAACAAAATTATGAAAAACAGAAAAGGAGGTAATACAAGCTATGAATTTAGCACTTCAAATCCATTATGGCGAGCCTCTTTGGAAACTTTAGATTTTCTTCCAATGACTACAGTCGACTACTCAGGTGGTATGATAATTTCGGATTGGTATGCTGATAATAATAAAGACGAATCTATAAAAATAACAATTCGCTTTCTTTCAAATGAAGTGAGAAGTGATAGCTTAAAAGTTATTATCCATAAGCGAACTTGTCCTTCCAATCAAAATTGCAAAGTATCATTATTAAATAGTTCAAAAATTAGCCAAGAACTTCTTAGTACTATAATTAGAAAAGCAGCATTACTAGAAAAAGAAAATAAAGAGAAAAATTAAATTTTAGATGGAACGAGTAAATTTTCAAGCTATTGAAAAAAAATGGCAAAAAAACTTTGCTACATCAAACTTATACAATAAAAAAGGTAAAAAATTTTATTGTTTAGAAATGTTTCCATATCCTTCTGGTAAAATTCATATGGGCCATGTAAGAAATTACACTATCGGAGATGTAATAGCCCGTTTCAAGTATATGAAAGGTTTTAATGTACTTCATCCTATGGGTTGGGACGCATTTGGATTACCTGCTGAAAATGCTGCAAAACTAAATGACTTAAATCCTAAAATTTGGACAGAACAAAATATCGAGACAATGAAAAAACAATTAAAGATGCTTGGTCTTTCTATAGACTGGAGTTTAGAAATATCCACTTGTGATGAAAATTACTACAAGCATCAGCAAGAATTATTTATTGATTTTTATAACAAAGGTCTAGTTTCTCGTAAAGAGACTTATGTTAATTGGGATCCTGTAGAAAAAACTGTTTTAGCAAATGAGCAAGTTATAAATGGAAAAGGCTGGAGATCGAATGCGGCTGTTGAAAGAAAAAAATTGTCTCAATGGTTTTTTAATATTACTAAATTTTCAAGAGAATTATTGAATGACTTGAAAAATTTATCTGGGTGGCCTCAAAAAGTAAAATTAATGCAAAAAAATTGGATCGGTGAGTCAATTGGATGTGAGTTAGATTTTAAGATTAAAAATGAAGATAAAGTTTTAAAAATTTTTACTACTCGCCCTGATACAATTTTTGGCGCTAGCTTTATTGCAGTGTCAGTAGATCATGAAATTTGTAATAATTTACAAGATAATTTGGACTTTAAAAAATTTAAAAATGAATGTTCAAAAATTGGAACCACTGAAGAAGCTCTAGCTAATGCAGAAAAAATTGGTCTAGATACAAAATTATTCGCAGAGCACCCTTTTGTCAAAAATAAAACAATTCCAATATATATAGCTAACTTTGTCTTAATGGACTATGGGAACGGGGCTGTATTTGGGTGTCCAGCTCATGATCAGAGAGACTTTGATTTCGCTAAAAAATATAAGTTACCTATTGTGAGAGTTGTATCGGATAAAAGTAAACAAAATAATAAAGACATGGAAGAGGCTTATACAGGACATGGAAAAATGATTAATTCCGATTTTTTAGATAATATGGATACAACGGAAGCAAAAAAAGTAGTCATTGAAAAAATTATTCAAAAAGGAATTGGAAAAAAACAAACTTTGTTTCGGTTAAAAGATTGGGGAATTTCAAGACAAAGATATTGGGGATGTCCAATTCCCATGATTTATTTAGAGGACGGTACAGTTGTTCCAGTTGATAAAAACGAACTGCCTGTAAAACTTCCAGACGATGTAGACCTCACTTCTTCAGGAAACCCTTTAAAAAATCACCCAACTTGGAAAAATACTATTCATAAAAAATCTGGAAAACGAGCAATTAGAGAAACTGATACTTTAGATACTTTTGTAGATTCTTCTTGGTATTTCATTAGATTTTGCTCACCAAAAAATTATTCTCCTTATGATATCAAAGACACAAATTATTGGATGCCTGTCGATCAGTATATTGGTGGTATTGAGCATGCGATTTTGCATTTGTTATATTCAAGGTTTTTTATGAAAGCTATAAAACACTGTGATGATAAAATTAAATATTCAGAACCCTTTAAAAACTTATTTACTCAAGGAATGGTATGTCATGAGACTTATAAAGACCTTGAAGGTAATTGGCTTTACCCAGAAGAAGTAGAAAAGATTTCTGAAAAAAAAGCTATTCACAAATCAAATAAATCAGAAGTTAAAGTTGGACCATCTGAGTCTATGTCAAAATCAAAAAAAAATACTATAGATCCTGAAACTATGATCAAACAATATGGAGCAGATTCTGTTAGATGGTTTATTTTATCTGATAGTCCTCCAGAAAAAGATATTCAATGGTCTGACTCAGGGGTTGTCTCTGCAAGTAAATTCTTACAAAAAATATGGAATTTAAATCAACTTGTTTTGAATAAAGACGATACTATTGGAAATAAAAAAATCGAAAAATTGTTTGAAAATCAAATTGATTTATTTATTTTTAAAATTGACAAAGCTATAAACAATTTTCAAATGAATGTTGCTATCGCACAATTTTATGAAGTTTACAGATATTTAAATGATTCAATCAAAAAAGAAATTAATAATAAAATTTTTATAGAATGCTTAATTAAAATCCTAAAATTAATGATACCTTTTACACCTCATTTAGCTAATGAATGTTTATCAAATTTAAACTGCAAAAATAAAAATGAATGGCCAAAGATTAATGAAACAATTTTTGATAAGATTAAGATAAATATTGCAGTACAAATAAATGGCAAAACGAGAGATATACTTGCAATAGACAAAGACATTTTAGAAAATGAAGTTGATAAGCTTATAAGAAAAACTTCAAAAGCAAATAAATATATAAGTGATAAGAAAATTATAAAAACTATCTTTATTAAAAATAAAGTTATAAATTATATTGTCTAAAGTATGAAAAAGATCTTAATATCCAAATTTGCTTTACTAATTTTGCTGCTAATGCCGTTGAATTGCGGCTTCAAGGTATTAAAAAAATCCGAAAATTATAATTATTCTATTAAAGATATTATTGTTAATGGTGATAAGAGAATCGGCTTTAAAATTAAAAATAATTTACTGAATAATTCAAGGGAAAATAGTCAAAATGAATTAATTGTTAATGTAAATGTAAAAAGAAACAAAAATATAAAGGAGAAAAATATAAGAAATGAAATTACGAAATATGAAATTAATTTAAATGTTCAAGTTTCTTATTATTTGATGAATAATATTGATAAAGCTAAAAAATTAAATTTTTCAATAAACGGAGATTACAATGTCGATCAGTTTCACACCAAAACTATTACTAACGAGAAAACGTTAATAGATAATTTAATTGAGAATATAACTGAAAAAATTTCAAATGAAATTGGCGCTAAGATAAATGATTTTTAAAAGTTATATAATAGAAAAAAATTTAGAAGCTACTAATAATTGTAAAGTATTTTTATTTTATGGCGAAAATCAAGGTCTTAAAGAAGAATTCAAAAAAAAAATACAGATAAATAACAAAAATAATGAAGTGCTGAATTTTTTGACGGATGAAGTTGTTAAAAATGAAAAATTATTAATCGACGAAATCTTAAACAAGTCATTATTTAATGAAAAAAAAATAATTTTTATAGATCAAGGAAGTGATAAAATCTTAAATATCCTAGAGAAAATCATTGATAATGTGACCGATGAAAAAATAATTATATTTGCGAACAATTTAGATAAAAAATCAAAATTGAGAAATTACTTTGAAAAATCGAAATTGTGTGGTTCAGTTGCTTGTTATCAAGATAACGAGATAACGATAAAAAAAATTATTTTAGATAAACTAAATGGCTATCAAGGTCTAACAACTCAAGTAGTAAATTTTATAATTCAAAATACTGGTTTAAATAGAAGTAAAGTTAATAATGAAATTGAAAAAATCAAAAGTTGCTTTCTAGATAGAAAAATTGATCTAGAAAAGATTGATTTACTGCTAAACATTAAAACCAATGATGATTTTAATGAACTTAAAGATGAGGCTCTAAAAGGTAATAAAAATAAGACTAATAGATTGCTAGCAGACACTGTTTTTGAGAGTGAAAGTAACATTTATTACTTAAATTCAATAAATCAGAGGATAAATAAACTTCAGGAGATAGAAAAAATGAAACGTGAAAATTCTAACACTGAAATAATCGTTTCTAATTTAAAACCACCTATATTTTGGAAAGACAAGCCGATATTGATTGAACAATCTAATAAGTGGAATAAAAGTAAAATTAATACAGCGCTTAAAAAAACTTTTGAAGTTGAATTACAAATCAAAACAAATTCATCTATTAGAAGTAATTTATTGATTAAGAATCTAATAATAGATCTCTGCGCTGTAGCTAGTTCTTCTTGAGCAAATTCGAAACAAGTTCGAACTGATCTAAATTTTTATATATTATTGTTATCTGACCCGAATTATTTTTTTTATTCTTAATACTTACATTTAATCCTAAATTGTCTTCAATTTTTTTTTGCACATTGATTATGTTAGCATCTACTCTTAAACTTCCACTTTTTTGAGGACCTTTTTTACTTCTTACTAACAACTCTACGCTTCTTGCACTTAGATTTTTTGCAACAATATTTTCTGCAATATTAGTTGCGCTAGGCAGTCCTATTAAAGGTCTGGCTTGACCCGCAGTTAAATCTCCTTCTTCAATCATAGCAATAACATCGGACGGTAGTGTTAACAAACGCAAAGTATTGCTTATATGACTTCTGCTCTTAGCCATGAATCGAGCTATCTTTTCATGATCATAGCTAAATTCTTCTGATAATCTTTTATAAGCTTTAGCTTCTTCAACAACATTAAGATCATCTCTTTGAATATTTTCTACAATTGCAACCTCTAAAGCTTCATTGTCATCAAGTTCAAGAACAATAATTGGAACTTCATGTAGACCTGCTCTTTGGGCAGCAATCCACCTTCTCTCACCAGCTACAATCTCATATCTACCTGGGTCAACTTTATCTTCTCTTACCGCTATAGGCTGTATAATTCCATTTTTTTTAATAGAACTAGCTAATTCCTCTAATTTTGCTTCGTTAAATAGGGTTCTTGGTTGAAACTTATTAGGTGTTAAATCGCTTATATTTGCTTTTCTTGAATTATTAGTTCGGTCCTTTTTTGCTTTTGGGCTTAATTTTTCGTCACCAAACAATGCTGAGAGACCTCTTCCTAATCCTTTTTTTGGTGAATTCATGCCGCACTCTCAATCTTTGAACTTTTTTTCTTTATAAATTCCTCAGCTAGATTCAAATATGACTTACTACCAAGACAGCTTTTATCGTAAATAACACAAGGTAGCCCATGTGATGGAGCTTCTGATAACCTTACGTTTCTAGGAATAATTGTTTCATAAACTTTCTCTTTAAAATAATTTCTTGCTTCTTTATCTACTTGCGTAGAAAGTTTATTTCTTTTGTCAAACATGGTGAGAAGAATTCCTCTAACTTTTAAATCTGGGTTTAAATTTATTTTAATTCGATCTATAGTTTTTACTAGTTGTGTTATTCCCTCTAATGCAAAAAATTCTGTTTGTAATGGGACTAATAATTCTTCCGAAGCAACTAACGCCATTACGGTAAGTAAACTTAAAGAAGGTGGGCAATCTATAAAAATATTATCATATTTAGATAATAAATCTTTTTCTTGCTCAAATATTTGTTTTAAAACGAAAGCTCTATTTGTATCATTCGCAGTTTCCACCTCTAGTCCTGATAAATTAACGTTTGAACCTATGACATCTAAATTATTAACTTCAGTGCTTTGAATCACCTCACTAAGACTTCTTTTTTTAATAAGTAAGTTATAAATATTTTTTTCTTCATCGTTATTAGATCTACCTAGACCTGTAGTAGCATTGCCTTGAGGGTCTAAATCAACAATCAAATTATTGTGACCCAAAATGGACAGTGATGCAGCTAAATTAATCACTGTAGTTGTTTTGCCTACACCTCCTTTTTGATTTATGACAGCTATTAATGATTTTTTTTTCATTTATTCTGCTTTTACAATTATTATTTTCGAATCATCATCTGTAATACTACTTTCCATCTTATAGCTATAATTTAATCCTAAAGATACTTTATTAATTTCATTTTGTGCATTTTTTCCCTTTAAAATAATTAATTTATGTGGTTTTTTTATAATTTCACGTGAAATACTAATTATTTCATTCAATTTTTTAAATGCTCTAGCAACAATTATATCTGCATTTAATTTATCATCATAAATGTTTTTATTAATTGTAATGTTCAGATCTAATTTCTTCTGGATTAAAACAAGAAATTCTCTTTTAACAGGTGATTTTTCATAGAGTTTCACGTGAAATTTTGGATTTTTGTTGAATATTGCTATTACTAGACCAGGAAAACCAGCTCCTGAGCCTAAATCTGCTAAATTACTGTTATGATTAGTATCGAAATACTTGGTTAATTGGGCAGAGTCCAGTATATGCCTTGACCAAATAGACCTTTCTGTGCTTTTTGAAATAAGATTGTATTTAGAATTATACTTTAAAAGTGATTTTCTTAAGTAATCTAGCTTATTTATATCTTTTTCCGAAAAATTTAGTGCATTTTTCAATATTTTCTTAACTTTCAGCTCATTCATTATGCTGAAGCTTTATATTTACTCTTTTTTAAGTGTGATAAAATAATAATTATAGCTGCAGGTGTAACTCCGTCTATTCTTAATGCCTGACCTAGGGTTAAAGGTCGTATTTTTTTAAGCTTAGACTTAACCTCGTTTGATAAACCACTTAGTAAGTCATAATTAATTTGTTTTGGAATTATAATGGACTCATCTCTTTTGAATGATTCAATATCACTTAACTGCCTGTTAAGGTATCCCAGGTAATGAGCGTCGATTTCAACCTGTTTATCAAGTGACTGATTATAAAGGGGTATGTTTGGAAATATCTTCCTTATTTGTGAAATTTTTATATTTCTTTGTCCTATTACCTCTAAACAAGATCTCTTAACCCCATCCATTGCTATTTTAATATTAAATTTTTTTGCTTCATTTGGAGTGATAAAATTAGACTTTAAAGAATTAGATAAATAATTTAATTTTTTTTGTTTCTCTAAATAAATTTTTTTCCTAGCAGAATGAACCAAATTATTTTTTATACCTAACTTAGTTAAACGCTGATCAGCGTTATCAGCTCTTAAAGTCAAACGATACTCTGCTCTAGAAGTAAACATCCTGTAAGGCTCTGAAACACCTTTTGTAATTAGGTCATCTATCATAACGCCAATATAGGAATTGGATCTATCTAATATAAATTCTTTTTCTTTTTTTATTTTAAGAGCAGCATTAGCACCAGCTATTAAACCTTGAGCAGCAGCCTCTTCATATCCAGTAGTCCCATTTATTTGCCCGGCAAGAAAAAGAGATTTAATTTTTTTGGTCTCAAGTGTTACTTTGAGTTCTCTAGGATCTACATAATCATACTCTATAGCGTATCCAGCTCTTTTCATCTTAACATGCTCTAAACCCTTTATATTAGCTAATATTTGATGCTGTACGTCTTCAGGCAAAGATGTAGATATACCATTTGGGTAAATAGTATTGTCATTTAATCCTTCTGGCTCAAGAAAGATTTGATGTTTTCCTTTATCTTTAAACTTAACAATTTTATCCTCTATAGCTGGACAATACCTAGGTCCGACGCCCTTTATATTTCCAGAATACATCGCACTTTTAGAAATATTGTCACTTATAATTTTATGCACTACATCATTAGTATATGTCATCCCGCACTTAATTTGTTTGTTGTAAAGTTTATTTGTTAAAAACGAAAAGTAGTGAGGCTCGTCATCTGCTGGCTGCATTTCTAATTCATCAAAATTGATAGTGCTTCCATCTAATCTTGGTGGTGTTCCAGTCTTAAGTCTACCAATTTCCATTTCACATTTAGTTAGTTGTTCGCTTAAACCTGTAGACGGCTTCTCATCGAAACGACCGGCTGGGATTTGTGTTTTCCCAATATGGATTAATCCATTTAAAAATGTGCCAGTTGTTAAAATCAATTCTTTGCATCTAATTTCTTTTCCACTTGTACATAAAAAACCAATTATTTTTTTTTGTGCATTATCAAATATAAATTTAATAACGGGGTCGGCTACTACTGTTAAATTTTTATAATTTAACAATATTTTTTGCATATACTCTTTATAAAGTGCTCTGTCTGACTGTGTTCTTGGGCCTTGTACAGCTGGTCCTCGACTTCTGTTAAGTAATCTAAATTGAATACCTGATTTATCTGCTACTAAACCCATTACGCCATCCAGAGCATCTATCTCTCTAACCAAGTGACCTTTGCCTAAGCCTCCTATAGCAGGATTGCAAGACATCTCACCTATAGTCTCTATTTTATGTGTAAAAAGCGCAGTATTAACGCCTATTCTAGCAGATGCAGCGGCGGCCTCACAACCAGCATGTCCACCTCCAATAACTACTACATCAAAATCTTGTTTTGTCATGATGTGAATGTATCTGTCTAAATTGATTTTACAAGATGTATTTTTTTAAATAACTACAGCTCAACGTGAACACCATTATTTACCAATACAAAAATCCTTAAAAATAGAGCCTAATATCTCCTCAACATCTACTTTACCGACTATACTTCCTAAGTGTCTAGTTGCCATTCTTAGATCTTCTGCAGCAAGTTCAATATCTTTGCTTTGATCCTTTTTTAAAAACTTATCTATTTCTTTTAAACAATCTTTTAGTTTAACACGATGTCTTTCTCTAGTTATCAAAGTATTATTTTTAGAAATAAGTTTTTTACTCAACTTTTCTTTAATCTTTTTAATCAAAATATTTATGTTTTTATTATTTTTTACAGATACCAAAATAGTATCAGCATCAAATTTGAGGCTTTGGTTTTCTTTAATATCTGACTTATTTAAAAGAACTATTGAATCCTTATTTATTAAATTTTTGATTTTGTTATTTATTATTTGTGATGAGTTATCAATCATAATAATATTTAAGTCAGCCTCTTTTGATTTACCTAATGCTACTGAAATACCTTTTTTCTCTACGTCATTTTTAGCTTCTCTAATACCTGCTGTGTCAGCTAAAATAACTGGATATCCATCTATATTAAGAAAGGTTTCGATAACATCCCTTGTGGTTCCTTCCTCTTCTGAAACAATTGCAACTTCTCTTTTAGATAACAAGTTTAACAAAGATGACTTTCCTGCATTTACTTCTCCTGTAATTGATACTTTAAATCCATCTCTTATTTTTTCACCTACCTTGTCATTTTCTAATATCTTTTTAATATCTTGATGGATAACTTTAATAGACTTTTGAGCTTCTTTAAGAACTTTTTCAGGTAGATCATCTTCAGCGAAATCTATCTTAGCTTCTATATATGAAAGTGATTTAATTAATCTATCCCTCAAATCATTATAATAATTTGAGGCATTACCTTGAATTAATTTAACTGCTTGTTCTTTTTGAAGCTCCGTTTCTGCATGGATTAAATCGCCTATACTTTCTGCTTTGAGAAGATCTATTTTATTGTTATGAAAGGCAATTTTAGTAAACTCTCCTGGCTCGGCTAACCTGCAATTTTCTTGCTCGGATAATGCTTTCAATAAAGCATTAATAACGGCATTACTGCCATGAACCTGAAACTCTGCTAAATCATCTCCTGTATAGCT
This sequence comes from Candidatus Pelagibacter sp., assembly GCA_045566095.1. Classification (GTDB taxonomy): domain Bacteria; phylum Pseudomonadota; class Alphaproteobacteria; order Pelagibacterales; family Pelagibacteraceae; genus Pelagilacustribacter. The sequence goes on along the minus strand of JBJLEB010000009.1, from coordinate 7,168 downwards.
ATTAGGTGCAGGAAACCACAATAATAGAGCTTCTGGATCAATTATAGTCTTAGTCTTTGGATCATAAAATTTGCAAAAATTAATCTTATTAGATTGAATTTCCCTTAATTGAGTTAAATTTTTACAAATCTGAAGGCTATCTTTTCCAGATATTCTAACAATAGCAATTCCTGATGGTCCCCTGCCAGAAGATAGAGCGTAAATGTTCATTGGATTAAATTGATAAACCTTGATTTGAAATAAATTTACTTATTTTTTTTAGTGTGTTGTTTTTTGAAACATTTTTTAAAATTATATCTTTTAGAGGATCTAATAATTTATTTTGTTTAAAGAAATAATGTGTCAAGTCAATACCTAAACCTGTAATAATGTTTTCAGATTTTCTTTGGTTTGAAAAATCCTCAAGTGCAGGACTGCTTTTAATCGACATACCTAAGCCTGTATAATGCATTAAAACTTCTTTTAATTTTTTTATATCTCTCATCACTAAATTGAAACCTTGGCCTGCAACAGGATGAATCGTATGCAGTCCTTCTCCTAAAATTAGAACATCTTTTTTATAATAAGTTCGTTTTAAATTAAGTATTAAAGGATAAGATTGAATATTGGTAATATTAATATTTTTAACTTTTAAAATTTCAACAATTTTTTTCTTAATTGTAGATTTGATATTTTTTATTAAAGATCCTTTATTAACACTCCAAACAAAAGAGAAATTATTTTTGGAAAAAGGTAGTATTGCTAATGGTCCTTCTTTTAAAAAAAATTGACTTGTAATTACTTCTTTTAAATTATGCTTAACATAGCCTGTAAAAGCTATTTCTTTATAATCTTTCTCTATAGATCTACTTTTAATAACATTTTGATAAATTTTAGAGTTTCTACCAAGACAAAGAACTTTTAGATCGTACCCGTTTAGATCAGTTGATTTATTAATGTTTTTTTTAATAATCTTAATTTTTTTCTTCTTAATTTCTCTATTTAAAACTTCTTTGATTTTGTCGTTCTCAAAAATATACATAAGGTTTTTCTTATCCTCACTAAAATTAAGAAAATTTATTTTTTTATCATTTGACTCGAAAAAAAGATTTATCTTTTTAGAAGGCCAAAATAACTTTTTATCTAGTTTGCTTAAAACTTCTTGAAAAAGTTCATAATTTGAATTTGATATAGCTGTAGTTCTTCTGTCTTTTTTAAATTTATTTTTTTGAACAATAAGATGGACTTCTAAACTAGGAAGGCTATTTAATGCTAAAGCACTCATTAAACCCGTAAGACCGTCACCAACTATGCAAATTCTCTGTTTTTTCATGTTATAAAATTTTTCTCACTTTCATAAAAATGGTAAAAAGTAAGTAAAACGATTCGATATGAATACAAACTTTTTAAATAGTCTAACAAATTTTTTAAAAAAACGAACCTTTGAATTTTTAGGATTAATCCTTATTTTAGTAAGTTTAGCTTTAGCTATATCGTTTGCAACTTATGCGCCAGATGACCCTTCGTTTATTTATGGTAATAGTGATCTAGAAATTAAAAACCTCTTAGGTATCTACGGAAGTAGTGTTGCTGATTTTCTTCTTCAAAGCTTTGGCTTAGCTTCATTTTTACTTTTGGTTAATTTTATATTTTGGGGATTAAATCTTTTATTTAAAAAAGAAATAAAAAAAATAATATTAAAACTTTTTTTTGTAATCTTATATCTCACATTAGGATCAATTTTTATTTACTTAACTTTTAATAATTCTTTTTGGCTGATAGATAATGGAAACTCCGGATTCGTTGGCGAAATTAGCTATAACTTTATAAGCAACTTTATCCCTTGGATTGACAATGTTTATACTTTGTTTGTTTTGTTTTTTTTTACAATGATTTTTTTTATCTACTCATCAGATTTAAATATAAAGGATTTATTAATTAAATTATTTTCAAAAAAAGAAAAAAATGAAGTACAGATACATTGTCCAGAAAATGATGTTGTGCAAGATGAGATCCTAACCGAGAAGTCCCAACAATCATTTTTATTTGAAAATACAAAAAAAGAATTTAAAGAAACTACCCAAACAAAAGTAAAATATAATTTGCCACCTCTTGATTTTTTGGAACAAAACTCTTCGAAACCTAATCTTTTAGATTCTAATAAAAATCGCCCAGATGTTGAATTCATGGAAAAAATTTTATTAGATTTTGGAATTGATGGGAAAATAAAAACTATTAACAATGGACCTGTAGTTAGTTTGTATGAATTTGAACCCGCTCCTGGAGTAAAAGTTTCTAAAGTAATAAACTTGTCAGAAGATTTAGCTCGTAACACAAGTTCTACTTCGGCTAGAGTTTCAGTGATTCCAGGTAAAAATACAGTTGGCATTGAAATTCCTAATGAAACACGCGAAAGTGTTTTTTTAAGAGAGATAATTGATAATGATAAATTTAGAAAAAAAGAAATTAAATTACCTATTGCGCTTGGGAAAAGTATTTCTGGGATGCCGATAGTTGGAGATTTAACTTCAATGCCACATTTATTAATTGCTGGCACAACTGGATCAGGAAAGTCTGTATGTATTAATACGATTATTGTTTCTTTGTTGTACAAATTAAATCCAGATTTATGTAAATTCATACTAATTGACCCTAAAATGTTAGAATTATCCTCTTACGAAGGTATTCCTCATTTACTTACACCAGTAATTACAGACGCTAAAAAAGCAACTTCCGCTTTGGCTTGGACTGTAAAAGAAATGAACAATCGTTACAAGTTAATGAGTAGAATGGGCGTAAGAAACATTGATGGATATAACGTAAAGCATAAACTCAAAATGCCTTACATAGTTGTTGTTGTAGACGAGATGTCAGACTTGATGTTAGTTGCTGGCAAAGAAATAGAAAATTATATTCAAAAATTATCTCAAATGGCAAGAGCTGCAGGAATTCATATTATTATGGCAACCCAAAGACCAAGTGTGGATGTAATCACTGGAACTATTAAAGCTAATTTCCCGACACGTATATCTTTTCAGGTAAGCTCTAAAATTGACAGCAGAACAATATTAGGTGAACAAGGTGCAGAACAACTATTAGGCAAAGGCGACATGCTTTTTATGTCGTCAGCCAATCGAATCGTGAGGATACACGGTCCATATGTTTCAGAAAGAGAAATAGAGAAGATTACAAATACATTAAGAGGACAAGGTAAGCCTGATTATATAAGTGAAATAACTACACATGAGAGCAAAGAAAACATTATTGCACAAAATAGTGAGGATGGTGAGGATGAACTTTATAATCAGGCTTTAGAAATAATAAAAACAGAAGGTAAAGCATCAACTAGTTTTTTACAAAGAAAGTTACAGATTGGCTATAATAGAGCGGCAAGAATTATTGATATGATGGAAGAAAAAGGTATTGTTAGTAAAGCAAATCATGTTGGTAAACGTGAAGTTCTTTAAAAAAATATTTTTTGTTTTTATTTTATTATCAACAAATCTTTCTGCTAGTGAAAAAGATCAAATAATTGCTCGATTAAATAATTTGAATTCTTTAGAATTTACCTTTGATCAAATCATAAATGACAAAACTGAAAAAGGTAGTTGCCTCTTAGAATTTCCTGGAAAATTAAAATGTGATTATTTTGATGATAAGAAAAAAGAGTTGATAATAAATAACAAAAAGTTAGCTATAACTCAAAGGAGATATAATAAGACTTACTATTACCCAATTTCAAAATCTCCATTCCTTAAAATCTTATATAAAGACAAACTTTTAGAAATTGTAAGATCTGGAGAATTGGAATTATCTGATCAGATTATTAAATTGATATATTTAAGTGATAACGAGATAATAGTTTTCTTTGATAGAAAATCTTTAAATTTAAGAGGCTGGCAAATCATTGATCAATACAATAATAATATAAATTTCTCTTTAAACATTATTGCTACAAATGATGTTTTTAAAAAAGGAACTTTTAAAATTCCTAAAATTGATTAAGCTACAAAATCTATTTCTTCTTCTTTAAAAATCTCAAAACCTTTTGATTTATAATTTTGCAAGGCATGCTTGTGATCTAAACTACAAGTATGAACCCACATTATTTTTGGATTTTTTCTAGATGCGCTAGCAATAGCATGATTTACAAGAGTGGATCCAAGTTTTAAACCTCTAAATTCTTTTAACACCCCTAAATTGATAAGTTCCACTTCATCTGAAAGAGGGTGATATTCTTGTTCATAATATCCAATAAGATCTTCTCCTTTTTTAAGAACATGAGTTTCTAAATTTTTATTTGAAACATATTTTATCCATTCTTTATCAGACCATAATAATCTATCTCGCCAATAATGATCTAAACCTATCTGTTTGTAAAAAAATTTATTGAGCTGAAAATCATTTTTGTCATCTAAGATAATTTTATAATTTTCAGGAAGATTTAGATCAATTGTATTTGAAAAATTTTTAATCTCTAAGAAGTATCTTTTTACTCTTGAAACCATTAACTAACCATCCTCCCAATTTTTTCACCAGCAAAGATATGAAAGTGTAAGTGAGGAACTTCTTGTCCTCCATCGCTACCGATATTTGTCAAAGCCCGGTAACCTTTATCCTTAGAGCCCATTAAATTTGCTACATATGTAACGGCTTTATTTAACTCAACTATCTCTTTATCAGATGCTTTGTTGTTGAAGTCATCTAAATCTACATACTCACCTTTTGGAATAACTAAAACATGTACTTTTTTTTGAGGGCTTATGTCATGAAAAGCTAAAACATTTTCATTTTCATAAACTTTTTTGCAAGGAATTTCCCCTCTAAGAATTTTTGCAAATATATTGTTTTTATCGTAACTCATTTTTGTCTTTTCTGAAGTTCAGCCATTACATCTTCTATCTTGATATTATTAGCTTCAAGATAAACCATCAAATGATAAATAACATCTGCAGCTTCATGTATTTTATTAGAGTTTTGTTCAACTGCCTCAATTAATTCTCCTATTTCCTCTTTAACTTTTGCGACATTTAAACTTTTATCGTTAAGAAGTTTATTCGTATACGAATTTTCTGGAGAAGAATTTTTTCTCTCTCTAATAGTTTTCATTAACTGTTCTAGGTTTTCAAACATTCTATAATCTTACTGATACATTCTTAGAATTCAAATATTCTTTAGCTTCTTTAATTTTATATTCACCGTAATGAAAAATAGAGGCAGCTAAAACTGCACTGGCTCCACCTTTAACTATACCATCATATAAGTGGTCTAGAGTTCCAACCCCACCAGATGCAATAACAGGAATATTCGTACTTTTTGTAATTACTTTTAACAAATCAACATCATATCCAGATTTAGTTCCATCTCTATCCATTGAAGTTAATAGAATTTCCCCTGCTCCATTTACCTCTACTTGCTTAGCGAATTGTGCTGCATCAATACCTGTTTTGTTTCTTCCGCCATGAGTAAAAACTTCCCATTTATTATTTGAAACCTTTTTGGCGTCTATGGCAACTACAACGCATTGAGAGCCAAATTTTTTAGATGCTTCTTTAACAAAATTAACATCTTTAACAGCTGCAGTATTAATAGAAACTTTGTCTGCCCCTGCTAAAAGTAAATCAGTAATATTTTTAATATTTCTAACACCGCCGCCAACGGTCAAAGGAACGAAACACTCTTTTGCAGTTTTTCTGACAATATCAATGATTGTCTCTCTGTTCTCATTTGATGCGGTAATGTCAAGAAAGCAAATTTCATCGGCTCCACCATCACTATAAATCTTAGCTTGCTCAACTGGGTCACCAGCATCTTTTAATTCAACAAAGTTAATCCCTTTAACTACTCTTCCATTCTTTACGTCAAGACAAGGTATAATTCTATTTTTAAGCACTGATCTCCCTCGCTAACTCATCAAGTTTAATATCACCATCATAAATAGCTTTGCCGACAATGATACCTTCAATTTTTTTATTATATAATTTTTTAGCTTTCTTAATGTCGTTTATTGAAGAAACACCTCCTGAAATAATTACGGGACAATTAGCAAGCTCTGCAATTTTTACAGTCTCGTCAAAGTTGGGGCTAGATTTCATTCCATCTCTATTAATATCTGTGTAAATAATTCTGCTTACGCCATAACTGTTGACTTCTTTAAGAAAGTCTATGGTTTTGATATTTAGATTTTCTTTCCAGCCTGACACAGAAAGATTTCCATCCTTTGCATCTAATCCTAAAGCGATTTGGCCTTTAAATTTTTCACAAGCTTCTTTCAAAAATTTTTTATTTTTGATAGCACCACTTCCTAGAATTACTTTCTCAACACCTGCATCAACATATTGTTTAATACTATCAAGAGACCTTACACCTCCACCTATTTCAATTTTTATATCGTATTTGCTTACTATCTCTTGAATAATTCCTAAGTTAACAATCTTTCCAGTCAAAGCGCCGTCTAAATCAACAATATGTAAATTTTTAAAGCCATAGTCCTTATATTTACCTGCTTGGTCGATGGGTGAAATTTCATATTCTGTTTTGTTATCAAAGTCTCCTTTGATTAATCTCACACATTTTTTATCTTTTATGTCTATAGCGGGAAATATTTTCATTATAGTTTTATAAAGTTATCAATTATTTTTAATCCGGTTTTGTCACTTTTCTCTGGGTGAAATTGCGTTCCAAATAAATTATCTCTTTCAATAGAGCAAACAATTTTTGATGAATAATCTGTCGTTGCTGAAACAACCGATTTATCTTCAGGAATAAACTCATAACTGTGAACAAAATACATGTGAGATTTATTTTTTATATCTTTAAATATCTTGCTTTCTTTTTGAATTTCAATTTCGTTCCAACCAATATGCGGAAGTTTAAATTTTCCATTTTGATTGTCAATTTTTGAAACTTTACCAGGAATCCATCCAAGCCCTTTTGTTTCAGCTTCTTCATACCCAACATCTGCGAACATTTGTAAACCAACACAAATTCCTAATAACGGTCTCTTATTTGTTATTGCAAATTCTTTAAGTGTATCAACTAATCCGCTAATACTGATTAAAGAGTCTACACAGCTTTTGAATGATCCTTGACCAGGTAAAACAATCTTATCGCTAGATTTAATTTTCTTTATATCGGAAGTTACCTCTATATTAACTTTATCTTTAGCGACCTCTGTAAAAGAGTTAAT
>JBJLEB010000008.1:0-22803 GCA_045566095.1 Candidatus Pelagibacter sp. | reverse complement strand
AGCAGTCCTAAATATTGAGGGGCCTAATCTTATTGTTGCTGGAGCAGGATCAGGTAAAACAAAAGTTCTGACCACAAGACTTATTCATATTATTAATCAAAAAAAAGCTTGGGCAAATCAATTATTATGTGTAACTTTTACAAACAAAGCTGCCAAAGAAATGCAAAATAGAGTAATGAGCTATGTAAAAGGCAGCTCAAATGCAGTTCCTTGGCTAGGCACCTTCCATTCTATCAGCGTAAAATTTCTTAGAAGACACGCTGAAGCACTTGATTATAAAAGTAATTTTACAATTTTGGATACTGATGATCAAAAAAAGTTAATAAGGAATATAATTAAAGGTGAAGAGCTAGATGCAAAAAAATTCTCTCCTCAATTAATTATGTATCATATTGATCAATGGAAAAATAAAGGACTACTTCCTAGGAACGTAAAAATTGAAAAATCTGGTTCTATTATAAAGTCAATTCTTAAAGTTTATGAAATTTATCAAAATAAAACCAAAGATTTAAATGCATTTGATTTTGGTGATTTAATTCTTTTTTGTGTAAAGCTTTTTGAGGAACATGAAGATATTAGAAAAATTTATCAAAATAATTTTAAATATATCTTAGTTGATGAATTTCAAGATACAAACTTTATACAAAATAAATGGTTAAATCTTTTAGTAAACGAAAAACAAAACATTTGCTGTGTAGGTGATGATGATCAATCTATTTATAGCTGGCGAGGGGCAGAGATAAAAAATTTTTTAACCTTTGATCAATTATATAAAAATTGTAAAGTTTTTAAATTAGAACAAAATTATAGATCTACTAAAAATATTCTTCAAACTGCTTCCTCTTTGATTTCTAATAATACTAATAGAGTTGGGAAAAAATTATGGTCTTCTGCAAATCAAGGTGATTTGGTTAAATTAAATTGTTATAAAACAGGAAAAGATGAAGCTCAGGGTGTTAGTGATATTATAGAACATAATTTAAAAAAAAAATATTCACTTAATAATGTTTCAATTTTAGTAAGAGCTATTTATCAAACAAGAGAATTTGAGGAAAGATTCCTGCAAGTCGGTATAGGATATAGAGTTTTAGGAGGTATAAAATTCTATGAGAGAGCTGAAATTAAAGATGCAGTTTCTTATCTAAGAATTATAAATCAAAAATATGATGATTTAGCATTAGAAAGAGCTATTGGGGTACCTAGAAGAGGTGTAGGCGAAAGTACTTTAAAACAAATTTATTTATTTGGAAGTCAAAATAAACTTTGCCTAGAAGACTCTATAATTAAGATTTTAGAAACAAAAGGTTTTAAACCTAAAATTAAAACTACTCTTACTCAATTTATTAATATGCTTCATAAATGGCGTAAAAATTCTTTAAATTTGAAACATTATGATTTACTAAAATTAGTTTTAGACGAGTCTGGATATTCTTCAATGTTAAAAGATAAAAAAGATTTAGAAAATGAAAATAGATTAGAAAATTTAAAGGAATTATTAAGGGCAATGCAGGACTATGACAGCTTACAAAATTTTCTAGAACATGTGGCTTTAGCTACTTCAATTGACCAAGAATGGGAAGGAGCAAAAGTTAACTTGATGACTATGCATGGAGCTAAAGGACTGGAGTTTGATGTTGTGTTTCTACCAGGGTGGGAGGAAGGTTTGTTCCCTCACCAAAAATCACTAGAGGAAAAAGGAGATTTTGCGTTAGAAGAAGAAAGAAGACTTGCCTATGTAGGTATTACCAGAGCCAAGAAAGAAGCTTATTTATCTTTTGCTATGAAAAGGGCTTATCATGGAGATTGGATGGATGCTTTGCCATCTAGATTTATTAACGAAATACCTGAAGATAGTGTTGAAAAAAACGAAATTAATTTAGAAAAAACCATGGAAGATTTTGAGTTTAATCAGGATAACTCCCTGGAATTTGATTCTGGTTATAGAAGCCCAGGATGGGATAGATATAAAAAAAATAAAACACTTAAATGGAAAAAATAAATAATTTAAAAAAATTATTCAGTTATTATGGTTTAGATGGATATATTGTGCCAAAAAATGACGAATTTTTTAGTGAGTATATTGTTCAAAACCGAGACAGGCTAAAATTTATCAGTAATTTCTCTGGTTCATACGGGTTTGCTTTAATATTAAAAAAGAGAAATTATCTCTTTGTAGATGGTAGATATACTTTACAAGCTAAAATCCAAAGTGGAAATCAATTTAGTATTAATACGGTTCCTAAAACATTGCCGGTAAATGTTCTTAAAAAGAAAAAATTTAAGATAGGATTTGATCCAAAATTGTATACCAAAAGGACATTAAAAATACTTTTCAATAAAACGGATTGTAAACTAATACCTTTAAAAGAAAATCTAATTGATAAATTATGGGTTAAAAGAGAAAATACTGTTTTAAAGAAATTTTATATTTTACCTAAAAAAGTAGTGGGACAAAGTCATAAATCAAAAGTCAATAAACTAACCGAAGTATTAAACAAAAAGAAAATTAATTTTCAATTTATTTCTGCAGGGGAAAATATTGCTTGGCTTCTTAATATAAGAGGTCAAGATTCAGAATTTACACCTATACCTAATGCTTATTTAACTTTAGATATTAATGGAGAGATAAATTTATTTTGTAATTTAAAAAAAATTGACATTTCTTTTAAACGAAAATTTAAGAACATTAATTTTATAGACATTAAAATTATTGATATTTTTTTTTCAAGAATTAAAGATAGAAATATTTTAATAGATTCTTTGACCTGTTCTACTTATTTTGAAAATATTTTAAAAAAAAATAATAAAATCAAAGAATATTTAGATCCAATCTATTTATTAAAATCAGTAAAATCTAAAATTGAAATTAAAAATACTATTAAATCTCATATACTTGACGGTGCTGCACTTACAAAATTTTTATTTTGGGTTAAAAAAAATTATGCAAAAAAAAATATTAATGAAATTAATGCTCAAGAGAAATTATTACAATTTAGAAAAAAGAATAAAAATTTTAAATCTTTAAGCTTTCCCACAATATCAGGTAGTGGACCTAATGGAGCGATCATACACTACAAGGCATCTAAAAAAAGTAATAGGAAACTAAGAGTAGGAGATATCTATCTTGTTGACTCTGGGGCTCAATATAACTTTGGTACAACAGACGTCACTCGTACAATCTCTTTAAATAATAATAGTTTAAGGATTAAAGATATATTTACTAAAGTACTTCAAGGACATATTGCAGTTGCAAGTTACAAATTAAAAAAAAACTCTTATGGTGCTCAAGTTGATAAGGTAGCAAGAAAACCGTTAAATGAAATTAATTTAGATTATGCACATGGGACAGGTCATGGAGTGGGATACTTCCTAAATGTTCACGAGGGGCCTCATGCGATATCAAAATATAATAAGATTAATTTTAAAGAAGGAATGATAGTTTCAAATGAACCAGGTTATTATGAAGATGGTAACTTTGGTATAAGAATTGAAAACTTAATTAGAGTTAAAAAAAGTCAAATAGGTTATTCATTTGAAAATTTAACTATGGCACCAATTGACAAAACATTGATAAATAAAAAGCTTTTAAAAAAAAATGAAATTAATTGGTTAAATAATTATCATAAAATAGTTTTTAATAATCTTAAAAGTTTTATGAATAAAATAGAGTTATTTGACTTAAAACAAGCCTGTTCAAAGATTTAAAATTTTATACCAATCACTCTCTTTAATAATTTTAATATTCAATTTTTTTGCGCTATCTACTTTTTTTTTAGTTGGCTTTGAATTTCCTATTACTAAAATATTTAATTTTTTTGAAACTGTTCCAGAAACTTTTCCACCATTATTTTCTACTAAAGACTTTGCTTCTGACCTACTCATTTTTTCAAAACCACCAGTAAACATAACTATCATGTTAGAAAATTTACCTTTTTTATTGTTAACTATAAAATTTTTTACTTTTACTTTTTCAATAAGTTTTTTAACAATTGCGACATTAGTATTGTTAGAAAAGAAATTGTTAACAGAGTCTGTTTGTGTTTTTCCAATTCCATCTAATTCTACAAGATTTGCTAAGATCTCTTTTCTATTTGTCTTATCAATTAAGTAAGAAAACTTATCAATAGACTTAAAAAAACTTGCTAAGGTTTTTGCATTTTCTTGACCTATATGTCTTATTCCAATCGAAAAAATAAACCTATCTAGTTCTATAACTTTTGATTTATCTATTGCTTTTTTAAGATTAGTAACTGAAAGCTCTCCCCAACCTTCTAGATCTCTAATTTTATTATAATTAATTGAAAAAATATCAGAAGGCGTTTTAATTAATTTAAGTTCCCAAAATTGGTCTATTACTTTTTTTCCCAAACCATCTATATTAAAAGAGTCTTTAGCTACTAAATGTTTTAGTTTTTCTTTTGCTATAAAATTACATCCATAACCTTTAGTGCATCTTCTTACAGCATCCTCTTTTTTGGTAGATTGACTAATTTCTTTTTGTGTAATTGAGCCGCACAAACAATATTCTGGAAAAATATATTTTTTACTATTTTTATCTCTCTTCGAAATATCTACGGAAATTACTTGGGGTATTACGTCTCCCGCACGTTGAATTTGAACTGAATCTCCTATTCTAATATCTTTCTTTTTAATTTCATCCTCATTGTGTAAAGTTGCATTTGAAACAACGACACCTCCGACTGTCACTGGCTCTACCTTAGCTACGGGTGTTATGGCTCCAGTTCTTCCAACTTGTATAATTATATCTTTAATTTTAGTAACTGCTTTCTCTGCTGAAAATTTATAAGCTATTGCCCAGCGAGGAGAATTAGAAGTACTACCTAACCTCGATTGTAATTTTAAATCATTAACTTTATAAACCAATCCATCAATATCATAATCTAACTCAGATCTTAACGAGTCAATAAAGGAATGTTGTTTTTCTATCTCTTCAATATTTTTTACTTTTTTAGACAAAGGATTAATAGAAAATCCCCACTTATTAATTTTTTCTAAAAATTCTGATTGTGTCTTAAAAATCATAGGCTTGATCGCTCCAAATCCATAAGCAAAATATGCTAATGGTATTTTTGCAGTTTCATTAGGATTTTTTTGTCTAAGAGAACCGCCAGCTGCATTTCTTGGATTAGCAAATTTACTTTTAATATTTTTAAAATTTTTTTTTCCAATATATATTTCACCTCTAATTTCTAACAGATGGGGGATGTTATCTCCCTCAATTTTTCTAGGTATCTCTTTTATAGTTTTGAGATTTTCAAGAATGTCTTCTCCTGTCAATCCATCACCTCTAGATAGACCTTTTACCAAAAGTCCATCCTCATAAACTAAAGTAGCAGAAATACCATCTATTTTAGGTTCTGAAAAGAAATCTATATCTTCATTTTTATTGTTTAAGAAATTATTTATTTTTTTTAAAAAATCCTTCATGTCTTCTTTATCAAATGCATTTGATAAAGAAAGCATTGGTTTTAAATGTTTTATTTTCTTAAATTTATTTGAAGGGGGTGAGCCCACTATTTGATTTAAATTAAGTTTTTTTAAAAATTTATAATTTTTTTCTAACTCAAATATTTCTTGTTTTAAATAGTCATATTGTGAGTCTGTGATCTCAGGATTGTCTTTATCAAAGTAAAGTTTGTTGTGTTTTTTTAATATATCAATTTTCTTTTTATATTTATTTATGATTTTAAACTTTAGATCCATAAAAATTATTTAATTTTTTTTAGGATTTTTTTAAAAATACTATCATCTTTTTTATTTTCAACTTTTTTAGCAATCTTATAATCTTTATTTAAAATTTTGTATGACTGCTCAAACCATTCACTTGAGTTATAATTATAACCTAATATCTTAGCATATTTTTTTGCCTCTAATTCTAAACCTAAGTAATAATGTATTTCAACTAATCTATGAAGAGCCTCTTCTATAAAAACTGTTTCTTGATAGTCATCTAAAATCAGTTTCAACCTATTGATTGCAGGCACCCATTTTTGTATTGATATATAATATTTTGCTACATACAACTCTTTTGCAGCTCGTTGATTTTGTATTAAATCCATTTTAAACTTTAAATCTATTGCGTAATCTGTATCAGGATAATTTTCTAAAAAAAAATTAATTTTCTCAGTGGCTTTCAGTAAAGGCTTTAAATCTTTTTTTTCATCTGATATTTGCTCATAATGTATCATGGCAATTAAATAATGAGCGTATATTACATTATTATCTGCAGGATATTTTTTAAGAAACCTCTCTAAATTTTCTAACGATGCTTCATAAAAGTTTATTCCGAACAGAGAATAGCTTGACATGATTGCTGATTTAGCTGCGAACTCTACTACATCAAAATTTAATTCTGCCTCTGAAAATTTTTTATTCGCATAGAAGTAATCGCCTCTTTCAAAAGCTTCAAAGCCTTCTTGATACACTTGATATGGATTAATTTCATTTTGTGCCTCATACTCAACTTTTTTATTTTTTGAGCAGGACAATAAGGAAAAAGATAATAGAAAAATTAAAACTAATTTTTTTAGCATAAGCTAATTAATAGCAAATTAAACTTAAATGGTAAATTTTATTATGTTATGCACCGATTGCTATTGTATTTTTGAAAGATTTTTCTGATGTCTCATCTTTATTTTTTAAAGTTTCAAAGGTCCAATTAGTTTGTTCAGAAAAAAACTTCATTAGTAACTTATTCGTTAAAGCGTGACCGCCTTGAGATGTTTTGATATGTCCAAAAATTCTATGGCCAGATAACATGAGGTCACCTAAACAATCCAATATTTTATGATAAACGAATTCATGTCTATTTCTTAGCCCATCATCATTTAGAACTCTATTTCCTTGAACGACTATTGCATTATCTAAAGTTCCACCTTTTGCTAATCCTTGGTTTTTAATTTGCTCTATATCTTCAAACAAACAAAAAGTTCGAGAATTATAAATGTTAGTTAAATCATCATTACTTAATTTAAATTCTTTTCTTCTCGTTCGTATCAGTGGATTACTATAAACAATTTCAAAATCAACTATTAAATCATTACTTAATGGTTCTATAGAAATAGATTTTTTTCCATCTATTACTTCAACTTTTTTTAATGCCCTAACAAATTTTCTTGAATCTTTTTGTTCTTTAATTCCTACAGACTTTATAGCATCTACAAACTCAATTGCAGAGCCATCCATTATCGGGATTTCAGCAGCGTCAATTTCTACTAAAGCATTATCAATACCTTCTCCATAAAAAGCGGCCATTAAATGCTCAACAGTTGATACTGTTACTCCACTGTTATTTTTTAGTTTAGTACACAAAATTGGTTCAATTACATTTTTGAAGTTTGCATTAATAATATTATCTTCTGCAACATCAACTCTTTTAAAGTTAATTCCCGTGTTTGGTGCACCTGGTTTAATTATCAAGTTAACATTAATACCATTATGTAAACCTACTCCTGTAAGTTCTATTTTATCATTAATGGTTTTTTGATTAAAATTTGACACAGAGTTTTATACAAAATTCAAATTGTGAGATTAAAACAACAAATGTTTCAAAAAAAAACACTTAATCATCCAAATAGTGTCTTGAAAATCCTCGATATTAATGAGTTTTTAGTTTGTACAACAGGCACTGCTTCTTTTGCCCAACCTTGTATTGATAATTTTGCTGCATTTTCCACCAGTAGATCTGCTTGAGGATCAGCGATTAAATCTACTGTAAAATTGTTATTGCGAGAAAAATAAGATCTAAAATATTTTTCAAAGTTATTAATTACAATTTTATCTTCGATATTTAAATAAATTTTTTTGTTATTTTTCTTAAAAGAAACTAAATTTATATTCTTATTCATAATGAAATTTGCAATTTCATCAATCCTTGCATTTATTATTTCCTCTATAAGTTTTTTTCTAATTTTTCTAAAATTTTCATTTACAAAATATTTTTCCTCTAAAATTTCATCTTCACTAAAAGTCCTGCTGCCTATGAAAACTTCAGAAAAAATCTTTTGGATAGTTTCATAATTAATTGAACAAACTTTCATAATATCTTTAAAAATTATATCTGATCCAAATTTAAAATTTTCAGTATATTTTAATGAGGAGTTTTCAAAGAAAAAAATATAAGAATTATCTTTCTCAATTTTAATTTTAAAAAAAGTATCATCATTTTTGTTTTGATTAATTAATTTAGTGCCTTCAATAAATTTCTTTAAAAATATCTTTTTTACCTTCAAATTGTTTTTATTGAAAATTTGATTTATATTTTTAAGATCATTATTAGAAATTAAAAAAAAAGATAGTTCATGATAATAAAAATCTCCAAATAAACCTATTGGCAAATTATTTGTACGCACATGATCCAAAGAACTTTTAGCATTAAAGATATGTAAAATAGTTTTATCTTTTTCGCAGTCAGAAACAGTTAATTTAAGAGAATTCAAAATATAAGAAATATTTTCTTTTAGCACCTGTGATCCATTTAACTTTTTGTATCCAGAAATATTTAAGCTTAAAAATTCAAAACTATCTAAAATTAAAATTACTTCTTTGAAAACATAATTCAAATTATTTTCAATTACTTCGATATTTTTTTTAATAACTTCTTGTGCTTGAATAGTATTTGTGAATTTATTATTTTTGACATCTTTATTGGGTGCAATTATTTTTTCAGTAACTTTAAAATTTTGATTCTCATCAAATAATCCTGATGTAAAAATATAATTTGATGAGTTTATTTCAACAAAAATAATTGGACTATCTATTTGCATATATTAATTCAAAATGAGTTGATCTTTGATTCTATAATCAAATATTTTATAATTTTCAAAATTACTATTTGTTTCAGAAATCACAAAATTCTTTAAACTCGATTTTTGATCTTTTATTGGCAATTTGATAACTTTGTCATCTAATAAAATTAAATCCCATCTTCCAGACTCAAAATAATAAAAAGATTTTATCTTTTTTAATGGAAAACTTGTACTTTGAATATCTTTATATAAAGTATAGAAATTTCTTCCGTTGCCAAAAACCATAGGCAGATTGTCATATAGTTTTATTTCTATAAAATTTATTAGATTGCCTTTATCTGAAATATAAAATTTTTTTTTTTTATTCTGTAAAATTGCTACAGGTTTTTTTTCTACAATCATTAATTTTAATGTATTAGGATAAATTTTTTTAATACTAAAACTCTCAATGAAAGCCTCATCTTTTAGTTTCGTTTTAATTTCTTCGCTCTCTAAAAAAAATAAACTTTTTTCATATAAAAAGCTTAGTTTTCTTTTTATCTCTTCAGAATTTAGTATTTCATTATTCTCTATAACTATTTTTTGTATATTTAGGTTAGAACTTTTAATAATATTAAATTTAGGATTATAAGTAGTTAAAAAGATTAAAAGTATAATTAGACCAAAACTAGATTTCCTCATTTATTAATTCCAGCATTTAATAATATTTTATTTACTAAATTTTCAAAAGATATGCCTCTATAACGCGCTATTTCTGGCACTAATGATAAATTGGTCATTCCAGGTTGAGTATTAATCTCTAATAGAAAAAATTGTTTTTTATAATATTTAAAATCAGACCTAGTTATGCCTTTGCACTTTAAAGTATTATGAGCTTTTTTTGCAATTTTAAGAACTTTTCTGTATTCAGTTTTTGTAAGATTAGCTGGCATAATATGTTCTGTTTTTGCTGACTTCGAGTATTTAGCTTTATAGTCATAAAATTTTCTCTTAGGTTTTAATTCAATTGCACCTAGAGGAACACCATTTATAACTGCGACTTGAATTTCTTGTCCCCCAACATAAGTTTCAAAAATTAACTTATCATATTTTTTAAAAAGGTATTTAGTCGAATAATAAAGATCCTTTATATTTTTACATATTTTAACACCTATACTAGATCCTTCATTGATAGGTTTAACTACTATAGGAAATTTTATATTATTTTTTTTTATACATAATTTTAACAAATTTTTACTAAAAACTTCTTTTTCAAGAACAAAATATTTTGGAGATTTAATTTTATTTTTTTTAAATATTTTTTTTGAGATTATTTTGTTCATTGCGTTATAAGAGCTAATTACTCCTGAATGGGTGTAGGGAATTCTCAAATATTCAAAATAGCTTTGGGCAATTCCATCCTCGCCATCTTTCCCATGAAGAGCATTAAAAATTAAATCAGTTTTTTTTTTATCAATTAAATTGTATGAATGTTTTTTTGGATCAAAAATTGATACTTTATACCCTATTTTTTTTAATGCTTTTATACAAGCTCTCCCACTATCAAGGCTAACTTTTCTTTCCCCTGATGTGCCTCCAAGCACTACTAAAACTTTTTTATTTTTCATCACCAATAATCTTTATTTCTAAATTAAGATCAATTCCAGTTTTAGATTTTACTTCTTTTTTTACTTTGTGAATTAATTTTTCTACGTCTGATGTTTTTGCTTTACCATCATTTAAAAAAAAGTTGCAATGCTTTTCTGAAATTCTTGCGTCTCCAACATTGAACTTATCACATCCTGACTCCTTTATAAGTTCCCATGCCTTTTTGTTACTATCATTTTTAAATGTACTCCCACCTGTTTTAATTTGATTTGGCTGAGATTTTTTTTTTCTTAATATTAACTCTTCTTGTTTTTTTTCAATCAATTCTTTTGAGGTAATTATACCTTTAAGTTTTGCAGATAAAATTATTAAATTAGCCGGAAGATTTGTGCTTCTATAATAAAATTTTATTTTTTCACTTGTTATTTCTTTTTCATAACCATTTTCGTCAATGACTTTAATAGATAATAAAATCTTTGAAATATCAGAATTATAACATCCGCTATTCATTATTATTGCACCTCCGATAGAGCCCGGTATACAAGACAAAAACTCCATATTGCTTATATTATTATTTTTTGAAAAATCAGAAACCTTTCTGTCTAAAGTCGCTGCTCCAACCTCGATAGTATCTTTTTCTATTAGTTCAATATCAGAAAACTTAGAACCCAATTTAATTACAACTCCTTTTACGCCTGCATCTCTAATTAAAGTATTAGAGCCAGCTCCAAGTATGTGTATGTTGTAATTATTTTTTTTTATTTCCTCTAAAAAACTTATCAACTGATCTTTGTTTTTAGGTCTAAAAAAAATATCAGCAGGTCCTCCTAAATTAAACCAACTATATTTTGACAAATTCTCTTTAAATATTACATTTTTCCCAAATTTTTTTTTTAGATTAACTCTATTTAAATTCATAAACTAAATCTCAATTCTCTCATCCATTGTGAAATGACTCCTGCGCCCATACCTATAACAATTTCATCACTTATTAGGTTTTTTTTGAAATAATTTGATAATTCTTTTTGATTTTTTACTAATACTACTTGTGTTTTAGAGTTTTTAGAAATCATCTTTGCAAAACTATCTAAATTAAAATTTAAATTTTTCTTTTCACCTGCAGCATACATAGGACAAATTAAAACTAAGTTTGATCCTTTGAATGATTCAGAAAAAGCTTTTTTTAAAGATACCACCCTTGAATATCTATGAGGTTCAAAAACTGTTATAATTTTTCTATTATTATAAACATTATTTACTCCATCTAATATAGAAGAAATTTCTGTTGGATGATGTGCGTAATCATCAAAAAATTCATTTTTATTTTTTGTAAATATTTTTGTCATCCTTCTCTGTACACCAGAAAAATTCCTTAATGCTTTCTTTATAGTATCAATTTTTATACCTAAATTTAGACAGACTGCTACAGCTGCTGATGCATTAAGTATATTATGTTTTCCTATTAATTTAATATTAATATTTTTAATTTTTATTTTACTGTTATTTAATTTTTTGTAATCAAGATCAAACAACGAATATGTTTCATTATATCTTGCGTTACTAATTCGATAATTGGCTTTTTTATTAAAGCCATAAGTTAATATATTTTTATTTTTTATTTTATGTAAAATATTCTTAATATTTTTGTTATCAATACAAATTAACGACTTTCCTATTGGAGGAGTTTTGTTAATAAATTGAATAAATGAATTTTCTAAATTTTTATAATTTTTATAATAATCAATATGTTCAACATCTATATTAGTTACTATAGAATAGTTAATTGGTAACTTTAAAAAACTTCCATCCGACTCATCTGCCTCTAATATTGCCCAATCCCCTTTTCCTAATTTTGCATTACTTTTAAATGAATTAATAACCCCACCATTTATTATTGTTGGATCTAACTTCTGATCAGACAGAATTTTTGCTACTAAAGATGTTGTGGTAGTTTTTCCGTGCGAACCAGTAATAATTATATTTTTTTTTAAAGAAACAACATTAGCTAAAACTTCTGCCCTCGAATAAATTGGAATTTTTTTTATTTTTGCTTGTTGAATTTCTTTATTATTATTTTTAATAGCTGAAGATTTAACAAGTATTGTAGCGTTTTTTACATTTTTTTTTGAATGGCCTATAAAAACCTTAATACCTGCTTTTAAACAATTAGATGTATTTTTATTCTTACTTTGATCACTACCTTGAATCTTAAATCCCATGGTTTTCATAACTTGAGCTAAACCGCTCATGCCTATTCCACCTATTCCTATGAAATGAATAATTTCCTTTTGACCTATTCTAATGTTTTTCATTAATAATATTGCATATTTGTTTGTCTATAATTTCATATACTAATTTGTCAGAATATTGTTTTTGCTTATTTATCATTTGCTTTAACAGTGATTTTTCTTCATGGATTTTTTTAATTAATTTGAATAAATCTTTACTTAAATCCTTCTCCTCTATTAAATAGCTATACCCATTTTTTTCGTAATAAGTAGCATTTTTTAATTGATGATCTTCTGCTGATGTAGGTAAAGGAACTGAAATAAAGGGTATTTTAGCATTGATCAATTCTGCTAACATTGAAGAACCTGAACGTGTAATTGCTAAATCAGTTTTGACAAAATATTCTAAAATATTATTACTAAAATTAAAAGTTTCAAAGTGTATATTTAAGTTCTTATAAAAAGAAATTAAAAATTCATTTTGTTCAGGTAAACATTGCTGGTAAATTTTTAAAACTATCTTGTTTTCTTTGCATTTCTTAAAAATCTCAGGAAGTTTTTCAGCAAAAATTTTTGCAGCTTGACTGCCGCCAAGAACCAATATCTTAAGTTCATTGTCAATATGATTAGAGTATTTTCTACTTTGCAAATTGAATATTTCTTTTCGAATTATATTTCCAATTTCAATTATTTTTTTTTTATGTTTTTCAGAAATTCCTTCTAATTCTTTATGAGATACAAAAATTTTATTTGCAAAAGGTAATAAATAGCTGTTAGCTTTTCCAATATATAAATTATTCTCATAAATTATAAACGGTATTTTAAGTATTTTTGCTGCTACACAAATTGGAAATGAAGAATAACCACCCATGCCAAAAACTAAATTAGGCTTAAAGAACAATAGAAAAATAAATGATCTAAATATAGAGTAAAAAATTATTATTGATGAAAATAATTTTTGTAATATATTTTTTTTAAAAATAGTTGCTGAGCTAATTTGGGTAATCTTTAGATCATGATAATTTTTTAAATATTTTATACCTCGTTTGTCAGAAATTATCTCAACATCTATTTTATTAGAAATAAAGTGTTTAGCCAAACTATAGGCTGGAAAAACATGACCTCCTGTACCACCTGTTGCAATAATTATCTTTTTGATATTATTAATCATCTATATCTAATTTTATTTTCGTATAATTTAAAATTACACCTGCTAAAATTGCACTTCCTATAAGAGATGAGCCACCGTAACTCAAAAAAGGTAAAGTCATACCTGTTGTTGGCAATAAAGCAGTATTAACTCCAATATGAATAAATGTTTGAAAAATAAGAAGTGAGGCCAGTCCACACAATGAAAACTTTAAAAATTCATCATTCTTTAAAATACAGTTTTTAATAATTCTAAAAGCTATGTATAAAAATATTGTTATAATTAATATAGAAGCTATTGAACCAAATTCTTCAGATATAATAGCTATTATATAATCGGTATGAGCTTCTGGCACTTTATCTTTTAAAATTCCTTCTCCCATCCCTTGACCTTTTAACCCTCCTTGCTTTATAGCATCCAAAGCTTTAATTGATTGAAAATTATCTCCTTTATTTGGATCTAAAAATGTTACTAAGCGATTGATTACATAACCAAATTTTTCCGGCATTAAAAATAAAATAAAACTAATGAAAAAAATAAAAATTAAAAAAAAACTTAATATAAATGAAAGACTAACTCCAGAAATAAATACGGTAGCAATCCAGCTTCCAATAAGTAAAATTGATTGTCCAAGATCAGGTTGATCAATTAAAAGAATTATTACAGAAGTTAATAAAAGAAAACTAAATAAGTATCTTATTTTAGAATTTTGAAATTTATTTAAAGTTAATATTTTAACTGTTGCTAAGATAAAAAACGGTTTTAGAAGCTCTATAGGTTGAAGCCTAAAAAAATATAAGTCCAACCATCTTTTAGCTCCTTTTACCTCTATTCCAATAATAGGGACAAGAAAAAGTAGAATAAAAAATAATATAAAAAATGGAACAATTGTTTTTTTTAATAAAGAAGTTTCTACGGCAGAAATAATAAACATTATGAAAAGAGCTAGTACGGTGAAAATTAGGTGTTTTGAGAAAAAAAAATAGTAAGTTTTATTTAATCTTTCACCAGCTAAAGATGAAGTGGATGAAAATGAAAAAAAAAGACCTAAAAAAAATAGAATAAAAAAACCAATTAAAATATTCTTATCTATATTTCTCCAATAAACATTGAATTCAAATTTAAATAAATTTTTTAGCATATAGTTTGCTTAGTCTCTTAAATTGATTTCCCCTTACCTCAAAATTTTTAAATTGATCAAATGATGCCGCGCTTGGACTTAATAATATTGTACTGTATTTTTTTTTCAATTTTCTTGAATCCTTTATAGCCTTTATCACTGCGTTTTTTATATTTTTTTCAACTGAAAAATCTACTTTATTTATTAATTGTTTTTTAAAAAAGTTAATATGTTTTCCAATTATATATGATTTTGTAATATTTTTTTTTAGATATCTTAAATCAATTTTATCATTTTTTTTCGGTAGTCCGCCAAGTATCCAAAAAATATTTTTACTGTTTGTTAGAGCGAGTTTAGTTGCTTGAAAACTTGTTGCTTTTGAATCATTGATAAAGATGGTATTTTTTTTCTTAAAAAAGATTTCATGCCTATGAGATAACCCTGTAAAAGAATTCATAGATTGTATAAATAATTTTTTATTTATTTTTAAAAGTTTTGCCAAAGAGTATATATAGCTCATATTTTCATCGTTTATACTTGATCTTAAATAGTCATTTTTAATTTTAAATTTTATCTTGAGATAGTCTCCAGATTTTGATGCAACTAGCTTACTTAAATATCTTTTATTCTTAAAAATATTTTTAAATTTGTCGTTTACAAAAGCAAAATCACTTCTTTTTTGAAGATCAAATAATTTTAACTTTGATTCTATGTAAGCTTGCATCGAGCCATGCCAATCAACATGATCATTGGTAATATTTAATAAAATTGCATAATTTGGATGAATAAATTTTGAATGAGATAGTTGAAATGAGGAAGCTTCTATCACAAAATAAATATTCTTTTTAAATTTTATATTTAATACTGGGGTTCCAATATTTCCACCTAACTTAACTTTAAATCCATTTTTTTTTAACAAATGAAAAATAATTTTACAAGTTGTCGACTTACCGTTTGATCCTGTAACAACTATAGATTTTATTTTAGTATTAGTTAAATATAATAAATCTATATCTGTAATAATTTTGTCTTTAAATTTTATTAAATTTCTTTTGTGCTTTGATTTTTTTAAACTTATTCCAGGACTTAAAATGATATAATCTACATATTCTAATATACTTTTTAAATTTAAAAACTTCTTAGATTTATATTTATTTCTTATCAAGCTGTTATCATCCCATGTAAAAAAATTTTCAATATTTTTTTTTTTAAAATATTTGATTACTGAACGACCACTTGAACCTAGCCCATATATTAAAAATGAGAGTTTTTTTAAATTAATTGCACGTTTCATTCACTAACGTAATTTTAGTGTTGCTAAACCAACTAAAGCTAATATTATTGCTATAATCCAAAATCGAATTACAATTGTTGACTCCGCCCAACCTTTTTGCTCAAAATGGTGATGGATTGGTGCCATTTTGAAAATTCTTTTTCCTGTTAGTTTAAAAGAGATAACTTGGATAATTACTGACACAGTTTCCAGAACAAACAACCCTCCAATTATCGCAAGGACTATTTCATGTTTTACAATTATAGCGACTGCAGCAAGCGAACCACCTAAAGACAAAGAACCTGTATCGCCCATGAAAATTTTTGCAGGCGGCGCATTATACCAAAGAAAACCAAGACATGACCCAACTATTGAACCACAAAATATAGAAAGCTCTCCAACATCTGGAATATATTGTAACTGAAGGTATTCAGAAAAAATTGTGTTCCCAACTACGTATGAAATTAAAGTGTATGAAAGAGCAACTAACATGACTGGCACAGTAGCCAACCCGTCCAGCCCATCAGTTAAGTTTACTGCGTTAGAAGATCCAATTATTACAAATAAACCAAATGGAATAAAAAAAAGGCCCATATGCCAAATTAAATTTTTAAAAAAAGGAAAATAAAGATTATATAGATACTCATGTTCAGAAAATTTTATTAAAATATATAAAGCTATTATGCTAATAATTAATTGACCTAGAAACTTTAATTTTGCATTTAATCCTCTTGAGTTTTTAAATTTTATTTTAAGCAAATCATCTGTAAAACCTAATAGACCTAAACTTAAAGATACAAAAACTAACGTCCAGATATATATATTTTTTAAATCAGCCCACATCAAAGTACTCGTAAGTATACCAATTATAATGATAACTCCTCCCATTGTCGGTGTTCCTGATTTTTTTATAATATGATCTAAAGGTCCATCTTGCCTTATCGGTCCTGAAATCATATTTTTTGAAAAAACTTTGATAAGTGGGCCTCCAATAATAAAAACAACAATTAGAGAGGTAACCACTGAAAGGCCTGTTCTAAAAGTTAAATACTTAAATACGTTAAGAAAAGAATAATGCTCTATGAAAGATGTTAATAAATTAAATAACATTAAATGCCTTTGATCATTGTTTTGCTAATAATATTCAAACCTGTTGCGTTAGATCCTTTTATCATCAAATAATCATTATTAGTGATTATATTTTTTAAAATAAGATCAACATCTTGATTATTCTGTAAAATATTTCCACGCTTCTCTTTTTTTAAATATTTATAAGTAAAAATGGTCTTTTCTCCTTTAATAAAAACTTTATCTATATCGGAGCTGTTAATAAGTTTTGATAATTCTTTATGATAAAATTCAGATTTTTTTCCAAGTTCAAGCATATCTCCAAGCAATAAATATTTCTTTGATCTTCCTTTTTTTATTTTTGAAAAACTAATTAATGCATTTTTTACTGAAAATGGATTAGCGTTGTAACTTTCATCTATTAAATAAAAAAATTTTTTATATCTTTTAATTTTATGCACTCTGCCTCTACCTTCTAAAGGTTGATATCTTAGAAAAACTTTTATAGTTTTTTTAAGATCTAAACTAAATACTTTCAAAACAGCCAAAGAAGCAAGAACATTGTAAATATTAATATTTTTAACTTTTAAGTTTAAAATTTCATTTTTTACATTAATAGTAATTTGCTTTACTTTCCTTTGTTGCTTTATTGTAATTGGATAAACATCTGATTTTTTTGAAATTCCAAAAGTAATTACTTTTATATTTCTTAATTTAGCCTTTTTATTTAAATAATTAAAAAACTTATCATCACGATTTAAAATAAGAATACCTTTGTTTTCTATATTATTAATAATCTCACTTTTTGTTTTAGCTATGTCCTTAATGCTATTAAAATTTTCAATATGAGCTTCTGCTATATTAGTAATTATCGCTAAATGAGGATTAATCATTCCAGAGAGCTGGTTAATTTCTCCTGAATGGTTCATTCCCACTTCAAATACCCCAAATCTATGATTTAGATTTAAATTAGATAAACTTAAAGGAACACCGTAGTGATTATTAAATGATCTTGGTGAAGCATAAGTACTACCATATTTTTGTAACAAAAGTTCAAGTAAGTTTTTTAACGAAGTTTTACCTGCGCTACCAGTTATTGCTAAAACCTTTGCTTTACAAATTTTTCTTTTTTCTCTAGCAAAATGATTGAGGAAAGTGGTCGTATTATTAACTTTAATTATCTTTTTTCTCTTATCTTTATAATTTTTTGATGAAATTATATAGCTTGCCCCTTTTTTTATAGCTTTAGCTATGAAATTATTTCCATCATTATTCTTTCCTTTAATTGCTAAAAATAAATTTTCTTTTTTTACATCTCTCGAGTCTATTGTGATTCCATTAAATTTGTAAAATTTTTTATTTTTAACAATTTTATTTAACAATTTAGAATTTAAAAGATAATTATATTTTTTTTTATCAAATTTTTCTCTGCTCAAATTAATTTTTTTAATGATCTCTTTATCTGAAATTGAAATTATTTTACTTCCATAATCTTGGTAATTTTCATGACCTTTACCAGCAACTAAGATAGTTTCATTAGGCTCCGCATTTAAAATTGCTTCTTTAATAGCTCTCGAACGATTGCCAATATCAAAATAATTACTTCCTTTTAAATATTTTGTTATTTCTTTTCTAATTTTTTTTGGATTTTCTTTTCTTGGATTGTCATCAGTCACATATATTTTTTTACACATAACTTTTGCAACCTTTGCCATTAAATGTCTTTTTTTAAAATCTCTTTCACCCCCACAACCAAATACTAACGAAATATTCCCAAAAGTATTTTTTATTGCTTTTATAGTTTCTTTTAACGCATCTGGTGTGTGAGCATAATCGATAAATACTTTTATATTATTTGGATATGTTTTTATAAGATCTAATCTACCTTCAACATTTTTAATCTTGTTTAGTGAATTATGAATTTTGTTATCACTTAAGTTACATAACCTCGCAGCTAAAACTGCCATTGATAAATTCTTTATTTGAAATAACCCAACCAAACTAAGATTTATATTCTTTATAAAATTTAATTTTTTATTAATATCTAAAATTCTTAATTTTCTATTTATAGAAATCTTTTTTAATTTTGGATATTCTTTTAAAGATGTATCTGTAATGATATATTTTTTTTTAGTTAATAATTTAGAAAACAAAATTAATTTTGCATGAAGATACGCCTTCATTGTTTTATGATAATCTAAATGGTCCTGACTAAAGTTGGTAAAAATTCCTGCTTTAAAATTTATGTTGTCTAGTCTATTTTGATATAAACCATGACTAGAAGCTTCAATAATTACATTATCAATTTTATCTTTTTTTAATTTTTGAAGAGTTTTGTGTAAAGTAATGATATCAGGAGATGTTAAACCAGTTTTAATAAATTTTTTTTTACATTTAATTCCTAAAGTTCCAATGGAAGCGACAGGAATATTATTTAAACTTAATAGTTGATAAAAAAAATCTGCTACGGATGTTTTTCCATTTGTTCCTGTTACAGCAATAATATTTTTTGGTTTAATTTTATAAAATTTTGATGTGATTTCACTTAAGAAACTTCTTACTTTCTTAGTTTTAATAACATGAATTTTAGAGCTATAAAATTTACAATTACTGCCACAAATAATTAAAATTGCTCCATTTTTAATTGCTTGATTGATAAAGTTTTCACCATTAGATCTACTTCCTTTAATAGCAAAAAAAATGAATCCTTTTTTTACCTTTTTACTATTAAGAGCTAATCCTTTAATATCAAGGTTTCTTAAATCTGAAGGAGAATTTTTAATTAAGTTTTTTAGCAACATTTTTGTTGTAAAACTCGTCGTTTTTTATGGCTAAAATAGGTCCGATTTTTTTTATAATTTTGCCAGCTATATAAACAGCATTCCACCCAGCCTCATTTCTAGTTCCTTTAACTTTCAGGCCCTTATAGTTATAAATTAAATCTGAAGCAACTTGAGGGTTTTCGAGCATTACTAAAAAAACATATTGTGGTTTTTGTGAGGGGAATATTGAAATAAATGTATTCAAGTTTTCATTTTTATTTCCATATCTCTGAGAAGTTCCTGTTTTACCTCCAACATTGTAACCGAATATATTAGCTAATTTGGCAGTACCTTCTTCTTCTGTTACAACTTTTCTTAAAATTTTATTAATTTCTCTGCTGGTTTCCTCTGAAATTATTTTTTGTTTTTTTTGATAACTATAGTTTTTAATCATTGTTGGTTTTGTGAGATTGCCACCATTAGTTATTGAAGCATATGTTGCTGTTGCCTGAAGTGGTGTTACAGCTATTCCATGCCCAAATGAAATTGTTTCTAATTTACATTTATCCCATCTAAAACTTAATGGGGTACCGACCTCCTCAAGTTCAAATTTAGGTGTTTTCATCAAGTGAGTTTTCTCAATAAATTTTTTAAAATCTTTTTCACCAATTTTTTTACTAAGCATAACAGTTCCAATATTAGATGATCTGACTAATATTTCTTCAACCGTTAATTCATTAGGAAATTTTTTAATATCAGAGATCTCATGAATAGAACATTTCAATTTTCTAGGTATATTTTTAATAACTGTTTGAGGAGACACTAATTTTTTTTCAAGTGCTAAAGCAACAGTAAATGTTTTAAAAATTGAACCGAGCTCATAGACGCCCTTTGTTATTTTATTTGTATATTTTTTATCAGTAATATTTACTCTTTTATTAATATTAAAATTAGGTAAAGAAACTAAAGATAAAACCTCACCACTATTAACATCCATTAATAAAGCTCCTCCTCCAGTAGCGCTAAAGGTCTCTAATGCTTTATTAAGCTCTTGATCTATTATATATTGAATATTAGTATCTAAAGTTATTTGCAGCGGTGTATTCATCAACTTAGTATCTTTTAACTCCTTATCAAAATATTTTTCTATTCCAGAAATTCCATAATTATCATAGTCAACTTGACCTAATATATGGCTATACAAATTTGCATGAGTATAAATTCTAGATTGAAAAGGCTCAAAAATTATTCCTTTTTCTCCAAGTGACCACAACTTTTCTTTGTCATTTTGATTAAGTCTTTTTTTTAAGTAAAAATATTTTCCTTTGTTTAATTTTTTTTCTACTTCTTGAATAGGTAAATCTGGAAAATTTAATCTTATTTTAATTAAAAAATTCTTTTTATTTTTAACTAGATTAGGATTTATGGCAGCATGAAATGATTTAACATTCCTTGAAACCAGATCCCCATTTCTATCTACGATATCTCTTCTTAAGGATAGCTGATTTATTGGGTCATTATTTTTTTTATAAATCTCTAGGTTTTTGAGAGATATAAAAATAATTTTTACCGAAAATATTACAATTAGTGAAAAAAATAAAAAAAATAGAAGATAAATTCTATCCTGAGAAACATTGATATCTTTTATATTTTTTTTTTTTTGATTAGTCTCAAGGTAATCTTCAAAATAAAAACTTTTTTGATTAATGTTATGATCTTTATTTTTTTTGTTTTGTTTTTTCATCATTCATTTTAAGAATTGTTATTTTTTTTTGAGCACCTGAAAAGTCTTTATAACTCATATATATTCTTGAAAAATCCATTGGCACATAATCAATAAAAGATAAGTCTTTTATTTTTTTTGATAAATTGTTAGGAGCGGATAGGTAAGAATAGTCAAGCTCTGTTTCATGTAAATCTTTTTCTAAAGTTTTAATCTTTTGTTCTACCTTATAAATTTTTTTTTCAATAATTCTAGATTGAGTTTTTATTACTGAAGTTGTGCTAAGCAAAATTGAAAATATACCTATGGAAATGATCAATTTACTTTTAAACATGGGTACTCTCCAGGTCTAAATACTTTTTGAATCTATTAATCAATTTTTCAGGATAAATAAATAAATTTTTACTTCTTGTCGCGTATCTAAGTTTAGCTGAACGTGAAGGTGGGTTATTAGTAATTTCTTCAATAGTGGGTTTTAAAATCTTATTTTTATATTCATCAAACAAAGTATTATTATCAGTGAGCTTATTGTTTTCTGGAGAATATCTAGATGGCTTAGAGTGATTTGAGGAAAAATTTTTAAAAAAGTACTTAATTATCTTATCTTCAATTGAGTGGAAACTTATAACTAATATTTTTCCTCCTGGCTTCAAAATTTTTGTAGCATTAGCAATACCAATAATGAGTTCTGAAATTTCTTTATTAACAAATATTCTTAAAGCTTGAAAAGTTTTTGTACATGGATTTATCTTGCTATCATATTTTTTTTTTTTACTTTTCTTTATTATTTCAACTAATTGATCCACTCTAGTAATTTTTTTCTTAGAACGTATTTTGATTATATTTTTTACAATCTTTGATGCTTCCTTTTCTTCACCTAAAACCTTAATGATTAATTTTAGTGTTTTTTCACTAAAGTTATTAATGACTTTTTCTGCTGATATGTTTGTTAAACCCATAGACATATCCAATGTTTCCTTTGACTTAAATGAAAATCCTCTTTTAAAATTATTTAACTGAATTGATGATATACCTAGATCAAATATTATAAAATCGGGAGATTGATTATTGAGAATAGTATCAACCTCACTAAATTTTTTTTGATAAAAAGAAAACTTATTTGG
>JBJLEB010000007.1:0-60650 GCA_045566095.1 Candidatus Pelagibacter sp. | reverse complement strand
CCTAAAGCAGAAGCGAAAAAGGAAGAACCTAAAGCAGAAGCGAAAAAGGAAGAACCTAAAGCAGAAGCGAAAAAGGAAGAACCTAAAGCAGAAGCGAAAAAGGAAGAACCTAAAGCTTAACCGTAAGGAAGCAAGAAAATGCTGAAAGTAAAAATTTTTACTTTATATCCAGATTTATTTCCTGGTCCTCTTGATGTAGGGATTTACAAAAAAGCTAAGGAGAATAAAATTTGGGATATTAGAGTAATCGATATAAGAGACTATTCAACAGATGTTCGAGGATCTGTTGACGACAAACCGTTTGGTGGAGGTAGTGGAATGTTATTAAGGCCAGATGTAGTCGCATCTGCTTTAGATAAAAATACTAGTCCAGGTGAAAAGATTGTCTATCTTTCTCCAAAAGGAAAAAAATTTGATCAGCGCGAAGCAAGATCAATAAGTAAACTTGATAAGGTTAATATTTTATGTGGTCACTTTGAAGGGATTGATCAAAGGTTACTAGAAACTAGAAATATAGAAGAATATAGTATTGGTGACTTTATATTATCAGGAGGTGAAACAGCATCCTTTGTTTTTGTTGACACAATAGTAAGACTTTTGCCAGGCGTATTAGGTAATGAAGAGTCTAATAAAGAAGAGAGCTTTGAAAATTATCTACTGGAGCACCCTCAATATACAAAACCTAAAGATTGGGAGGGTAAAAGCCCACCAGATATACTATTTTCCGGTGATCACGCTAAAATTAAGGGGTGGCGTTTATCTCAATCTGAGGCTATAACACGTCGCCAGAGGCCTGATCTTTGGAAAAAATATTTGGATAAAAAAAATGAAAAACATTGAAGATATAAATAAAGCAGCAATTCAGATAATAACCGCGAATAAGAAAATTACTGATTTTTCACCAGGAGATACTATTAAAGTGGGAGTGAAAATTGTTGAAGGCAAAAGAGAAAGAATTCAATATTTTGAAGGTGTTTGCATTGCCAAAAAAAATAGAGATCTTAATTCTTCTTTTACAGTTAGAAAAATTTCATTCGGAGAAGGTGTTGAAAGAACTTTTGCTCTTTATAGTCCAAACGTTGACTCTATTAAAGTCGTAAGATCTGGAAAGGTTAGAAGAGCTAAACTTTATTATTTAAGAGATAGAAAAGGTAAGTCGGCGAGAATAGCAGAAAAAATTAAGAAAAAAATCGGTGTAGACGTATCTGTTAAACCAGTAGAGTCAAAAGATAAAGTAGTTGAGGCAGCAAGAGAAGAAGCTCCAAAAGTCGAAACTAAAGACGACAAATCAACTAACGAAAAAAAATAAAATTTTAAATGTCAAAAACTCTATATGATAAGATATGGGAAAACCATCTTGTCCACGAACAAGATGATGGAACTTGTTTGATCTATGTTGATAGACACCTAATTCATGAAGTGACTAGCCCACAAGCATTCGAAGGCTTAAGAATTCAAAAAAGAAAAGTAAGAAGACCAGAGTTAACACTAGCTGTACCAGATCATAATGTTCCTACTACTGATAGATCAAAAGGTATTGACGATGTGGAGTCTAAAATTCAAGTCGATACATTGAGAGATAACTGCAAAGAGTTTGGCGTTGAACTTTTTGATGTTAATGATAAACGGCAGGGTATAGTTCATATTATTGGACCTGAACAAGGATTTACTCAACCAGGCACTGTAATTGTTTGTGGCGATAGCCACACTGCTACGCATGGAGCTTTCGGTGCATTAGCATTTGGAATTGGAACATCTGAAGTAGAGCATGTTTTAGCTACTCAAACACTAATTCAAAAAAAATCAAAAAATTTAAGAATTAATGTTAATGGAAAATTACCAGCAGGAGTGACTGCTAAAGATGTAATTTTGAAAATTATAGGAACTATAGGAACCGCAGGTGGAACAGGTTATGTGATCGAATTTGCTGGCGATGTTATTAAAAACTTAAGCATAGAAGAAAGAATGACAGTTTGTAACATGACCATAGAAGCTGGAGCTAGAGCAGGATTAATTGCTCCAGATGAAAAGACTTTCAATTATTTCAAAAACAAACCAATGTCTCCGAAAGGACAAACTTGGGATAAAGCCTTAACTTATTGGAAAACATTATATTCAGATAAAGATTGTAAATTTGATAAAGAAATCAATATAAATGCGCACGAAATTGAGCCGCTAGTAACTTGGGGAACATCTCCTCAAGATGTTGCTTCAGTTACAAGTAATGTTCCTGACCCTAGTAAAGAAAAAGATAGTGATAAAAAAGCAGCAATGGAAAGATCACTTGAATATATGGGCTTAAAAGCAAACACTAAAATCTCAGATATAAAAATTGATAAAGTTTTTATTGGAAGTTGCACAAATGGAAGAATTGAAGACTTAAGATCTGCTGCTAATTTATTAAAAGGGAAAAAAGTAGCTGATAATGTAAGCGCTATTGTTGTTCCTGGGTCAGGCTTAGTTAAAGCCCAAGCTGAGGAAGAGGGTTTAGACAAAATATATAAAGAAGCAGGCTTTGAATGGCGTGAACCAGGTTGTTCAATGTGTCTAGCTATGAATGCTGACAAACTAAAACCACAAGAAAGATGCGCATCTACATCAAATAGAAATTTTGAAGGACGACAAGGAAGAGGTGGAAGAACTCATTTAGTTAGCCCTGGAATGGCTATCGCTGCAGCTATTAGCGGTCATCTAGCAGATGTCAGAAAGATTCAGTAATGGAAAAATTTACAAAAATTAAAAGTATACCTGCATATTTATCATTACAGAATATTGATACTGATATGATTATACCAAAACAATTTTTAAAGACTATAAAAAGAACTGGTTTAGGAAAAAGTTTGTTTTATGAAATGAGGTATGATGAGCAAGGTAAAAGCATTAAAGGCTTTACTTTAAATAACGATCCTTATAATAAATCAAAAATATTGTTAGCCGGAAAAAATTTTGGGTGTGGTTCTTCTAGAGAACATGCTCCTTGGGCATTATTAGATTTTGGAATTAAATGTGTTATAAGTTCTAGTTTCGCAGATATATTTTACAACAATTGCTTTAAGAACGGAATTTTACCTGTAAAAATAGATGAACAATCAGTCTTAGAGCTAGCAGAATACTCTAAAAGAAAAGAAGAAATTGATGTTAATTTAAAAAATCAAGAAATTAAGTTTGGTAATAAATCTATAAAATTTAATATCGATGCATTTAAAAAGAAGTGTTTAATAGAAGGTTTAGACGACATTGGTCTATCAATGGAAAAAGTAAGTCATATAGATAATTTTGAAAAAAAAATTAGTGTTGATAAACCATGGTTAATGAAAAATGATTAGAGTAAAAGATAGAAAAATCTTACTATTACCTGGAGACGGAATAGGCCCCGAAGTAATTGGAGAGGTAAGAAAAATAATTGAATGGTTTAACAAAAAAAAATCTTTAGATTTTAAAATTGAAGAAGGTTTAGTAGGGGGAGCTTCATATGAAAAGCATAAAAACCCTATTACCGATGAGGTTTTTTATAAAGCGCTAGAGAGTGAAGCTGTTATCTTAGGAGCTGTCGGAGGCCCTAAGTATGACAATCTTGAATTTTCAAAAAGACCTGAGAGAGCTCTTTTAAAATTAAGAAAAGAATTAAAATTATTTGCAAATTTACGTCCAGCAATTTGTTTTAAACAATTAGTAGACGCTTCTTCACTTAAACCAGAAATTATTTCTGGCCTAGATATCATGATTGTTAGAGAGCTTACAGGTGGAATTTACTTCGGTGAACCGAGAGGAATAGAGCCCATTGAAAATAATGAAAGAAAAGGAATAAATACTCATACGTATACTACAAGTGAAATACAAAGAGTAGCAAGAGTTGCTTTTGATTTAGCAAAAAAAAGAAAAAATAAAGTCACGTCATGTGAAAAGTCAAATGTTATGGAAGCAGGTGTTTTATGGAGAGAAGAAGTTCAAGCTCTTAAAGATAAAGATTATAAAAAAATTGAGTTAAGTCATATGCTTGCTGATAATTGCGCTATGCAGCTTTTAAGAGATCCAAAACAATTTGATGTGATTGTGACCGATAATTTATTTGGAGACATTCTTTCTGATGAAGCCGCAATGTTAACAGGGTCTTTAGGTTTATTGCCCTCAGCCTCTTTAGGTGCTAAAGATAAAAATGGAAAAATTAGATCAATGTATGAGCCTGTTCATGGATCTGCTCCAGATATAGCAGGAAAAAATATAGCTAATCCTATAGCTACTGTGCTAAGTTTATCTATGGCTTTAAAATATTCTCTTGATTTAGATAAAGAAGCCGAACAATTAGACACAGCAGTTCAAAGCGTTCTTGATGATGGGTTACGAACAAAAGATATCATGTCTAAAAATATGAAAGAGGTTTCCACTTCAGATATGGGTGATGCAATTATAGCAAAATTGAAATAAAGTAGAGTATTATGAATTTTGCAATAATTGGTGCTTCAGGAAATGTAGGAAGAAAAATAATTGAAATTTTAGAAAAATCTAAAATATCATTTAACGACTTATATTTAGTTGCTTCAAAAAAAAGCACAGGAAAAAAAATTAAATTTCGAGAGAAAGAAATTGAGATAGAAAATTTAGATAATTATGATTTTTCTAAAGCTCAAATTACTATTTTTGCAGCAGGCAGCAATATAGCTAAAGAGTGGGCTCCAAAAGCAGCAGAAAAAACTATTGTAATTGATAATTCGAGTTTTTTTAGAATGAAAGAAAATATTCCTCTAGTTGTACCTGAAGTTAATCCAGAGGCTTTAGGCAAGCATGAAAATATTATAGCAAATCCAAATTGTTCAACAATGCAAATGGTTCTAGTTCTAAAACCTTTACATGATGAATATAAAATTAAAAGAGTTATTGTTTCAACCTATCAAGCTGTTTCTGGCGCTGGTAAAGAAGCTATGGATGAATTATTTGATCAAACAAAAAATTTTTTAGATAAAAAAGATATTGTTTCTAAAAATTTTACAAAACAAATCGCCTTTAACTTAATTCCTCATATCGATGTTTTTGACAAAGATGGTTACACAAAAGAAGAATTAAAAATGACGAATGAAACAAAAAAAATTTTAGATGAAAAAATAGAAGTAACTGCTACGTGTGTAAGAGTACCAGTAAGAACTGGGCACTCAGAGTCAATCAATATTGAATTTGAGAAATCTTATGACTTAGAAAATATTGTTAAGATATTGGAAAATGCACCAGGATGTAAAGTTTTTGATGATAGAAAAGATGGAGGGTATATAACTCCACTCGAAGCTGAGAATAATTATACGACATTTATATCTAGAATTAGAAAAGATAATACCAACCCAAAAGCTATAAATATTTGGGTGGTTTCAGATAATTTATTAAAAGGCGCAGCTTTAAATACCGTACAAATTGCGGAGCACTTAATGAAAAAACTTTAGTTTTAGTTTATAACTTACTTATGCAATATAAAAATAATCCACTTAGCCCTCATCTTCAGATTTATACATGGCAAATTTCATCTCTATTATCTATAGCTCATAGAATAGTTGGAGTGATGAATATTATAGCTATAACAATGATTTGTATTTGGAGTTTATTGTTATTATTAGGAGCTGAAAGCTATCAATTAATAAATATATTTTTTAATACTTTCTTTGGAAAATTTGTAGCAGTGAGTCTCTGCTGGACTTTTAGCTTTCACATATTAAATGAGTTGCGACATCTTATATGGGATATTGGATATGGTTTTGATTTGAGGATTTCAAAAATTACTGGTGTACTTGCTTTAATTGGTTCTTTTGTACTTACAATTTTATTTTATTTAATAGGAAAAAATATTTTTTAATTATGCATGCCTCAACAAGGAAATGGTTATTTACTAAAATAAGTTCATTAATTCTTTTACCTTTGATGGTATGGTTTATCATAAATTTTGTTTCTATTTATGATGAGAATTATTCTGAAGTAGTTCTTTTTTTCACTCAACAATCAACAAGAATCATATTTTCAATTTTTATTGTTTTTGCGTTTTTTTTCTCTGCATTAACAATTAGTGAGATTTTCGAGGATTATATCCAGGATGAAAAAATCAAATATGTCGCAAATAAAATGTTGAATATATTTGCTATAATAATGCCATTAATAACAATTTTAGGAATTTTTAATTTAATAGTATGAATGCCTATAAAATAATAGATCATGAATATGATGTAGTTGTTCTAGGAGCTGGAGGTTCGGGGTTAAGAGCAGCTGTAGGTTTATCAGAGGCAGGATTAAAAACTGCCTGTATTTCAAAAGTCTTTCCAACTAGAAGCCATACATCTGCTGCTCAAGGAGGAATATCTGCTGCACTAGGTAATATGGGTGAAGATGATTGGAGATGGCACATGTACGACACAGTTAAAGGATCAGACTGGCTTGGAGATCAAGATGCTATTGAATATTTATGCAAAGAGGCACCAAGAGCTGTTGTTGAATTAGAAAGGTATGGAGTTCCATTTAGCAGAACAGATGATGGAAAAATTTATCAAAGACCTTTTGGTGGAATGACAAAAAATTATGGAAATGGGACTGCGCAAAGAACTTGTGCTGCAGCTGATAGAACGGGACACGCCATTTTGCATACTTTATATGGTCAAGCTTTAAAACATAACACAGAATTTTTTATTGAATACTTCGCATTGGATTTAATTATGAAAAATGGTGAGTGCAAAGGTATTATCGCTTGGAACTTAACAGATGGAACTATCCATAGATTTAGATCACATATTACAATTATAGCAACAGGTGGTTATGGTAAAGTTTATCAATCAGCAACTTCAGCTCACACTTGCACAGGAGATGGCAATGCTATGGTTTTAAGAGCAGGTTTACCATTACAAGATATGGAGTTCGTTCAATTTCATCCAACAGGAATTTATGGTGTAGGATGTTTAATTACTGAAGGTGCTAGGGGTGAAGGAGGATTTCTTGTTAATGGAAAAGGTGAGAGATTTATGGAGAGATATGCTCCGAATGCAAAAGATTTAGCCTCAAGGGATGTAGTTAGCCGTTCAATGGAAATGGAAATTAATGAAGGTCGAGGTGTTGGTAAAGATAAAGATCATATAAGTTTACATTTAGACCACCTAGATAAAGATGTTCTAGATGAAAGATTACCTGGAATAACGGAAGCAGCTAAAACATTTGCTAATGTTGATATCAATAAACAGCCAATTCCAGTTGTACCCACGGTTCATTATAATATGGGAGGTATACCTACAAATTATAAAGCAGAAGTTTTAACACTAAATGGATCTGAAAAAACAGTTCCAGGATTAATGGCGATAGGAGAAGCTGCCTGCGTATCAGTTCATGGAGCAAACAGATTAGGATCTAATTCTTTAATTGACCTTGTAGTTTTTGGAAGAGCAGCAGCAAAAAGAGCAGCTGAGCTAGTAAAACCTGGGGCGCCTCATGAAGAAGTTTCAAATTCAGAAACAGAAAAATGTTTAGATAGATTTGATAAAATTAGAAATTCAAGTGGATCTACAATGACATCAGAGTTAAGAATAAAAATGCAGAAAACAATGCAATCTAAATGTGCAGTTTTTAGAACAGAAAAAACATTAAAAGAAGGTGTTGACCAGATCAGAAAACCTTATGAAGCAATGAATGACATTTCTGTAAAGGATAAATCTTTATTATTTAATACAGATTTAGTTGAAACTTTAGAATTTGATAATTTAATACGCCAAGCGCTCACAACAATGGACTCAGCTTACAATAGAAAAGAAAGTAGAGGTGCACACGCAAGAGAAGATTTCAACAAAAGAGATGACAAAAACTTTATGAAACACACTTTAGCTTGGCAAAATGACAACAAAGTAGAAATCAAATATAGAGATGTCCACTCAAGAACATTGACAAATGATGTTCAGTATTTTCCTCCAAAAGAAAGAGTATATTAGATAATGGCTCAATTTAACTTGCCACAAAATTCTAAAATTAAAGTTGGCAAGTATTATAAAGACTTAACAAATTCTAACAATTTAAAAAAAGTAAATGTATATAGATGGGATCCTTCTACAGGTCAAAATCCTAGAGTTGATACATTTGAGGTTGATATGGATACCTGCGGTCCAAAAGTTTTGGATATATTATTTAAAATTAAAAATGAAATAGATCCATCATTAACTTTTAGAAGATCATGTGCTCATGGAGTTTGTGGCTCGTGTGCGATGAACATTGATGGTGTTAATACATTAGCTTGCATAAAATCTCACACAGACATTAGTGGCGATTTAAATGTTTACCCTCTTCCCCACTTAAAAGTTATTAAAGATTTAATTGGTGATTTAACAACACTATATAAACAGTACGAATCAATTAAACCATGGCTTCAGACAGAACAAACTGGTGAAGAAAAAATAGAATTAAAACAAACTCAAAAAGACAGAGAAAAACTAGATGGTTACTATGAGTGTATTTTATGTGCTTGCTGCTCTACATCATGCCCAAGTTATTGGTGGAATGGAGATAAATATTTAGGTCCTGCAGTTCTTTTACAGGCCTATAGATGGATTAATGACAGCAGAGACGGAGATAAAAAGGAAAGGCTTAAAAAAGTTGCTGATGAACTCAAGCTATATAGATGTCATACTATTATGAATTGTACTAATTCTTGTCCTAAAGGATTAAATCCCGCGAAAGCTATTGGATCTATCAAGAAAATGCTTGCAACAAGTTAAAACCTTATTTATTCAATAACATCATGAAAACTATAGAACACTTCATTAATGGAAAATCTTTTAGTGGAGAGTCAAAAAGAACTGGTAAAATTTTCAATCCAGCTACAGGCGAACAAAGCGCAGAAGTAAAACTTGCTACATCAAAAGATGTGAATGAAGCTGTTGCAAATGCAAGTAGAGCATTTGAAAATTGGGCAAACAAACCTCCTCTTCTTAGAGCAAGAGTAATGTTTAAATTTAAAGAATTAATTGAAAAAAATTCTGATGAACTTACTAAAATTATTGTATCAGAACATGGAAAAGTCTACGAAGATGCCAAGGGTTCTTTAATTAGAGGATTAGAAGTTGTTGAGTACGCTTGCGGTATACCTCAAATGCTCAAAGGAGAATTTACTGAAAATGTTGGATCAAATGTAGATAGTTGGTCTATTCGTCAGCCTCTAGGTGTTTGTGCAGGAATAACGCCTTTCAATTTTCCAGCAATGGTTCCAATGTGGATGTTCCCAATGGCTATTGCATGTGGAAATACTTTTGTATTAAAACCATCTGAAAAAGACCCATCATGCTCAATGAGACTTGCTGAATTATTGAAAGAGGCCGGATTACCAGATGGAGTATTCAATATAATAAACGGTGACAAAGAGGCAGTTGATGCTCTTATATATAATAAAGATGTAGTTGCGATGAGTTTTGTAGGATCAACTCCTATCGCAAAATATATTTATGAAAATTGTGCTAAAAATGAAAAAAGGGTTCAAGCGCTAGGTGGTGCTAAAAATCATTGTGTCGTAATGCCAGATTGTGATTTAGATCAAGCAGTTAATGGATTAATTGGGGCAGCATATGGTTCTGCTGGAGAAAGGTGTATGGCTCAATCTGTTGCGGTTGCTGTTGGAGGTATTGGGGATAAACTTGTAGATTCTCTCGCAAAAAAAGTTGAAGCACTCAAAGTTGGCCCTGGTATGGACAAACAATCAGAAATGGGACCGTTAGTAACTAAAGATCACTTAGCTAAAGTTAAAAGCTATATAGATATTGGTGAAAAGGAAGGGGCGAAGTTAGTTGTTGATGGAAGAAAATTCAAACTACAAGGCTATGAAAACGGATATTATATTGGAGGATGTTTATTCGACCAAGTAACTAAAAATATGAAAATTTATAAAGAAGAGATTTTTGGACCAGTTCTATCAGTGATAAGAGCAAAAGATTTTGATGAGGCATTACAATTAGTTAATGATCACGAATTCGGAAATGGTGTAAGTATATTTACTAGAGACGGAGATTCAGGTAGAACTTTTTCAAATAAAGCTAAGATTGGTATGGTTGGAATAAATATCCCTATACCAGTGCCAATGGCTTTCCATAGTTTTGGTGGGTGGAAAAGATCTTTATTTGGAGATCAACATATGCATGGTCCAGAAGGAGTTAGGTTTTATACAAAACTAAAAACAATTACCTCAAGATGGCCTTCAGGCTTAAGATCAGACCCAGAGTTTGTAATGCCAACAATAAAATAACAGGAATGAAATGAAAAAAAAAATTACTTTAATAGGAGCTGGGCAAATTGGCGGTACACTAGCACATCTAATTGCATTAAAAGAATTAGCTGATGTTGTATTGTTTGATGTTGCAGCCGGTATAGCTAAAGGTAAAGCTTTAGATATAGCTCAATCATCTCCAGTCAATGGATTCAATGTTAGTATATCAGGAACAGATAACTACGAAGAAACAAAAAACTCTGATGTGGTCATTATTACTGCTGGTGTGCCTAGAAAACCAGGTATGACAAGAGATGATTTGCTTGGAATTAATTTAAAAATCATTAAACAAGTTGCAGAAGGAATAAAGAAAACTTCACCTAATGCTTTTGTGATATGCATAACAAATCCGCTAGATGTAATCGTAATGGCGCTCCAGAAATATTCAGGTTTACCACAAAATAAAGTTGTTGGAATGGCAGGCATATTGGACTCTTCAAGATTTATTTACTTTTTGTCTAAAGAGCTAAAAGTTTCAGTGCAAAAAATAAAATCATTTGTTTTGGGTGGACATGGAGATAGCATGGTAGCAATGTTGGGATCAACAGAGGTTGAAGGTAAAAAAATTAGTGACATTATAAAAGAAGGTAGATTATCTAAAGAGAAATTAGATCAAATAGTTGAAAGAACAAAAAAAGGTGGAGCAGAAATTGTAAAATATTTGGAAAAAGGTTCTGCGTTTTATGCGCCTGCCGCTTCAGGAGTTGAAATGGCTGAATGTTATTTAAAAGATTTAAAAAAACAATTACCTTGTGCAGTATACCTTAATGGAGAATATGGAGCCAAAGATATTTATGCTGGAGTTCCAGTAATTATTGGATCAGGTGGAGTTGAAAAGATTATTGAATTAGAACTATCTTCTGAAGAAAAAGAAAACTTTGAAAAGTCAATTGAGGCAGTAAAAGATTTATTTAATGCGGCAAAAAAAATCGATCCTTTACTCTAATTAACCTTTTTTAAAACAATTCTTCTTCCCATACAAAAAATACTTGGAAAAAGTTTTACAAGAACATTATCAATAAAATTAAGAATATTAAGAAAGAATTTGTTCATTGGTATGAACTTAGTTTTTGATGTTACTCCACCTGAGTTTAAAAAAACAAAGCATTCAGTAAACTTATCGTATTCTATTTTAAAAAAATTCCCTAAATTTTCTTTAAATCCTTTTTTATCATCAAAAATTAAATGGGGAACAGCAATATTTCCATGCCATGCATCATTTTCATCACTCTTTGGATTTTTTTCATCCCATACGTTTAGAGTAAAATCGAAACCTTCATGTTTCATAATTGTTGTTGCTATTTGAAACATAATTGAACAATGAGACTCAAATATAATTAATTTGCCATTTTCTTTTAAAATTCGATGCATTTCTCTAAAAAATTTCATTGGATAAGGAATGTGATGTATCATGTTTGAAGCAATTACATAATTAAAGCTTTCATTTTTAAAGCCAGTATTTTGGGCATCTATTTTTTTGAAATCTAAATGCTCATCAGTGCCTAAATCAGTTAGTTTGAAATTCTTATTTTTAATAAAATCTTTGGTGAAACCAGCTCCCGATCCTACCTCAATACCTTTATCATCTTCATTAATAAATGTATTCATCCATGAAAATCTCTTTTCTAGAAGAAATTTAACATTTTGATTTTTCGATGAATAATACAAATCTCTGGCAATTTTAGTGTCAGCAATTGAATTCATCTTATTTTCGTCACTTGAAAATTGTATTTTTTTAGAAATTTTAAACATTAGGATTGTTATATAAGTAATAAATAATTAATAT
Source organism: Candidatus Pelagibacter sp. (assembly GCA_045566095.1). GTDB lineage: Bacteria > Pseudomonadota > Alphaproteobacteria > Pelagibacterales > Pelagibacteraceae > Pelagilacustribacter. The sequence goes on along the minus strand of JBJLEB010000007.1, from coordinate 48,606 downwards.
TAAGTTTATATTATTAAGTTTCATCTCAAAACATGTTTTTAAAGAAGAATAGATTATATAAAGAAGTCCCAATATTATTAGGAATTTCAACATATGCCTATTTAGTAAACTGGTATAGCGGGAATATGGGCGTCATACCTATAGACTCTTTTGGTTTTCTTGATACCGGGTACAGTATCATTCAAGGACATTTACCTATAAGGGATTTTTGGATTTTTACAGGCCTAGTAGTAGATTATATGGAAGCTGCATTTCTTTATCTTTTCGGAAATAACTGGAATAGTCATCTAGCACATAGTTCGTTTATGAATATTGTTGCTACAACAAGTCTGTATTTATTTTTAAAAGAATATAATTTAAATCTTTCCCATATCGTTTTTTATTGTTTAAGTTTTGCTACTCTTTGCTATCCGCTAAGTGGCACCCCATTTGCGTACATTCATGCTTATATTTTTTCATTAATCGCAATTTTTAATCTTTTAATTGCAATTAAAAAAAAAAGTAAATTTTTATGGTTTTTATTCCCTTATGCTTGTCTGATTGCTTTTCTTTCTATGCAAACACCAACAGCATATATTTTAATAATTCTGTTCCTTTTAGTAATTTTTTATTTCTTTAAAGATAGAGAATTTGAAAATTTAAATTTTTTTTTACTTGGATGTTTTTCAAGTATTGTATTTTTCTTTTTATTCTTATTTGTAACTCAAACACCGATTATAAATTTTATATACCAGTATATTTTATTCCCTCTAACTATTGGAGAAGGAAGAATTACTAGTAAAGAAATAGCTTATATAAGCTTAATTGATCAACTAAATTTTAAAAGATTAATTGGAGAATTTAAATTCATTCATATTTTTTTAGCTCCATTAATTTTTTTCTCATTCAAAACAATTAAGAGTAAAGATAGAGACTTAAATTTTTTAAATATAACAATTATTTTTTCTGTTCTCGCATTTTTTTTTAATCAATTAATTACAGCAAATCAAATTTATATATTTAGTCTTATCCCAATTTTAGCTTCTGTTCTTCATATTAATTTAAATAATTTAAATATAAAGCCTAAATCATTTTATATAATAATCTTTGTTGTATTGTTTGCTACTGTAAAATTTCATTTTAGATTTAACATTGATAGAAAATTTCATGATTTGGAAAACATTGACAAAGAACAAGCAATAAAGGCTAATAATATCAATAAAAATTTTAAAAATTTAAGATGGATAAGTAAATTTGATGATCCTAAAAATGAGTTATTAGTTATTAAAAAAGCAATAGAAAAAATCAATAATGATAATAGAGAAAAAACTTTAATTACTCATTATCAATTTATGTCAACTATCTTAGACAAGCCTCTAAATATATTGAATAGATGGTATTTATGGGACAATAATACTCACCCAACAGAAAATCATAAATATTTTGAATTTTATAAATCGTTGGTAAACAGGAATATGAAAGAGAATAAAATTAAAATTATTTACCTTTTAGGGCAAGAAAATGAGATAAAATTTGATAATGTCAAAAATTACTTTACCGATACGTGCTTTGAAAGTACAACAATTATACCAAATAGATTTTCTTCGCACAAATTAGTCAAATGTTAGAAATGAAAATTTTATTATGAATATTCACGAATACCAAGCTAAAGAAATTTTAAAAGAATTTGGGGCTCCAGTATCTAATGGAATAGTTATTCATTCAATTGATGAAATTAATTCAAAAATTTCTAAGCTGAAAAGTAAAGAATTCGTTTTAAAAGCTCAAATTCATGCAGGTGGCAGAGGGAAAGCAGGAGGCGTGAAATTAATTAAGAATATTTCAGATTTAGAGAAAGAAGCAAAACAAATGATGGGAAAAATTTTAGTTACCCATCAAACTGGGCCTGAAGGAAAACAAGTTAAAAGATTATATATCGAAGAAGCTTCTGATATTTCAAAAGAATTTTACCTATCCTGTTTAGTAGATAGAGAGTCATCAAAAATAGCTTTTATTTCAAGTACAGAGGGAGGCATGGATATTGAAAAAGTAGCTGTAGAAACACCTGAGAAGATAATTACAAATAAAATTGAATTAAGAGATGAAGGAATAAATGAAAAAGAGATAGAAAAAATTATTTCAATTTATCAATTAAATAATGAACAAAAAAAAATTGCCTCAAAAATAATAAAATCATTATATGAAATAACAATTAAAAAAGATGCTAGTTTGATTGAAATTAATCCTCTAATAATAACAAAATCAAATGATTTAATCTGTCTTGACGCAAAGATGAACTTTGATGATAATGCAATTTTTCGTAGGCCAGAGATATTAGAATTGAGAGATCTAAATGAAGAGGATCCAGCTGAAATTGAAGCTAGTAAGCACGATCTTGCATATATCAAATTAAACGGTTCAATTGGTTGTATGGTAAATGGAGCTGGCTTGGCAATGGCAACTATGGATATAATTAAACTTTATGGAAAAGAACCAGCTAATTTTTTAGATGTTGGTGGTGGAGCTTCAAAAGAAAAAGTTGCATCCGCTTTTAAATTAATTTTATCGGATAAAAATGTTGAAGGAATATTAATAAACATTTTTGGCGGTATAATGAGATGTGATATTCTTGCTCAAGGTGTAGTTGATGCAGCTAAGGAAATTAATTTATCAGTTCCTTTAGTTGTAAGGTTAGCAGGCACAAACTTTAAAGAGGGTAAGGAGATTTTAGATAAATCTAATTTAAAGATTTTATCAGCATCAGATTTAAATGATGCTGCAAAAAAAATTGTTGAGGCAATTAGTTAATGTCTGTTTTAGTAAATAAAAATACTAAAGTAATCTGCCAAGGTTTTACTGGAACCCATGGAACGTTTCATTCGGAACAAGCTTTAAAATATGGAACTAATCTAGTCGGGGGTGTTACCCCTAAAAAAGGAGGTCAAAAACATTTAAGCTTACCTGTTTTTAACACCGTTTTAGAAGCAAAAGAAAAAACATCTGCTGATGCTACAATGATTTATGTGCCACCAAAATTTGCAAGTGAAGCAATTATAGAGGCAATAGAGGCGAAAATAGAATTAATTGTTTGTATTACGGAAGGTATACCGGTTTTGGATATGATTAAGGTAAAACAGATTTTGAACAAAAGTGACTCACGACTAATTGGCCCTAATTGTCCAGGTATTATTACACCTGACGAATGTAAAATTGGAATTATGCCAGGCAATATTCATAAAAAAGGTACGGTAGGTATTGTCTCTAGATCAGGCACATTAACTTACGAAGCAGTAGCGCAAACTTCAGCTAGTGGGATGGGGCAATCTACCTGTATAGGGATTGGTGGAGATCCTATTAATGGAACCAATTTTATTGATTGTTTAGAGCTTTTTTTAAAAGACGAAAATACTCAATCTATAGTTATGATAGGGGAAATAGGAGGCTCAAGTGAAGAAGAGGCAGCAGAATTTTTGAAAAAGGAAAAAATTAAAAAACCAATGGTAGGATTTATAGCAGGTTTAACAGCTCCACCAGGTAGAAGAATGGGACATGCTGGTGCCATAATTTCAGGTGGAAAAGGTGGTGCAGAGGACAAAATAGAGACCATGAAATCTGCTGGAATTACGATTTCTGAATCCCCAGCTGATATTGGCAAAACACTTTTGCAAAAACTTAATGGTTAAATTTTCATAATTTGTGTTAAAATAATTTATTAAATGTCAACATCAAAAAATAATACTACATACAAAAAAACTTCTTTTCTAATTGGTAATAATTCTGAATTTATAAATGAATTTTATTCTGACTATCTTTCTGACCCAAAGTCTTTACCTGAAAGCTGGAGAAAATTTTTTGACGGATTGAGTGATGAACAAAAATTAATTTATGATGACATAAAAGGACCTAGCTGGGCTCCATTAAGAAAAAGGAAAAAAATCTCTTTAAATTTAGACAAAAATAAAAATGAAAAAAAAGAAAAGGATTTAAATTTAAATATAGTCAATCAAGCCACAAAAGACTCAGTCAGAGCAATAATGTTAATAAGAGCTTATAGAATAAGAGGGCATCTTATCGCAAACTTAGACCCACTGTCTCTACAACAAAAAGAGGAGCATCCAGAATTAAGACTTGAAACTTACGGTTTTTCAAAAAAAGACTATAATAGAAAAATTTTTTTAGATGGAGTTCTTGGTCTTGAAAATGGAACTTTAAAACAAATAGTAGACATCCTTAAAAAAACTTACTGCTCTAAAATTGGTTATGAGTTCATGCATGTCGGTGATCCAGATGAAAAAACTTGGATAAGAGATAGAATTGAAGGACCAAAAAAAGAAATCACATTTACTGAAAATGGGAAAAAAGCAATTTTGAAAAAAATGATAGAAGCAGAGGGATTTGAAAAATATTTACACGTAAAGTTTGTAGGAACTAAAAGATTTGGTTTAGATGGAGGAGAAGCGTTAATTCCTGCTTTAGAACAAATCATTAAAAGAGGAGGAAATCTAGGTGCTAAAGAAATTAAAATAGGAATGCCTCATAGAGGAAGATTAAACGTCTTAGCGAATGTGATGGGTAAACCGTACAAGTCTATTTTTAGTGAATTTTTTGGTAAGAGCGTTACTTCAAAAAAAGACTTTGAGGGAGATGTAAAATATCATCTAGGAGCATCATCTAACAGAGAGTTCGATGGTAACTCCGTTCACATAAGTTTAACAGACAACCCTTCTCACCTTGAAGCAGTTAATCCAGTTGTTTTAGGCCAAGTAAGAGCAAAACAATTCTTTCATAATGATATTAAAAGAAAAAAAGTTATTCCAGTTTTAATGCATGGAGATGCTGCATTTGCAGGGCAAGGTATAGTTGCTGAATGTTTCGCAATGTCTGGTTTGCCAGGACATAATATTGGAGGAACAATACATATAATAGTTAATAATCAAATAGGCTTCACCACTGCTCCAAGATTTGCAAGGTCATCTCCCTACCCATCTGACGTGGCTAAAATCGCACAATCACCTATCTTTCATGTGAACGGCGACGATCCAGAAGCTGTAGTTCATTGTGCAAAAATTGCGACAGAGTACAGACAAAAATTTAATAGAGACGTAGTCATTGATATGGTTTGTTACAGACGCTTTGGTCACAATGAAGGTGATGAACCATCTTTTACACAACCCATAATGTACAAAAAAATTAAAACTCATCCTTCTACACTAAAAATTTATGGTAACAGACTAAGTAACGAAGGTTTATCTTCAATTGATCAAATAGAAAATCAAAAAATAAATTTTAAAAAATTTTTAGAAAAAGAATTTGAATCATCTAAAACATATAAATCTGAACTAAAATGGTTCGAGGGAGCTTGGTCAAGATTTAAACCTGGATTAGGCAAGGACAGAAGAGGTGCTAGCGGTGTTAAAAAAGATAAATTAATTGAAATTGGAAAAAAGATTTCAACTATCCCAAATAATCTAAGTGCTCATAAAACCTTAAAAAAAATTTTTAATTTAAGGTATCAAATTTTTGAAAAAAACAATTCAGTAGATTGGTCCACTGCAGAAAGTTTGGCTTTTGGAACATTATTGACAGAAGGATTTTCTGTGAGGCTTTCTGGACAAGATTCTGGTCGCGGAACCTTTAGCCAAAGACACGCTGTATTAAGAAATCAAGACAATCATGAAAGATTTATTCCATTAAATAATATTAGCAATAATCAAAAAAAATTTGAAATTATAGATAGTTTGCTTTCAGAGTTTGCAGTTTTAGGTTTTGAATTTGGATATTCTTTGTCTGAACCTGAAACGTTAGTTTTATGGGAGGCTCAATTTGGAGATTTTGCAAACGGAGCACAGGTAATTATAGACCAATTTATTACTTCAGGAGAGTCTAAATGGGGAAGAGCAAGCGGACTAGTACTATTATTACCTCATGGATACGAAGGTCAAGGGCCAGAGCACTCATCTGCTAGACTTGAAAGATTTTTACAATTGTGTGCAGGAGAAAATATTCAGGTAGTTAATTGCACAACACCATCAAATTATTTTCATGTATTAAGAAGACAAATGCATAGAGATTTTAGAAAACCACTAGTAATTATGACACCTAAATCTTTGTTAAGACATAAAAGGTGTGTTTCAAGTTTAAATGATTTTACAGTAAAAAACTCATTTCATAGAGTATTAGAAGATGATGCGTATAAAAAAAATAGTGGACTAATTAAACTAGAAGACAATGATAAAATAAAAAAGGTCGTTATGTGTTCCGGTAAAATCTATTACGATTTAATCGAAGCTAGAGAAAATTTAAAAAATAAAAATATCATTTTCATACGTATCGAGCAATTATATCCGTTTCCGGCAAAAACATTGGCAAATATACTTAAAAATTATGAAAATGCTAAATTTATTTGGTGTCAGGAAGAGCCAAAAAATATGGGAGCCTGGAATACTGTTAGAAATTATATAGATAGAACCTTAGAAATAATATACTTTACTAAAGATAAAGTTGAATATGTAGGAAGAAAAGCCTCATCCTCAACTGCGACTGGAAATCTAAATAAACATCTTGCACAACAAAAAGAAATATTAGAAAAGATACTAGAAAAGTAATGTCAGATAAAATTATAGTACCAACTTTAGGTGAGTCAGTTACAGAGGCTACCGTTTCAAGATGGCTAAAAACCCAAGGTGAAAAAGTATCTGCGGACGAACCCATTGTAGAACTTGAAACTGACAAGGTAAATGTTGAAGTGCCAGCTCCTTCTAATGGTATTTTGGAAAATATATCAGTTAAAGAAGGTGAAACAGTAAATGTAGGAGCTTTATTAGGTGAAATTAATAAATCAGAAATAGGCTCAGTTGAAAATATTAGTGAAAACAAAAACTATTCACCACCAAAGAAAAAAACAAAAGTTGTTCAAGAGTCTAATAGTAAACCTAAGCCATTAAAATTAAGTAAAGAAGTTGAATCATCAAAAAAATTTAAAGCAGAGGAAGAACCATTAATTTTAGATGATTTTCATGAAGAAATAAAAGTAGATAAAGAAATAAGTAAACTAAGTTCATCCGTCTCTCCAGCTGCAAGAAAAATGGCAGTAGAAACAAAAATTGACATAAGCAAAGTTCAAGGATCTGGTAAACATGGAGTGATTTTAAAAGAGGATATTATGAGTTTAATGGGATCTAACCCTTCACCATCCGAGAGAAAAATTAAACATGGCCCCGAAGAAAGAATAAAGATGACAAGATTGCGATTAACTATCGCAAAAAGATTAAAAGAAGCTCAAGAAAATGCTGCAATGCTAACTACTTTTAATGAAGTTGATATGAGCGAAGTAATTTCTATGAGAAATCAATATAAAGAAGAGTTTAAAAATAAATATTCATCAAAGCTGGGTTTTATGTCATTTTTTGTCAAAGCTTGCGTTATTGGATTAAAAAACTTTCCAACTATTAACGCAGAAATTCAAGGTGATGAAATAGTATATAAAAATTATTATAATATAAGTATAGCAGTCGGAACAGACAGAGGTTTAGTTGTTCCTGTTTTAAAAGAAACAGATGAAATGTCATTTGCTGACATTGAGAGAAATATCGGAATATTAGGAGATAAAGCCCGAGAAGGAAAAATTACTATTGATGATCTACAAGGTGGAACCTTTACCATCACAAACGGGGGTATATATGGCTCAATGTTATCTACACCAATATTAAATCTTCCTCAATCTGCAGTTCTAGGGATGCACAACATAGTTCAAAGGCCAGTCGTGGTTGATGGTAATATTGAAATTAGACCTATCATGTATTTAGCTTTATCCTATGATCATAGAATAATAGATGGCAAAGAAGCAGTATCTTTTTTAAAAATAGTAAAAGAGTCACTAGAACAACCAAAAAGACTTTTTCTTAATATTTAAAAATGGAAAACAATTTTGATGTAATTATAATAGGCGGAGGTCCAGGAGGCTACGTTTGTGCTATAAGAGCCGCACAATTAGGACTTAAAACTGCGTGTGTTGAATCTAGAGGATCGCTAGGAGGCACATGTCTAAATGTAGGTTGTATTCCTTCAAAAAGTTTATTAAATCTCTCTGAAAATTTTCATAAAGCTAAAAAGGATTTTAATCAACAAGGAATAGAAATAGATGGAATAAAACTTAATATAAAAAAGATGATGTCTAATAAAAATAAATCTATTCAAGTATTAACTAAAGGAGTTGAGTTTTTATTTAAAAAAAATAAAGTTACATATTTTAAAGGTAAAGGAGTTCTTTTTTCAAAAAATGACGTAGTTGTTTATGGAGATGACAAAAAAAGGACTAATATTAAGTCAAAAAATATTGTTATAGCGACAGGGTCTGAAGTTGCTTCTCTACCAGGCATAGAAATAGATGAAAAAAACGTAGTTTCTTCAACAGGTGCTCTTTCGTTTGACAAGGTTCCGGAAAAGTTAGTTGTAGTTGGGGGTGGTTACATAGGATTAGAAATGGGATCAGTATGGTCAAGATTAGGTTCAGATGTAACAGTTATAGAATATTTAGATTTCATAACCCCGGGAATGGATAGAGAGATTTCAAATGAATTTCAAAAAATATTAACTAAACAGGGAATAAAGTTTAAAATGGGATCAAAAGTTGATTCGCTTATAAGTAATAACAATTCTGTGTTAATTAAATATACAAATACAAAGAATTCAAAAAAAGAAGAAATCGAAGTGGATAAAGTTTTAGTTTCTGTTGGAAGAAAACCTTATACAGAAGGTTTAAACCTATCAAAAGTTGGAGTAAAAAAAGATAATAAAGGCCGTATAGAGGTTAATAATAAACTTCAGACTTCTGTAAATAATATTTATGCTATCGGGGATGTTATTAAGGGTCCAATGTTAGCACATAAAGCTGAAGACGAAGGAATAGCAGTTGCAGAAATTTTAGCTGGCCAAGCTGGACATGTAAATTATGATGTAATCCCTGGAGTTGTTTATACTTCTCCAGAAGTTGCAACAGTTGGAAAAACAGAAGAAGAATTAAAAAAAGAAGATAAATCATATAAAGTGGGAAAATTTCCTTTCTTAGCTAATTCAAGAGCTAAAGTTAACAATGAAACAGATGGATTCGTAAAAATTTTAGCAGATAGCAAGACAGACAAAGTTTTAGGAGTACATATTATAGGTCCACATTGTGGAGATATGATTGCAGAGATGGCCTTAGCAATGGAATTTGGAGCAAGTTCAGAAGATATTGCGAGAACTTGCCACGCTCATCCAACTCATACTGAAGCCATAAAAGAAGCAGCATTAGCTGTTGATAAAAGACCAATTCATTTTTAAATAAAAAAATTTCATCTACTATTATTCCATGAAAACAGAAGTACTGTTACCAAAAGTATTTAACTTTTCATTCACGTATTATTCAAACAATATTTCTCTTAAAACGGGAGATTTAGTGGAAATTCCTTTTGGACAAAATACAGAAATAGGTGTTATTTGGAAAATTAAAAATGAAGAGTTAAATAAAAAAATAAAAATAAAAAATATAACTAAGAAAATTGATGGCTATTCACTTGATTTGAAATTAGTTGATTTTATTGAATGGTTTTCATCTTATAATATGGTTCCATTGGGTTTAGTTTTAAAAATGGTTTTAGGAAATAAAGACAACCTTACAAAAAAAGTTAAAGAAAATTTTAAAAAAATCAATAAAGATAAAGAAAAATATAAACTTAACGAAGAGCAAAAAAAGGCATTTAAATATCTAGACGCAATAGATAATAAATTTGCTGTGTCTGTTCTACAAGGTACAACAGGTTCAGGAAAATCATTAGTATATTTTGAAAGAGTAAAAAAAATTATAGAAAAAAATAAACAAGCTTTAGTTTTATTACCAGAAATTTTTTTAACAAATGAATTTAAACTAAGGTTTGAAAATTTTTTTGGTTATGAACCTGCAATTTGGCATTCAAAAATAACACCAAAAAACAAAAGAATTATTTGGAAAGGAATAATAAAAAATAAAATAAAATTAGTTATTGGTGCAAGATCAGCACTACTTTTGCCATTTAAAAAATTGGGTTTAATTGTTGTCGATGAAGAACATGATGCATCTTATAAACAAGATGAAGGAGTAATTTATAATGCTAGAGACATGGCTATCTCGCGAGCTTATTTCGAAAAAATTCCAATTCATTTAATCACTTCTATTCCCTCGGTAGAAACTTATAATAATATTTTAAATAAAAGATATAGACACATTAAAATCCTAAAAAGATATAACAATTATCCACTTCCTAAAACAAAGATTGTAAATTTAAATATAAATAAAATTAAAGATAAATTTATTTCAGATGAAACTATTCTTTATGTGAAAGAGTATTTAAAAAAAAAAGAACAAGTATTATTTTTTTTAAATCGAAGGGGTTATGCCCCATATATTATTTGTAACAAGTGTGGTTTTAAACAAATTTGTTCTAACTGTTCAATGTATTTAACTTTCCATAAAACAAAAAATAAAGGTATTTGCCACCATTGTGGTTTAGAAAAAGAGATAAAAAATAAGTGTAAGAAAGAAGGAATATGTAACTTTATTATGTACGGACCTGGTGTAGAAAAAATATTAGATGAAGTTAAAAAGATTTTTCCAAACAACGTAGTAGAAATTTTTTCTAGTGATTATACAAAAAAAAAAGATCAAATAAATTTATTATTCAAAAAAATTAAGAACAACAACATAGATATTCTCATAGGCACACAAATGATTTCAAAAGGTTTCAATTTTCCAAAACTTAATTGTATAGTAGTCATTGATGCTGATTTTTCTGGAAGGGGATATGACTTAAGAGCTACGGAAAAAAATATTCAGCTTTATCATCAATTAAGTGGACGGGCTGGGCGATTTAGTTCGAAATCTCTAATTGTTTACCAAACCTTGTCACCTGCCAATTTAACCCTTGCTGAAATAATTAAAAATAATTCTGAGAAATTGTTGCAAAATGAACTTACTATAAGAAAGAAAAATGATCTTCCACCATTTGTAAGATTAATAGCAATAATAATTTCGTCAAATCAATATGATTTAAGTATAAAAGGAGCAAAAGAGATTAAAGTACAATTAAAAAAAATTGAAAACATTGAAGTTATGGGACCAGTAGACTCTCCTCTATTGAAAATTAAAAATAAATTTAGATCTAGGTTGCTCATTAGATTTAAAAGCAACACTTTAGTTCAAAAAAAAATAACAAAACTTCTAAATTCACTTAAAATATCATCTAAAATTAAACTTACGGTTGATGTTGACCCAATAAATTTTGGGTAATTATCTATTTGGTAACTTGATCAACATAATCTCATATGATACGAAACGCTCATTATTTCAATAATTTTCATACTAAATAAAAATGAGCACAAATAAATCCTTTTCAACGGAAACAACAGAAAGATACTCTCGAGCTCTTTACGAAGTATGCAAAGAGTCAAACGAACTGAAAAAAGTTGAGGAGGACGTAAATAATTTTCAGTCCTTATTTGACAACAACTCTGAAATTAAAAACTTTATTCAAAATCCAACCTATACTATAGAGACCCAAATTAAAGTATTAAAAATATTATCTGAAAAATTAGGATTTACAAAAAATTTTAAAAATTTTTTTTTATTACTAATTGAAAAAAGAAGAATATTTTTTGTTAAAAAAATTTTAGAAAATTTCTTGAGACTTTGTTTAAAAAATAGAGGAGAAATTAAAGCTTCATTAATTTCATCAAAACAACTTTCTACCGCTGAGTTAGAAAATATAAGCAAAGAATTGTCATCATCTATGGGGTCAACTGTTAAATTAGAATATAAAGTAAATCAAGATTTAATTGGAGGGCTTAAATTACAATTAGGTAGTTTTATGATCGACACCTCAATTCAGAATAAATTAAAAAAATATGAACAAAGAATGTTAGAAAAATAAGATGTCAATTAATCCTTCAGAAGTTACAAAATTATTAAAAGAACAAATAAAAAACTTTGGTGAAAAAGCAGAAGTATCTGAAATAGGAAAAGTTTTATCGGTAGGTGATGGTATTGCGCGTGTTTATGGCCTAGACAATGTTCAAGCAGGTGAAATGGTAGAGTTTGAGGATGGCTCCAAAGGGATGGCATTAAATTTGGAAAACGATAACGTGGGTGTTGTAATCTTTGGAGACGATAGGAAAATAAAAGAAGGAGATACTATAAAAAGAACAAATGCTATTGTTGATGTTCCTGTAGGTAAAGAACTTTTAGGTAGAGTTGTTGATGGTTTAGGAAATCCAATTGATGGTAAAGGATCTCTTTCGGCTAAAGAAAGAAAAAGAGTTGAAGTAAAGGCACCTGGAATTATCCCTAGACAGTCCGTTAGTGAACCAATGCAAACTGGTCTTAAATCAATTGACTCTTTAATTCCAGTCGGAAGGGGACAAAGAGAATTAATAATTGGAGATAGACAAACTGGTAAAACTGCTGTTGCTATTGATGCCATTATCAATCAAAAAACAATTAACGAGTCCTCAGATGAAAAAAAAAAATTATACTGTGTGTATGTTGCTATTGGACAAAAACGATCTACCGTAGCACAAATAACAAAAACTCTTGAAGAAGCAGGAGCACTAAAATATACGACAATTGTTGCAGCTACCGCTTCAGATTCTGCCCCGCTTCAATTTTTAGCTCCTTACACAGGATGTACTATAGGTGAATATTTTAGAGATAATGGTATGCATGCTTTAATCGTATATGATGATTTATCTAAGCAAGCAGTTGCATATAGACAAATGTCCTTATTGTTAAGAAGACCTCCAGGGCGAGAAGCATATCCGGGAGATGTTTTTTATTTACACAGCAGATTGCTAGAAAGATCTGCTAAATTAAGTGATGCAAAAGGTGGTGGGTCTTTAACGGCTTTACCTATCATCGAGACACAAGCAGGTGATGTTTCAGCATACATTCCAACTAACGTTATTTCTATAACTGATGGTCAAATATTTTTAGAAACAGAGTTGTTTAACCAAGGTATAAGACCTGCAGTAAATGTTGGATTATCTGTGTCTAGAGTAGGTTCGGCCGCTCAAACAAAAGCTATGAAAAAAGTTGCCGGTTCAATTAAGTTGGAGTTAGCACAATATAGAGAAATGGCCGCATTTGCACAATTTGGGTCTGATTTAGATGCCTCAACTCAACAACTTTTAAATCGAGGTGCAAAACTAACTGAACTTCTAAAACAAAATCAATACTCTCCAATGACTGTAGCCGAACAAGTTATATCAGTATTTACAGGCGTAAAAGGCTTTCTAGATGATGTCGAGTTAACAAAAATTAAAAAATTTGAAAATGATATAATAAAAAAAATCAAGACAGAAAAATCTGAAATTATCGAAGTAATCCAAACTTCAGGAAAGCTAGAAGAAAACACAGAAAAACTTTTAATAGAAACAATTAAGGAATATAAGAAAGCAAATAAATAATGCCTAGCTTAGATGATTTAAAAAAAAGAATCAAAAGTGTGAAATCTACACAAAAAATTACAAAAGCTATGAAAATGGTTGCAGCTGCAAAATTGAGAAAAGCACAAGAGAATGCTGAAAGAGGAAGGCCTTATAGTAGAAAAATGCAGAATATTATTCTCAACTTAACTAAGTCAATTAATGACCCTCAAAATGCACCAAAATTATTAGTAGGCAATGGAAAAGATCAAACCTATTTATGTTTGGTGTTAACAGCAGATCGAGGTCTATGTGGTGGTTTTAATTCAAATATATGTAAATTAGCTAAGAATAATTTTAAAAAAATTTTGAGTGAAGGTAAAGAATTAAAAATAATTACAGTTGGCTCAAAAGGTTTTGATCAGATTAAAAGAGAATATGGAAAATACGTAATAAAAAAATTTAGTTTTAAAGATAAAAAACAAATTACATTTGTGGAGGCGGAAACTGTAGGAACTGAAATTATAGATTTGTTCAATAACAACCAGTTTGATAAATGTATTTTATTTTATAATAATTTTAAAAATGTAATTACGCAAATACCTCAAGCACAACAGATAATACCAGCAGAAGAAAAAATTTTGACAAAAGATAATGAAGAAACTTATTCATACGAATTTGAACCAGATGAGGATGAAATATTGGAAGACTTGTTACCTAAAAATATTTCAACTCAAGTTTTTAAAGCTTTTTTAGAAAACGCAGCAAGTGAACAAGGATCAAGGATGACAGCAATGGACAACGCTACTAGAAATGCAGGTGATTTGGTTGAAAAGCTTACGATTAATTATAATAGAAGTAGACAAGCATCGATAACCAAAGAATTAATTGAAATTATTTCTGGAGCAGAAAGTTTATAATGAGTAAAAGTGGAAAAATAACACAAATTATTGGTGCAGTAGTTGATGTAAACTTTGAAGTTGAGTTGCCAGAAATTTATACAGCGCTAGAAGTAAATAATTCTGGTAATAAATTAATTTTAGAAGTAGCGCAACACTTAGGAGAAAATGGAGTCCGTACAATAGCAATGGATGCAACAGAAGGTTTAAAAAGAGGAGATGAGGTAATTAACACAGGAAATCCAATTAGTGTTCCTGTAGGACCCGAGACCCTTGGAAGAATTATAAATGTCATTGGAGAACCTATCGATGAAAAAGGAGATGTTAAAACAAAAGAAAAATGGCCGATTCATAGAACAGCTCCTAAATTTACAGATCAAGCAACTGAAACAGAACAATTAGTAACAGGCATTAAAGTAGTAGACTTACTAGCTCCTTACGCAAAAGGAGGAAAGATTGGCCTTTTTGGAGGAGCAGGTGTTGGTAAAACAGTTACGATTATGGAATTAATTAACAACATAGCAAAAGCACATGGAGGCTTCTCAGTATTTGCTGGAGTAGGCGAAAGAACTAGAGAAGGAAATGATTTATATCATGAAATGATTGAATCAGGAGTAATCAAACCAGATGGAAAAGGTTCTAAAGCTGCTTTAGTTTATGGTCAAATGAATGAACCTCCTGGGGCTAGGGCTAGAGTTGCTTTAACTGGTTTAACTGTTGCGGAATATTTTAGAGATAAAGAAGGCCAGGATGTTCTTTTCTTCGTTGATAATATTTTTAGATTCACCCAAGCAGGATCGGAAGTATCTGCTTTACTAGGAAGAATACCTTCAGCGGTAGGTTATCAACCAACTTTAGCTACTGACATGGGTAATTTACAAGAAAGAATTACTTCAACGGATAAAGGTTCAATTACATCAGTCCAAGCAATCTATGTTCCTGCAGATGATTTAACAGATCCAGCGCCAGCAACTTCATTTTCTCACCTAGATGCAACTACGGTGCTATCAAGACAAATTGCAGAAATTGGAATATATCCAGCTGTTGATCCTTTAGACTCGACATCTAGAATTCTAGATCCAAGAATTGTTGGAGAAGAACACTATAGAGTTGCCAGAGATGTACAAAGAATTTTACAAGCCTACAAATCATTACAAGACATTATAGCAATTTTAGGAATGGATGAACTTTCTGAAGAGGACAAACTTACTGTAGCAAGAGCTAGAAAAATACAAAGGTTCTTATCTCAACCATTCTTCGTTGCAGAAGTATTTACTGGGTCACCAGGCAAATTAGTTGACTTAGATGATACAATTAAAGGATTTGATGCAATATGTAAGGGCGAATACGATCATTTACCTGAAGCCGCTTTTTATATGGTTGGTGGAATAGAAGAAGTGATAGAGAAAGCAGAAAAATTATCTAAAGACGGAAAATAATGTCTGATAAATTCAAAGTTGAAATTATAACTCCAGAAAAATTAATTCTTAAATCAGAAGCTGACGAGGTAACGATCCCTTCTTATGAAGGTCAGATGGGTATTTTGCGAGATCATATACCATTAATAACTTTTCTAAGACCAGGTGTAATATCTATACAAAATCAAGAAGAAGAAAAATATTTTTTAGAAGAAGGAACGGTTGAATTTTCAAATAACAATCTTTTAATATTAACTTCAAAAGTTTATAACTTAGCTGACCTAAACCAAAGTGCGATTAAAGATTTATTAGATCAAGCTGAAAAAAAATTAACAGAAAACAATGCATCTGATAAAGAAAAATACTTATTAGCCTATAAAATAGATACTTTGAAAGAAATTAGCCAATAACTATTTTAATTTCTTTAAGTAAACTCAAATATAATTCTTTTTTAAAATCAACTATCGTATTTGGTAGCATTTCAGGTTTAATCCATTTCCATTCAATAAATTCAGGATGTTTTGTTTTTAGATTGATCTCATTTTCATTACCAATATGTCTTACTATAAACCATTTTTGTTTTTGGCCCCTGAATTTACCTTTCCAAATTATTCCTAAAAGATTTTTTGGAAGTTCATATTCGAATATTTGGCTAATCTCTTTAATAACTTCAATATTTTTTATACTAGTTTCCTCATCGAGCTCTCTTTTCATTGCGGTTAGAAAATCTTCACCGTCTTCTACGCCACCTTGCGGCATTTGCCAGCTAGCGCTAGGATTGTCTTTTCGTTTTCCAACGAAAACAAGATTTTTATTATTAAGCACTATTACTCCTACACCAATTCTTAGAGGAAGTTGTTTTTTTAACATTAAATTATGAATTAAATAATTCTAAAGCGTAATTTAACTGGTTATCATTCTTAGTATTTATCTTGAAATCTTGACCAGTTTCTTCCACAACTATATCGGGAGTTACTCCAACCTCAGATATTGAATTACCTGATGGTAAATAATATTTTGATATTGTTAATCTTATGCCCCCTCCGTTACGTAAAGGTATAATTGATTGCACAGAGCCTTTGCCATAAGAGTTCTCACCTAAAATAATTGCCCTCTTGTGATCTTTGAGAGCACCAGCAAATATTTCAGAAGCTGAGGCAGAGCCATTATTAATTAATACAATTATTGGCTTGCCTTTAATTTCATCCCCTTTTCTAGCAAAAAATTTTCTTGTTTCAGAAACTTTGCGTCCTTTAGTTGAAACTATCTCGCCATCGTTTAGAAAGAAATCTGTAATATTAATAGCTTGCGTTAGCAACCCTCCGGGATTGTTTCTTAAATCTAATATATATCCTTTTAACTTTGAATTTTTTTCAAATTTTTTTATGATGTCTAGAAATTGATTATCACTATTTTCATTAAATGATTTAAGTCTTATATAACCTAAATCTTTATCCTTACCTAGTATCTCTGCATTAACTGATTTAACCTCTATTATTTTTCTAATAATTATAAACTCTAAAGGTTTTTTAAAATTTTTTCTTCTTACAGTTAATTTAATAGAAGTTCCAACAGGTCCTCTCATTAGTTTGACGGCCTCCATCAAAGATTTTCCTTGGACTTGCTCGTCACCTATTTTTACTATGTAATCACCAGCTTTTATTCCTGCGTTTGCTGCAGGTGTGTCATCAATAGGAGATATTACTTTTACTACCCCAGACTCCATTCCTATCTCTATTCCTAAACCTCCAAACTCTCCTCGTGTATCGGTTTGCATTTCATTAAAATTTTCTGGGCTCATATACGCTGAATAAGGGTCGAGAGATTGAAGTACACCGTTTATTGCAGAATCTATCATTTCAGTTTGATCAACCTCATCTACATAATCTTTTTTAATTTTTTCTAACACTTCTCCAAAAAGATCAATTTTATTGTAAAGTTCGTTATTCGAGTAAGAATGTACAAAACTTAAATTTAAAAATAAAATTGATAAAAAAATAGTTTTTCTCATATTATTGCTTTTTCTTTAGGAATTTCTTCAGACCACATTTTTTCAATGTCATAAAAATCACGTTTTTCAGGATGAAAAATATGTACAATAACATCTATAGCATCTACTAGTTTCCAGTCATTACTTTCACGACCTTCAATTCTACAATTGTTTAGACCAATTTTTTTTAATTCATCAATTAATATTTCAGACAATGATTGAAGGTGTCTAGATGATGTTCCAGAAGCGACTATCATATAATCGGCTATATAAGTTTTGTTTTTTAAATCTATGGAAACTATATTCTGAGCTTTATTATCATCTAAAATTTTTTCGATATTTCTTTTAATATCAGTTATTTTCATTTTAAATTTTTTGAGTATTTTTTCTTTATGACTGAAGATGAAATATTTATTAATTTTTCGTTCAAAAAAATAATGTTCTTTCTATTTAAATATTTTACCACAAGAGATTCTTTACTCTTTTTAACATATCCTTTTCTAGAAAAAACAACTAATTTCACTAATTTTACTATTTTTTTCCAACTTTTCCACTTATGGAAATTTATTAAGTTATCCGAACCTACGATTAAATATAAGTTTTTTTGATTTTTGACTTTTCTAAAGTATTTTATCACTTTAATCGTCCGAGATGATTTAATCAAGTCATCTAAATATAAGACTTCTATATTTATATTTTTCTTCAAAACTTTTTTAGATTTTTTTAGTCTTTCTTCTATTGTAAAAAAAGGTTTATTTTTAAAAGGGTTTTTTTTTGTGATTATCCAATAGATTTTTTTAAGATTTATTTTTTTTAAAGTAATTTTAGAAATTTCAGTATGACCTTTGTGTGGAGGATCAAAGCTGCCACCAAATATTCCTATTCCCTCTTTTTTAGGCTTTAGCATTAGTTATAATCTTGTAGTACCTTTTCCAAGAACTAAATATTTATAAGAGGTTAATTGATTAATTCCAACAGGACCTCTTGGTGGAAGTTTATTCGTAGAAATCCCAATTTCTCCTCCGAAACCAAATTCGCCTCCATCAGCAAATTGAGTCGATGCATTATGCATAGCTATTGAACTATTAACACCTTCAAGAAAAATTTTTACATTTTTTGTGTTATTACTAACTATACTGTCAGTATGCATAGTTCCATATTTCAAAATATGATTAACTGCTTCATTTACATTTTTGACTGTTTTTATTGAAATTTTTGCATCCAAATATTCTGTTCTCCAATCAATTTCTCTTGCAGTTTTTAATTTATTCCCAAAAAGTTTATTGATCTTTTTATCAACTCTCACTTCACAATTAGAATTAATCAATGAATTGATAATATCTTTCTTATTATCATTAGAAATTTTCTCATTAATTAATAGCGTTTCTACTGCTCCACAGATACTTGTTCTACGCATTTTTGAATTAACAATAACTTTTTTTGCCATATTAAAATTTGCTCCTTTATCTACATAAATATGACATATGCCCTCTAAGTGTCCGATAACATGCACATTGGAAAGCTTTTGAACTTTTGAAACTAGACCTTTACCTCCTCTTGGAACAATTACATCAATATATTTGTTCATTTTGGATAAAAGTGTGTCTACTACTTTTCTATCTTTTTTTTCTATAAATTGGAGACAGTTTTTATTTAAATTATTTTTAGCTAGTGTGTCTCGAAAAAGGTTTGCTAACAACCTATTAGAATTAAATGCTTCTGAACCACCTCTTAAAATAGAACAATTTCCAGATTTTAAACATAAAGCAGCTACATCTGCAGTAACATTTGGTCTACTTTCATATATAACTCCTATTACCCCTATAGGAGTAGTAACCTTTTTAATTTTAAGGTTATTTGGTCTTTGCCATTTTTCTAAAACTTTTCCAATTGGAGTACTAAATTTAGAAATTTCATTGATTGAATTTCTGATACCATCAATTCTTTTTTCATTTAAAACTAACCTGTCTACAAGATTTTTCCTTTTTGCATTTTTAATATCCTTTAAATTTTCTTTAATAATCTTTTTTTTGTTCATTAAAATAGCTTTACTATAATCATTTAAGATAATTTTAATTTTCTTATCATTTACAGTTTTTAATTCCTCAAATGCTTTTCTTGCATTTTCACCTATTTTTTTTAAGTATTTCATTTTATAATTTTACCATATCATCTTTATGTATTATCTCAGACTTACTTAAATAACCTAAAATATTTTCTATTTCTTTGCTTTGTTTTCCTTTAATTTTATTAATTTCAGAAGAAGCAAAAGATGACAGTCCTCTTGCAAGATTTTTATTATTTTCATCTACGATAAGTATATTTTCCCCTTTTTCAAAAACTCCTTCAACTTTAGTTATGCCTGCAGCTAGTAAACTTTTACCATCTTCTAATGCTTTTGCAGCTCCTTGATCAACATAAATTTTTCCATTTGAGTTTAGAGAGCTTATAATCCATTTTTTTCTAGCTGCTAGACTTGAAATCCTAGGAACAAAATGAGTATATAATTTATCTTTGATCATATTTTTTAAGGGATTATCTTTTTTGCCATTTCCTATAAACATATGGCAACCTGCATTTATACAAATTTTAGCTGCATCTAGTTTTGTAGCAATTCCACCAGAACCATATAAATTTTTTTTACCATCAATTAAAGCATTTATATTTGAGTCAATTTTAGTTACAATCTTAATAATTTTCTTTTTTTTGGATCTATCATAAAGCCCATCTACATCTGAAAGAATTATTAAAGTGTCAG
Source organism: Candidatus Pelagibacter sp. (assembly GCA_045566095.1). Taxonomy (GTDB): domain Bacteria; phylum Pseudomonadota; class Alphaproteobacteria; order Pelagibacterales; family Pelagibacteraceae; genus Pelagilacustribacter. The sequence continues at coordinate 28,131 of JBJLEB010000007.1, read as the reverse complement.
CACCAATTATTTGAGCAACTCTTGCTGCTAGTCTATCATTATCTCCATATTTTATTTCTACAGTAGCTGTTGTATCATTCTCATTTACGATTGGAATTGCTTTTAATTTAAATAAATTATCAAATGTTCTTCTAACATTAAGTGCCCTTCTTCGTTGTTCGGTATCATCAGGACTAATTAATATTTGGCCTGTTTTAATATTATTCTTATCAAATAATTTTTGAAATTCTCCTGCTAAATGAATTTGACCTACTGCAGCAATAGCTTGACTCATTTCAAGTTTAATTTTTTTTTTTTTGATTTTAAGATACTTTTGTCCTAATGCTATTGCTCCAGATGAAACAATCACAAGATCTCTTTGACCTTTATATTTCTTAATATCTTTTATTAAGGTACTAATCCATTTTTTTTTAAATTTGCCCTTATTGTCGATAACAGTACTAGAACCCAATTTGATAACAATTTTTTTTGAATTTTCAATTAACATTTTTTATTAATATCTTTTTTATTTTTTGAATATCTTTTTTTGAAAATACAGAGATAATTTCATACTTTTTTTTTGTTTTATCTTTAAATTCTTTTAACTTTTTATCAATATCTTCTTTATTAAATAAATCTGATTTATTAAAAAAAATTATTTCCTTCTTCTTTACTAGATTTTTATCATACGTTGAGAGTTCAAGCTTAATTTTTTTATAATTATCTACTAAACTGTCTTCAGATAGATCGATTAAATGGAGCAAAGCTTTACATCTTTCAATGTGACGCAAAAATTTGTCTCCCAATCCGACACCTCTATGAGCTCCTTCAACTAAACCAGGTATGTCTGCTAAAGTTATTTCTTTTCCATCATAATATGTAACTCCTAAATTAGGATTGATTGTTGTAAAAGGATAATTAGCTATTTTTGGTTTTGCTTTAGTTAAAGCTGCCAATAAACTTGATTTTCCAGCATTGGGTTTCCCTATTATACCTATGTCCGCTATTACCTTAAGTTGAAACCAAATCCAAAATTCTTCTCCAGGTTTTCCAGATGTTTTCTTTTTTGGAGCTCGATTAGTAGAACTTTTAAACCTAACATTTCCAAGACCACGTTTACCACCATTAGCAACTAAAAACTTTTCTTTATTTTTAGTAAAATCATAAATGAGAGTATTATTATCTTCTTCATATATTTGCGTTCCCACAGGAACTTTAAGCACTAAATCTTCTCCATTAGCTCCTGTTTTATTTCTCTTACTGCCTGCTTGCCCATGTTCAGCTCTAAAATGTTGTGCGTATCTAAAATCAATCAAAGTGTTTAAGTTACGATCCGCTTGAATAATTATTGAACCACCATCTCCTCCATCTCCTCCATCAGGACCACCGTATTCAATAAATTTTTCTCTTCGAAAGTGAGCGGAACCAGAACCACCATTTCCAGCTTTAATATAAATTTTTGCTTGATCTAAAAATTTCATCTTTGGTACATTATAAACAACTAAAGTTATTTATAGGGCTAATTTGGGATTACAGAAACAAAAGTTCTGTTCAATTTTGATTTTTTAAATTTGACTTTACCCTTCGCTACAGAAAAAATTGTATGGTCTTTACCCATTCCAACATTTTCTCCAGGATGAATTTTAGTTCCTCTTTGTCTAACAATTATATTTCCAGGTACCACTATTTGGTCTCCATATTTTTTTACTCCTAAACGTCTACCTTTACTATCTCGACCGTTTTTTGATGATCCACCCGCTTTTTTTGTTGCCATTTAAATTCCTACTTTTTTTCAATCTTCTTATTATTTATCTTTTTTTCACTTTTTTTTTTAGTTTCGGATATTTTTGCCTCATCTATTACTTTTCCATCTTTGGACAGTATTTTAGTAATTTGTATTTTTGAATGTTGTTGTCTATGCCCATTCTTTTTTCTTGAATGCTTTCTTCTTCTTTTATGAAAAATTAATACTGTTCTATCTTTTACGCTTTCTAAAAGTTTTGCCTCTACGGTTGCTCCCTCTATATTTGGACTACCAACTTCCGTATTCTTATCATCATTTAAAAGTAAAACGTTTTTAAACTTAATAGTTTTGCCTATTTCAGCATCTAGTTTTTCTATTTCTAATATTTTACTTGTGGAGACTTTATATTGTTTTCCACCTGTTTCAATTATTGCAAATGACATAAGTTTCCTTTTTTAAAATGTAGGGCAATATAACTTGAAGAGATATCAAGTCAAGATTATTGATACTAAAAGTTATCTTTTAAATCACGTAATTTAGCAAATATTTCCTGCTCAGATGAATTATCTAAATTTAATGCATTTTTGACCTCCTGTTCACCACATCTCAAAAAGATATTAGTTTGCAATTCATCTTTAATAGAAAAAGGAATTGTAGGTAAACCTGACTTTATCTTTAAATCAATCCAATCTTTCTTTTTTTTTAACATTTCGTTGTTTGGTTCATACTTCAAACAAAATTCTAAATTCTTTCTTGTATATTCATGACCACAATAGACTTTAGTTTCATCTGGTAGACTAATAAGTTTTTTTAATGATTGAAACATCTCTTCATAGGTTCCTTCAAACACTCTCCCGCATCCTAAAGAAAAAAGAGTGTCGCCAGCAAACAATACTTTTTCTTTTTTAAATAAAATGCAATATGCCCTTTTGTATGCCCTGGAATAAAAATTGTTGTAAAATTCAAGTTACCTATTTTAAATTCTTGATTCTCTTCTAGGCCTTTATCAATACCCGGAATTCGATTTTTATCATTTTTAAACGCCAGTATTTTTGAATCATATTTTTTTTTAAGCGCTTCATTGCCACCAATATGATCGAAATGATGATGAGTATTCAATATAAAATCTAACTTTTTAAATTTTTTATTAATAACTTTGTCGCAAGGTCCGAATTCAGATGGATCGACTATTGCTACAACGTTTGAATGTTCATCGTGAATTAAATAACTATAATTATCATTTAAACAGGGTATTATATCAATAAACATTTTAACTTATCAAAAAGATTCCTAGCTTAGAAAAAAAATTTTTTATCTCTAAATTACTTTTTTTAATCAAAGAAATCTTATCTTCATTTATTCCAATAGCTTTTTGTACTTTAATATTTTTATTATCACAATAATTAAAGAGATCTTTTATTGAACACATATGAAGGTTTGGAGTATTATACCAATCATTAGGCAAAGTTTTAGTTACTGGCATTTTTCCAAAAAATAACAAACTTGTTCTAACTTTCCAATAACCAAAATTTGGTATAGAAACTATGACTGATTTTCCAATTCGTAACAATTCTTTTAATACTTTGTCAGGATTATAAAATGCTTGAAGAGTTTGACTAAGAACTACGTAATCAAACGATTGATCAGGAAATTGATAAAGTTCCGTTTCGGCATTGCCTTGAATGACAGGTAAACCTTTATAAATACACTTTTGCACATTTTGTTTTTCAAGTTCTAATCCACGAACTTCAATATTTTTTTCTTTTACAAGCAGGTTCATCAAGGAACCATCACCACATCCTACATCTAATACTCTTGTATTATTAGGTAGTAAATCCGCTATTACTTTAAATTCTTTTTTCATTTTTAAATTTTTCATACATAGAGTCTATAAAACCTTTTAAAGTTTTTAAAAACTCAGGTTCGTTAACTAAAAAAGAGTCATGACCTTTATCTGTTACAATTTCTGAATAAGAAACATTTGCTCCCGATGCATTAAGAGCAATAACAATGTCCTTATTTTCTTTTGTCGTATATAGCCAATCAGATGAAAAAGAGATAACTAAATACTTTGTTTTTTGATTTTTAAAAGCTTCTGTAAGACCACCTTTAAATTGTTTAGATAAATCAAAATAGTCCATCGCTCTCGTGATATATAAAATTGAGTTAGCGTCAAATCTTTCAACAAAGGTATTACCTTGATGCCTTAAATAACTTTCTACTTGAAAATCTGCATTAAAACTAAATTCATAATCTGCTTTTTCTTGTAGTTTTCTTCCAAATTTTTCCTGCATACCTTGCTCAGATAAATAGCTAATATGACCAACCATTCGTGCTACAGCTAAACCATTTTTTGGTTGAGTATTTTCTAAAAAATACTTCCCTTTATTCCATACTGGATCAGCCATAATTGCTTGACGAGCTAATTCATTTAAAGCAATATTTTGAGCACTATGACTCGCGCTGCAGGCAATAGGTATTGCTGAAAATGTTTTATCGGGAAAAGTTGTACAAAATTGTAATAGTTGCATTCCACCCATTGATCCACCAGTAGCACATAAAAGTTTCTTGATTCCAAGATGATCTAAGAGAGACTCTTGGGCTTTAACCATGTCTTTAATAGTTATTACAGGAAAATCTAATCCATAAGGTTGATTGGTTTCTTTGTTTGTACCACTTGGACCCCACGAACCCATGCACCCCCCAATAACATTTGCACAAATTACAAAGTATTTATTTGTGTCAATTGGTTTACTAGGACCAACAGCTGTAACCCACCAACCCTCTTTATTTGTAACAGGGTTAGTTTCAGCTACAAATTGATCACCAGTTAAAGCATGAAAGACTAAAATTGCGTTATCCTTATTTTCATTTAGTTTCCCGTATGTCTCGTAAGCAAGAGGAAAATTATTAACGGTTTTTCCACAATCAAGTTTAAGCGGTTTTGAAATACTAATTTTTTTTATATCTTCAATTTTTTTATTCATCCAAAAAAAAAGCCCAGCTAAACTGGGCGTTCTCCCTTTTTAGCTATATTTATTATGCGCTAGCAATATGGTTAAATCAGCGCGATTAATGTTTACTAAATCATCACAAACTTGTCAATTTTATATAAGATAAAGACTTATAGAAAAACAGGTATAATTTAGATATTACAATAAAATGAAGCTACCAAAACCGAATAATATACAAACAGTAAAGTACGTGCCTGGAATGAGCCTATTTAAAAAAAAAATAGCCAAAATAAAATTATCTGCTAATGAGTCCGCGCTTGGACCCAGCCCAAAAGCAAAAAAGGAATATATTAAAGTATCAAAAAGCTTCGCTAGGTACCCAGACTCTGACGGAACTTTTTTAAGAGAAACTTTATCTAATAAATTTAAAATAGATAAAAATAGAATTATCTTAGGCTCAGGGTCTGACCAGATTTTCGAGTTAATTTGTAAATCATACTTAAAAAAAGGTGATGAAGTTATTGTTCCTAAGTATAGTTTTATCATTTACAGAATTTACAGTAAGATGAATGGAGCAAAAGTTATCTACTCTAAAGAAAATAATTTTACTATTTCTGTATCAGATATTATAAAACGAGTTAGTAAAAAAACAAAAATTGTTTTTTTAGCTAATCCAAACAATCCAACTGGAACTTATATAAGTAAAAAAGATTTATTATTCTTGCGTAAAAAATTGAAAAGCAATATTTTATTAGTTGTAGATGATGCATATTTTGAATATGTAAAGCAAAAAGATTATCTTCCAGCTTTAAAACTATTTTCGAATTATAAAAATGTTGTGGTGACAAGAACATTTTCAAAAATCTATGGATTAGCTGGTCTACGTGTGGGGTGGGGATATGGATCAAAAAAAATTATTGATGTGTTGAATAAGATTAAACCACCTTTTAATGTGAACAGAGCCGCTTTGTTTGCTGCATCTGCGGCAGTAAAAGATAACACTTGGTTAAAAAAAGAGATAAAGCACGTTAATAATTGGAATAAAAAAATGTTTAATGAATTTAAAAAGATGAAAATTGAAACTAATGGTAGCTTTAGCAATTTTTTATTAGTTAATTTTGATAAAGTAAAAATTAAATCGTCGAAAGTTTTTAAACTTTTAGCTAAAGGAGGAATTTTAGTTCGTAAAATGGATGTTTATGGTATTAAGAATTCATTGAGAATTACAATTGGAAAAAATAATGAAAATAGAAAATTAATTTTAAAAATGAAAAAGATATTAAATGTTTCATAAAATTAGTATAATTGGTTGCGGTTTAATTGGATCTTCTATCTTGAGAGCTGTAGAAGAGAAAAAATTAGCATCTAATATAAGCGCTTACGATAAATCATCTCGTGTAACTGATTATTTGAAAAAAAACTTTTCAATAGAAACTTGTAGTAATATTTCTGATGTAGTGAAGGATTCTGATTTAGTAATAATTGCCTCTCCTTTGAGCAGCTACAAAGAAATACTACTTTCTATTCAATCCAACTTAAAAGAAAATTCAATTTTAACTGATACAGGTTCTACAAAAAAAGAAGTGAATAAAATTATTAGTAATTTAAATCTTAAAAATATTAATTGGATTGCTTCACATCCCATAGCGGGAACAGAGTACAGCGGTCCAGAAGCAGGTTTTTCAAACTTATTTAACAATAGGTGGTGTATTTTATCGGCAGACAAAAAAGTAAGTAAAGATAAAATTAAAGAATTAGAAAAGTTTTGGTCTAATCTTGGCAGTAAAGTAAAATCTATGTCATTTGAAGACCATGATTATATTCTATCATTGACTAGTCACTTACCACATGTAGTAGCTTACAGTATTGTCAAAACTGCGATTAATAATGAAGACAAATTCAAAGATGATGTTATTCAATACAGCGCAGGTGGATTAAGAGATTTTACAAGAATAGCGGCATCGGATCCTTTAATGTGGAAAGATATCTTTATTGATAACAGTGATAATATATTAAAAGTTTTAGACAATTACTCTAAAAATCTTGAAGAAATTAAAAATGCTATTAAAAATAAGGATAGTAAAAAACTTCTAGAAATTTTTTCATCAACTAAAAAAGTAAGAAAAGAAATTATTGAAGCAGGTCAAGATACAGATAAGCCTGGTTTTGGTAGAAATTAAAAAATAATTAAAGATTAGATAAAATCGATTTAGAACATTTTATAGTATTAGCATCTCCACCTAGATCTTTAGTTCTATTATTTTTCTCACTTAAAGATTTTTCAATTGCTTCAACTATTGAATTAGAGGCTTCTTTCTCTCCTAAATAATCTAACATCATTGCACCAGACCAGATTTGACCTACAGGGTTAGCAATTCCTTTTCCGGCAATATCAGGAGCAGAGCCATGAACAGGCTCAAAGAGAGATGGAAATTTATTTTCAGGATTAATATTTCCAGATGGAGCAATTCCAATGGTACCAGTACAAGCAGGTCCTAAATCTGAGAGAATATCCCCAAATAAATTTGAGGCAACAACTACATCAAACCATTCTGGATTAAGAACGAATCTAGCAACTAAAATATCTATATGAAATTGGTCTGTCTCAATTTCTGGATATTTTTTTTTCATTTCTTTAAACCTTTCATCCCAAAAAGGCATGGTAATTGAAATTCCATTTGATTTTGTAGCATTAGTTAATTTTTTTCTTTTTCTTTTTTTTGCTAATTCAAAAGCAAATTTTTGAACTCTATCTATCCCATGTGCCGACATTATAGTTTCTTGGACAGCTATCTCACGATCGGTATTTTTAAACATTCGCCCACCTACAGATGAATATTCTCCTTCTGTATTTTCTCGAACTATAAGCATGTCAATGTCTCCAGGTTTTTTATTTGCTAGAGGAGGGTCAATACCTGGGAAAAGTTTTACTGGTCTAAGATTAACATATTGATCGAACTCCCGTCTAAATTTAAGCAACGATCCCCATAAAGATATATGGTCAGGAACTTGATCTGGCATGCCAACTGCCCCAAAAAATATTGCATCATGTTTTTCTAATTTTTCTTTCCAATTATCAGGAAGCATTTTTCCGTGTTTTTCATAATAATCACAGGAAGCAAAATCATATTCGGTAAAATTTATTTTAAATTGATGTTTTAAAGCAGCGTCTTTTAAAACTTTTAAACCTTCTGGCAATACCTCTTTTCCTATTCCGTCTCCTGGTATTGATGCTATGTTATATTCTTTCATGAGTTGAATTTATTCTCCTCTTATGTTTTGTAAAGTTATTTTAGTAATATTTCTTTATTTCAGCATAGATTTTATTTTCTATCTCTTTGATAAATTCGTCATTTTCTTTACCAGGCATGATTGGTTCTAAAAATGAAATATGTATATCACCCGCATATTTCATAAAACTATTTTTAGGCCAAACTTTTCCAGTGTTTAAAGCTACAGGGACGCAAGGTAAATTTAGAGCTTTATAAACTCTGCCAGCTCCTTTTTTAAATGGTGGATGTTCATCGAGTTTTACTCTTGTCCCTTGGGGAAAGATAAGAAGGGGTCTTTTACTTTTTTCAATTCTATCTTTTACTTTATCAAAAAAATTTAAATTCTTTTTTGTAGTTGTTTCTCTGATAATTGCTATGGAGCCAATTTTTCTCAAATACCAACCGAACAAAGGGATACTTAGAAGTTCTTTTTTGAGAATAAATATTGGAGCATTCAAAGGTATCTGTAGTGCAAAAGTTTCAAACATAGATTGATGGGCAGAGGCAACAAAAAAATTATCTATTTTTTTTAAATTTTCAATCCCATGAAATATTACTTTTGTATTTAAAATAAGTCTTAAAATAAGCACTATATATTTTGCTGATACTCTTCCAAAAAATATTGTAAATTTACTTGGTAGAATTAATGTTGGTATAGCTAAGATAAAAATTGTTATGAGGCCAACATATAAAAAAATATTAAAAATTAATGATCTTATAAATTGCATTAAGAATTAATCAATTTAAGTAAATTTTGCTTCTTTCTAATATATCTAAGTTTATTTTTATTGATTAAAATTTCAGCTATTAATGGTCTTGTATTATAGTTAGAGGATAGTGATGACCCGTAAGCACCAACATTTGTTATAGCGACAAACTCATTTTCATCTACTTTAGGATAGTTTTTATAAACTCCAAATTTACAAGTGCTTTCACATATTGGTCCCACAAATTCTATTTTACCTCTCATTCTTGATGATTTTTTAGAAATAGGAATAATTTGATGAAAAGCTTCATACAAAGCAGGACGCATAAAATCATTCATACCAGCATCTAGTATAATAAAATTTTTATTAGTGCCTTTTTTAACAAATTGTATTCTACTAACTAGGAGGCCAGTATTACCAATAATAGATCTTCCTGGCTCAAAGATTATTCTACAATTTAATTTTTTAGAAAAATTATGTACCAGTTTAGAATATTTACTTAAATTAATTGGTTTTTCTTTATCAGTATAATTAATACCGAAGCCACCACCCAAATCGACATATTTTAAATTTAGTTTTAATTCATTTATTAACTTACTCATAACATTTAGAGTTTTTCTAAAAGGTGTATCGTTTAAAATTTGACTACCAATATGCACACTTAGAGCATCTAATTTCACATTTTTAAAAGATTTTACTGTTTGCAGAAAAGCCTTAAAATTTTTAATTGATAAGCCGAATTTATTTTCTGCTTTACCAGTTGATATATTTTTATGTGTTTTTGCATCAACGTTTGGATTTAGTCTAAATCCTATTGAAACCTTTTTTCTTAATTTTTTTGCTAAATTATTTATCAATTTTGCCTCACTCTCAGACTCACAATTGATTAATAAAATTTTTTTATTAATTGCAATTTTTAGTTCTTCCTCAGTTTTACCTACCCCAGAAAAAACAATTTTATTAGGTCTAATGCCTGCTTTTAAAGCTTTTAGTAATTCACCTCCTGAAACTACATCAGCTCCAGCACCTAATTTACCAAGGACTCTAAGTATATTTAAATTACTATTAGATTTCGCAGCAAAACAAATTAAAGGATTAGTTTTTTTAAATGTGTTAGCAAACTTTAAAAAATTAAAAGCAATTTGATTTTCTGAATAAATATAAAAAGGTGTTTTATTTTTTCTTAAAATATTTTTAATTGATAGTTTCTCAACAAATAAATTTTTACCTACATACCTTAAATTTTGCATAAGATTATGAAATTATATTGATCTGATCTATCTGACCTTGGTATTTAGGTTCAGATTTTTTTCCACAACTGGATAAAATAAAAATCATCAAGAAAAAAATAGTTAAAATTTTCATTAAATTTCCTTTTTATATTTTTTTATCATTGATTTAACATTATTAACAGATGTTCCTCCATGAGATTTTTTCATATTCACAGAATTTTTTATATCAAACACTTTTAAAACATTTTTATCTAAATCTTTATAAAATTTTTTGATTTCTTCCAAATTTAGTTCAGATAATAATTTTTTACTTTTTTCTGCGTAATTAACAAGTTTTGCAGAAATAGCATAAGACTCTCTAAAAGATAAATTCTTTTGTTTAACAAGATAGTCCGCAAAATCAGTTGCTGTTGTGTAGCCTTGATTCGCCATAAAGAGCATATTTGTTTTATTTGCATTTACAGAATTAATTAATTCAGCACTCATAATTAAAGTATCTTTTAAAGTATCGTATCCACTAAAAACTAATTCTTTATCATCCTGCAAATCTTTAAAATAAGACATCGGAAGACCTTTCATTATTGTTAACATTGCATTTAACTTTCCATAATTTATTCCAACTTTACCTCTTATTAATTCTGCAGGGTCAGGATTCTTTTTTTGAGGCATAATAGAAGACCCTGTAAGCATACTATCTTTAAATGAAATTAAATTGAAAGCATCAGAATTATAAATAATAAAATCTTCCGCTAATCTAGAAAGATGCATTGCACAAACAGCAGAGGCATATAAAAAATCAATTGCAAAATCTCTATCTGATACTGCATCAATGGAATTATCTGTTGGTTTTTTAAAACCAAGTTTTTTTGCAGTATAATTTCTATCTATTTTATATGATGTACCAGAAAGAGCCACTGATCCAAGTGGACACTCATCTATAAGTTTAAGATTATTTTCAAATCTTTTTTTGTCTCTATTCAACATTTCATAGTAAGACAAAAGATAGTGAGCAAAAGAAATAGGCTGTGCATTTTTTAAATGCGTCAAACCAGGCATGATAGTATCAGTATTTTTTTCAGCTTTTTTAATTAAATTTTTCATTACTAAAGAAATATCTTTCAAAGTTTCTTTCGATGATTCTTTGATCCATAATTTAAAATCAGTTACTACCTGATCGTTTCTCGATCTTGCAGTGTGTAGAAATCCAGCCGAAGGGCCAATAATTTCAAATAATGCTTTTTCAATATTTAAGTGAATATCTTCAAATTTTTCTTTAAACTCAAAATTACCTTTTTCAATCTTAACTTTTATTTTTTTAAGTCCATTTATAATTTTGTTACCATCCTCATTTTTGATGATTTTTTGCTTCATAAGCATTTGCACATGCACAATTGATGCAGCTATATCTTGTTTATAAAGTCTCTTATCTATATGAATAGAAGACCCTATCTTTTGAAAAGTAGGAGATATCTTGTTTTTAAATCTATTAGACCAAATTGTTTTATTTTTATTTTTCATTTTACTGTGTTAATTCTAATTTAAATTAATATGAAAATTAGTAAATCTTTTAAAATCTATATTCACATAATACTTGTATTTTTAATCATCAAAAACCTTTCAGCTAGTGAAGATTTTTCAAAAAATATAATCATCCACGAAAAACCACTAATTATTAAGGAACTTAAGTTTAAAGATATCAATCTTCAAGAAGTTGATTTAACGAATAAAAAAGGCAACATCATGATAATTAATTTTTGGGCTTCATGGTGTTTACCTTGCAAAAGAGAAATGCCCTCATTAGCAAAATTATCTGAAAAGTATCCAGATGTTAAAGTTTATGCAATTAATATGGAAAAACCTAACAAACTTAGGGCTAGAGATTTTTTTAAAAACTTGGGCATCTCAAGTTTAGATATCTATTTTGATCCAGACTTTAATCTAGTTAAAACTTTTAAAATGAGAGGTTTGCCCACAAGTATATTAATAGATAAAAATGGAAAAGAATTTGGAAGAGTTGTGGGCGAAGTAGATTTTAATAGTGAGATATTTTCTAACCTTTTAAAAAAATATATTTAGTTTTTAAAAAAATAAGCTAACAAAACTAAAACTATTATAGCAATAAATTGAAGAAGCACCCTTAGTTGCATTAATTTATTTGAGTATTTTTTACTAGCACTTCCACCCTTAAATAAAGTATAAATACCCATTACTAAAACTATGGCAACTGCTCCTAATAAAGTAAATCCTATAAAATTAAAAATAAATTCATTCATAATTAATAATTAACTATCATGAGCTATTCATTAAATACAATTATTTTGGAACCATTATCTAAGAAAAAACCTAAAAGTGCTGTAATACTTTGCCACGGCTACGGAGGCGATGGAAAAGATATTTCTATTCTTGCAAATTATTGGAGAGCTCACTTACCAGACACAATATTTATTTGTCCTGATGGACCTGAACAATGTACTGCAAGCTCTTCAGGTTTTCAATGGTTTGATTTAATAGATCAAGCTCCTGACCAAGTGTTATCTAAATCTTTGATTGCAGAGAATAAATTAAATCAACTTATTGATGAAGTTAAAGATAAAAATAACCTATCCGCTAATCAAATTATAATTGGGGGTTTCAGTCAAGGGTGCATGATTAGTTTACAGACTGGAATTAAACGAAAAGATAAAATTAATTCAATAATAGGTTATTCTGGTCGAATTATTGATATAGAGCACCTAGGTAAAAATATTATTTCAAAACCTAACATTATTTTAATGCATGGCGATATAGATCAAGTAGTTTCAGTGAATTCATTACTAGAAGCTAAAGATTTTTTTACCAAAAATAATTATAAAATAGAATCTAAAATTTTTAAAAATTGTGAGCATCGTATACCAACTGAAGGATCAAGTTTAGGCCTACAATTTATAAAAAAACATTTGTCCTAGGTTTTTCTTCCTGTTACACAATTATAGCTTGATAAAATTTTCTGTTTCAGTTAGCCTTTGATATGATAATTTCTTCTGTAGACAAGGTGCCATTAGAAAAATGTCCAGCCCTAGTGCTTAATGCTGATTTTAGACCTCTAAGCTATTATCCTCTTTCAATTTGGTGTTGGCAAGATGCTGTAAAATCAGTTTTCTTAAATAGAGTGAGCATTGTTTCAAATTATAAAAGAAAGATCAGAAGCCCATCGTTTGAAATGAACTTGCCAAGTGTAATTGCTTTAAAAAGTTTCATTCAACCTTCAAAGAATCCAAATTTTACAAGGTTTAATGTTTTTTTAAGAGATAAGTTTGCATGTCAATACTGTGGGGATCGAAAAGATTTAACCTTTGATCACTTGCTACCAAAGTCAAAAGGCGGTCTTACAGATTGGAATAATGTTGTAACAGCTTGTTCTAGTTGTAATGTAAAAAAAGGTGGTAAACTTTATGAGCATTGTGATCTAAAATTAACAACTAAACCTTACGCTCCAACAGTTGAAGATCTTCATAAAAATGGTAGAAATTTTCCACCAAATTTCCTCCATGAAAGTTGGATGGACTATCTATATTGGGATATAGAACTAGAGCCTTAATTATATTTTTTCAGAAATAGTAATAGCAATACGAGATGAAGTTTTGATTACTTTATCAAGTAAGCCATATAATCCTTTTTTCGTTGCACCGTTATCGTAAGCAATATCTTTGTGATGTAACTCATCTTCTCTAAATTTTATTATTTTATCTCTAAGTTCTTTTTCATCTTCTTCAAGCTTATAGGTTTGGTCTTTATAATGACCATCTATAACTTCTTCTACAGATGCCGTACAAAGCATTGCTGCTTTTTCACCTAACATTGCAGTTCCGAAACCAAGTGTTACACCCATTAAATCCCAAAGAGGTAAAAGTTTTGTAGGTTCTATATTTCTTTTTTTAATTTCTTCATTAAAAAAATCATAATGTTCATTCTCATGCTCTTTCATTTCCTCAATTTGCTTTTTTAGGTATTCATTTTGTTTAAATGTTTTAAGTGCTAAAAGCTGTCCTTCATAAATCTTTATAGCTCCTCTTTCACCCGCATGATCAACCCTTATGATCTCCTCTAACAATTTTTTATTTGTTTTTTTCATAAATAATTCCAATTTTGAACATTATAACACTTAAAATTATAGATATAATTGTATTTAATGTAGCAAGTGAAAGCCCTAATACCTTATAGGTTACATCTTTACAGCTTATAGTTTTTTTTTCTAATTGTTTTAAAAGATCCTGCGTTGAAGATGCAGTATCTTTATTATTTAATTCGCAAATTAAAGACTCGCTAAAAAATCCCTGCTCTATTCCAAAATGATAAAAAGATACAATTGCGCCTAAAGCAAAAAACACACCTACAACAATAGAAATAAATTTTTTATATTTGTTAAAAAATAAAATTAAAGGAATTAATATTACTGCAAGAAAATAGGGAATTCTCTCAATTATACACAAATTGCAGGGTTGATGACCTAAAATGAACTCAATATAATAAGCAACTATTAAAGTAGCTATACTAAATATCAAAACAATATTTAGGATAAATTTATTTTTAATAAAAACCATTATTTAAATACTTGATATAAAATAGTCGCTATTATTACAATTATTATTCCGCTAATTGTAAACCATAGCGCACCCTTTTTTTCAATAAATTTACCAAATTTATTTCCAAATAACGAAGTTAAATATGCAACAAGGAAAAATCTTAGACCACGTGTGAAAAGACAAATAAAGAAAAAAATGAAAATATTGAAATTAATAATTCCACTTGTGATAGTAAAGACTTTAAAAGGTAAAGGAGTGAAGCCTGCTAAAAACATAATACCCAACCAAAGAAAAAATCCTTCCTTTGATGACATATTGTCTTGAACTTCAAAAACTTTCTCTTCGTAACCATAAAATTCAATCACGACCATAGATAAATCTAGAAAAAAAACGCCAAGAAAATATCCAAATAAACCTCCCAACACAGAGAAAACTGTAGCTATTAGAAAAATTTTAAAATAGTCTTCTCTTTTTGCAACCACCATTGGTATAATCATTAAATCTGGTGGTACTGGAAAAAAAAAACTTTCTATAAATGCCACAAAACCTAAAAATGGCTTAGAGAATTTATGTCTAGCTAGTTGCACGCATCTATCATATAATTTTTTTAACATGAATTTAAAATGCACAATACTTAGGTACCTGGCAAGTCTAATATTATCCACGGTTGTAATCTATGCTATCGTTATTGTAGCTGGGTTGTTCGGAGCAGATTATGGGTTTTCATCAGGAGATACGTTTATAATTTGGATTTTAATGGCAATATTGATAAATCAAAGTGTAACTTGGAAAAAATAAATGACAGATCCAATCGATATTAAAAAGACGCAGAACATATACAGACCCTTTCAAAGTAAACCAATTAAAGATTTAGATGATAATTTTAGAGATTTCAATTCTGAAGAAGTTTATGAATGTTTATCGAAATATTCCAACGAAACTACTGGCCATTGGTTCAGATTACAACAAGCTTGGTGTAATAATGCCTATAATACCTTTAAAGATTATGACACTTATCTGATTCAAGTTTATCTAGTTTCACAAGTATTTAAAAAATATTCAGATCGTTTCCAATATTTAAATATGGATGAATTTTATGCGAAAGAACAACTTGCAATCGATAAAATTAATTTAATTGAAATTTCACAAGAATTAAAAATACCGAAAGAAACAATAAGAAGAAAAACAAATTTTCTTCAAGAAAAAAAAATTATTTATCGTGACGGAAAGACAATTTATTTTGATAATCAAAACCTAAATAATTCGCAAAGACCAATTAGATCAAAAGCTTTACTAGCGACTTTTTTAGAAAAAAATGGATTAATTTTATCAAAAGAATCATGGTTTGGTGAGGTTATTACACAGAAAGAAATCGAAAAATTTATTACAGATTACTTTACGGTTTGCTGGCAACATTGGTTTAGAATGCAAATTCCTTTTTTAGTTAGAGCTAGACAATTTTTTGGTGACCTAGAAACCTGGAACGTATGGGGAGCTATAGGTATTTCACAATATACAGATTTTTCTAAAACATTAAGAGAAAAAGTAGAACATGACGCTAGAGATTATAATGATCTTTATTTGCGTCTTATTAGACATACCCCGAAATGTGGAATTAACGCTTCGTCAATTTCAGAAATTTCTTCCATACCTAGAGCAACGGTCATAAGAAAGCTTAAGTATTTATTAAAACAAAAATTAATCACTAAAAATAATAAATTAGAGTACATGTTGCTAGCCTCAGGCAGAAACGTTAAGTATTTTGAGGAAAACTATGTAGAAAATCAAAAATATAAAGCAGCGTTTGTCACAACAATGTTTGATCTTATGAAAAATTCCAATTTTAAGATTAAATAATTTTACTAAATATTATTGGTTTGAAAAGGACTAAACTCGATGGAAATGGCGACAAAAATAGCACCAATATGTCTAGCTCTAATTATGTTCGGTTTAGGTCTCGGGTTAACTATTAAGGATTTCATTCACATATTAAAAAAACCGAAAGACTTTTTTATAGGTTTGTTGTGTCAGGTTATAGTATTACCAATTATTGCTTTCATTCTAATAAAGATTATATCTTTACCTTTAGAAATAGCTTTGGGTGTAATGGTAATTGCAGCTTCTCCAGGAGGCGTAACATCTAATATACTAACAAAATTTGCAAATGGCGATGTAGCTCTCTCAGTTACCCTTACCGCAATTGTGAGTTTGATGAGTATTATAACAGTTCCTCTAATAGTTTTTAATTCTGCAGAGCTTATTGGAATTAATATTAATAAAGAAATTTCAATGCTCGGTATAGCTTTAAAGATGTTTTTCGTAGTTACTGTTCCAGTAATATTTGGAATGACTCTTAGAAGTTTAATGACTGATTTTATAATTTCTAAAACTCTAATGATTCAAAGAATATCTATAACATTATTTTTGGTAGTATTTATCTCTATTTGGATTGAAGAGTGGGATAAGATCGTAAGCTTTATTACTAGAGCTGGATTAATAGCTCTTATTTTAAATATGACTATGATTTTCGTAGGCTATTATGTGGCTAAGTTTTTTGCATCAGGGGTATCTCAAAGAAAATCTATTTCTCTTGAATGTGGCCTACAAAACGGAACTTTAGCAGTTTTTGTAGCTACTCAATTATTTGACGAAATTATATTTATTGTTCCTACAGCAGCTTATGCGTTAATTATGTTTGTAACATCAATATTTTTTGTTCTCATAGTAAGAAAAATAAATTAGATTATCAGTAAAAAGGGCGAATGGTGGAACTGGTAGACGCGCCGGACTCAAAATCCGGTGGTAGCAATACCTTGAGAGTTCGAGTCTCTCTTCGCCCACCAAGTTATGAATATTAGTAAATTAAATAGTTTAGTTGAACTTTATTTCAAAAAAAAAGAAGAGGTTGAAGATAAAAGACCGTTTTTGAAATGGTTAAAACCAGATAAGCCAACTTATAATTGGGGAGATACAACTCAAAGAATTTTTAAGCTAACTACAAAAATTAAATCTTTAATTAATAAGGGTGATAGATGTTTAATTTTGTCTGAGAATAGACCTTATTGGTTAATGACTGATATTGCTATTATGAATGCTGGAGGGATTTCAGTTCCAATTTTTACAACTTACTCTGAAAATGATTATGAATATATTTTAAATGATTGTAAACCCACATTAATATTTGTTTCAAATCAGGATCAATTTAATAAAATAAAAAAATTTATTAATGATGATGTAAAAAAAATTATATCATTTGAAAAAATTGATACTGAGAGTTTATTAGTTCAAGAAATATTAGACGAAGATATAAATGAAAAAATCATAAATAAAGATTTAAGAAGAAAAATGCCCGCATGTATAATTTACACATCTGGAACATCAGGAAATCCCAAAGGAGTAGTTTTAAGTCATGGTGGTATTTTATCAAACTGTGAGGGAGCAGTAGAATTACTTAAAACTTTGACAAAAGAAAAAGATCCTATATTTTTAACTTGGCTACCTTTATCACATTCTTATGAGCACACAGTTCAATTTATACAAATTATAGTTGGTGCAAAAATTTTTTATGCGGAAAGTTTAGAAAAATTAATTTCTAATATGGGAGTAGCCAAACCAACTATAATGACTGCTGTTCCAAGATTTTATCAAAATCTTTTTACTAAAATAAATATGAATTTTGAAAAACAATCAGGATTGAAAAGGAAAATAATAAATCAAACTTTGAATCTCGGTAAAAAAATTCTTAAAAAAGAAGAATTAAATTTTGTAGAAAAAATAGTAAATTTTTTATGTGAAAAATTAGTAAGAAAAAAAATTAGGAATCAGTTTGGCGGAAATCTTCAAGCTTTTGTCTCAGGGGGTGGCGCATTGGATCAAAATATTGGAGAATTTTTAAACGCTATAGGATTGCCAACTTTGCAAGGTTATGGTCTTACAGAAGCTTCACCTGTTGTAAGTTGTAATTTACCAGATTTGGTTAAAGTTGAAACTGTAGGACCTCCATTTAGAACTAATAAAGTGAAAATAGCTGAAGACGGAGAAATATTAATTATGGGTGAAAATATTATGTTGGGTTATTGGAATAAAAAAGAAGAAACTGAAAAAATTCTCAAAAATGGTTGGTTGCACACTGGAGATATAGGTGAGTTTGATAAAAATAATTATTTGAAAATAACTGATAGAAAAAAAGATATTATTGTAAATTTAGGCGGAGATAACATTTCACCAAGCAAAATTGAAAATATTTTATGTTTAAATGAAAATATTAAACAAGCTCTAGTTTATGGAGATAAAAAAAATTATTTAGTTGCAATTATTGTCTGTGACAAAAAAAATAATAGAGAGAAGATTAAACTTATAATTGAAAATCTTAATAAAAATTTTTCATTAATAGAAAGAATTAAAAAATTTGTCCTAATTAGTGAAGAATTTACAATTGAAAATAGAATGTTAACTCCAACTTTAAAATTAAAAAGGAAAGAAATAATTAAAAATTATAAACAGGAACTAGAAAATCTTTACTAAATTTTAAATAATTTCACATTTTTTTGCTTAAATAAACATTGATATTACTAACTTTTTTAAAATTTTATAAAAAAATTAAAAAAAATTAAAAAAATAAATTTTAAATCAAAATAACAAAATAATTTATAATTGACATGAATCGTAAATTAATTAATGTTTTATTTAACAAACGAATCATTAAGATTTGTTTAAAACAAGGGAGATAAGATGGCTAAACGTAGAAAAAAAGCTAAAAAGAAAACTAAGAAAAAAGCTAAAAAAAGAAGAAGAAAAAGATAGTTTTCTCTTTAACTAAACGCCCTTTTTAATTTTTTAGAAAGGGCGTTTTTTTATTCTGTAATTTCAGAAACTTGCACTCTACCAAGAGCTTTATCCATTTTTTTTTGAACTTCCTCTGGACTAACCTTTAGCACAGCCTCAAATTCAGATTTCAATCTATCGTAAGCTTTTTCAAAAAGTTGTCTTTCGGAATAAGATTGATCTGCAATAATATCAGTATTTTTGTTCAAATCTTTAACTACCTCAGCCAATTCATAAATTTTACCAGAATTAATTTTTTGATCATATTCTTGTGCTCGTCTACTCCACATAGTTCTTTTTATTTTTGGTTTAGTTTTTAAAATAGAAACACATTTATTAATTTGGTTAATTGATGATATTGGTCTAAGTTTAGACTGCTGATTTATAGGTACAGTTAAAGTTAATTTTTCTTTTTCAATAAAAATTTTATAAAATTGAATATCTATTTCTCCAATTGTAGCTTTTTCTACAGCTGTAATTATTCCTACTCCATGCTTTGGGTACACTACATGTTCTTTAAGATTGTAAGCTCTTTTTTCTGTTGGTTGTTTTTTAATTTTTTTAATTTCTGGTTTTTCATCTGAACTAGAGGATTGCGTTTTTTTTTCAGGAATCTTATTCTCATTTTTTGACTTAGCTTTAATTTTACTTATTTTCGTCTTTTTGAGAAATTTAGTTTTTTTTGATTTTTTAACTTTTTTCTTTTTAGGCATTTTTGTTATTTTCCAGGTTTTTCCGAAAAGTGCTTTTCATATTTGTTCTTGATATTCCTAAATTTTTCATGCCCATCCATTGGTTCTTTTTTTTTAGAAATATTAGGCCATATTGCAGAAAATTTTTTATTAATCAACAACCATTTATCCATATCTTTTACACTTTCGTCATTGTCTGCCTTTATAGCATCTATTGGACACTCAGGTTCGCAAACTCCACAATCAATACACTCATCAGGATTAATAGCTAGGAAATTTTCACCTTCATAAAAACAATCAACCGGGCAGACTTCAACACAGTCTGTAAGTTTACATTTTATACATTCATCTTTTACAATATATGTCATTTATTATTTAATAGTTTCATTTTAATTTCAGCACTAAGTTTATCTGGGAAATAAATTAGACCACAAATTCTACGCATCAAGTTTGACTCATAAAGATCAATAGAATTATCTGAAATAATTATTTTCCATAAGTGTTCTATAATATCTGATTTAACTTCTTCAGTATTTTTTTTAATAATATTAGTAAAGTTAAGTAATTGATTTGAATTTTTTTCAATTTCTTCAGCTTTTATTAAAACACTTTCGTTATCATTATCTTTTAAGTAGGATTTAATAAAGTCTTTAATAAGAGATTTTTCTTTTTCAGAATATTTCTCATCAATTTTAGCAGCGTGTATTAATAATGCAGCGATACCAGTTATATTATTTCTATCTAATATTTTCATTTATTTAATGTTTAAAGATAGAAGCTTTTTAAATGGATTTTCTTTTTTGTCAAATTTTATAAATTTATTTTTTTTTCTTCTTTTCTCCAATAAACAAGTAGGTTTCTTCAGTTTTTCCTTTTTTATAATTCATATAGGTCATTAATTTATAAAAATTTTCTTTTGTACAGCCAAGTAGATTCATCATTTCTGAGTTAATTTTAAACTTACGATCTTTAGTATTATCTAAAATCTTTATAAATAATTTTTCTAATATATCAATTCTGACAAAGAACTCTTTAAATTTTTCAAAACCACATAATAAAAGAAAATTTTTTTCATAATCTTTATTGTAAATAAAATTTAATCCAGATTTTGGTATTTTCTCTCTAAAATTATTTTTATTAAAAATTTTCCACAGAGAAATTCTGAATTCTACAGCCTTCGGCTTAAGCATTTTTGGTAAATAAATATGGTATCTTCCAATTTTAATTCCCATATTCCATAACTTTTTTCTTTCTTCGCTAGGAATTAATTTTACAATATTTTCGATTTCAGCCCGCTTAATTACTCCGTTTTTTTCGTAGAGTTGAAATATTAAGGCTCTTAAATATTGATTTTCTATCTTTAGTTTTGTTAAATTTATTAGATCGCCAAGTATTTTGTTAATATATTCATTAAACCATTTTTTTAGAAATTCCTCTAATTTCATTTTAGTTGTAGTTTCTAAAGATTCGTCAGCTATGATTTCGATTTCAGGCGTCAAATAGTCATATCCCTTTTTTAGTCTTCCAATAGGATTACCTTTCCAAACAATCTTGCCATCAAGGTCTACAGTAATTTTTTGATCTTCTATAATTTTATTTACTCTATTGTCTAATTCTGCAATCATTCCTTTTCTAGCTGCTTTTTTTATAGATTTTATATCTGTATCAAGTGTTTTTGATGTAAGCTCGATTATAAACTTTAGACCTTTCAGTTCCCCAATTAACTGTCCATCTATATATATTTTATTTTCTTCATTAATTTCTGTATTTAAAATTAAATCTTGTTTTAGACTTCTAGATAAAATGCTAATTTTTTTATCAATGAAACTTTTTGTGAGCTCCTCGTGTAATTTATCTGATAATTTATCTTCAATATTCTTGGTTAATTGAACCCAGTAATCAGAATTTTCTACCCAACTTTTTTTATTTGCTACATAAGACCAAGTTCTTACATTTGAAAGTCTATGCGATAAAAGATCTACATTACCATGATCTTTTTCAAGCCCTTTAAGCTGTTCTTTCATAAACTGACTAGGAATCTTTTTTTTTCGAGTAGATAAAAATTGAAAAACTTTATCAATAATATTTATATGTTGACCGTATGCTTTTTTTTCAAAATCAGGTATTTGGCAGCATTCCCACAGAAGTTCAAGATTTTTATGATAAAGAATATTATTAGCCCCTTTTTTTAAAAAATGTCTAAGCACACTTTCATCAAGAGAGTCATTGGTTCTTATAAGATTTTTTTTATTTGGTTTAAGCTCTAGAGAAGCTATTAGGTTATCGGGGTTTTCAAAATTTAATTCGGAGTTTCTCCAATATATTATTTTGGTTTCAGGCAAGTTATGTTTTTCAATATTTTCAATTTCATCTGAATTTAGATTTTCACAATCTCCAGTTGTTCCAAATCCGCCATCGTTTTTAAATCTCCCTGCACGTCCAGCTATCTGAGATAATTCTACTAAATTAAGCCTTCTAGTTTTTTTTCCGTCAAATTTTTTTAAATTTGAAAAATAAATTTCGTCAATATCCATATTCAAACCCATGCCTATAGCGTCAGTAGCTATTAAGTAATCTACATCTCCAGATTGATAAAGTCCGACTTGAGAATTTCTTGTTTTTGGACTTAAAGACCCCATTATAACTGCAGCACCACCTTTTTGCCTACGAACTAATTCTGCAATTGCGTAAACTTCCTCTATAGAAAATGCTATGATTGCTACTTTTCTATCTAATCTAGAAATTTTTTTGTAACCAGAATAACTTAACTTTGAGAGTCTTTCTTTTTTTTGAAATTCAACATTTTCGATTAGATTATCTATAATACCAGCCATCACTTGAGAACCAAGAAACATTGTTTGTTTCTGACCTCTGGCATTTAATAATCTCTCAGTAAAAACATGACCTCTTTCACGATCTGCGCACATTTGAATTTCATCAACTGCAACAAAATCTACTTCCTTGTCTTTCGGCATAGATTCGACTGTACAAATAAAATAGTTAGCTGTGCTTGGTATAATTTTTTCTTCACCTGTAATTAGTGCAACTTTATCTGAGCCAATTTTTTCAGCACATTTATCGTAAACTTCTCTTGCTAAAAGTCTTAAAGGTAAACCAAATATACCTGACTCAAACTCCAGCATTTGTTCTATTGCTATATGAGTTTTACCAGTATTAGTTGGACCCAAAAGAGCGATAATTTTTTCAGATTTATTTAACATTCTAGTGTTAGGTAATTTTTTTAATACTATATATAGGTCAATGTTGAGAACAAAATAAGATTAAAACATGACCGAATCAATTTGTCAAATGTTCTAATTTCAAAATTTAAATTGACTTAAAACCCTCACTCCCCGTATAGAGAGTAATAGCTTTAAACAAAAGCTATTATGAAAGACTTAACTAAGAAAAATATCTTAAAGCTCAAACAATCTTCTACATTAATAATTAATGAAAAATGTAAAGAGCTAATAAAACAAGGAAAAAAAGTTTATCAATTTGGTTTTGGGCAATCACCATTTCCAGTTCCTGAAAAAATTGTTAATGTATTAAAAGATAATGCTCACAGAAAAGAGTATTTACCCATACAGGGTCTTAGTAAATTAAGAACCTCAATTTCAAATTATCTTAAAAAAAAGACTGGAAACAATTATCCAAAAGAAAATATAGTAATTACACCTGGCTCAAAAGAAGCTATGCTTTTGTTACATGTTGCATTTAATGGCGAGATTATTCTTTCAGCTCCAAGCTGGGTTTCTTATGAACCTCAAGCAATAATCGGTAGAAATAAAGTTCATTGGATTCAAACGTCGAGAGAAAATAATTGGTTCCCGACGGGTAAACAATTAGAAAAAAAAATTAAATCAATAAAAAATAAAAATTTAATTTTCATCCTAAACTCACCAAATAATCCCTCAGGTACAATATGTAAAAATTTAAAAGAATTAGCAGATGTTGCTAAAAAATATAATCTAATTATTTTATCTGATGAAATTTATACTGACTTAACCTTTTGTAACAATTACGAGTCAATTTCGCAATATTATCCAGATAAAACATTTATAAGTGGAGGGTTAAGTAAGTGGTGTGGAGCGGGTGGATGGAGAGTTGGTTTTTTTGCGGTACCAGATCAACTATCTGATCTTTTAGAAAATATAAAAACTTTGGCTAGCGAATCTTACTCTACGGTCAATAGTCCGGCTCAATTTGCTGCAGTTGAAGCATACGAGGGAGATTTTACAGAATATAAAAATAAAACTATTAGTATTTTAAGATCAGTTGGAAACTACGTCTACAAGAACTTAAAATCAAATAAAGTTTTAATTAATTATCCTCAAGGTGCATTTTATTTGATGCCAGAATTTCCTAATAAAAAATTTAAAAGCTCAACAGAGTTGTGCAAAAAGATATTGGATGAAACCGGTGTAGCGATGTTACCAGCATCAGATTTTGGATTTGGTCCAAAAAAGATGCTTACTAGACTTTGTTATATTGATTTCGATGGAACAGAATTTCTTAAAGCTAACATTAATGGAAAATTACTAGACGATAAGATTATTGAAAAGTATGCACCAAATGTAGTTGAGGGTGTCAAAAAGTTATCTAATTGGGCTAAAAATCTATAAGATTCTCTTTGACCTTAGCCATTATCCATAGTTAAATTATTGCATTAACAAATGGGAGATCACATGAAAAAAATAATATCAATGATTTCTGCTATTTTAGTAACTTTTGCTTTATCAAGCCCAATTACTTCAATCGCAAAATCAGCGGAGTTCTTTACTATAGGAACTGGAGGACCTACTGGAGTCTATTTCCAAACGGGTAACGCAATATGCAAAATGCTACATAAGCAAGCAATAAGTGCAGACCATGGTAGAAAAAAGGGAACTGCTAAAGCTTACAGATGTACTGCGCCTTCTACAGGTGGTTCAAACTACAATATTGGACAAATCAAAGATGGTGAATTTCAATTTGGTGTTGCTCAATCAGACTGGCAGTATCATGCTTACAATGGTTCAAGCAAATGGGAAGGAAATCAGTTTAACGATTTGAGAGCTGTATTTTCTGTTCACAATGAACCTTTCCAAATTTGGGCAAGTAAAAAATCTGGAATAAAGAATTTTAAAGGCCTAAAAGGAAAAACAGTAAACATCGGTAACCCAGGTTCTGGTCAAAGAGGAACTATGGAAGAGTTAATGAAAGCTATGGGAGCAGAAATGAGTATGTTCAAAGCGACTACTGAACTTACTTCTTCTGAGCAAGTAAAAGCTCTTTGTGATGGTAAAATAGATGCATTTGGGTATTCAGTAGGATTTCCAAATGGCGCTATGGAACAAGCGGCTACTTGTAAAGCTAAAGCTAGTCCAATTAATTTAACTGGTGCGCCAGTACAAGGTTTAATTGACGGAGCTGACTATTATGCCAAAGCAGTAATTCCAAAAGGAACTTACTCAAATCAGAAGAAAGACGCCACTACATTTGGTGTAAAAGCTACTGTAGTAACAAGTGCAAATGTTTCTGAAGAAATGGTTTACCTAGTAACAAAAGCTGTTATGGAAAACTTTGATGATTTCAAAGCTCAACATCCTGCTTTTGGACCTTTGGAAAAGAAAAACATGATAGCTGATGGTTTATCAGCTCCATTACATCCAGGTGCAATTAAATATTATAAAGAAGCTGGATTAATGTAATTCAACTTTTTAATTAAATTAAAAAAGGCCCAATATTTTTGGGCCTTTTTTTTTAGAATAATGTATCTTAGTTAAGATGAATCAAAATATTGAAAGCCAAATTAAAAATAAGATTCAAGAAGATATATCACCGACTAGAAATTTAACTGGTATTCATTTAAAAGTAGTTTTTGGTATTGCAATTATTTGGACATTATTCCAACTTTGGTATGCTTCACCGTTTCCTTTTTGGTTTAATTTTGGAATGTTTAAAGGCTTACCTGCTAGAGCAATACATTTAGGCTTTGCATTAACATTAACTTTTTTGATTTTTCCAGCCGTAAGAGGAAAAAAAATTACAGCACTAGATATTCTAATTAGCTTAGTTGCCGCGTTTTGTTGTTTATATATTTATTTTTTTTATGATGATCTTGTTAACAGAGGAGGAATACTTTTAGTTAAAGAGATATTTGGATTTAAAGTTCCTGTTGAGCTTATTATAGGTACAATTGGTATATCAATACTTTTAGAGGCAACAAGACGAGCAATAGGTTTACCTTTAGTTATAATTGCAGTCTGTTTTCTTTTATTCTCTTATTTTGGAAAATACGCACCAGACATTATTTCACATGGAGGGCTATCTTTAAAACGATTAGTTGGTTTTCAATGGTTTGATCAAGAGGCAATTTTTGGAATACCCATAGGCGTCTCAGTAGATTTTATATTTTTGTTTGTGCTGTTTGGAGCGCTATTAGAAACCGCTGGTGGTGGAAAATATTTTTTAGATTTAGCCTTTGCTATGGTCGGTAAGATGCGAGGAGGCCCAGCTAAAGCTGCAATATTAGGATCTGGAATGACGGGCATGATTTCAGGTTCTTCAATTGCAAATACTGTTACTACTGGAACTTTTACAATTCCTATTATGAAAAAAACTGGTTTCTCCAAAGAGAAAGCTGGAGCAATTGAGGTTTCTTCATCTGTAAATGGTCAAATTATGCCGCCAGTAATGGGGGCAGCAGCTTTTGTGATGGCGAGCTTTATAGGTGTTACTTATTTTGAAGTAGTTAAACATGCATTTCTACCAGCAATTATTTCGTATATTGCTTTATTTTATATATCTCATTTAGAAGCTCTTAAACTAGGTTTAAAAGGAATGGATGATGCGGACGTACCTCATCTAAAGAAAACTTTTTTATCTGGTTTACATTTTTTAATACCAATTTTTGTTTTAATTTTTTTACTTGTTTATATGAGATACACCGCAGGTTTTTCAATTTTTTATGCAACACTTACTTTAATACTAGTTAATTTATTAAGTAGAATTATTAAAAATCCAAACTTAAAAACAGGGTTAATTGAATGGTACAACCAAACTATTGTAGGCCTTCAAAAGGGAGCAATTAATATGGTTGGAGTGGGTATAGCTATTGCAACAGCGGGGATTATTGTCGGAGCAGTCGGTTCTACAGGATTAAGTACAAATTTAATTATAGTTATTGAAACAATTGCAAGGGATAACGTGATAATATTAATTTTATTGACTATCATACTTTGTTTACTTTTAGGAATGGGCCTGCCTACTACAGCTAACTATGTTGTTGTGGCATCTCTTATGGCAACAGTTCTTGTAGATGTTGGAAATGCATCTGGGTTTATTTTTCCTTTAATTGCAGTTCACTTGTTTGTATTTTACTTTGGTTTGATGGCAGATGTTACCCCGCCAGTAGGATTAGCTTCATATGCAGCTGCAGCAATTTCTGGTGGCGACCCTTTAAAAACAGGGCTACAAGCGATTTGGTATAGTTTAAGGACTGGAATTTTACCAATTGTGTTTTTATTCAATCATGAACTTTTATTAATCGGAGTAGATAGCATTTGGAAAGCTCTATTAGTTATAGCTACTTCTTTGATCGGTATATTAGTTTTTACTGCCGCTACTCAGCAATGGTTTATAAATAGATTGAGATGGTATGAGATCATAGCTTTTTTAATTATTTCTTTATCATTTTTAGCACCTGATTATGTTCTAAGTAAATTTTACCCAAAGTTTAATGAGGTAAAACTTTCAACCGCAAGTATTCAAAGTCTTTCTTTTGATCCATCTAAAGAGGTTCATATAAAAGTAACAAGAGTTACAGAATATGGAGAGAGGTATAAATTATTCGTTATAGATAAAGGAAAATTTAAAAAAGAATATAATTTAGAAGAGTACGGAGTAATATTAAATGAAAAGAATGATCAATTAATCATTGATAAATTAAATTGGAAAGGAGAGGCTAAAAAATCTGGAATACAAATGGGTGATATAATTAGTAATTTTAAAATTGAAAACCCAGAAAGGCCAAATAAAGCTATAGTTTATCCTTTTGCACTAATTGTTTTGTTAATTTTTGGATATATGAATTTTAAATTTGGAAAAGAGAGTCCAAATTAAAATTTAATAGTTTTTAATATCTTTTAATTTAATTAGCTATTGCGTAGATTATAGCCACA
>JBJLEB010000006.1:0-63255 GCA_045566095.1 Candidatus Pelagibacter sp. | reverse complement strand
CATTTAATTACCTCCAGTAAGATAATTAATAATCTTTTTGTTAAAATTATGATTGAATGGTTGTATTTATTATTTTGTAAAGTTGGTATTCACAGATATGAAAAGATAGATATAAACTACATTTTTGGACCAGGCGGTTCAACTGAAACGATTAAATGCAAAGATTGTGGAATTAAAAAGATTAGAAAAAAGCTTTAAAGAATTTTTCAAGCACTAGACGCAGAGGCAATCGCAGCATCATAAAGGCGCAGTGCTTAAATCATAGAATTTGTTTAGATATATAAATGAAAACAATTTTTAAAATATTTATTTGTTTTTAGGTATTTTAATTATAAAAGTAAACATTAGATAATGAAAAAATTATTAATTGTTTTTGGAATATTTATTTTAATTTTGTTTGTCATTTTTTGGTCAATTGTAAGTGATGGATACGATAAACAAAATAGGTCAATTTTATTTTTAAAAAAAATAATTCCTATAAGTGTAGCTAAAAAAGTAAGGGATAAGATTTTTGTTATTCCAAATTTAAAAGAGAAAAATAAAATTTTAAATTTGCAAGTTCAAAAATATGAACAGGGTTACAATGGTAATTTGTTTTACGAGAATAAAGTTAAATCTACTAATAAAAATTTTGAAGCGAATATAAAAAAATTTTTTTTACCTTTTCCAAGACTAGATCTAAATTTGGGTTGGAAAGCCGAAAAAAATTCTAAACGAGCTCATTATTTAGAGATAGTTGATGATAAAATTTTAGTTGTTTCGGGCTTAGGTGAAACAATTTATTTTGATAAAGCTAATATTAATACTCAAGCATTAAATCAAAAAAAAATTCCTAACAATCTCAAAAAGATTTTTGAAAATAAAGATAAAATTTTTTTTGGCATAAGAGATGTATATTATGAAAATAATTTAATTTATTTAAGTGTTTTAGAAAGTAATGAAAAAGGTTTTACTATTAATATTTATCGAGCAGAAAAAAATTTAAAAAAATTAGAATTTAAATTATTTTTTCAAAGTAATGAATATTCTGAAACTGGGTATAATCTCCAAACAGGAGGTAGAATAGAAAAATTTGATAAAGATAACATTTTGTTTAGTATTGGATTTTTAAACAAATATAGATCTCCTCAAAATAAAAAATCTTTAGCTGGAAAAATTATCTCAATTAATAAAAATAACTCAGAACATAAACTCTTATCAATTGGTCATAGAAATCCTCAAGGTCTTTATTTTTTTAAAGAAAAAAATTTAATTGTAAATACTGAACATGGACCACAAGGGGGAGATGAAATTAATTTCAATTTTTTATCTAATACAGAATTAAAAAATTTTGGATGGCCTATTTCTTCTTATGGGATCCCTTATCCCATTCAAGATAAAAATTTTTATGAAAAAAATGGTTTTTTAAAAAAATCTCATTCTCAATATGGATTTTTGGAGCCAATAAAATATTTTGTGCCGTCGATAGGTATAAGTGAAATTGTTTATGCAAATGAAAAAAGTAAAAATGAAAGATTGTTTGTAGCATCACTTAGAGCGGGTTCAATTTATATGATTGAATTTAGCGAGGATATGAAAAAAGTATTACAAGTTAATCGATTTTATTTTGGAAATACTAGAATCAGAGATTTAAAATATGATAAAAAAACTCAAAGATTTTTTATGGTATTTGAAAATACTCCTGCTATTGGGGTATTTAAAATAATTTAAAGTATTTTCCACGTACCAGAAGCAGTTGCAATAATATTATTTAAACTTAAAATTTCACTTGAGATAAAAACTAATGTTCTTGTCTTTTTTAAAATTTTTACCTTTCCAGTCAAAGTTTCATTTAATCTTCCTGCGGAAATAAATTTAATATCTAAATTAATAGTAACACACCTTTTGTTTCCTGCAGCAATGTGGGCAGCGTTACCCATTCCTGTATCAGCAATAGTTGCTATAAATCCTCCGTGTGCTATTCCACCTGTATTTAAAAATCTCTCTAACACTTTAATGCTAAACTCAAAATTGGTTTCATCTATCTTTTTAAAAGATAAATTACCAATATTTTGCATAAAACCTTTTTTAGTTTCGTCCATAATATTTTTTATCATATATTGGAGCTAGTTGAGAGAAAATTACAGCAATCAGTATTAATACAATTCCTAAGACTTTTAATTCACTTAAAAATTGACTTAAAATAAACCAACCAAAAATTGCTGCAAACACGCCCTCCAATGAAAAAATTATTGCAACAGGTGCAGGCGATAGATTTTGTTGGCTATAAATTTGTAATAAAAAAGCTATTCCACTTGACAGTACACCAGCATATAGAAGCTCTTCCTTTTCCATCATCAAATTGCTCATAGAGATATTTTCAAAAGCTATGGATGGAGCAAATGCAATTAAGGACCCTAACAAACACTGGCCCATCGCAATTGTTATCGGATAACTAAATATTTTCAAGAATTTTGAAATTGCAACTATATGAAAGGCCCAAAAAAAAGCCCCTAGCAAAACTAGAGTATCACCTAATCTAACTGTTACATTATTGACTTCTGTGAGTAAAAAACCACCTATTATACAAATTAGAACTGCCGGCCAAACCGACCAATGTATTTTTTTTGAAAAAAAATAGTATGAAACTACTGGTACAATCAAAACATAAAAAATAGTAAAAATAGCTGAATTTGCAACGTCAGTATAAAGGAGAGAATATTGTTGTAAGGCATTACCACTACACAACAAAAATCCAAGTAGTAGAAAATAAGAAAAAATTTTTTTAAAAGGTACATTTATTCTAATAACTTTTTTGTACTCAAAGATAAAAAAAAAAGGAACTAACGCCATAAATCCTAGTAACATTCTCACTGCAGTAAAAGAAAATGGACCAATATAATCCATACCCATATCTTGAGCTATAAAAGCTGATCCCCATATGAACGAGCATGAGACAGCACATATTAGTGAAGTCAATTTTTTATTCATGATGCTTATTATTGTAAATTAAATTAAACAGCAAGCTTGAAAGCAAAATCTTTACCTAAACATTTTCCTAGGTAAACACAAAATTTGACTCCTTCAGCCCCGTCAATTATTCTATGATCATAAGATAATGAAATTGGTAAAATTTTTCTAGAAACAATTTTACCCTTTATCTTTATTAGTCTATCAAAACTTTTACCTACACCTAAAATTGCTACCTCAGGAGGGTTAATAATAGGTGTAAAATGAGTACCGCCAATTCCACCAAGGCTTGAAATAGTCATAGAGCCTCCGAAAAATTCTTTTTTATCAATTTTAAGTTCACGACATAAGTCACTTGTTTTTTTTAAATTTTCTCCTATTTCTTTAATATTCATCTGATCCACATTTCTAATTTTTGGAACCATTAAACCATGAGGTGTATCCACTGCAAATCCAATATGGATATACTTTTTATATATTATTTTGTTAGAGTCAGAATTAATAGAAGCGTTAAAGTTTGGAAATTCTTTAAGAGCACTAACCAAGGCTTTTGCAATAAATGCTAAAGGAGTAACTTTAATTTTTTCACCTGTGTAATAATCGTACAAAGAAGATCTAAATTGCTCCATTTCAGTAATATCAATTTCTTCATGTTGAGTTACATGAGGAATTTCTGTCCATGATCTTACCAGATGTGGGCCTGAAAGTTTTTTGACCCTTGGAATATCTTTAATCGAGACTTCTCCAAATTCTTCATGAGAATATTCCTCTATATTTTTTGAAAGTTCTTTTTTTTGAACTGAACCTTGATTAACAGTTACTTGAGAGCGTATAAAATTTTTAACATCATCCTCAGAGACTCTTCCTGATCTTTGTGTTCCACGAACTATTGAAACATCTGCTCCAAGTTCTCGAGCAAATTTTCTTACTTTGGGACTTGCTGAACCTCCACCCTTTTGAAGAACTGGTGAAATTATAGTTTTTGATGGAATTTCTTTTGTTGGAACGGCAGTCTCTACTTGGACTTCTTTCTTAGGTTCTTTCGTTTCTTCCTCTTTTTTTTCAAAAGATTGTAAAGTTAATATTAAATCACCTTTATTAATCTTATCTCCTACGGATACCTTAATCTTTTCTATTTTTCCTGAATGGGTAGAGGGTACTTCGACACTAGATTTGTCACTTTCTAAAGTTATAATTGAGTCATTTTTATTAATTGTTTGACCATTTTTAACAAGCACTTCAATTACTTCTACATCTTTAAAATCTCCTATGTCCGGTACAGTAATTTTTAAATTTTTCATTATAAATTTGCTGGAAAATCTTTATCTTTTTTTATCTTAAATTTTTTGAATGCTTTTTCAGCTGCTTTAGATTCAATTAACTGTTCTTTAGCAAGAGCACTCAAAGTGTACGCAACAATATGTTCTTTATCTACTTCAAAAAACTTTCTCAAATTTTTTCTTGTATCACTTCTACCGTATCCATCAGTTCCAAAAGAATAAAATGTTTTATCTGTATATGGTCTAATCTGGTCAGAAAAAGCTCTAGTATAATCGGAAGCAGCAATAACAGGGCCATCTCTTTTATCTAAACATTTTTGTACATAAGACTTTTTTAAATTTTCATTAGGGTTTAAGAGATTATATCTTTCTATTTCCATCCCATCTCTTCTTAATTCATTAAAACTAGTAACACTCCAGATATCAGCATCAATATTATACTCTTTAGAGAGAATTTCTGATGCAGCTATGATTTCTCTTAAAATTGTACCAGATCCAAGAAGCTGAACTTTAGTTTTTCCCTTATTGTTACCTTCTTTAAATAAATACATTCCTTTTATAATACCTTCATCACATCCTTTTGGTTTTTCTGGATGCGGATAATTTTCATTCATTGCTGTTATATAGTAAAAAACATTTTCTTTTTTTTCATGCATTCTTCTCAATCCGTCTCTAAAGATAGTAGCCATCTCATAAGCAAATGTTGGATCATAACTAATACAATTTGGAATATTGGATGCTAATAATTGACTATGCCCATCTTGGTGTTGCAGGCCTTCCCCAGCTAGAGTAGTTCTTCCTGCGGTAGCACCGATTAAAAATCCTCTAGCCTGAGAGTCTCCAGCAGCCCAGGCTAGGTCCCCAACTCTTTGAAAACCAAACATAGAATAGAATATGTAAATGGGAATCATTTCGATATCGTGATTAGTGTAAGCTGTACCTGCAGCTATCCAGGATGACATTGCACCGGACTCATTAATACCTTCTTCAAGTACTTGCCCACTTTTATCCTCTCTATATGAACTTAATTGTTCCGAGTCTACAGGCTCATATTTTTGGCCTTCATGGGCATAAATTCCTATTTTTTGAAAAAAACCCTCCATACCAAATGTTCTAGCTTCATCAGGTATTATAGGAACTAATCTTGGTGATACATTTTTATCTCTTAACAATGCTGTCATCATTCTGACTAAAGCCATTGTAGTAGACATTTCTTTTTCGCCAGTTGATTTCATAAATGTCTCAAATATATCTTTTGGAGGAGCTTTAATTTGTTTAGCAAATGATGATCTTTCTGGAATAAATCCTCCAAGTTTCAATCTCCTATCTTTTAAATACTTAATTTCGTCTGAATCCTCTTTAGGTTTATAATATTCAATATTTTTTACTTGTTTATCTGTGAGAGGTACTCCAAATCTGTCTCTATAATAAAGAAGATCTTGTTCATCTAATTTTTTTTGTTGATGAGTAGTATTTACACTTTCTCCTGTTTTACCCATTCCATAACCTTTAATAGTTTTAGCTAGTATTACAGTAGGTGAGCCTTTATTTCGCATTGCAGCATCATAAGCTGCATAAACTTTATGAGGATCGTGACCCCCGCGATTTAGTTTCCATATATCTTTATCAGTCATTGATGAAACAAGTTCTTTAAGTTTAGGGTATTTGCCAAAAAATTTTTCTCTAACATAAGAACCTCCTTTAGCTTTAAACGCCTGATATTCTCCATCTACACATTCATTCATTCTCTTAATTAGTAGCCCGGTTTTATCTTTTGCTAATAGTTGATCCCAATATGTTCCCCATATAACCTTGATTACGTTCCAACCTGATCCTCTAAAGCTCCCTTCAAGTTCTTGAATTATTTTTCCATTCCCTCTAACAGGACCATCTAATCTTTGTAAATTACAATTAATAACAAAAATTAAATTATCTAATTTTTCTCTAGCTGCTAAACCAATTGCACCTAACGACTCTGGTTCATCCATTTCACCATCACCTAAAAAAACCCAGATTTTTCTTCCCTCGTCTTTTACAAGACCTCTGTTTATTAAATATTTTAAAAACCTAGCTTGGTATATTGCCATGATAGGGCCTAAGCCCATTGAAACGGTAGGAAATTGCCAGAAATTAGGCATCAACCAAGGATGAGGGTAAGAAGAGAGGCCTCCTTTGTTAACCTCTTGTCTAAACCCATCTAATTGTGATTCATTCAATCTTCCTTCTAAAAATGCTCTCGCATACATTCCTGGAGCTGAGTGACCTTGAAAATAAATTAAATCACCACCAAATTTATTATTTTTGGCTCTCCAAAAATGGTTCATGCCTACATCGTAAAGAGTGGCTGCTGAAGCAAAAGTTCCTATATGACCACCTAATTCTGAACTTTTCTTATTAGCCTTTACCACCATGGCAGCGGCATTCCATCTTATGTAAGCTCTTAATTTTTTTTCTATATTTTGATCACCAGGAGACTTAGCTTCAGACTCAGGTGGAATTGTATTAATGTAAGGTGTTGTTCTTGTATCTGGCAAAACTAAGCCAGATTTATAGGCTTGATCAATAACTTTATTTAACAAATAACTCGCTCTTGAAGAACCGTCATTCTCAATTACTGAATTTAAAGAATCAATCCACTCGTTAGTTTCTACTGGATCAATATCATCTTTTGATGCGGGCTCAGCAAAAACTTTTTTAACTTGTTTTAAAGATTTTATTTCACCGTTTGTCTCAGGTTTCTCTTGAGTAGAAATTTCTTTTTTTGCTTCTTTTAATTTTTTTTCATTGGGATCTAACTTTATCTCACTATTTTCAATAGTGGCTAACACACTCCCCTCAGAAACTTTGTCTCCAATTTTTACCTTTAAATCCTTAATTTCTCCAGCTGAAGGAGAGGGAATCTCTACGCTAGATTTATCACTTTCAATTGTGACAATCGGATCATTTTTTTTTATATAGTCACCAGGTTTTATCAGGATTTCGATTACTTCTACTTCTTTAAAATCTCCAATATCTGGTACTGAAATATTTTGAGCCATAATTAGCTATTATAAACTGTGAGGAACATATAAAAAATATAATAAATAATAAACATTAAAGAATAGGGCAAATAGTCGAATTAGTACAAATTCTGTCACATTTCGCGCTTTTTTTTGTCATCTTAATTTAATCATATAAGTTATGCGTTGGTTAATTAATCTTTTGTTTAAAAAAAGAGAATTTAAATCTGAGAAAGTAAAAGTTGTTCAGAAAATTTTACTAAAAAAATATCTATTAAGATAAAAAAATAAAAGCTACATTAGCTTTTATGAATTATCCTCTTTGGAAAGCATCAGAAAAAAAAAAGGAAGACTCACTTCTTGAAGATTTTTCAAAATTTGTAAATCTTAAATCAAATAAGAATTTTAAAACTCTTTGGGATTGGAGTATAAAAAATCCAGAGGTATTTTGGTCGAAGTTTTGGGATTATTCAAAAATCATTGGAGACAAAGGTAAAGAAATCATTAGAAATAATAAAATTTTTTATCAAACTAAATTTTTTCCTGATTCTAAAATCAACTATGCAGAAAATATATTAAAAAGAAAAGATAATAAAACTGCTATACATTTTTTATCTGAAAAAGGTTTTGAAGAAAGTATAACTTGGAAAGAACTTTATGAAAAGGTTTGTAGGTTTTCCTCTTATTTAAAAACAATAAATATAAAAAAAGGAGATCGTGTAGCAGCTTATGTACCAAATAAAATTGAATCTATTATAAGTTTTTTAGCTTGTGCAAAGAATGGAATTATTTGGTCATCATGTTCTCCTGATTTTGGAACTCAAGGGGTTGTAGATAGATTTAAACAAATCGAACCAAAAGTATTAATTACAAGTAATCATTATTTTTATAATGGAAAAAAAATAGATATTCTTAAAAAAATAGATGGCATTTTAGAAAAAATTCCTTCAATAAAAAAAACTTTAGTATTTAGTTATAATAAAAAAGAAATTCTTAATTATAAAAAGTTTATAAATTTTGAGGAAGCAATAAGTCAATCTAAACTAGATGAAACATTTGTACGTTTTGAATTTAATCATCCAATTTATATTCTTTACTCAAGTGGAACGACTGGAAAACCAAAGTGTATAACTCATGGTACAGGCAATGTATTAATTGAACATAATAAAGAGTTCATGCTTCATTGTGATGTTAGAAATAATGAAAGAATATTTTATTATACTACAACAGGCTGGATGATGTGGAACTGGTTAGTAGGAGGTTTAGCAACAGGATCTTCTATTTTTTTATTTGATGGTGCTCCAGTTTATCCAAAAATAGATATCTTATTAGAGTATTGTCAAAATAAAAAAATTAATCTTTTCGGTGTTAGCGCCAAATATATCGATCATTTAAAAAATGAAAACTATAACAGTGAAAAATTGGATTTAAGTTCGATCAAGATAATAACCTCAACCGGCTCGCCTTTAGCAGATGAGAGTTTTAAATATGTTTACGAAAATATAAAACAAGATGTTCATTTAGCATCTATTGCAGGAGGTACGGATTTAGTTGGTTGTTTAGTTTTAGGTAATCTTTTCTCAAATGTTCATAAAGGAGAAATACAAGGTCAAAGTTTAGGAATAGATGTTGATGTATTCACTGATAATGGAAAAAGCACAAAAGATGGAGATAAAGGGGAGCTGGTAGTAAAAAAACCATTTCCATCTATGCCAGTTAAGTTTTGGGGAGATAGTGATGGTAAAAAATACCACAAAGCTTATTTTACAAGATTTGAAAATATCTGGCATCACGGAGATTTTATTGAGAGAACTTCTAATAATGGTTTCATAATGAGAGGAAGATCTGACTCTACTTTAAATCCAGGGGGTGTGAGGATAGGAACGTCAGAAATATACCAACAGGTTGAGGACATTGATTTTATCACTGAAGGTTTGGTTGTCGGACAAAATTTTAAAGATGATGTAAGAATTATCTTATTTGTAACAACAAAAAATAATCAAGAATTGGATAACGATAAAGTAAAATCAATTAAAGCGAGAATAAGAATAAATTGTTCTCCAAAACATGTACCTTCACTAATTATAAAAGTTCCTGCAATACCAAGAACTAAAAGTGGGAAAATCGTT
Organism: Candidatus Pelagibacter sp.; assembly: GCA_045566095.1. Classification (GTDB taxonomy): domain Bacteria; phylum Pseudomonadota; class Alphaproteobacteria; order Pelagibacterales; family Pelagibacteraceae; genus Pelagilacustribacter. The sequence goes on along the minus strand of JBJLEB010000006.1, from coordinate 53,898 downwards.
GAACTCGCTGTAAGAAAGATAATTCATGGTGAGCCCATAAATAATATAGAGGCAATAGCTAATCCTGAGGTTTTAAAGTATTTTGAAAATTTGCCGCAGTTAAAATTGTAGCGCGTCATTTTCAAAAGTTAACTATTATAATTATTAGAGGTAAATTTATAATTAAGCTCAGCGCTTGTAACTGGAACTCCTAAAGTCACCAAGCGTTGGGTTTAAATAATTTTAGCACAATTTTTATGTAACATTGAATGAAGCTCGATAAGTTTATCAAAGCTTTTATTATAGCCACCACCAAGGACGCCGCATAACGGAATTTTTTTTGAATAAAAATTTTCAATTACTATTTGATCTCTTTTGTTAATACCCTCATCCGTAATTTTAAGTTTACCTAGCCTATCTTCATGGTGAATATCAACGCCGGCAACATAGAACACAAAATCATATTTATTTTGATTTAGCTTTTTGAGGTTATCATTTAATAAGTTAAGATATTCTTGATCTTCCATGTGATCTTTTAGCTCAACATCAATATCACTTTCAGATTTTTTAGCGGGATAATTTGAAGCACAATGCATACTAAAAGTTAAAACATCATTATCGTTTTGAAATATTTCAGAATTACCATTACCTTGATGAACATCCAGGTCTAAAATAAGTATTCTTTTTGCATAATTTTTATTTTTTAAATAGTTTGCTGCAACCGCAATATCATTAAAAACACAATACCCTGCACCGTAATCAAACATAGCATGGTGGCTACCGCCAGCAGTATTACAAGCAAGTTTTGAGTCTAAAGCCAATTTACTCGCAAGAACAGTTCCTCCAGTTGCAACAAAAGACCTTCTTACAACGCTATCATTAATTGGAAATCCTATCTTCTTTTGTAATTTAATATCTAAAGTTTTATTTCGAATATGATTTATATATTCTAAAGCATGAGATGTTTTCATAGTCTCTGTTGAACATTCTTTAGGAATATGAAACTTTTTAACAACCTCAGTTTTTAATAAGTGTTCTGCTAATGCACCAAATTTCTTAATAGGAAATTTATTATCATCATTAATTTTAGCTACATAATCGGGATGATTGACTATAGGTAATTCCATTGAAAAATAATATCTTATCTTTCAACACACATTGCAATTCCCATACCACCACCGATACAAAGAGTCGCTAAACCTTTTTTGACATCTCTTTTAATCATTTCATGAATTAATGTAACAAGTATTCTAGTTCCAGACGCACCAATAGGATGACCTAATGCTATTGCACCTCCATTTACATTAACTTTTTCCTCTGGGATTGAAAGAGTTTTAATAACTGCAATGCTTTGAGCGGCAAAAGCTTCATTAATTTCAAATAGATCTACATCTTTGATAGACCATCCGGCTAAATCTAAAGCCTTTTTAGAAGCTGGTATTGGTCCTGTACCCATCAAAGCAGGATCAACGCCACAACTCGCCCAGGATTTTATTGAAACTAGTTTTTTCAAACTTCTTTTTTCTGCTTCTTCCGAGTTCATTAAAATTACAGCGGCCGCACCATCATTAATACCTGATGCATTTCCAGCTGTAACAGTTCCATCTTTCTTAAAAACATTTTTGAGTCTTGTTAAAGACTCTAAACTAATATCTTTTCTTGGATGTTCATCTATTTTAAAATCTATTTCTGCTTTATTAGATTTAATTTTAAAATTAATAATTTCATCATGAAACTTATTTGTTTTTTGAGCCATAAGAGCCTTTTCTTGAGATCTTAATGCAAATTTATCTTGATCCTCTCTTGTAACTTGAAATTTTGTAGCTACATTTTCTGCTGTAACACCCATATGATAACCATGAAAAGCATCCCACAAGCCATCTTTAATCATTGTATCAGTCATTTCAGTATCACCTAATTTTTTTCCATTTCTTAAATGAATTGCATGAGGGGCCAACGACATACTTTCTTGACCACCTGCAATAACTATTTTCGAATCTTGAGCTGCTATACTTTGAAATCCTGATGCTACTGATCTTATACCTGAACCACAAACTTGATTTACTATGTAAGCAGGTATTTCTTTGGGTATTCCAGATTTCATAGCTGCTTGTCTTGCTGGATTTTGCCCTGCACCACCAGTTAATACTTGTCCCATTATTACTTCATTTATTTCCGACTCTTTTAAATCTATCTTTTTTATTGCACCAGTAATTACTGAGGAACCTAGGAGATCGGCAGGAACATTTTTTAAACTTTTCCCTAGTGAGCCTACCGCTGTTCTTACAGCAGATGTAATTACGATATTTTTATTATTCATTTTTAATTAATATATTAATACTATTTATAACTTAAGTTTCTTTTCTAGATAATGCAATTATTATAGCCATAACCAAGAAAAAAAATGAAGCATTTCCAGTTGTAAAAAAACTACCAGTCGTTCTTACTGGAAATATTTCAGCTAAAAAAAGAAAAATAAAAGGTGTAATAACATGGTTATGCTTTAAACTTGAGTCTAAAAAGTATTTTTTTATAAAAGATCTATAAACTATAATTATAAAAATTAAGAATAATAAAGTAAAACCAACCAGACCTAAGTCTGCTAATATTTCTAAATAATAATTATGTGGGTGTGCTCCACAATTTTTAACATTTGCTTTTTGACAATTCTTTTTAAAAGATTTTACACCTTGTCCTATATATTTATTTTCGAGCCAAGTCTGAAATCCAGCATTAAATTCTTTCAAGTAAACGTTAGTTATTTGTACTTGCTTACCGTTTATGTCTATTACATAAGAATGAATTATTTCCGACTCTTTATCTGTAATAATATTGGAAAAGAAAACGACAAATTCAGAAACTTTTTTATTAACCTGTTTAAGATGACTTTTGTAATCTGTGTTAAGATTAAATATTGCTACAGTTATTAAAAAAGCAATTAGTATAAAAGGTATGATAAATTTTCTTAAACTTTTTTCTAAAATTAAAATGAAAAACATAATTACCAAAAATAATATAGTAGGCATTCTATTTCCTGAAATAACTAACGAAAATACGATTACACTCGTTAATAATGTCAGAAATATAAAAAGTAATTTCTTATCCTTCATTTTATAAAATACTGGAATTGTAAATATTGAAAATAAAGAAAATCTTTGTAAATATGATCCTGCTATTAACTCATCTCCAAAGGGTCCCGACAGTCTTCTGCTTACACCCTCATACCCAAAAACATCAAATCCATTTATGAGTTGATAAATCAAATCAAAACAAACAAATAAAGAGCAAATTGAAGCTGAAAAAAAGAAAATTTTAAAACTTATTTTGTTTTCTCTTACTAGATATCTAATAACTAAGTACAAAAATAAAAATCTCAAATAAAAAAAAGATTTTTTTAAAATCATGAGATTCATCGACTGTTCGTCACCACTACTATTAATAAAATAATTTATTAAACTAACAATAAAGATATATGAAAAAAAAATTAAAATTAACTTATCAAGCAAATCATAATTAAATTTAAATATTTTTTCTTTAAAAATAATAATTGCAGTTACAATAAGAAGCAATGTATTAAGATTAAGTACTAAATTGCCTGCAATAAAACTCAATGGTATCGCGGCAAATAATAAGTTTATTAGATTATTATTGTTTAGAGTTTTTAATTTATTTAACATAAGTGAATATTTATTATAATATTATGTATAATTTGATTAAGTGAATTGCAAATTTCTTTTTTAATGATAATAGAAATTTGATAATAATTGCGCCTGTAGCTCAACTGGATAGAGCGCTTGGCTACGGACCAGGAGGTTCTGGGTTCAAATCCTAGCAGGCGCACCATCATAACAATTGCAATATTATTAGTTTAGATATATCTAATTTTAATGAAATTTTTTTCAAATCTATCACTTCAAAAAAGTGTGATAGTATTTTTTGTTTTAATTATTTTAATATTATTGTTATTAAGTATTATCTTATAAATAAGTTATAATTAGCAAAACAAAACCTAAGATGATCCTATATACAACAAAAATATTGAGACTAAAATTTTGAATATATTTTAAAAAATATTTAATAGTAATAAATGAAAATATAAATGAAAATATTATTGAAGAAATTATTAAAAGTGAAAAATCAAAGCTTTTTGATTGTGATAAACTTTCTAGTCCGAAAATAGATACTGCAGCTAAAGTTGGTATTGATAATAAAAAAGATATTTTCGCGGAGTCATATCTTTTAAATTTTAAAAATCTCGCTCCTGTTATAGTTATACCCGATCTGCTTACACCAGGTATTAAAGATAATATTTGCATAAACCCTATACACAAAGCTGATTTTAAAGTGAAATTAGAACTAATTTCTTTTTGAGAGCTAAATTTATCACTAAAGTAAAGTAAAATTCCAAATATTAATGTGGTCCAGCCTATTACCTTTATATTTCTTATTTGGTCAATTAAATCAAACTTTATTAATAAATATCCAGTTACCATTACCGGTATTGAACCGATAAAAATTTTTAGAAATAATATTTTATTCTTTACAAAATTAAAAATATCATTTCTAAAAAAAACTATAACTGCTAAAAAAGAACCAATGTGTAAACCTACATCAATTTGTAATTTTTGATTTTCAAAATTTAAATATTCTGTGATTATAATTAAATGAGACGATGAACTAATTGGAAGAAACTCTGTTATTCCTTGAATTAAAGACAAAATGAATATTTCAATCATGTTTTTTTTTAGAGTTTAAGGTTGTTTATATTAAGACATGGAAATGCATATCAGGTATGCAAAAATCTATCACTTAAAATAGGAGTTTTTGCTTTAAAAGGTAAGTTATATTTACCTAAATTAACTACACATTTTATGTGTATTAGATTAGTTTCTACAAAATTTATGAAAAAAGAAATGTTACAGTTTGTTGATCTAAAAAAAGAGACACCACTAAAAAGAGATACAAAAAAAAGGAGTGGAGATTTTAACGAGATTTATAACAAATTTATCAGCGATAAAGCCAATGAACAGTCTAGTAGGTGTTCACAATGTGGTGTACCTTTCTGTCAAATACACTGCCCTCTTAATAATAATATACCTGATTGGCTAAAACTAACCGCCGAAGGCAGACTGCAAGAAGCATACGAAGTTTCTCAAAGCACTAATAATATGCCAGAGGTTTGTGGAAGAATTTGCCCCCAAGATAGATTATGTGAAGGTAATTGCGTAATAGAACAATCTGGCCATGGTACTGTAACAATTGGATCAATCGAAAAACATATTACAGATACTGCCTGGGATAAAGGTTGGGTCAAACCAATCAAAGTGAAACAGGAAAAGAAACAATCAATAGGTATTATTGGAGCAGGACCGGCAGGAATGGCTTGTGCAGAAGAATTAAGAAAATCAGGATACCAAATAACTATTTATGATAGATACGATAGACCAGGCGGTTTATTAATCTATGGTATTCCAAATTTTAAGTTAGAGAAATTTGTAGTTCAAAGAAGAACAAAACTTTTAAAAGATAGTGGTATTAAATTCATTCAAAATTTTGAAGTTGGTAAGAACGAAACACTTGAACAACTAAAAGATAAGCATGACGCAGTTTTGGTAGCGACTGGTGTTTATAAATCCAGAGAAATAGATGTACCAGGTCATAATCTTAAAAATATTTTTCCAGCTATGGAATTTTTAACTGCATCAAATAAAAAAGGATTAGGAGATAAAGTAGAACTATTTGATAATGGAACTTTGAACGCAGAGGGTAAAAATGTCGTTGTAATTGGTGGAGGGGATACGGCAATGGACTGTGTAAGAACAGCAGTGAGACAAAAAGCTAAATCTGTAAAATGTTTGTACAGGCGAGATAGAGAAAATATGCCAGGTTCGGTTAGAGAAGTCAAAAATGCTGAAGAAGAAGGTGTCGAATTTGTTTGGCTGACAAGCCCTAAAAAATTCATTGGAAATAAAAAAATTTCTGAAGTTGAAGTTAATAGAATTACATTGGGTGAGCCAGATTCTTCTGGAAGAAAAAAACCAGTAATTAAAGATGGATCGGAATTTAAAGTCCCAGCTGACCTTGTGATCAAATCTTTAGGTTTTGATCCTGAAAATCTGCCAAAATTATTTGGAGCTGAAGATTTAGTAGTTTCTCGTTGGGGTACAATTAAGATAGACCTACAAACAATGCAAACAAATCTAGAAGGTGTATTTGCTGCCGGTGACATTGTTAGAGGAGCGTCATTAGTTGTATGGGCAATAAAAGATGGGAGAGACGCAGCCTTACAAATAGAAAAATATCTTAAAGAAAAAGTAAGTAAAGAATTTCAAGCAGCATAAAAGTATTATGAAAAATTATCAAAAAAATAAAAAAATTCTTCAAGACAATCATTCATACAATCCAAATATGGAACACGATGCTTGTGGAGTAGGAATGGTTGCTTCAACAAATGGTAAAAAATCTAGAAAGATTGTTGATTATGGTATTCAAGCTTTAAAAGCTATTTGGCATAGAGGAGCAGTGGATGCAGATGGCAAATCTGGAGATGGTGCAGGAATACAAATAGAAATAGCCCCTGATTTTTTTAAAGAAAAAATTTTATCAACTGGGCATAAATTAGATGACTCAAAAAGAATTTGTGTTGGAATGATATTCCTTCCAAGAACTGATTATTCAGAGCAAGAAAAGTGTAGAGAAATTATTGAATCTGTTCTTTTAGAGGAAAATTTTTCTATTTATGGCTGGAGACAAGTTCCATTTAACTCAAAAGTTTTAGGAAAAACAGCTGAACAAAGTCGTCCAGAAATTGCTCAGGTTATGTTTAAAAAGAATGAAAATTTAGAGACTAACGATTTAGAGAGGAACTTATTCGAAACAAGAAAAAAAATAGAAAAATTGGCTCGTGAAAAAACAATTAAAAATTTCTATATTTGTTCATTCAGCTCAAGATCTATAGTTTACAAAGGAATGTTTTTAGCAGAGTCGTTAGCTGATTTTTATTTAGATTTAAATGATAAAAATTTAACATCCAGATTTGCAATTTTTCATCAAAGATACTCTACAAATACTTTCCCCAGCTGGGATTTAGCCCAACCTTTTAGAACACTAGCTCACAATGGAGAAATAAATACTTTAAAAGGAAATATTAATTGGATGAAAATTCACGAACAAGACATGTCTAGTTCACTATTTAAAAATGTAAAAGATTTAAAACCTGTTATTCGAAGTTCTTCTGACTCGGGAGCTTTAGATAATGTTTTTGAATTATTAACTCATTCAGGGAAGCTTGCTCCATTAATTAAATTAATGATGATACCGGATGCATGGTCAAAGAGAAGCAAAACAGTTCCGAAAAATCATCAAGATTTATTTAATTTTTTAAATAGTACAATCGAACCATGGGATGGACCAGCTGCTATATGCGCAACAGATTCAAAATGGGTTTTGGCTGCAACTGATAGAAATGGTTTGAGACCATTAAGATACACAATTACATCTGATAATCTTTTTTTTGCTGGCTCAGAATCAGGAATGATTAATATTCCAGAAGAAAAAATTACATCAAAAGGAAAGTTAGGACCAGGTCAGATAATTGCAATTGATCTAAAAAAAGGAAAGCTTTTTAAAGATAAAGAGATCAAAGATTATTTAGCTAAAGACTATAAAAAATATAGTAAGCAAATAATTGATTTAGAGAAAAAAGTTTCTAGTGAAGACGAAAAAGCAAATTTTGAAGGAGAAGAATTAAAAAAAAGACAGTATTTATCTGGTTTAAGTATGGAGGATTTAGAACTTATACTTCATCCTATGGCAGAAGAAGGAAAAGAAGCTTCAGGATCAATGGGAGATGACACACCTGTAGCAGTTTTGTCTAGCCATTTTAGACCGGTTTCTCATTATTTTAGGCAAAATTTTAGTCAGGTCACCAATCCACCCATAGACTCATTAAGGGAAAGCAAAGTTATGAGTTTAAAAACAAGATTTGGCAATCTTGGAAACATTTTAGACTTTGATAATTTAACAGAAGAAAATATTTATGTTTTAGATAGCCCTATACTTACCAACTCTCAGTTCAAAAAGTTCAAAAAGGTTTTTTCTAAGAAAATTAAAATTATAAATTGTACTTTTAATATTAATTCGTCATTAAAAGACAGAATAGAATCTATCAAAGATGAATGTGAAACTGCAGTTAGAGAGGGAAGTACTTCTCTTGTATTGTCTGATAAAGATATTTCAAACGACAAAGCTAGTATTCCAACTATACTAGTTGTTGGAGCTGTTCATTCTCATCTAGTTAAATTAGGGCTAAGAGGATATTGTTCTTTAAATGTAGAAAGCTCAGATGCATTAGATACGCATTCTTTTGCTATTTTAATTGGTGTTGGAGCCACTACTATAAATCCATATCTAGCTATTGACTCAATCCATCAAAGATTTGAAAAAAAGCTATTTGGAAAATCAGATTTTCAGGAATGTGTTCAAAAATATAAAAAATCAATTGATGCAGGCTTGTTAAAGATAATGTCAAAGATGGGTATCTCGGTTATTAGTTCATATAGAGGAGGATGTAATTTTGAGGCAGTAGGATTAAGTCGAGCAATAGTATCAGATTACTTTCCTGGCATGTCTTCTAGAATTTCAGGCATAGGCATCATAGGAATAGAAAAAAAAATAAAAAAACTACATTTAAATTTTACTGAAAAAAATATTTACACATTACCTATCGGAGGACTGTATAAATACAGAAAGACAGGGGAAGATCATCAACATCAAGGTAATTTGATACATCTACTTCAAAGCTCTGTCAGCAATAACTCCTATGACCAATATAAAAAATATTCGTTAGGCATTCACAATCTTCCGCCAATTAATATTAGGGACTTATTAAAGATAAAAAAGATTAAAGCTCCAATAAATATTGATGAAGTTGAGTCTGTTGAAAATATTCTTAAAAGATTTGGAAGCGGAAGTATGTCCCACGGAGCACTTTCTTCTGAAGCCCACGAAACCTTAGCAATTGGAATGAATAGAATTAAAGGGGCTTCTTGTAGTGGCGAAGGAGGTGAAGACTCAAGTCGTTTTAAAGTTTTACCAAACGGTGACTCAGCAAATTCCAGAGTTAAACAAATTGCTTCTGCAAGATTTGGAGTTACTGTAGATTATTTAAATAACGCAAATGAAATTGAAATTAAAATGGCTCAAGGCGCTAAACCAGGAGAAGGAGGTCAGTTACCTGGATTTAAAGTTAACAAAGAAATAGCAAAATTGAGACATTCAACACCAGGTGTAACACTTATTTCTCCGCCACCACATCATGATATTTATTCAATTGAAGATCTAGCACAGCTTATTTATGATCTTAAACAAATTAACCCTGGTGCAAGAATAGGAGTGAAATTAGTTGCTTCGACTGGAATAGGAACTATTGCAGCTGGAGTAGCAAAAGCTAAAGCTGATATAATTTTAATATCTGGTCATTCTGGTGGAACTGGAGCGAGCCCACAAACAAGCATCAAGTATGCAGGTATTCCATGGGAAATGGGGTTAACTGAAGCAAATCAAATTTTAACACTAAATAATTTAAGACATAAAGTTACGTTAAGGACTGATGGTGGGCTAAAAACAGGTAGAGACATCGTTATCGCGGCAATGATGGGGGCTGAAGAGTATGGAATGGGAACATCATCATTAGTTGCCATGGGATGTATCATGGTCCGTCAATGTCATTCTAATACTTGCCCAGTAGGGGTTTGTAGTCAAGATAAAGCTTTGAGAGAAAGATTTAACGGAACACCCGAAAAGGTAGTAAATTTTTTTACTTTTGTAGCATCAGAAGTAAGAGAAATACTTGCTTCAATAGGATATAAGTCAATAAATGAAATTATTGGTAGAACCGATTTATTATCTCAGGTAAATAAAGGTGCAACTAATTTAGATGATTTAGATCTCAATCCACTTTTAGTACAGGCAGACCCAGGAGAGAATCCTAGATATTGTAAAGAAAAAGTAATTAACAGTGTTCCCGAAACTTTAGATAAAAAAATTTGGCTAGATATAGAAAATAAAATAAATAAAAAAGAAAAAAATTATTTCGAATATAATACTAAAAATACTTATAGATCCGTAGGTACTAGGTTATCTCATTACATTTATAAAAAGTTTAAGGATGACCAACTTGAAGAAGACATAATAAACATAAAATTAATTGGCTCTGCTGGTCAATCTTTAGGAGCATTTTTATCAAAAGGAATAAAGTTGTTAGTCGAGGGTGATTGCAATGACTACGTAGGTAAAGGACTTTCGGGTGGAACAATAGTTGTTTATCCAGCTGCTAAAAGTAAATTAATTTCAAATGAAAATACTATTATTGGTAATACAGTATTATACGGGGCTACCTCTGGAAAATTATATGCCTCAGGTCAAGCGGGTGAAAGATTCGCAGTAAGGAATTCAGGTTGTCTAGCTGTAGTGGAGGGATGTGGGGCTCACGGTTGTGAGTATATGACAGGAGGCACTGCTATTATATTAGGTCAAGTAGGAGATAATTTTGGAGCTGGTATGACAGGGGGGATGGCATTTATATACGACAAAGAAAATAACTTTGAAAATTTTGTTAATCCATCTTCTATTATTTGGCAGTCTGTAGAGACAGATTATTGGAAAAATTTTTTAAAAGATAATCTAAAAAATTTTGTTACAGAAACCAAATCGAGTTTTGGTATGAAAATTTTAAATGATTTTGAAAAAGAACTTAGATATTTTAAACAGGTTTGCCCAATTGAAATGCTAGATAAACTTGACAATCCTATTACTTCAAAAACTACAATTAAAAAGGTCAGTTAAATGTCCCCGATGAATATTGTTTGTTTTGGTTTTGGTCAGGTAGCTAAAAATTTTATTCTAAAATTGAAAAAAAATAAAGTTTTCTTTAAATTAACTACAACATCTCGAGAAGAATCAAAAAACAAAAAATTTGAAAATATAAAATATGAAAGTTTTCAATTTACAGAAACAAGTTTCGATAAAAATTTTATATCAAAACTAGAAGAAGCAGACCATGTACTTCTCTCGATAGCTCCACAAAATGGGAACGATATTGTTATAAATAAATTTAAAGATTACTTTAAGTCAAAAAAAATTAAGTGGATAACATACCTTTCTGCCACCAGTGTTTATGGGAACCATAATGGAGAATGGGTAGATGAAAATAGTGAGACCAAACCTACTTCGTCTAATGGCATTGAAAGACTTAAAGCTGAAAAGGATTGGATGGAGCTAGCAAGTAAATTTGACTTACCATTACAAATTTTTAGATTATCAGGAATTTATTCCAATCAATATAATATTTTAACTAGATTAAAATCAGGAGAAGCTAAGATAATTAATAAAGAAAATCATTTTTTTTCTCGTATACATGTAGAGGACATTGCAAATATTTTACTTAAATCCTTAAAATGTTTTAAAAAAAAAGAAATTTACAATATTTCTGACGACAAGCCAGCATCAGCAGAAGATGTTGCAATACATGGTTCAAAATTGTTGGGTATTGATAAACCTAAAAATATAGAAATTGATGAAATAAAAAGCGAAATGTTAAAAAATTTTTATAAAGATTCAAAAAAAGTGAGTAATAAAAAAATGAAAGAATTTTTTAGTTTTCAATTGAAATACCCCACATACGTTGAGGGATTAAATTATATCTTTAATAATAATATTTAATTCTTTTATTATTTTTTTCAAATACTTTAAATTTGACAAACTATGATCACCATTTTTAATTATTACTAATTTTTTTTCTGCTGACGTAAATACTGAAAGAACTTTTTTAGAAAAAGATACAGGCACTACCTCATCGTTACTGCCGTGAACCATTGTAACTTTAATTTTGAACTTATTTTTTTTAATCAAAACCTTATTTTTTTTTCCATCTTTTATTAATTGCAATGTAATAGGATATTCATATTTTTCATTTTTGATTACACTTATTCCTTTTGTCAAAATTTCTTTTTTAATTTTTTTTGGAAATTTATTCCACATAAGTCGAGTTAAAAACTCAGGGGCAGAACCTATTCCTAATAGTCCTACAATTTGTTTTTTAAAATATTTAAATTGATTTAAAGCAATCCATGTTCCCATACTAGAGCCAATCAAAATAAAATTATTTTTTTTTACAATTCTTTTGATTGAATTTCTAATATCATTGGTCCACTCTGTTATATTGCCTTTTGTAAATTTTCCTGACGATTTACCATGTCCAGAATATTCAACTGCTAAAAACCCCAATTTTTTTTCTACAGCATATTTCTTGAAAGCCTGAGGTTTTATTCCTTCAATATCAGACATAAAACCATGAAGAAAAATTATATACAGTTTTTTTTTATAATAATTGTCAATATATCTGAGTTTTTTGATCTTAGAGATCTTAAGATATTTAAATTTTTTCATTTATATTATGTCAGGTTATAAATTTAATTTGTTAATATATAATATTAAATATGACTACTAAAATAAAAGTTCTGCAGGTTATTCCTATGCTAGGGTATGGAGGTGCAGAAACAGGCTGCTACGATATAGCTCATTACCTAACAGAAAAAGGTTGCAGTTCTTTCATTGCTACTTCGGGTGGAAAATTATTAAAATTTGTTAAAAAAAATAAAGTAAAAATATTTCGCCTACCAGTACACTCAAAAAATCCTCTCTTAATTATTTTGAATACTATTATTTTATCAATATTAATATTAATAAATAATATAAATATCGTTCATGCTAGAAGTAGAGCACCTGCTTGGTCGTGTTATTTTGCCTGTCTAATAACAAGAAGAAATTTTATTACTACTTTTCATGGAACTTACAATTATAAGAGTTATTTAAAAAAAATTTATAATAGTGTTATGTTAAAATCAAAACTTACAATAGCAGGATCAAATTTTATTTTTAATCATATTACTGAAAATTATAATAATTTTTTAAAAAGAAAAAAAAAATTAAGAGTTATTTATAGAGGGATCAATCTTGATTATTATAATCAAAAAAATATTTCAATTTTAAAATTAGAAAAATTAAAAAAAGAATGGGAAATTACCTCAAATAAATTTACAATTCTATTACCTGGAAGATTAACAACTTGGAAAGGTCAAGAAAAATTTATAGAGTCTTTAAATATTTTAATTGAAGATTATAATAATTCAAATTTTCAGGCAATAGTTCTTGGCTCTGATCAAGGTAGGAAGGTATATAAAAAAAAACTTATTAATTTAGTTCAAAGATATAGATTGGGTCAAAAAATAAAATTTATTGAACATTGTAACGAAATGCCCTTAGCTTATTCACTGGCTGATGTAGTAATATCTACTTCAATAGAGCCAGAGGCATTTGGCAGAGTATCGGTCGAGGCACAGGCTATGGGAAAACCTATTATAGCTAGTAATCTTGGAGGATCAAAAGAAACAATTATAGAAGGAAAATCAGGTTTTTTATATAAGCATGATGATCCTCGGGAGCTTGCTAAAAGTTTAAATACTGTTATTGAATTAGATCAAGAGCAATTAAATTCTATTGGTATAGAAGGTAGAAAAAACGTAACAAAAAAATTTGACGTAGAGACAATGTGTGATTCAACTTTAAGAGAGTATAAAAAATTGTTAAATATAAAATAAATGCCTCAAATTCAATTATTAGATGGGAACAAGATTTCTTTTTCAAAATCAATAAATGGTTTTGATCTTATAAAAAAAATTAGCAAATCTCTTGAAAAAGCGGCCTTGATAATGGAAGTTGACGGACAACTAAAAGATTTAAGTCATGAAATTACAAAAGACTCTAAAGTAAGAATTATTACTCCAAAAGACAAAGAAGGTTTGGAAGTTTTAAGACATGATTCAGCTCATATAATGGCTATGGCAGTACAAGAACTGTTTCCAGGAACTCAAGTTACAATTGGACCTGTTATTGAAGATGGTTTTTATTATGACTTTGCCAGAAAAGAACCATTTACAAGTGAAGATTTAAAAAAGATTGAGATCAAAATGTCTGAAATAATTGACAGGGATGTGAAAACAAAAAGAGAGGTCTGGAAAAGAGATAAAGCTATTGCTCATTTTAAAAAAATTGGTGAGAAATATAAAGCAGAGATAATAGAAAGTATTCCTTCAAACGAAGAACTGTCTGTTTATCATCATGGAGAAACATGGCACGATTTGTGCAAAGGCCCACATTTAGCTTCCTCTAGTAAAATCGGCAAGGCTTTTAAATTAACTAAAGTTTCGGGAGCATATTGGAGAGGAGATTCAGATAATGAAATGTTACAAAGAATTTATGGAACATGCTGGGGTTCAAAAAAAGATCTAGATGATTATTTACATCGATTAGAAGAAGCTGAAAAAAGAGATCATAGGAAACTCGGTAAAGAAATGGACTTATTTCATTTCAGAGAGGAGAGTCCAGGCTCAGTATTTTGGCATGAAAAAGGCTGGCTTTTATTTCAAAGATTAGTTGAGTATATGAGAATGAAACAACGTCTAGCAGGCTATAAAGAAATAAATACTCCTGAGCTTTTAGACAAAACATTATGGGAAAAATCAGGTCACTGGGAGAAGTTTGGAGAACATATGTTTACTTCTGAAACGCCCGATGAAAAAACTTTTGCCGTAAAACCAATGAATTGCCCTGGTTGTGTTCAAGTTTTTAATCAAGGTTTGAAAAGTTATAGAGATTTACCTTTGAAATTATCAGAGTTTGGAAAAGTTCATAGATATGAGCCGTCCGGAGCTTTACATGGCCTATTAAGAGTAAGAGCTTTCACACAAGATGATGCTCATATTTTTTGCACAGAAGATCAAATTACACAAGAGTCATTAACAGTAACGAATTTAATTTTAGAAATTTATAAAGCTCTTGGATTTAACAATGTAAAATTAAAGTACTCAGATCGACCTGAAAAAAGAGTCGGGGATGACAGTGTCTGGGACAAATCTGAAGCTGCTCTTTTATCAGCCATAAAAGAATCTAAACTTGAATATACAGTGAATAAAGGTGAAGGAGCTTTTTATGGTCCTAAAATAGAATTTGTTTTAAGAGATGCTATAGGTCGAGATTGGCAATGTGGCACATTACAAGTAGATCTTAATTTGCCGAGTAGATTAGGAGCAACATTTATCGACAAAGATGGAACTAAGAAAGTTCCAGTAATGTTGCATAGAGCTTTATTTGGCTCTCTGGAGAGATTTATAGGCATACTTATAGAAAACTATGCTGGCAAACTACCCTTTTGGCTATCTCCAACACAAGCTGTAGTGTGTCCTATCGCAGAAGAGAACAACGAATATGTAAAAAAATTATTTGAAGATTTATTTAAAGAAGGTATAAAATGCGAAGTGGATTTAAGAAATCAAAAAATTAATTATAAAATAAGAGAACATTCTTTAGCAAAAGTTCCTATGATTATAGTATGTGGAAAAAAAGAAGTCTCTGACAACACTGTAACAATTAGAAAACTTGGATCTGAAAAACAAGAAACAATCAAAAGAGAAGATTTAATAAAAAATATGCTTAAAGCAAATAAATTACCTTTAAACTAGGTGTCAAGTTTCAAACCAAATTATTTCCAAAGAAGAAGCAAGCCTCAAGGCCCAAAAGCTAATGAGAGAATCAGAGCTTTAGACGTACAAGTGATTGGAAGTGACGGAGGTAATCTAGGGGCAATGCCACTGAATAAAGCAATTGAGTTAGCTAAAAAAGAAGGTTTAGACCTTATAGAAATTTCCCCTAATGCAAACCCGCCTGTATGTAAAATTATGGATATGGGAAAATATAAATATGATTTACAAAAAAAAGCTAATATTGCAAAAAAGAAACAAAAGATTGTTTCATTAAAAGAAATCAAATTAAGACCAGGAACGGATACCCATGATTATAATTTTAAAATCAAGAATGCTAAAAAGTTTATAACCAAAGGAGATAAAGTTAAATTTACTGTTAAATTTAAAGGTAGAGAAATGCAACATACAGAGCTTGGAAAAGAGCTAATGACTAAAATAATAGAAGAAACTAAAGATATTGCAAAAGTAGAGAGTAGACCAAAATTTGAAGGACGACAAATGGTGATGATCATTCAACCTATCTAAATTCAAGATAATATCACCTTGTAAAGATTAATTATTGCCTATATAAAACCAAAATATTTATGCCTAAATTAAAAACTAAAAGCTCTGCTAAAAAAAGATTTAGATTTACAGCCTCCGGCAAGATTAAAATGCCTCAAGCTGGAAAGAGACATGGTATGATTAAAAGAACAAATTCACAGATAAGAAAGCAAAGAGGTACTACGATAATGACAAAGCAAGATACTAAAATTGTAAAATCGTATATGCCATATAATTTAAGAGGATAATATGTCTAGAACAAAACGAGGAGTTGTTAGTAGAGCAAAACATAAAAAAGTTTTAAAAACTGTTAAAGGTCAATACGGAAGAAGAAAAAATACTATTCGAATAGCTCGCCAGGCTATGGAAAAAGCAATGCAATATGCTTATCGTGATAGAAAAGCAAAAAAGAGAGAATTTAGATCTTTATGGATACAAAGAATTAACGCTGGAGTGAGAATGGAAGGTCTTACTTATTCCAAATTCATAAATGGTTTGATTAAATCTAAGATTAAGTTAGATAGAAAAGTGTTAGCAGAATTAGCTTATAATAATCCAGAAGTCTTTAAATCTATAGTAAAAAAGGTTCAATCCTCCCTTAATTAATAAGGGTCTTTGATTTAACCGCAACTTAATATAAAAAATCATAATACCTGATGAGTGATTTAGATAAAATAAACTCTATATTTAATGCAAAGATAGACTCTATCAAGTCTAAAGATGAGTTACAAAATCTTAAGACAGAGTTCTTTGGAAAAAGCGGTCAAATAACCATTCAGTTTAAAAATTTAGGTTCTTTATCTATTGATAAAAAAAAAGAATTTGCTTCAGACCTTAACAAGTTAAAGGACAGTCTAACAAAACAAATAGAAATAAAAAATTTAGAAATTGAAACACAAGAAATTAATGAAAAATTAAAGGGAGAAAAAATTGATATTACTTTACCTATAAGACCTTTTAGACAAGGAAAAATCCACCCAGTCTCTCAAGTAATAGATGAAATCTCTTCAATATTTTCAGAGGTTGGATTTTCAGTAGCTGAAGGGCCAGATGTTGAGACAGAATATAACAACTTTACTGCACTAAATACTCCAGAAGATCATCCTGCAAGAGATATGCATGATACTTTTTATTTAGAAGAAAATAAAAAAATTTTATTACGAACTCATACTTCTCCAGTGCAAATTAGAACTATGTTAACTGAAAAACCACCTTTTAAAATAATAGTTCCTGGTAGAACCTATCGGTGCGATAGCGACCAAACTCATGCTCCCATGTTTCATCAACTTGAAGGACTTCATATTGATAGAAACATTACCATGAGTCACTTAAAAGGATGTTTAGATTATTTTATTAAAGAATTTTTTGAAGTCAAAAATGTAAAAATGAGATTTCGACCTAGCCATTTTCCATTTACAGAACCTTCGGCTGAGGTAGATATTGGCTATCGATTAGAGAATGGAAAAATAATTATTGGTGAAGGAGATAAATGGTTAGAAATTTTGGGTTGTGGAATGGTTCACCCAAATGTACTAAAAAATGTCAAAGTAGATATTAAGAAATATCAAGGTTATGCTTTTGGAATAGGAATTGATCGACTTGCAATGTTAAAATATGGAATTAATGATTTAAGAGCATTTTTTGAAACTGATTATCGTTGGTTAAATCACTTTGGCTTTGATCCTTTAGATGTACCAACAAATTACAGAGGTTTAAGTAAATGATAATTACAATTCCTTGGTTAAAAGAACATTTAAAAACAAAAGCTAATGAAAAAAAAATAATCGATCAATTAACAAGCATCGGTCTTGAAGTTGAAAATGTTAAAGAAAATCCAGGAGAATTAAGTGTTTTTAAAGTTGCAAAAATTGTAAAAGCAGAAAAACATCCTAATGCAGATAAACTCAAAGTCTGTGATATTTCTTTAGGCGATAATAAAATTATTAAAGTAGTTTGTGGAGCTCAAAATGCAAGAGAAGGATTGGTAACAATTTATGCCCCTCCTGGTGCTGTAATTCCTAAAACAAAATTTGAATTAAAGGTAGCAAAAATTAGAGGTGTTGAGTCAAAAGGAATGTTATGTTCTGAAAATGAATTAAATTTATCTGACAAAAGCGATGGGATAACAGAGTTAACAAATAAAGAAAAAGAAATTGGCAAAAGTTATTTTAAAAGTAACTCAGAAAAAGCCATAGATATTTCTATCACTCCAAATAGAGCAGACTGTCTAGGAGTTAGAGGAATAGCAAGAGACTTAGCATCATCTGGACTTGGAAGTCTTTTACAATTGAAGAAAAAATCTTTTAAACAAAAATTAAAACAACCTATAAAAATTTCAATTTTGAAGGAAAAAGATCAAGGTTGTTCAACATTTGGCAGCTGCTATATAAAAAATATTACAAACAAAGAAAGCCCAGGATGGTTAAAAGATAAAATTATAGCTTTAGGTTTAAAACCAATTTCTGCGGTAGTTGATATTACAAACTATGTAATGTTTGATTTAAATCGACCTTTACACGCATATGATGCTGATAAAATAGATAAAGAAATAATTATTAGACAATCAAATCAAGGTGAAAAATTCAAAGCATTAGATAATAAAGAATATAAATTAAGTAAAAACATGTGTGTTATTGCTGATAAAAGCGACATACTAGGTCTAGGAGGAATAATTGGAGGAACAAAAACTTCAACTGAGCTAGACACTAAAAATATATTACTTGAATCAGCCTATTTTTTGCCTTCCTCAATTAGAAAAACTGCTCGATTATTAAACATAAACACCGATGCAAAATATAGATTTGAGCGTGGAATAGACCCTAACTCTGTTCAAGAGGGATTGGAGATAGCCACAGAATTAATATTAAAGATTTGCGGAGGGGAAGCCAGCAGATATTCAATCGAGGGTCAAAAAATTCAAAAAAATAAAATTATAGAATTTAATATTGAAAAATTTGAGAATTTAATTGGTATATCAACTTCACTAACTGAAGCTAGTAAAATTTTATCATCTTTGGGATTCCAATGTAAAAAAAATAAAAAAAATTTAAAAGTTGAAGTTCCCTCTTGGAGACCAGATATTTTACAAGAAGTAGATTTAATTGAGGAATTAATAAGGATTAAAGGGTTTGATAAAATTAAATTAATTGAACCTGAAAAAAAAAGAGTAAGGGATACACTTGATTTTAAACAAAAGCTTTTTCATCTTTCGCAAAGATCTCTTGCGTCTAAAGGATATCTTGAAGCTGTTACATGGTCATTTACAGACTCCAAGATAGACAGTCAGTTCTCAAAAGGAGAAAATGAAATAAAAATTTATAATCCTATATCCTCTGATTTAGATGTTTTAAGAAGATCAATATTCTCAAATCTTTCTATTTATTTAAAAAGAAATCAAGATAGAGGACATGAAGACTTGTCATTTTTTGAAATAGGACCAGTTTTTTTCGGGAAAAATCCTGGTGAGCAAGAAATAGTAGTTGGCGGAATAAAATCAGGACAAATAAACAGAAAAAGTTGGAATGAAAAAACAAGAAATGTTGATGTTTTTGATATTAAAAGTGACACAATAAGAACTCTTACAGAATTGGGTTTAGAAGAAAAAAATCTTTTTGTAAGTGAGTTAACTAAAGGAAGTTATCACCCGGGTCGCTCTGGATCCATTACTCTCAAGTCTGAAAAAGGACCTCTTCTAGCTTACTTTGGAGAACTACACCCTGGAATTGTAAAAAAAATAGATTTTAAAAATAAAAATATTTTTGGTTTTGAAGTATTTTTAAAAAACATACCTCAACCAAACAAAAAAGTAAGACAAACTAAAACAAATTTTATCGTTTCAGATTTTCAAAAGTCAGAAAGAGATTTTGCTTTTGTAATAGATAAATCTTTCAAAATTGGTTTGCTTGAAAAACTGATTAAAGAAGTAGATGAAAACATTATACAAAAAGTTAGTACATTTGATATCTATGAAGGGGAAAATATTCCAAAAGAAAAAAAGTCTGTTGCTATTAATGTAATACTTCAGGCCTTTAATAAAACTTTGGATGAAAAAGATTTAGATCATATAAGTCAAAAAATAATAGAAACGGTTAAAGAAAAAACTGGCGCAACAATAAGATCCTAATGTCAGACATAAATAGAATTCGTAATTTTTCAATAATTGCGCATATAGACCACGGGAAATCTACTATCGCAGATAGAATTATTCACAAATGTGGTGGGTTAACTGATCGTGAGATGAAAACACAAGTTTTAGACTCTATGGACATAGAAAGAGAAAGAGGAATCACAATAAAAGCTCAAACTGTCAAATTAGAATATAAAGCTAAGGATGGAAATTTGTACACTTTAAATATCATAGATACACCAGGTCATGTTGATTTTGGTTATGAAGTTAGTCGATCTTTGTCGGCATGTGAAGGATCATTGTTAATTGTCGATAGCACTCAAGGTGTCGAAGCACAAACTTTAGCAAATGTTTATCAAGCGCTTGAAATTAATCATGAAGTAATACCTATTTTAAATAAAATAGATTTACCAGCGTCAGATTTAGAAAAAACAAAAAAAGAAATCGAAGATGTAATAGGAATTGACACCTCAAATTCGATAGGATGTTCAGGTAAAACAGGAGAAGGCATTGAAGATATCTTAGAGGCTATAGTAAATACTTTACCTCCTCCTAAAGGGGCAACAGAAGAAAAACTAAAATCATTGTTAGTCGATAGTTGGTACGATACCTATCTAGGAGTTGTTATACTTGTGAGGGTGATCAATGGAAAAATAAAGAAAGATATGAAAATTAAATTAATGTCTAATAATCAAGAGTATGTAGTTGAAAAAGTAGGTGTATTCACTCCAAAGCCAAAAGATATTGAAGAATTAAATTCTGGTGAAATAGGCTTTATTATAACAGGTATAAAATCATTATCAGAAACAAAGGTCGGAGACACTATTTGTGATTCGTCAAAACCTATTGAAGTGCCTCTTCCTGGTTTTAAACCAAGTAAGCCAGTAGTCTTTTGTGGATTATTTCCAGTAGACAGCTCAGAATATCAAAAACTAAAGGATGGACTGGGAAAACTAAAACTTAACGACGCAAGTTTTTCCTATGAAGCTGAATCTTCTAGCGCTTTAGGCCTTGGTTTTAGATGTGGTTTCCTTGGATTGTTACATTTAGAAATCATTACTGAAAGATTAGAGAGAGAATTTGATGTAAATTTAATAACTACAACGCCAGGAGTAATATACAAAGTTCATAAAGTTAAAGGAGGTGTCATTGATCTTCAAAATCCTTCTAGCATGCCAGATCCAACACAGATTGTGAAAATCGAGGAACCTTGGATTAAAGCTACTGTGATAACTCCTGACGAATATTTAGGGTCAATAATAAAAATTTGCCAAGAGAAAAGAGGAATTCAAACAAACCTAAGCTATTCAGGTAATAGAGCAGTTCTTTCTTATGATTTGCCTTTGAATGAAGTTGTTTTTGATTTTAATGACAAACTTAAATCTATTTCAAGCGGGTACGCAAGCTTTGATTATGAAATAACTGGTCATAAAGAAGGAAATCTTGTGAAGTTAGGTATCTTAGTAAACACAGAACCAGTAGATGCACTTGCAATGATAATACATAAAGATTTTGCTCAAACAACAGGCCGTCAAGTATGTGAAAAATTAAAAGACTTAATTCCAAGACATAATTTCATGATACCAATACAGGCAGCTATAGGTGGAAAAATTGTAGCACGTGAGTCTATCAAAGGTTTTTCAAAAGACGTTTTGACTAAAATTCATGGAGGAGGCGCTACAGATAGAAAGAAAAAATTATTAAAAAAACAAAAAAGAGGAAAAGCAAGATCAAAACAATTCGGTAAAGTAGAAATTCCACAAGAGGCTTTTATTGGAGTGTTGAAAATTAATAAAGAATCGTAATGAAAAAAAAATTATTTATTTTTTCCAATGAGAGTATCAATTTATTAGACGGCAAGTATTATTGTGATAATATTGATCTCAAAACTACTCCAGAAGGTTTAAATAAAAAATTTGATATTAATTTATTTGGAAGAAAATCGAATAAAAATAGAACACACGAAATTAAGATAAAAAAAACTAAAATATTTAATAATATTTTTTCATATATTTCCTCAATTATTGACTCCACAAAAGAAGAAGATTCAAAATATCTGATTATTTCAATTTCACCTTACACATTTATTATTTCAATATTTTTAAGAATACTCGGAAAGAAACCAATTGTTTATCTTAGAAGTGATGGATTTGGAGAATACAAGGCCATTTTAGGAAAAATAGGACCTTTAATTTATCATTTCATGTTTACTATTACTTGTTCTATTTCAAATTTAATTAGTTGCAGAGATTATATTCTAAAGGGAAAAAAAGGAAAAATTATCAACCCATCTCAACTGGACTCTAGTTGGTTAAGACAACCTAAAAGTATAGAAATTAAAAATTTTAAATTATTATATGTAGGGAGACTTAAAGTTGAGAAAGGAGTCTATTCATTATCTAATTTGATTAAAAATAAAAAGGATATATCGCTTACGATAATAGGAGCAGAAAAAGAGATCTTATATAATATCAATCAAAGTAATATTAAAATTCTTCCAAATCAGAGTAGTAAATTAAAATTAATTAAATATTACGACGATCATAATATTTTTGTCTTGCCCTCATATACCGAAGGTCACCCTATGGTTGTTCTTGAAGCTTTAGCTAGAAGAAGACCTGTAATTGTATTTGAAGATATTCAACATATTATAGGTAATAAAAAGGGAATTTTCGTTTCTAAAAGAAATTTTATTAATTTTTTTGGAACTCTAAATAATATTAAAAAAAATTATAAAAAAATTCAAAAAGATATGAAAAAAAACAAACTTCCAACTAATAAAGAATTTATAGATAAATTTGTAAAATATATTGAAAGCTTTAATTAGGAGAGGTGGCCGAGTGGTTGAAGGCGCACGCTTGGAAAGCGTGTAAACGGGCAACCGTTTCAAGGGTTCGAATCCCTTTCTCTCCGCCACTTAGACCCATTATGGAATGCTTCAGTTCTATAAATATTAAGGTATACCTATTAAGAAAATAAAAGATTATGCGTATTCTAAAATTAGTAATAATTTTTATCTATTTAAATTCACTTAAGCAGTTATATGCTGCCGATGTTGAAATTTCTGGAACACAAACTACTAGGGAAGATCTTCAAGCAAGCTCAACACTAACTATAAGTGGTACGCTCGATGGTGATTTAAATAATATTGTTAGAGGATATATTGCTGCTGGAAATGAAATTGATAATGCTACGGTAGTTGTAGAGTCTAATGGAGTTATTCAAGGAAAAAGCAACGCCATAATGGGAAGAGAAACAAGTGGTTTGACTGTGACCAACTCCGGAACCATTGAAGCGACTTCATCTAAAGCTATTCAACTACAAGACTCTCAAAATGCTACTATCACAAATAAATCTGGAGGTTTAATATTTGCCGATACAAATGCAATTGTACAACAATCTGTTGGGACCGAGGATGCTTCTGGTGCATCAATTACTAATGCAGGTACAATTTATAGTGTGGAGAATAGAGCTATATATTTTTATGATGGAGCAACAGATGCAACTTTTACAAATGAGTCTGGTGGAATTATTTATAACACATCAACGTTTGCAACAGTACAAATAGATACAAATTCAACATTAGTTAACAGCGGAACTATAGATAATAGAAACAGCCCCTCTAACGCAGGTATAGCAATAGTCGGTAACAACAACACTATTACACTTAAAGATAAAAGTATTTTAGTTGGTAAAATTGATGGAGGAACAACATCCGGAAACACATTAAAATTTCAACATGGTGTTGGTCAAGGTTACTTTTATGAAACTGCAGGTAGCTTTACTTTACAAGATTTAGATGGCAACCAAGTAGTAAAAGGATCGGCAGGATCTGTAGGCCAAGGAGGTAGCGAGACATTAGATGAACTTTTAAGTTATAAATCTCTAAACATAAGACAATTTATAAACAGATATAAAGATTCAGAAAACTTATATGATGGAAATGGCTGGGGAGAAACTTATAGCTCTTTTTTGAATAGAAATGGTCACGCTTCAAATTTAGCTTTAGAATACGATTTGTTTAATATAGGTGCTAATTTAATTTCACCTTTAGAAAATTTAGATTTCATTCTTGCTTTTGAAGCTGGAGTTCAAGATTTTGAAGCAGATCATAAAATAACATATCAAAATGTTTCTGCTGGATTGTATCTTCCAAGCAATAAATATCTCTTAAACTTAGAATCTTTTATTTTAGGTGGAGTCACTTTAAAGGAGAGTGAGAGAACAATTTTAACAAACACAACATCATCAGGTAAATTAAATATAGACAGTAATTACCAATCTTTCGAGGTACATTCTGGTGTAACAAAAACTAATTCCAAGCTTGTTCCAAACGTCGGATTAACTGGAAGTTTTTCAATCACCCCGAGTTATGACGAGAGCAAATATTATTCATGGAGGAATAGAAAAGTGGCAAATGTGTCTGTATTTTTTTCAGATAAATACAATCTTATAAATAACGATAATAATAATCTTAACCTAGGTTGGCTGTTAGATTTTAGAAATTTGGTAGGAGACAAATCTCAAGTTTATTCAATTAATGGAACAAGCGCTACATACAAACAAGATAATGCTCTTACAAGAGAGATTTCATTAGTCGCTAATTTAGGTTACGAAAAAAAGATTACAGATAATGGAAAATTTACTGCAGGTATTTCCGCAAAAAATACTAATCAGGATGTTAAAAGCTTAAATGCTAATTTTGGATTTAAATTAAATTTCTAATTTATATCCACATACAACTAAAAAGAGTCTTAAGATTATGGGTCGAATCAAATATTATAATATCAAGGGCAGTGGAGGGAGACTGAAGCTGCCTTTGCTATTTATAACCTTTTAATTCCAATTACTTTTAAATCAGCAGTTTGTTCAATTCTTTTTATAGTTTGGCCGATACCCATTATCACTGTTTTTTTCATCGGACCATAAGCATGAATAAGTTTTTTATTTGAAAGAGCTAAGGCAACATGGCCCTTCCAATAGATAATATCGTTTTTCCTAACATTGCTTAATCTTATATTCTTTTTAAAAAATTTTACTTGATCTTTAGCATCCCTTGGACAATACCTATTATTAAAATTTAAGAACACTTGTATCAAAGCAGAGCAATCAATTCCTTTGTAAGATTTTCCACCCCATTTATACTTAATATTTTTAAAAATATTTATACTTTTAAAAGGATTTTGCTCTCTATAACTGATTGTCTTTACGTGATTTTTACTGATCCAGCCTTCGCTAAATTTTAAAAAATTATTTTTATTACTAGTAACTTTTATTTTTGAGTTAAATGATAGTTCGTTTATTTTACTCGTTTTATTAGGAAGTTTGTAAATTTTTGCCTTTAAAACACTAATTTTATGCGTTGGTTTTTGATAAACTAAATAATTTTTATTTTGAACATAGCCATTATAATTATCCTCTTTAGTTTTTATTTTCATCCATCTATTTTTTTTGTTTAGTATAGAAAAACTATCACCATAGATCATTTGACTTATGACTTCAGATTTTTTAGAAGGCTTTTTATAGATATTTAAAATTGCAATTTTATTTGTATAATATTTAGTCATTTAATTTAAGTTTATTTCTAATCATATAAAGAAATATTAAAGAGGGAATAACCATTATTGCTGTTAAGATAAAAAATATACCCCAGTCTCCATTTAACCAATCTACTAAAGCTCCAGAAGATGCGGCAAGAGTTGTTCTTCCAGCTGTACCTATTGAAGCTAATAATGCATATTGAGTGGCAGTATAAGTTCTGTCAACTAACATTGAAATGAAAGCAACAAAAGCAACTGTTGCAAATGCAGCTGCCATATCATCAAATATAACTGCAATGGCGAATAATAGTTCTGATTTTCCTGACCATGCTAATACAGAAAATAATAAATTTGTTGAAGCCATTAATATGCCTGAGACAAACATAGCCTTTATAACTCCTGACCTAATTGCAAATAAACCACCTAATAAAGTGAAAATTACAGTAGTAAGCCATCCTAAACCTTTCGAATACAGAGCTATATCAGACTTAGTAAATCCTATTTCTTTATAAAAAATTACTGACATTCTGCCAAGAAAGGCTTCACCAATTTTAAAGAGGAAAATAAAAGCTAATATTGCAAGAGCAATATTAAAACCATTCTTTTTAAAAAAACTAATAATTGGCCCAATAACGGTTCCAGTCAACCAAGCAATAATTTTTGTTATTAAATTTGAAGAGCCTAATTTTTCTTCAATCATTTTATCTGTTCTTTTTTGAAATTCTTTCCTTTCTATTTGAGGTAACTCATCCACAAACATTAGGCCAATGTTGCAAGCTATAATTAATATACCTAAAACTAAAAAAGTTATTTGCCAGTAGTTTTCAAACCCAAGATTTTGAAAAAGTTCTGCTGATGTGAGGGCAACTACACCACCTAATTTATATCCAGTCCACCAACCTACAACTGCCATAGCAGCGCCAGCTTGCATGGACTTACCTTCATTTTCGCCAATTTGCTCAATTCTTAACGCATCAACAGTTATGTCTTGTGTAGCTGATGCAATAGCAATAATTAAACCTATGCTTACCACTAGCGCTAAATTCGTAGTTGGACTTACCACACTCCAACAAATTAAACTTATTAGAATGACGGCTTGCATTAAGACAATCCATCCACGTCTATGGCCAATTTTATTTGTTAACCATGGAATTCTTACTCTATCAATAATTGGTGCCCAGAGATAATTAAAAGCATATACGGCAAAAATTAAACCTGCCCAACCTATAGTGCTTCTACTTAGGCCATCTTCTTTTAACCATAGACTTAAACTACTTCCGATAATCACCCAAGGAAAACCACTTATTGCTCCGAGTAATAAAATCTTAATCATACGTTGATCAAAATAAACAGAGAAAGTTTCTGCTAAAGTTTGTTTTTTATAAACTTTCATAATTTAATTTCTCCAAAAGGATGGAAAAAAGAGAACTAATACCGCAAATAATTCTAATCTTCCAAGCAACATACCAGCTGATAAAACCCATTTAGACAAGTCTGGTATAGCTTTATAATTTCCATTTGGACCTATCATATCACCAAGCCCTGGTCCAACATTAGAAATTGCGCTTGCCGCTCCAGAGATAGCTGTTAAAAAATCTAAGCCAGAGATTGATAGAAGCATAGCTATGATAAAAAATATAAATAAAAATGAAAAAATGAATACAATTACTGAATTAATAAAAGGGTCTGATATTTTTTGATTATTATATTTGGTTATAATTACAATATTTGGAGATATTAGTTTTTTAATTTGATTTTTTAAAAAGATAAATAACATTTGTAATCTAAATATTTTTATTCCACATGCCGTAGAACCAGCACATCCACCTACAAACATCAAAAATAAAAAAAAGATTAAGGAGAATTTTCCCCACAATCCAAAATCATCCGTCACATAACCCGTTCCTGATAAGATTGAAATAACGTTAAAAGAGGAAATTCTAATTTTATCATAGATGTTACTGTCATATTCAATAAATAATAAATATGAGAACATGATTATTATAGATATTAAAAGTAAGTAAATTAAACCTTTAATTTGTACATCTTGAAAAAAAATTTTTTTATTACCGTGAACAAACTTAAGATACGAAATAAAAGGTATACTTCCTAATACTATAAAAATACTTGCAATAATTTCTATATTTGAACTTTTAAAGAAACCAATCGAGTCATTATGTGTTGAGAAACCTCCTGTTGCAATCGTAGTCATGGCATGAGAAACACTATCAAAAACAGACATCCCAAATGACCAGTAAAAAAATCCACATAAAAAAGTCAGTGATAAATACGTTGAAATAATTATAGTCGCAACTTCAATTGTTCTAGGTAAAATTTTTTCAGCACTGTCTGACCCCTCCATTTTAAATAACTGCATTCCTCCTACCTTTAACAAAGGCAATATTGTAATCGCCATTACAACTATACCTATTCCTCCAAGCCATTGCATTATAGCTCTCCATAATAAAATACTTTTTGGACTGTTATCTAAGTCAGTAATAATAGTTGCCCCTGTGGTTGTGATTCCTGACATACTTTCAAAAAAAGCTTCACTAAAAGAGAATTCTTTTGGAGATAATAAAAAAGGTAAACTGCCAAAAATTGCAATCATTAACCATGCTAAAGTAGAAAATAAAAAGGTTTGCTTTAAATTTAGTTTAAATTCTTTATCTAAATTAGCTAGGATGAATAGTATCCCAATAAATATTGTTACAAATGATGAGGCAATAAAACTATGACTATTTTCATTATATAGTAATTGCGTTATATAAGGAACCAACATGGAAATCCCCAGGACAACCAGTAATATTCCAATCATGAAAAAAACAGTTTTGTTTGTAGCCATAGTTTGAGATTATTTAAATAGTCACAAAATTCAACTTAATATCATATAATTATACCTGTATTTTATACATAAAATTTAATAAACCATAGCTATGCTTGACGACAACTTAATCCAATCTACTTCTTCTTGGCCTTTTGTGGAGATTAGAAAACTTTTAAAAGATAGAAAAGATATAATTAAATCAAAAAATAAAATTATTTTTCAAACGGGTTATGGTCCAAGTGGTCTACCTCATATCGGAACATTTGGAGAAGTTGCTAGAACAACTATGATGATTAATGCTCTTAATCATATAAAAAAAATCGACCATGAATTAATTACGTTTTCCGATGATATGGATGGGCTTAGAAAGGTTCCAGATAATATACCTAATGATAAAGTTTTAAAAGATAATTTAGGAAAACCATTAACCAATATTCCGGACCCATTTAATAAATTTAATAGTTTTGGTGAACACAACAATGAGATGCTTAAAGAATTTCTCAAAAAATTTAATTTTAAATTTACCTTTAAAAGTTCTACAGAAAATTACAAAAAAGGAGTTTTCAATAACTCATTATTAAGAGTTTTAGAAAAATATGAAGATATAATGAATATAATTTTACCAACCTTAAGAGAGGAACGGAGAAAAACGTACTGTCCATTTTTACCCTTGTGTCCAAAAACAGGAAAGGTTTTGGAGATACCTTTATTAGAAATGGATAAAAAAACAGGAAAAATAGTTTTTAAAAATGAAAAAGAAAATATTGAGACAAATATTTTAGATGGAAATTGTAAATTACAATGGAAGGTTGATTGGGCTATGCGGTGGTTTACTTTTGATGTTGACTTTGAGATGTATGGCAAAGATTTAACTGAAAGTGCAATTTTATCAAATAAAATATGTAGATCGTTAGGCAAAATACCCCCAAATGGATTCGCTTACGAATTATTCTTAGACGAGAAAGGTGAAAAAATATCAAAATCAAAAGGCAATGGAATTTCAATAGAACAATGGCTTAGATATGCTTCACCGGAGAGTTTATCACTTTATATGTACCCAAATCCTAAAAGGGCAAAAAAGCTTTATTCAGAAGTAGTTCCAAAAACCGTTGATGAATATCTGTCTTGCATAGAAAAGTATCCTAATCAAAAAGACAAAGACCAAATTTTAAATCCAGTCTGGCACGTTCATAATGGGAAGCCACCTAAAGAAAAAATTGTTATGCCCTTTTCAATGTTATTAAATTTAGTTGGTTCAAGTAATGCAGATAATAAAGAAATCTTATGGAAGTTTATAAATAAATTTCATAAAGAAATAAAACCAACCGAATATCCTATCTTAGACAGATTAACTAAATACGCAATTAATTATTTTAAGGATAAAGTAGAACCAAATAAAAAATTTAAAAAGCCAAGTACAGAAGAAAAAAAAGCACTAGATAATCTAGTTTTAAAATTACAAACAGTAGATCAATCCTTAAAACCTGAAGAAATTCAAACTTTTGTATATTCAGTTGGAAAAGAAAATGGTTATGAAAAAAACTTAAGAGATTGGTTTAAACTTATTTATGAAGTTGTTTTTGGAGAGGAAAATGGTCCAAGAATGGGTTATTTTATAAGTTTCTTTGGACTTAAGGAGACAATTGAATTAATTAATGAAAAGATAAAAAATAATTAATGTTCTCTATTTTAAGACCTTACATATTTTCTCTAGATCCAGAAGTGGCTCATGATTTAGCAATTAAATCTTTAAAAGCAAATTTTTTACCTGAAAGCTTCTTTAAGGTCGAAGATGAGGAGATGCTAAACATAAAATTATTTAATAATACATTGCCAAATCCTATTGGCTTAGCTGCTGGCTTTGACAAAAGTGCTGAAGTATATAATTCCTTGTTTAAATTTGGTTTTGGTTTTATTGAAGTTGGCACTGTAACGCCAGAAAGACAATTGGGCAATCCTAAGCCTAGAATATTTAGGCTTGAGAAAGATAAGGCTTTAATTAATCGATTAGGATTTAATAATGATGGATCAGAAATTATATCTAAAAGAATTTCAAAAAATCTTCCTAGGGGTTTTTTGGGAGTAAATATTGGTCCCAACAAGGAGACAAAAAATAAAGAGAATGATTACTTTGTATGTCTATCAAAACTGTTTAAACATGCTAATTATATAACAATTAATATTTCTTCACCAAATACTAAAGATTTAAGAAATTTTCATAAACAAGAAGAAATGAAAAAACTTCTAGCTGGAATAAATAAGATTAAAAAAGAAAAAAAAATAGACCAGCCAATAGCAATCAAAATTTCTCCAGATATTGATGATAGTGAAATTAGTAGAATAATTGATTTAATTAAAAGCTTCAATATTCAAGGAATTATTATTTCTAATACAACAGATAACAATCGAAAAAATTTGTCTGATATAAATAAAAATGAGGCAGGAGGGTTATCTGGCCAACCACTAAAAGATATTTCAACTAATTTGATTAAAAAATGTTATAAAGAAACTAAAGGTAAGATCAAAATCATTGGGGTAGGAGGAGTTGACTCAGGCCAGAGCGCTTTTGAAAAAATTATTGCCGGCGCAGATGCTGTTCAACTATATACAGGTATGGTTTATAAAGGCCCTGGCATTGTAAAAGAAATTAAAAAAGAGTTAATTTCAATTTTAAAAAAAGAAAACCTTAAGAACGTAAGTGAAGCAGTAGGAATTAACGCTTGACCCCTCTATAAACAAGAATTATATAGCACTAGGAAAAATTATGTCTAAAAGATGCGAATTAACAGGAATATCACCTTTAAAAGGACACAACGTTAGCCATGCTAAGAATAAAACAAAAAGAAGATTCTTGCCTAACTTGAAAAAAGTTACTTTTCGTAGTGATATTCTAAAAAAAAATATTAAACTTAACGTAGCTAATGCCGCTTTAAGAACCGTAGATTTTAAAGGTGGTTTAGACAAATTTCTAAAAACAGCGAAAAATATAAAATTATCTAAAAAAGTTAAAAAAATTAAAGCATCTATCTCCTCAAAATCTTAATTTTTTCATGACATTGTTTTACAAATTATCTCTTCTAATGGGTTTAGTTGTAGTTGTTTCAAATTATTTAGTTCAGTTTCCTGTTCATTATTTTGGATTAAGTGAAATATTAACTTACGGAGCTTTCAGTTATCCTATTACTTTTTTGATTACAGATTTAGCTAATCGAGCTTATGGAAAATTGGTAGCAAGAAAAATTGTATATATAGGTTTTGCAATTGGGGTGCTTCTAACCTTATTTATCTCGACTAATTTTACCGATACAATTTCTATAAGAATAGCTATTGGTTCAGGGGTAGCATTTTTCATTGCTCAGAACTTAGATGTTCAAATTTTTGATTATTTAAGAAAAAAATTATGGTTTGTTGCTCCACTTACATCATCAATTTTAGGTTCTGTAACAGATACTTTTTTGTTTTTTTCGATAGCTTTTTATTCAACAGGAATTCCATGGTTAACTTTAGCTTTTGGAGATTTAGCTGTTAAGCTATTTATGGCTTTAGCTATGTTAATTCCATTTAGACTTTTAATTGAAAAAATTAAAGATTTTCAAGATAGCTCTACTACTAAAGTAAAAAATTAGTGAATCGTACTTTTATTTTTTTCAACGAATAAGTCAGTAAGTTGATTAATCATAACATCACCTAAATCTTGGACGTCTGTAATTTTTACAGCTTGATTATAATATCTAGTAACATCGTGACCAATTCCAATTGCAAGTAACTCGATATTTGTTTTATTTTCAATCCATTTGACAGTCTTTTTTAAATTTGACTCTAGATAATCGCTAGTATTTGTTGAAAGAGTCGAGTCATCAACTGGCGCTCCATCAGATATTACCATTAATATTTTTCTATCTTCTTTTCTTCTACTCATTTTATTATAAGCCCATTTAAGTGCCTCTCCATCAATATTTTCTTTTAGCAATCCTTCTTTTAACATTAATCCCATGTTATTTTTTGCTTGTCTCCATGGAGTATCAGCTGATTTATAAATAATATGTCTGAGGTCATTTAATCTACCTGGTAAAGTAGGTTTTTCATTTTTCATCCATTTCTCTCTAGATAAACCCCCTTTCCAATGTTTAGTAGTAAATCCTAAAATTTCTGTTTTAACCGAACATCGTTCTAATGTTCTAGCCAATATATCTGCACAAATAGCTGCAACTGAAATTGGTTTCCCTCTCATTGAACCTGAATTATCAATCAAAATTGTTACTAAAGTATCTTTGAATTCAACATCTTTTTCTTTTTTAAATGAAAGTGAATTAAAAGGATCCATTATTATCCTTGTTAATTTTGATGTATCTAACAAACCTTCTTCTAGATCAAAACTCCAAGATCTATTCTGTTTTGCCAAAAGTTTTCTTTGCAACTTATTTGCTAGTTTAGAAATAAAATTTTTAAGTTGTAATAGCTGTTGATCTAAATTTTTTCTTAGTCTATTTAATTCTTCTTCATTTTCTAAATCTTCTGCCTTTATAATTTCATCAAACTCTTCCGTATAAGTTTTGTACTTAATATCTCCTAAACTACTCTTAATATTTTTTTTAAATTCTGACTTGGAATTATCCTCTATTTCAATTTCTGTCCCATCTTTATCTGACTCATCTGCTTGATTATCTAAGTCTGGAGTGCCAGACTCTATAGACATTTCCTGTTGTTCTTGCTCTTGTTTTTGAGTTTTTTTTTCTTGATTTCTAGGATTTTTTTGATTTTCTTCTTTATTCTCTCCGTCTTGTTTATCTTCCTCTTCTACTTGTTCATCAAGGCTCATATGAGAGATTAAAGTTGAAATTAATGAATTATATTTGGCTTGGTTGTTTACCAAATCATTTAATTCGGTAATTCTGTTTTTAAATTTGTCATTTAAATCCTTTTTATATACTTTTAATTTTTTTTCTAAATCTTTGTTATTTTTTGAATTAAAAAATTTTTCTCTTAAATAATTTTCAAAAGACTCAACTATTTTATCTTCACTATTTTTAAGGTCTAAAGAATTAATTCTTTCTTGATAATAACTCGTTATATTTTTTTTTACTCCTTTAAACCTATCAGAGCCAAGTTTCTCATACCTAATTTTTTCTGCAATTTGATATAATTTTTTAGAAATATTTCCTATAGGTTCATAAGATTTAAAAGTATTAATATTACTAAACCTTAGCTTAAGAGACTCAGAATCTGCCAGAGCTCTTATTTGATCGTAATTAATTTTATTATTAATTTTCTCAATTTCTGGTAATTTGATTGTAGTTTTTTCAGACTTAACGTTTTGACTACCAAAAAAAACTTCCACATCCTCGGAATTTGATAATGATTTTACTGTTGAGCCAATGGCAGTTTTAAAATTTTCTATTATTTCAGTTTTTTTTTCCACTTTTTAAAGAGAAACATTTATTGAAGACTCAGGTAAATCTTCACCAAAACATCTCTGGTAATATTCAGATATAATCTTTTTTTCTAACTCATCACATTTATTTAAAAAAGTAACTCGAAAAGCATAACCTTTATCTTTAAAGATTGATGTATTTTCCGCCCAATGCATTACGGTTCTTGGACTCATAACTGTTGAAATATCTCCATTAATAAAACCTTTTCTGGTAAGGTCTGCAACTTTAATCATGTTTGATAATGCTTCTTTTCCTTCCTTATTATTTAAATTTTTATTTTTAGCTAAGATAATTTCTAATTCTTTATCAAAAGGTAAATAGTTGAGTGTAGAGACAATGTTCCATCGATCCATTTGTCCTTGATTTATTTGTTGAGTGCCATGATATAAACCAGATGTGTCTCCAAGGCCAACAGTATTAGTTGTTGCAAATATCCTAAAAAAGTCATGTTGTTCTAAAACTTTGTTTTTATCTAACAAAGTAAAGCTACCTTCACTTTCTAAAACTCGCTGAATGACAAACATCACATCAGGTCTTCCAGCATCATATTCATCAAATACAAGCGCTACTGGATTTTGTATTGACCAAGGCAATATTCCTTCTTTAAATTCTGTTATCTGCTTATTATCTTTTAATACAATTGCGTCTTTTCCAATTAAGTCTATTCGGCTAACGTGACTATCTAAATTTACTCTAATGCATGGCCAGTTCAATCTTGCCGCTACTTGCTCAATATGAGTTGATTTACCAGTTCCATGATAGCCTTGAATTAAAACTCTTTTATTAAATGAAAAACCTGCCAATATCGCTAAAGTTGTATCCTTATCAAATTTATAATCTGAATCTACTTTTGGGACATACTCATTTTTTTTTGAAAAAGCATTAATTTGCATCTCACTGTCGAAACCGAAAGTTTGTTTAACAGAAATTTTAATATCTGGTTTTGCCATGAATTGTTCAATACTCATTTTTTTCCTAGTGTTTTTTTTAATTGACTATAAGCCAATGTAATTTTTTTTAGCTTATCTTCAAATTTTTTATTACCTTGGTTTTTATCAGGATGATATTTTTTAACAAGGAATTTAAATTTTGTTTGAATTTCATCCCATTTTGCCGCATCATTTAACTCCATAACTTCAAGAGCATCCCTATCAGTATTAGAAATTTTTGTTTTTTTAAATTCTTTAAAATTTGAACTCTTAAATATGTTCAGCTTATCATCTAAAGCGTTATTCCATAAAATATTAAAAAAATTATCAGATGATCCAAAATTTTTAGTTGATTTATGCCATGTTAGGTCTGACTTAATAAAAAATTCTATTTCTTGATTATTCATATTTTCAAAATAATTCCAATTTTTATTAAAAAGCTTGATATGGTTTAGACAAAGTAATCTAAATTTTTTGCTATTATCTCTCTCAACTGGGGCTTTATAGGCTCCAACTTCTTTACAGTTTTTCCAATCACAAATTATTTTCATATCAACTTTATTTCTATATAGTAAACTTATAATAATGGAAAATTATTTAAAGAGTATTAAAAAAAAATTAGAAGAAAAAATTGATTTACAAAAAATAGAAATTATAAATAATTCTCATAAACATAAAGGTCATAAATTTTTTTCTGAGGACAAATACCATTTACAACTTAAAATTAATTCTATATATTTAAATTCTTTATCACGGCTCAACGCTCAAAAATTAATTATGAACGTTTTGAAAGAAGATCTGAAAACCAAAATTCACGCCTTAGAAATTAGTATTGAGTGAAACGTTTTATAATTTTTTTTAATTCCTTTATAGAAATCTTATGTTTGTTCGGTTGAGTTGTCTTTCCAATTTTAGTTAATAATATAAAATTTATTTTTTCATCATTATTTTTTTTATCATTTTTTAAGTAAGGAATTAAACTAATTATTTCTTTAGTTTTTTTGTATTTAGCAAAAGTATAATTTAAGTTATTCGTTGAATAAATATTTAAAAGTTCATGCAAACTTTTTTTTTGGCAAACTTTTTTTTCTACTGAAAGTTTTGTAGCTAAAATCATACCAGCTAGAACAGCTTCTCCATGAGTAATATTTTTAGAGTAATTATTTTTCACTTCTATAGCATGAGCAAAAGTATGACCAAAATTTAAAATCATTCTTAACTTTTTTTCATTAACATCTCTATTAACAAACGAAAGTTTGATTTTACAACTTTTTGTTATTGCATAAATTAATTTTTTTTGGTCATGTAAAAAAATATGTTTTGTATTTATCTTGAGCCAATTAAAAAAATTTTTATCATTAATAATAGCATGTTTTAATATTTCTGCGTAACCACACACTATCTCTTTTCTTTTCAAACTTTTTAAAAAAGATGTATCGCTTATTACTAGTTTAGGTTGAGAGAAAGAGCCTATTAAGTTTTTACCATAACTAGAATTAACTCCAGTTTTTCCTCCAACAGATGCATCTACTTGAGATAGTAAAGTTGTAGGAATATTAATAAAATTAATTCCTCTCTTATAAATACTAGCAACAAAACCAGTTAAATCGCCTACAATCCCTCCACCTACACCTATGATTAAATCTGATCTATTAAAATTTTTTATAAGTAAATTGTTTAAAAAAAAATCGACTGACTTAAGTGATTTATTTTTTTCATTAGCGCTAAAACTAAAACTAACTAATTCATATTTTCGTAAACTATTTGATATAAATTTTTTATATCTATAGGGAACATTTTTATCAAAAATAAGAGCTATTTTTTTTGTATGGGGACACAGAGATTTAACTTTACTTGATAAAATCTTAAGAATATTATTTCCAATTATTACGGAGTAATTCTTGTTTTGATTACTAAATTTAATTTCCTGAGTTTTCATATAAATTAATTATTTTATTTACTAACACTTCTACTTCCATTGAGTTACACTTGATTGTGAAATTAGATTCACTATAGATTTTCTTTCTTTGCAAGTAAATTTTGTTTATAGATTCCTCTAAATTGCTCTGATTTAACAAAGGCCTTTTTCTAGTATTTTTTAATCTAGATAATAAGGTTTTCAAATCTAAATCTAACCAAAAACTAATAGTAGAATCTTTAATAAATTTCCTTACAGAATTATTGATAAACGTTCCTCCACCTAGAGCTACAACTAAATTATCTTTTTGTAATTCTTCAAGAGTTACTTTTGCCTCAATTTTTCTAAAATACTCCTCTCCTTTGTCCTTAAAAATTTCTTTTATTGTTTTTTTTTCTTTTTTTTCAATTATCTCATCTATATCAACAAATTTGAGTTTTAGCTTTTTTGCAAGCTTTTTTCCGATGGTAGATTTTCCCACACCCATCATTCCAGTTAATACAAGGTTTTTTTTCAATAAACTTACCAATTTTAAATTTGATTTATCACAAATATGTCTTATTTTTTCAGTTTAAATATATTTTTTAACTATGCAACTTAAATACAATCGTCAGCAAAGCATTGGAAGAACAATAGTAAAATTGTTATTCAAAGCAATCTTAGCTTTGATTGTTATAATTGTTGGAATTTTTTTGATAGAAAAAATAACCTTTCCGAGTCCTAAGCAAAAGTTCAAAATTGATATTACAGATGAAATTAAAAAGCTTAAATAAAATAATCAGCTTTTTAATTCTATTAATTTTTTGCCCTCTTCTTAACGCGGAGGAGGAAATAGATATTTGGAGCAAGCAAGATAAAAAAAAACCTGAAACTACCAACCAAGTAAACGAAGACACAAATAAAGTTAATAGTTTAAATATATCTAATACAAAAAATTTAGATGATAGTATAAAGATTGACGATAAAATATCAGTCAATACTGAAAACATTAAAATTTTTGGAATTTATGACCCAGCAGAAAACGATTTTAATTTGAATATGTGGAGTCAAACAGATGCCGATAAAATTAGATCTAGTATTAATAGAATTAATAAGATTAAACTTTCAAATAGCGCATCAAAATTATTTGAAAAAACAATCTTATCTTTTGCATATCCCCCTAAAGGGATGAAAGAAAAAGAATTTATTAATTTGAAGATAGATTGGATGATAAAAAATAAAAAAATTGATCTTATAGAAATTTTTTTAAAACAAAATAAAACATTTCCTAATAAAAAAAAACTTATTCAATATTTAGTTGATAATAACATTGCTAAAGCAAATATTAAAGAAGGTTGTAAAAAAATAAATTTTTTAGATAAAAATATAAGCGACTTTTATCTAGAAAAATTTAAAATTTATTGCTTAGTTTTCAATAACAAAAAAAATGAAGCAAGACTTCAATTAGACATTTTAAAAGAGGAAAAACAGTTAGATAGTTTTTTTGATGATAAAATCAATTTTCTTTTGGGAGTGACAAATAAAACATCAAAAAAAATTAAAGAAGATAATTTACTCAACTTTTATCTTTCAAGTATAACTATAAAAAACTTTGAATTTGAACCAAATCAAAATACAAAAAAAATAATTTGGGAGTATTTAAATGCAGCAAATTTAATTAAATTAGACGATGATAGAGATAAAGAAAAATTAAAAAGTTTAGAAATTGCGGCCAATCTAGATCAAATAGATAAACAAAAAATATTTGATATTTATTCTAACATAAGTTTTGATTTAAATAGTCTAATTAAAGCTGAAGATATCTATCAAACTTATGATGATATTGATGCAAGATCTTTAATTTATCAAAAATATTTACTTTCAGATAACGAAGAAAATAAAGTTAGATTGTTATTTTTACTTAAAGACCTATTTAAAAAAGATAATTTATCAAACGTTTTTGCAGAAATATTAAGTGACAGGCTTAAAGAAATTAATCTTGAAAATGTATCTGAGTCTTATAAAGAAGTTGTATTAAAAAATATTATCCCTGATGAGGAACTTAAATTAGGTAAAATAAAATTTGATGATAAAGTATTGCATAGATCAAGATTAATTAAATACTTTAAAGAAGAAACTGATCAGAAAAAAACTCAAAAGGATTTTATAAAGATCTACAAAAAAATTAAAAAGAATAAGAAATATTTTTTTTCAGCTAAAGATTTGGCTTTAGTAGAATCCTTAGCAAAGGATGGATTTCAAATTCCAAAAGAGCTTAATTATTCAGAGATTTCAAAAAAATATGATATCCCATCTAATTTGTTGAAGCTTGGAAACAGCAATGAGTCAGCCTTTTTGACCTTAAAATTAGTGGAAATAATTGGAGAGGATGAAACTCATAATTTAGACTCAGAAACGATATACTTTATAACTCACCTTTTAAATCTGAATAATTTAAAAAAAATAAGAAACGAAATCCTAATTTCTGCACTACCGCGAAGAAGCTAATTACATTATATTGAGAAAATGAAGAGAAAAATTCTTATTGAGCCTGATCCAATTTTGAGAAAAAAATGCGAAAGTTTAGAGCAAGTAGATGATAGCACAAGAAAGTTAATGAAAGAAATGCTTGAAACAATGTATGAAGCTCCAGGTATTGGGTTAGCAGCAGTGCAAGTGGGTATTTTAAAAAGACTAGTTGTAATAGATATTTCCAAAGACAAAGAAAAAAAAGATCCCTTATTTCTTATAAATCCTGAAATAATACATAAGTCTGAAAAGACATCAGTGTATGAAGAAGGTTGTTTGTCGTTACCTGGGCAATTTGCAGAAATAGAAAGGCCAGCAGAATGTATTTTGAAATATATAGATTATAATGGAAAAGCAAAAGAATTAAAAGCGGATGGCCTCCTAGCAACCTGTATACAGCACGAAGTAGATCATCTTAATGGGATACTTTTTATTGATTATCTTTCAAAATTAAAAAAAGATATGATTATTAAAAAACTTGTAAAGCACAAAAAGGAAATTAAGAGAATAGTAGTATAAATTAATGTCATTAAAGATACTTTTTATGGGAACACCAGATTTTGCTGTTCCAGTCTTGAAATCAATCCATCAATCTAAATATGAACTTTTAGGTGTTTATACCCAACCACCTAAAAAAAAATTTAGAGGACAGAAAGTAATTTCTTCTCCTATACATCAATGTGCGGAAAAACTAAAAATACCTGTAAGATGTCCTGAAAACATCAATACAGAGAAAGAACATAAATATATTAAAGATTTAAATCCCAATATTGTCATAGTTGTAGCTTATGGAAAAATAATACCAGAAAAAATTTTAAATTTATCTGGCATTTCTTTTATAAATATACATGCTTCAGTTTTACCTAAATGGCGTGGAGCAGCACCTATCCAAAGAGCAATAATGAATATGGATAAAGAGACGGGTATTTCAATTATGCGAATAACAAAAGATTTAGACGCAGGACCAGTAATGATGACGGTAAAAATTGATATAAAAAAAAATAGTAATTACGAAAGTTTGAGTAAAGAAATATCAGCTTTATCTGCTCATACAATTATAGATTGTTTATATATCTTAGAAAATAAAAAGGATAAATTTGTTCCCCAAGATGATTCAAAAGCAACATACGCAAAAAAAATTAGTAAAGAGGAAACGCAAATTAGCTGGAATAATAAAGCTAAAAATATTATTGCGAAAATTAACGCATTGCACCCACATCCTGGCTGTTGGTTCAATTTAGATGGTGTAAGAATAAAAGTTTTAGAAGCAAAAGAGGTGAATATAAAAGGTAAGCCTGGAGAAATTGTTAATGAAGAGTTTACTATAGCAAGTCTAGAAAACTCAGTTCAAATTATAAAATTAAAAAAAGAAGGAAAAAAAAGCATGAGTGCATCAAGTTTTTTAATGGGCAATAAGCTGCAAGTAGGTAAAAACTTAAATGAGATATAACTATCAAATTCTAATAGAGTATGATGGCTTAAATTTTGTTGGTTGGCAATTTCAAAAAAATGGTAAATCTGTTCAGGAAACAATTGAAAAAAATTTAAGCAAAATTTTAAAAAAAAAAATTAAGATTACAGGAGCAGGAAGAACTGATAAAGGAGTTCATGCCTTAGGTCAAAGTGCTAATTTTCTCGTTGATAAAAAAATAGAAAATAAAAAAAAATTTTTAAACTCTATTAATTACTTTTTACAAAAATATTTAATATCAATAATAGATATTAAGATTAAAAATTTAAGTTTTAATTCAAGGTATGATGCAAAAGAAAGAACTTATGAATATAAAATTATTAATAGAGAAAGCTATCTAGCTATAAATAAGAATAGAGCTTGGCTGGTAAAAAGAGAGTTAGATCTAGATATATTAAGAAAGGGAGCTAAAATCTTAGAGGGAAAACATGACTATTCTACTTTTAGAGCCTCATCTTGTTCTGCTAAATCACCAATAAGAAAAATATCTAAAATTAGAGTAAATAAGAGAATAAATACAATATCAATAAAGTTTAAATCCAAATCTTTTTTACAGAATCAAGTTAGGTCTATGGTTGGATGTTTAAAGTATTTGGCTGAAAAGAAATGGACATTAAGAAAATTTAAAAAAGTTTTGATATTAAAAAAAAGGTCACTCTGCGCTCCTCCCGCACCTGCTCATGGACTTTATCTTGTAAAAATAAGATATTAATTATTTAAAACCATATTTTTGTAACGAATTTACAGAAATAAAAAATAGAGAGTTTAAATTTTGAAAAAAATTAAACTTATTATATTTTTGATTTATTTTCCAGATCCAAAAAAAATTTTTAAACACACTGCTTTGCATTGAGCCTTGTCTTATTCTGTACTTTGTTAAATAATTCTTTATACAGTAAGCATATTTAACTTTTTTTAAAATTTTACATTTGAAAAAATAATCTTCGCAAATAATCGTATCAGTAAATTTTGCATCCCCAACTATATTTCTTTTTAAGATCATAGAGCTAGTTGCTATTGAAGTATTTTTAGTAAAATTATTGAAATCAAATTTTTCAGGTGGTTTTACTTTTTTTGATTTTAATCCAAACGTTTTATAATATGTATATGTAAAATTAAAATTATTTTTATCCATATGATTTATTTGAAATTTAAGTTTGTTTTTTTCCCACATATCATCCGAGTCCAAAAATGCTAAATATTTTGATTTTGATTTTTTAATTGCTAAATTTCTACAATAAGCTGCTCCTCTATTTTTTTTTAGCCAAATAATCTTTATTTTTTTATAATTCTCAAATTTTTTTAATATCTTTTTAGTTTTATTGTCAGAACAGTCGTCAACTATTATTAAGTTCCAGTTTTTATAACTTTGATTTTTTACAGAATTAATTGTAGATAAGATGAACTCAGAGCTATTAAAGTTTGGTAGAATAATAGAAACTTTATTTTTATGTTCTTTTCGATTCATTGGTCTTATTTCTTCTTATTCTCCATCTAGAGCCCTCTCTTACTATATATCCACAACAATTTTTTGCACCACATTTGCAGGGAAACTGTTTAAAATCTTGATCAAAGCTGAAACCGTAATCATAAGATAATTCTTCATCTTTATTTATGTCTCTTAAGGCGAATATCCATAACTTTAAACCCTTACCATCGACCTCACAGTTTGGATTGCATGAGTGATTTATTAATCTTGCAGTGTTATATGAGAAATCACCATCTAAATCATATCTATGATTTAAATTAAACAGATAGATAGCTTTTTCATTATCATATTTAGGATTTCTTTCAGTTTCTTTTTTAGTGATTATTTTACCCTTATAGTAAATAATTTTACTTCCAGCCTTTATATTTTTAGCAGCATAAAGACCTTTGTTGTCAATATTTGATTTTTTAATTTTGTATAATTTCACTTAAAGTACTCTTGTAATATATCTTTATAGATATTTGTAAGTTTTTTAAGATCAGCTATAGAAACACACTCGTCAACTTTATGCATGGTTTTATTTACCAGACCAAATTCTAAACAAGGAGCAATTTTCCTTATGAATCTGGCATCAGATGTGCCTCCTGTTGTAGAAAATTTTGGTGTCAATTTTGTAATTTTTTTAATTATATCTTTTGCCATAAAAATAGTACTTTCTGGTTTAGTAAGAAAAGCATCACCATTAGAAATAAAATTAATTTTAAACTTACATTTATTTTTTTTGCATATACTTTTTACCAATAAATTTATTTTTTTCTTTAAGGAATTTGCTGTATGAAGATTATTGTATCTAATATTAAAATGTGCTTTTGCTCTTGCTGGTATTACATTATGGGCCTTATTGTCCACA
This sequence comes from Candidatus Pelagibacter sp., assembly GCA_045566095.1. Classification (GTDB taxonomy): domain Bacteria; phylum Pseudomonadota; class Alphaproteobacteria; order Pelagibacterales; family Pelagibacteraceae; genus Pelagilacustribacter. The sequence continues at coordinate 10,687 of JBJLEB010000006.1, read as the reverse complement.
TTAATAGACGTAAACTCTAGATTAGAAGGCTGAAAATTTTTATTCCCTTTATCTAATTTTTTTTCTTTAAGAGATTTACAAACTTTGACTATGGTATTTATAGGATTATTTGATAGGTGAGGGTAAGCAATGTGCCCTTGAGTTCCCAAAATTTCTATATTGCCTGACAGACTACCACGCCTTCCTATTTTAATCATTTCACCAAGTTTGTTAGGATTTGTTGGCTCTCCAACAATACAAAAGTCAATTTTTTCTTTTCTTTTTTTTAGATACTCAACTACTTTTTTAGTTCCATTAATTGCCAGGCCTTCTTCGTCACCGGTAATTAGTAAACTTATCGAACCTTTAAATTTAGAATTTTTTTTTAAAAACTTATTTATTGCTGAAACAAAGCAGGCGATAGAGCTTTTCATATCGTTTGCACCTCTTCCTATTAAATGATTATTTTTAATAGAAGGCCTAAAAGGATTAATAGTCCAATCTTTTATATTTCCCGGAGGCACTACATCTGTATGACCTGCATAACATAGATTTGGGGCTTTTCTACCTAGTCTTGCGTATAAATTTTTGATTGGTTTACTTTTCTTATCTTTAAATTCTAGTATCTTACAATTAAAGCCTAATGTTTTTAATTTTTTGCTTAAGAAACTAATTGCACCTGCATCCCTAGGTGTAATGCTAGGAAATTTAATCAGATCCTTAGCTAATTGTAATTCGTTGATATTAGCCATTAATCTCTCAATAAGTCGTTTATTGAAGTTTTACTTCTAGTTTTTTCATCAACTTTTTTTACAATTACAACGCAATAAAGTGATGGGCCGTCTGGATTTTTTTTGTTTGGTAATGTACCAGGAACAACTACTGAATATGCAGGCACCTTGCCGTAAGAAATTTCACCAGTTGATCTGTCAATTATTTTTGTAGAGGCTCCTATGTAAACACCCATTGAAATTACAGCTCCTTCTTCAACTAAAACACCTTCAGCTATTTCCGATCTAGCTCCCACAAAGCAATTATCCTCAATTATTACAGGACCTGCCTGCAAGGGCTCAAGAACTCCACCTATTCCGGCCCCACCAGATATATGACAATTTTTTCCAACTTGAGCACAAGAACCAACAGAAGCCCATGTATCTATCATCGTACCTTCATCAACATATGCTCCAAGATTTACAAAGCATGGCATAAGCACTGCATTTTTAGCTATGTAAGATCCTTTTCTGACAACTCCATTTGGAACATGCCGGTAACCGGCTTTTTTCCAATCTTCTTCCTTCCAATTAACAGACTTTCCAGGAACCTTATCATACCAAGAAGTGTAAGGACCTCTTAAAATTTCCATTTTATTTATTCTAAAACTTAAAAGTATAGCTTTTTTGACCCACTGATTTACTGTCCAAGAGCCATCTTTTTTTTCAGCTACTCTAATTTTTCCTTGATCAGTAAGCTCTATAGTTTCTTTTATGGTATCTATTATTGTTTTATCAGAATTAGCATCTATTTTTTCTTTATTCTTAAAAGCGTCGTTAATTATTTTTTCAAATTTATCTAACTTCATTTATCTCCTTTAAAAAGTTTGCCAAATTTTTAGTCCTATAATTAATAAATTCAGAATCTGAGTATTTGGCTGCCCAAGGTTCATCATTTTCTATCCAAACTGTTTTCATACCTAATTCGTGTGCTGGTTTTAAATTTCTTGCTATGTCTTCAAAGAATATACAATATTGTGGCTCTATTTTGAAATTTTCTATAATTTTTTCATAAGGCTGCCTAGAAGGTTTGGGTATAAAATCAGAGTCCACAATGTCAAAAACCCCGTCAAATAGCTTTTCTATACCTATTCTTTTTGTAACATTAGATGCATGAGCTCTAGAGCCATTCGTAAAGATTATTTTTTTACCATTTAATTTTGTGATTTCTTTTTCTAGCAACTCATTTTTTTGTAAAAAATCTAAATCTACATCATGTACAAACTCTAAAAATTCATTTGCATCGATTTTATGATTTTTGATCATTCCATTTAAAGTAGTATTATATTCATGAAAATAATTTTTTTGTATTTTTTTTGCTTCTTCTATACTTACGTTAAGTTTTTCAGAAATAAATTTTGACATTTTTTTATCTACTTGATCGAAAACTTTTGTATCACCTGAATATAGCGTATTATCTAAGTCAAATAACCAATACTTAATTTTTTTTAATTCTTTCATTATCTTATTAAAGTTCCCACTCCAGAGTCTGAAAATATTTCATGTAATATTGAATGATTTTTTCTTCCATCCATTATTACTACCCCTCTCACTCCTTTATTTACAGCATCTAAACATGTGTTTATTTTAGGTATCATACCTCCTATAATAATTTCATTTTTAATCATTTCTAAAATTTTAGAAGACGAGATTTCTTTAATCAATTTTTTTTCTTTATCTAAAACTCCCTCAACATTTGTCATTAAAAGTAATCTTCGGGCATTCAAGGATTTAGCTATTGCCCCAGCTGCAATATCTCCATTAATATTATAAGGTTGATTATTATTTCCTAACCCAAGAGGAGCAACAACAGGAATTTGATTATTATTAATTATCTCTTCAATAATTTTAGTATCAATCTCATTTGGCATTCCAACAAATCCTAGCTCTCCTTTTTCTGGTGTAACATTAATTATGTTTTTGTTTTTAGTATTTATTGATACCGACTCACAGCCTTTAGTTTTTAAAGCATCAACAATGTCATTATTTAAATCAATAAGTACATTTTCAATTATTTTTATTACTTTTTCACCAGTGACTCTTAAACCTCTAATAAATTTTGTTTGAATATTAGCTTTATCTAACTCTCTTTTTATTCTTGGCCCACCTCCGTGCACCACTATAATTGATAGTCCTAATTTGTTTAAAATATTTATATCTTCTATAAAATTATTGAATATGTTTCTGTCAATTAAAACATTGCCACCATATTTGATAACAATTTTTTCATTTTGATATTTTTCTACATATTTTTTAATATTATTAATGTTAGGTGCTGACGGAGGCCAAAATTTTTTTACCTCTTTCAAGGAAATTTCTTTTGACATTTAATTTGTTTTTACAGTTGTCTTCTTCATTATTACCCATTGTTGAGCAATAGTTAAAATATTGTTTATAGTCCAATAAACTACTAGCCCTGAAGGAAAAGAAGCTAAAATAATTGTTAAGAAAATTGGAAAAAAAGCGAATATCTTTGCTTGAATAGGATCTGCTGGAGCAGGGTTTAGTTTTTGTTGCACCCACATTGATGCCCCCATTAATATCGGCCAGATACCAATGATTAAAAACCCTGGAGGGTCCCAAGGAATTAGACCAAACATATTAAATAAAGATGTTGGATCTTGAGCGGATAAATCTTTTATCCAACCAAAAAAAGGCTGGTGTCTCATCTCTAATGAAATGAATAACATTTTATAAATCGCAAAAAAGAAAGGAATTTGGATCAGAACTGGTAAACAACCTGATGCGGGATTGATTTTTTCTTTTCTATATAAAGCCATCATTTCTTGTTGAAGTTTCATTTTATCTTCTTTGTGAAGCTCTTTTAATCTTACCATTTCTGGCTGCACAGCTTTCATCTTAGCCATAGACCTGAAAGAGTAGTTTGCAAGAGGAAAAAAAAGTAATCTTATTCCAATTGTAATAAGAACGATAGCTATTCCAAAATTACCAGAAATTTTAAATAGATAATCTATTATGAAAAATAGAGGTTTGGTAAAAAAATAGAACCATCCCCAATCTATTACTAAATCTAATTTTTTTATATTTTGATCGGCCGCATATGAGTCTATTGTTTCAACTTCTTTTGCAGCAACAAATAATCTGACTTCATTGGCATTACTTGAAGATGGGCCTATTGTTGTTGATTTATTTAGAATGTAGTTAGCTTTAAAAGCATCTTGATATAAAAATGTTGATTTAAAATTCTCTCCACTTTTTGGAACTAAAGCTGTCATCCAATATTTATCAGTAATACCGAACCACCCTTCATTTGCTTCTCTAACTATTTTTTTTTCTTCTACATCGTCATAATCATCTTCTTTAAGTTCTTCATCAAAAACTCCTATAAATCCCTCATGAGAAATATAAAAATTCTGAATATCATCTGGAATTTTATTTCTAGTTATTTGAGCATAAGGGTATAACTCTATTAAATTACTAGTATTGTTTTGAACCTGTTGAGTAATTTTGAATAAATATTTATCGTCAAGTTCTATTTGTTTTTTAAATATTATTCCTTCACCATTGTTCCATTGCAATATTATTGGTGTATTTTCGCTAAGAACCGGACTACCAGTTATGCTCCATAAACTTTTTTTTGAGGGAACTTTTATTTTATTTCCCAAACTTGTCCATCCAGTTTCAATATAAAAACCATTTTCTGTTGCTGCTGGATTTAAAAATTCAACATTTTTATTATTCTTTAGATTTTGTTTGTGATTTTTAAATGAAATATCATCGATAAGCCCACCTTCCAATGATAACGAACCAATAATATTGTTATTTTCAATTTTTATTCTTTTTGAGCTATTAAGAGATTCATTTCTAGAAATTTTTTTTAATATTTTTGTTTCATTAATACTAGGAGTTATATTGGTAGTTTGATTTCTTTCAATTTGTTTTGAAGTATTTTTTGTATCTATTTGTTCAGGCGTTTCAAAAAATGCTGCCCAAAAAAGTAATACAGACATAGATAAAGCTATTGCTATAAATACATTTTTATTATCCATCAAATTTATCCTTAACTACTTTTTTTTTTGGCACTAAATTTAAACCTGATCCACCACCTAGAAATTTAAATGGGTGACAAGTCAATATTCTTTTAAAACCTAAGTATGTACCTTTTGTTAAACCATGAATCTTCAATGATTCTATATAATATTCTGAACAAGACGGCAGGTACCTACACTTATTTCCTAAAATTGGTGAAAATAAATATTGATAAAATTTAATTATGCCAATATTGAGAGATATAAATAAATTATTCATTTGTTATTTAATTTTATTAAAACAATTAATCATTGCTGGCATAAGAATACTTTGTTTTTCTTCATAAGCATTTGATTTACCAAAAACTATATAAGTATAATCTTTGTTAATTGCACCCTTTTTTTTTAATAATTTTTGCACAATACCTTTTAATTTTCTTCTTATTTTGTTTCTTTTAACAGCGTTTCCAATTTTTTTTTTCATAACAAAACTTATAAGTAAATTATTTTTATATTTGGGCCTATAAAAATTTTTAGCAGCAAATATTGAAAAATAGTTTGTGTGAACTTTTTTCTCTTTTAGTGCTTTTTTGAATTGGTTGCTTTTTTTTAAACTTTCAAGCTTAACCATCTAATTGATTATGTTGAAATTGTTTTTCGACCTTTAGCTCTTCTCCTAGCTATAAGTTGTCTACCAGTTTTAGTTGCCATTCTTGCCCTAAAACCGTGTCTTCTTTTTCTTACTAGATTACTTGGTTGATAAGTTCTTTTCATAAATATTTAAAGGTATATATTTTAATTGTTGTCTATTGTACAGGTAAATTATGAGTAAAAGGCTTAAACTATTTTTAGGAATTTCTTACATAATAATCTTATTTTTTTTCCTATATTACATCTTTTCTTATGTAGAGTTAAATAGACTAGAAGATTTTTCATACTATAAGGAATTACAAATTAACTTAGAAAAAACGATTGGAACTAATCTTTATACAAACCTCTTTATTTTTTTTTTATTCTGCTTAGTTTGGGTATCTTTGCTAGGTTTTGGATCTCCTTTACTGATCGTCTCAGGAGTACTATTTGGAAAATGGTTAGGAACCTGTATTTCAGTTTTATCAATTTCAATTGGAGCTTTAATATTATACTCAATTGCTGAATTTTTTTTTAAAGAAACCGTTAACAGTTTACTAGAAAAAAAATTTTCTAAATATATTCATTTTTTTAAAAAAAATGAATTTAATTATTTTCTAGCTTTTAGACTCTCTGGCGGGTTAGGCATTCCATTTGGATTACAAAATATTTTGCCTGTTATTTTAAAAATAAAAAAATTAAATTATTTTTTTGCTAGTTTTTTTGGTTTTATACCGGTCTTTTTTATTTGGAATACTATAGGCTCAGGGTTAAATGAATACATAAAAGAAGCAGAAAGTTTTAGTTTTGTAAATTTGCTTTTGAATAAAGATATTTATTTACCAATAATTTTATTTATAATTGTTATGATAATATCTGCAATTATTAAGAAAAAAATGTTTGATACAAAAAGCAAATAAGGATTATTCGAAAAAGATTATAAATATGTTTCTTGAAAAAATAAATTGGATAATGTGGTTAATTTTAGTGATTTTATGGAATTTTGGATATCCAGACGCCTCACCTTTGCTAGACGTAATTGTTGCCGTAATTTTGTCCCTATTGTTTATAATTATTAAGTTAATGAGATCAAGATACTTGCATAAAATTGGTTCAAGAAGTAAAAATAAGTATTAATGAAGGAGCGCTTAATATGGGTATTCACTACGATTACAAATCTACACGTGGCGATAAGGCGATGAAAAAAGAAGCTAAGCGCAAAGCACGAATTGAACAAAGAAGAGCAAAAAAAACTAGTAGCAGTTCTGAGGCTTCTAAAGAAAAACAAATGCATGATATAGATAGACCTATCACTCTTGAGGATTTGACTAACCCAGATAAAAGTTAACTTAAGCATGGGATCTTTTGCTAAGAAAGACTCATCATTTAAGATTCGTGAAGATTCATTAAAAAAAAATTTAAAAAAAAGGAAAAAATTAAAAACTAGAATTAAAAAAAAAAATGACAGTTCTATCAGATAAATGGATAAAAAAAGCAGCATCAAGAGGAATGATAAAGCCTTTTGTAGATAGACAAGTTAGAAAAGGAAAAATTTCTTTTGGCTTATCTTCCTATGGCTACGACGCGCGAGTCTCAAATGAATTTAAGATATTTACAAATGTAAATTCTGGCATTGTTGATCCAAAAATTTTTAAAAAAGAAAGTTTTGTAACAAAAATTGGCAAAGAATGTATAATACCGCCTAACTCATTTGCATTAGCAAGAACTATGGAATATTTTAAAATTCCAGAAGAGGTCCTTGTTATATGTTTAGGTAAATCTACTTATGCAAGATGTGGAATAATTGTGAATGTAACACCATTAGAGCCTGGATGGGAAGGTCATGTTACATTAGAATTTTCTAACACTACGCCTTTGCCAGCAAAAATTTATGCTAATGAAGGTGTAGCACAATTAGTATTTATTAGAGGAAATGAGAAACCTAATATTACTTACGCCAAAAGAAAAGGAAAATACATGAAGCAAAAAGGCGTTACTCTTCCAAAGATTTAATTTTTTAAATGCAAAAATTATTGATCAATGGAAAAAAAGAATTAATTGGAAAAATTTCAATTTCAGGTTCTAAAAATGCAACTTTACCAATTTTAGCAGCAACTATTTTATCCAATCAAGTAAAACTTACAAACATTCCTTTAGTAAAAGATATCTTTACGATGGTAGAATTGTTGAGATTTATCGGACTAAAAACTAAAATTTTGAAAAAGAAAAATACAATAGAAGTAAAAAATCTTAATAAAAATAATAAACCTTTGGCACCTTACAATTTAGTAAAAACAATGCGAGCAGGAGTGTTAGTTTTGGGACCACTTTTAGCTAAACATAAAACAGCAAAAATATCCTTACCTGGAGGATGTGCAATTGGAACCAGGCCAGTCAATTTACATCTTTTTGCTTTAAAAAAACTTGGGGCTAAAATAAAAATAAAAAATGGATATATTATTGCACAGGCAAAAAATGGTTTAAAAGGAACAAATATAACTTTTCCAAGTATTTCTGTGGGAGCTACGGAAAATGCTATTCTAGCTGCGTTTAATGCTAAGGGGAAAACTACGCTTAACAATTGCGCAATAGAGCCAGAAGTTAAAGAGCTTGTTAAATTTTTAAATAAATTAGGTGGAAAAATTAAAATTGATAAACGTAAAATTATTGTTATTGGTAGTAAAAAAATAAAAAAAAAAATAATTCACAAAATTATCTTTGATAGAATTGAACTAGGTACTTACATGATTGCTGCAGCTCTAGTAGGAAAAAAAATTATATTCAGCAAGGTAAAGTCGAGAATAATCCAAAATGAAATAAATGTTTTAAAAAAGATGGGAGTAAAATTAAAAGTTCAAAAAAACACTATTGAAATTTTAAAGAGTGATAACATTAAAAAAATAAATATTTCGACAAAACCATATCCCGGTTTTCCAACTGATTTACAAGCACAATTAATGGTGTTAACGACACGAGCCCAAGGTATATCGAGAATTAAAGAAAGCATTTTTGAAAATAGATTTATGCATGTTCCAGAATTAAAACGGATGGGAGCAAATATTGAAATAAAAAATAAAACAGCAATTATACAAGGGCCCTCTAAATTAACTGGAGCAGAAGTGATGGCAACAGATTTAAGGGCGTCAGTGAGTTTAGTATTAGCAGGCTTAGTGGCTGACAATAGAACAATTATTAATAGAATATATCACCTAGACAGAGGTTATGAATTTTTAGAAAAAAAATTGAAAAATTGTAAAGCACGTATTAAAAGAATTTAAAGTGAAAGCTAAAAACTTAAAACTAATAGCTAAAACAAACGAAGATCTTAGAGTTATATCAGCACATCTTCAAGATTCGATTACAGAAATAAAAAATATTGCAAATTTAAAAAAAAATAAAATTTTTTTAATGCAATTGAGTAGATTTATGTGGGAGGATGTCGAAAAGGGAGTATTTAGAAAAAATAAAAGAATTAGAACGATATTGAAATTTGATAACGTTATAGAAGTTAGCTCAAAGAATATAAGCAATGCTAGCAAAGATCAATTTCTCGATTTTCTTGCTATTGAAAGTTATCAAATGCCTGATAATAACTATGAAATGAAATTAATTTTTTCTGGAGACTTGATTATTAAAGTAGTAGCAGAGGTGATTGAGGTCACTCTAGACGATCAAGGGTCTCCGTGGGATACAAAAAATAAACCTAAACATAAAGTTTTATAATGTTGAAATATTTAAATGGAAATCAAAATAACTTTGAAAAAAAATTAAATATAATTTTGAGTCAGAGAAGGTCAATCCAAACTAAGTCATACTTAGTAAAAAAGATAATACAAAAAGTAAAAAAAGATGGTGATAAAGCAATTATCCAATATGAAAAAAAATTTTCAAATGTAAAAACAAATAAGATTAACATTAAATTTTCGAAAAAAGAAATTATCAAGATTGAAAAAAATATTAATTTAAGATTAAAGAAATCAATCGATCTTGCTTTTAATAGAATAAAAAAATTTCACGATAAACAAAAAAATCACTCATTTAGATTTAAAGATAAGTATAAAAATGAGCTATCTTATTTATACTCTCCTATAGATCGAGTAGGAGTTTATGTTCCTGGTGGTACTGCAAGTTATCCTAGTACAGTTCTTATGAACTGCATCCCAGCTATCGTAGCTGGTGTAAAAAATATTTTTTTAACAACCCCCGCGCTTGGAAAAAAGATCAATCCTGCAATAGTATATGCTGCAAAAAAATGTGGAGTGAAAGAAATTTATAAAATAGGAGGAGCTCATTCAATAGCAGCGTTGACTTATGGAACTAAAACAATCAAGAAAGTTGATAAAGTTGTAGGTCCTGGCAATGCGTTTGTAGCTGCAGCTAAAAAGGAAGTTTTTGGGGATGTTGGTATTGATATGATAGCTGGGCCCTCAGAAGTAAGTGTTGTCGCTGATAGATTTGCTAATGCTAGTTGGATAGCCTCTGATTTAATAGCTCAAGCGGAACATGATGCTTATTCTCAATCTATTTTAATTTCTAATAATTTGGATTTAATTAAAAAAGTGAATATTAATTTAAAAAAACAATTAAAACAATTACCAAAAGCTAAAATAGCTTCTAGTAGTTTAAAAAATTATGGAATCTCAATTTTTGCAAAAAATAAAAATAAAATTATTAATATTATTAATGAAATTGCACCTGAACACTTAGAACTGCATGTTAAAAATTACAAAAATTTTTTAAAAGGAATAAAAAATGCGGGTTCTATTTTCTTAGGCAAATATTCACCTGAGGCAATGGGTGATTATTTGGCTGGACCTAACCATGTTTTACCCACATCAGGATCTGCAAAATTCTCCTCAGGTCTATCAGTGAATGATTTTTTAAAACGACATTCGCTAATAAAAATAACGAAAAGAGGTATTGAAAGATTAGGTTCTTCAGTTATAAATTTAGCAAAGCATGAAAATTTAGAAGGTCATGCTAACTCTGTTAGAATAAGATTAAACAAGGATTAAAAGTTGGCAAAACAGGAAACTTTAGAATTTAAGGGAAAAGTAACAGAATTGTTACCTAATGCTATGTTTAGAGTAAAGCTTGAAAATAATCATGAAATATTAGCTCACACAGCTGGAAAATTAAGAAAGAATAGAATAAGAGTGCTAGCCGGCGATAATGTAATGGTTGAGATGACTCCATATGATTTAACTAAAGGTAGAATAACTTTTAGATTTTAGGCCTTGTAGCTCAGTAGTAGAGCAGTACCCTGAAAAGGTATGTGTCGTAAGTGCGATTCTTACCAAGGCCACCACCAAACAACAA
>JBJLEB010000005.1:0-70192 GCA_045566095.1 Candidatus Pelagibacter sp. | reverse complement strand
AGAATGATGAAATATTTGTTATCGAGGTTAACCCTAGGGCAAGTAGAACTGTTCCATTTGTTTCAAAAGCAAAAAACCTACCCTTAGCTAAAATTGCATCAAGAGTAATGGCGGGAGAAAACTTAAGTAAATTTAATTTACATAGCAAAACAAAAAAAATGTTTGCAGTAAAAGAAGCGGTATTTCCTTTTAATAAATTTCCTAACAGTGATTTATTACTTGGACCTGAAATGAAATCTACTGGCGAAGTTATGGGCTTTGATGAAAACTTTGGAATGGCTTTTGCTAAAAGTCAAATAGCGGCTTCCAATTCTCTTCCTACTAAAGGATTGGCATTTATATCTCTTAAAAATAGTCATAAAAATGAAGGAGTGGCTTTAGCAAAAAAATTATCTAAAATGAATTTTAAACTTTGTGGAACCGGTGGAACGGCAGATTACATAAATAAGCACGGAATAAAGTGTAAAAAAATTAATAAAGTTAATCAGGGATCTCCTCACATTGTTGATGTATTAAATGCAAAAAAAATTGCTTTAGTAATTAATACCGGTGGTGGTAATAGTGAAAAACAACTAAATGATGCTTTAGCATTAAGAAGAGCTACTCTAGCAAATAAAGTCCCCTACTGTACGAATATGTCAACTGCTTATGTGTGTTTGGAAGGTATAAAATCTCTTAAATCAAAAAAAATAACTGTGACTTCACTTCAAGATATTTAAAAAAATCAAAATTTTTTATTATAAGTAATCGAATGATTGAATTATTTCACTTTCCAGTCAGTTTCAAAAGTAACATAATTAATTTGAATACATCTCCGCTCTTTTTTAATCTCTTTTTTTTCCATGCCATGCCAAGTGTTTGGTCCACTAGTGAAGAAATATCCATAGTTGTGTTTATAGGGAACAGTTTTAACTTTTTCTAATTTTTCATTATAAAAATCTGTTCCTAGATTCTCTGACTCTCCATGAGGATTAACAAAAACAATTGATGACATTAACTTTTCCCTAATATCACAATGCGGTTTAAGCCAAAAACCTTCTCTATCACAAATAACTTCTAGTCTTACAAATGAATTACTTAAATCTCGACCAATTAGTGAACCTATTTTTTTGTAAACTTCGGCAGATCTAAGTTCTTCTATAAAATTTTTTAGATGAGGAAATAATTTTGAATTATCTTTAGTTACATAACATCTAATTTTTTTCGCTTTTCCTCCGTCTTTGATACCTGCGCGAAAAGAGCCTTCTCCTCCATCCAAGGCTCTAGTACCATCATAATTTAAATTTTCTTTTCTTGGATCAGTGATATCAGCCTCACAAATTTCTTTTATTGCTTCACTAGTCAAGGGCTCGTTAAGCTCAAAATGTTTAAAAGGATTTTCGTATAATTTTGTTTTATTTTCTAATGATTTAAATAATTCCATTTTTTTTCATTTTTTCTTTTATTATTGGAGCGATCCTATTTACTTCATCTAACTTATCATAACTCCAATTGTCAACATTATCATTTAATTCTTTTACAATTCCTAAGCTTTTAAATTGAGAATAAAAACTTTTAAATCTTCTTATGCTTCTATTAGGTTTCATCATAGCCATATAAACTGGTTTTCCTGTAACAGCTGCTTCTGATATCATAGAGGTAGAGTCACAAGTCACAACTATATAGTCTGCTTGGGCTAAAGAACTGAGGTATGCTTTTTTATCTATTTCTTTTACAACGTAGTGATTAAAACCAAAAGTATTGTATGCTTTTTTTATAATTCTTTCAGGGGTTCTGTAAGATGGTATAATAATTATCTTATATTTATCTGGTGTAAACAATGTTTTGACCTTATTAAAAAGATAATGAATTTGTTCATCTGAATAATTATAATATTTGTTTGGTCCTCCAATGATAAAAGATACAATTTTTTTTTTTTCTTTATTTATCTGAATATATTCAGAATTTTCTGCTATTTCTTTTTTTGTTAAATAATGAATAGAGCCTCTAGTTGTTAAAATATTATCTCCTTTTATGCCGTCATGTTCAGGACTGATAATAGTATCAAAGTGCTCAAAAGAAACTTTTGGGTCTTGGATATGTATATTAAAAATTTCATTTCCAAGTCGTTTTTTTAGAGCTATTGATGGTATTACGCTTTTTCTTCCACATGAAATAATTATTTTACTATCACACACAAATTTTTCTGTTAATAAGTTTTCAGATATTGGAGTTAATTTTGGTGGAATTAAATTCCAAAAAGGTTTTAATTTTATATTTTGATGTTTAAAATTAAATTTTAAAGCCTTTGCTAAGCCTTCAACTTGGCTTATCATTCCATGCATACCTTGCGTTAAAAGAAGAGCTTTTAATTCTAACATTAGTTACTATATAAATATATCATAATGAATAATAAATCATCTAAGCACACAAAAGTGTTAATTATTGGATCTGGTCCTGCAGGATATACCGCAGCTATATATGCCTCTAGAGCTTTACTTAAGCCAATTATGGTTTTTGGATCTGAGCCTGGTGGTCAGTTGACAACAACAACAGATGTAGAAAATTTTCCTGGTTTTTCAAAGGTTATTCAAGGCCCGTGGCTTATGGAAGAAATGAAAGGGCAAGCTGAAGCAGTTGGAACTGAGATGATACAAGATCACATTGCTAAAGTAGATCTTTCAAAAAAACCCTATACTGCCACTGGTGATAGCGGCCAACTGTATACCGCTGATTCAATTATAATTTCTACTGGCGCTCAAGCTAGATGGTTAAATTTAAAATCAGAACAAGAATTTAGAGGTTTTGGAGTTTCAGCATGTGCAACTTGTGACGGTTTCTTTTTTAAAGAAAAAGAAGTTGCGGTTGTTGGAGGTGGAAATGCAGCAGTAGAAGAAGCAATGTTTTTGACTAAGTTTGCATCTAAGGTTTACCTAATACATAGAAGAGATAAACTAAGAGCAGAAAAGTTATTACAAGAAAAATTAAAATCTAATAAAAAAATTGAAATTATTTGGGATAGTGCTGTAGAAGAAGTTTTAGGAACTTCAAACCCTAAAGGTGTAAAAGGAATAAAAATAAAAAATTTAAAAACCAAGAATATTTCCGAACTTAAAGTTGATGGATTATTTATTGCCATAGGCCATGATCCTGCAACATCTCTATTTAGGGATCAAATAAATATGGATAAAGAAGGTTATTTAATTACAAAATCTGATTCTACAGAAACAAATATTCCTGGTGTTTTTGCTGCAGGAGATGTGAAAGATAAAATTTTTAGACAAGCTGTAACTGCAGCTGGGATGGGATGTATGGCAGCTCTAGAAGCAGAAAAATATTTATCTCACTAAGCTAAGCTATCACAAAAAGCTTTAATTCTTTCCATAGCTTTTTCTAAATTTTCCATAGAAGTCGCATATGAAATTCTAAAATACCCATTAAGACCAAATGCTGAACCTTGTACGACTGCGACTTCAGATTTTTCTAAAAGTTTTTCTACAAAGTCTTTATCTGTCTTTAATTTTGTTTTTTTCCCCAACAATTTTTTACAATTAGGAAACACATAAAATGCCCCTTCGGGTCTTAAGCAGCTTAATCCTTTAATATTATTTAAGCTATCAACAACAAAATCTCTTCTTTTTTTAAACGACTCTGCTCTAATATTAATAAAATCTTGTGTTCCATTAAGCGCTTCTACTGCAGCTGCCTGACTTATAGAAGAAGGGTTGCTAGTTGATTGAGATTGAATTTTAGAAATTGCTTTAATTATTTCCACTGGACCTGCTGCATAACCTATTCTCCATCCAGTCATTGAATAAGATTTACTGACGCCATTCATAGTTAATGTTCTATTTTTTAATTCTTGTATTTGAGCTATCGTAAAAAAATTAAAATTGTCGTATGTTATATGTTCATAAATATCATCGCTTAAAATATAAATGTTTTTATATTTTTTTAAAATATCAGATAATTTTTCTATTTCTGCTTTTGAATAACTAGATCCTGTTGGATTAGATGGTGAATTTAAAATAATCCATTTAGTTTTTTTAGATATAGCTTTTTTAAGTTTCTTTGGAGTTAATTTAAAATTATCTTTTTCATCACACTTTACAATTTTCGGGTTACCTCCTGCTAACAAGATAATATCAGGATATGAAACCCAATAAGGAGCTGGTATAATAACTTCATCACCTTTATTAACCGTAGCCATAAAAGCGTTATATAAAACTTGTTTCCCTCCTGTGCCGACAGTTATTTGATTTAGGTCGTACACAAGATTATTTTCTCTTTTAAATTTAGCTTGTATTGCTTTTTTTAGGACAGGTGTTCCATCAACAGCAGTGTACTTAGTGTCTCCTTTTTTAATAGCTTCTATTGCTGCTTCTTTAATATTGTCTGGAGTATCAAAATCAGGCTCTCCAGCCCCTAATCCAATAACATCTCTTCCAGCAGCACGCATTTCCCTTGCTTTTGAGGTAACTGCTATTGTAGGCGACGGTTTTATACGTTTTAAACTATTGGAAACTATGCTCATTGAATTTTATAATGTTTTTTTTAAATTATTAATAACACATAATGCAAAATACTTATCAAGAAAAAATACTAGATATTGAAACTACTAACAACTCTTCCAAAAAGAAGTTAGAGGGTGGAATTAAATTCAAAATAAAAAGTGATTTTCAACCAGCTGGTGATCAGCCTGGGGCTATAAAAACTTTAACTAAAAATCTAAAAAATAAAAAAAATGAACAAGTTCTCCTTGGTGTAACTGGATCGGGTAAAACATTTACAATGGCAAAAGTTATTGAACAAACTAATAGACCTGCTCTAATTCTTGCTCCAAATAAAACTTTAGCTGCACAGTTGTACGGAGAATTTAAAAGTTTTTTTCCAGATAATGCTGTTGAATATTTTGTATCATATTACGATTATTATACTCCAGAGGCATATGTACCTAGATCAGATACTTATATAGAAAAAGAAGCATCAATTAATGAACAAATAGATAGAATGAGACACTCAGCTACAAGATCTTTACTGGAAAGAGACGACGTAATAATTGTCGCCAGCGTTTCATGTATTTATGGATTAGGTTCAGTAGAAGCTTACAGCAAAATGACAATAACTCTTAAAAAAAATAACGAATATAATAGAGATGATTTAATAAGAACTTTTGTTACTCTCCAGTACAAAAGAAATGATCAAAATTTTTTCAGAGGAACTTTTAGAGTTAGAGGAGAAAATTTAGAAATTTTTCCATCCCACTTAGAAGACAGAGCTTGGAGAGTAAGTTTTAATTTGAATAAATTAGAAAAAATAGAAGAATTCGATCCTCTAACTGGAGATAAAACTAATGAATATTCTGCAATAAAAATTTATGCAAACAGTCACTATATAACTCCTAAACCAACGATGGACCAAGCTATTAGACAAATAAAATCAGAATTAGCAGAGACTTTAAAAAAACATCGTTCAGATAACAAATTATTAGAGGAACAAAGATTAAGAGAAAGAACTAAGTTTGATCTTGAAATGATAGAAGCTACTGGCACATGTGCAGGCATTGAAAATTATTCAAGGTATTTATCAGGTAGAAAAGCCGGCGAACCTCCACCAACTTTATTTGAATATTTTCCTGACAATGCGATTATATTTGTTGATGAAAGTCATGTAACCGTTCCACAATTAAATGGAATGTATAAAGGAGATAGAACAAGAAAAAGTACATTAGCTGAATATGGTTTTAGATTACCGTCTTGCATGGACAACAGGCCTTTAAAATTTGAGGAATGGGATATGATGAGAACTCAAACAATATTTGTTTCTGCTACACCAGGTCCATGGGAATTAAAACAAACAGATAATAAACACATTGATCAAATTATAAGACCAACAGGATTAATAGACCCACCAGTGGAAATAAGACCTGCAAAAACCCAAGTAGATGACCTTATGCATGAAGCTGCACAAGTAATCGAAAAGGGTTATCGGGTACTGGCAACAACATTAACAAAAAAAATGGCTGAAGATTTAACCGAGTATCTTCATGAAAATGGTCTAAAGGTTAGATATATGCACTCTGATATCGACACACTAGAAAGAATAGAAATTATTAGAGATTTAAGACTTGGAGTTTTTGATATTTTAGTTGGAATTAATTTATTAAGAGAAGGATTGGATATACCGGAATGCGGGCTAGTGGGCATTTTAGATGCCGACAAAGAAGGTTTTTTAAGATCAGAAACTTCCTTGATTCAAACTATTGGAAGAGCAGCTAGAAACATAGATGGTAAGGTAATTTTATACGCTGACAAGGTGACAAAGAGCATTGACAAAGCTATTAAAGAAACAGATCGTAGAAGAACAAAACAATCAGATTATAACAAAAAAAATAATATAACAGCTGAGTCTATAAAAAAAGAGATAGGAGATATTCTAGAGTCTGTTTACGAAAAAGATTATGTAAATATCAAAGAGTCAAATATTGGTGGAAATTTAAAAAAACATTTAAAGGGTCTAAAAAAGAAGATGAAGGAGTCTGCGGAAGACTTGGAGTTTGAGGAAGCTGCTAGAATAAGAGATGAAATCAGGAAACTAGAAGCAAGTGAGTTAGAAATAACTTTAAATCCAAAAATAAGCCAATATAATTTGAAAAGTAAAATATACCCTAAAGGAAGATCAACATTAGGAATGCCTGGGACTAAAGTAAATAAAAAAAGAAAAAAATGACGACAAATAAAATAATTATAACAGGTGGAGCTACTAGGATTGGTGCAGCAATAGCCAAAAGTTTGGCGGACTTTGAAACGTCTATAGCTATTCATTACAACAAATCAAAAGATAGCGCTTTAAAATTGAAAAAGGAATTGGAGAGCTTAGGTAGTGAGGTTTATTTATTAAAAGCTGATCTTGGTAATTTAAAACAAACTCAATCTCTTCTTAAATTAGCCTATAAAAAGATGAAAGGATTAAATTGCTTAATAAATAATGCCTCATTATTTGAAAATGACAATTTACAAAATTTTACAGATAAAAGTTTTACAAAACATTTAAATGTTAATTTAAGAGCACCAGCAATTTTGATGCAAAATTTTAAAAAATTATTAAAAAATTCAGAAGGAAATATCATTAATATTATTGATCAAAGAGTGGAAAAATTAACCCCTTACTTCTTCTCTTATACGCTCAGTAAATCAAATTTAGTCACTCTTACTAAAACCGCAGCTATGAAATTGGCCCCAAATATAAAAGTAAACGGAATTTCACCAGGCCCGACATTAAAAAATTCAAGGCAATCAGAAAGACACTTTAAAAAACAGTGGAAATCTGTACTTTTAAAAAGAAAAGTGGAGCTTAAAAGTATTTGTGATGGAGTAAAATTTTTAATGAAAAATAATAATATAACTGGAGAAATAATTAATATTGATAGTGGACAAAGACTAGCCTGGAATACACCTGATATAATAAATGTAAAAGAATGAAAATAATTAAATTAAAATTAAAAGAAAAGTATAAATATAAGAGAAAAGTAATTATCAAAAACTTAGTGCTTAGTATATTTATTGGAATACATAATTTTGAAAAGAAAAAAAAACAAAGAGTAAGATTTAATATTGAGGTAATTACAAATCCTAATGTTAAACCAAATAATAAAGATTTATCAACAATTTTAAATTATGAAGATTTAATTAACAAAATTAAATTATTAGTTAAAAAACAACATCATAATCTTATCGAAGATCTAGCAGAAAATATATTTGAAATAATTTTTCAAAATAGATTAGTTAAAAAAACAAAAATTAAAATTGAAAAAATGGATATAATAAAAAATTCAGAGTCAGTAGGTGTAGAATTTTCAAAAAGCAAAATATGATTAATAGTCTAGAGCTTGGAAAAAAAGTAATAAAAGAAAAAATTCCTTTAATTTCAAGAAACGCTGGAGTTTATAAGATGATAAGCTCATCTGGGGAAATTTTATATATTGGTAAAGCAAAAAATATACCAAATAGACTTAAAAGTTATGCCTCTGATACCAATTTACCTATTAGAACGGAGAGAATGCTTTCTTTAACTCATTCACTTGAAACAACTACTACAAACAATGAGAGCGAAGCATTGCTTTTAGAAGCTAATTTAATAAAAAAACATAAGCCGAGATTCAATATACTTTTACGTGATGATAAATCTTTTCCATACATTTATATCGGCAATAAAGATAAATGGCCACAATTAACAAAACTTAGAGGGAAGAAATCAAAATCGGGACATTATTTTGGGCCCTTCTCATCTATTGGCTCAGCTAATTGGACTATCAAAATTTTACAAAAAATTTTTCTTTTGAGAGTTTGCGATGACACGGTATTTAAGAATAGAGAAAGACCCTGCATTCTTTATCAAATTAAAAGATGTTCAGCGCCATGCGTTGGTCATATTTCCGAACAAGATTATTCATCGACTGTAAATGATGCAGTTGAATTTATTTCTGGAAAATCAAGAAGAATTCAAAAAACTCTTTCTAAAGAAATGGAGAAGGCAAGCAAGGATTTAGACTATGAAAAAGCAGCGATTGCCAGAGATCGAATAAAAGCTTTAACTCAGATTCAAACGTCTCAAAAGATTAACCAAACAAATTTAAATGAAGCTGATGTTATAAGTATTCATAAAGAAACAGGAAAAACTTGTGTGCAGGTATTTTTTTTTAGAGCTAAACAAAATTGGGGTAACCAGGCTTTTTATCCAAAACATGATGCAGATGAATCTGTTCAAGACATCCTCTCCTCATTTATTTCTCAATTTTATGAAAATAAAACTATACCATGCTTAATAATAACAAACTTTGAAACAAACGACAAAAAACTGTTACAAAAAACATTTTCAGAAAAAGAGGGTAAGGAAGTAATAATTAAACTTGCTAAGTTAAAAAATGAAATTAGCTTATCTAAGCTTGCAGAAAAAAATGCCAAACAATCTTTAACTCAAAAACTAATTCAATCAGATACTAATAATAATTTGATCGATAAATTATCTATTAAATTTAAGTTAGACAATAACATTGATCTTATTGAAGTTTACGATAACAGCCATAATCAAGGAACAGACTCGATTGGTGCATTAATATGTTTTGGAAATGAAGGTTTTTTAAAAAAAAGATACAGAAAATTTAATATAAAAAATGAGAAAATAACTAATGATGATTATGGAATGATGAAGGAGGTTCTTTTCAGGCGATTTTCTAAAGCTATTAAAGAAAAATCAGGATCATTATCTCTACCTGATTTAATTTTAGTTGATGGTGGTAGAGGACAATATTCAGTAAGTAGGGAAATTCTAAATGAACTTGGTCTACATGACTTGCCGATATTAGCCGTGGCAAAAGGAAAAAAGAGAAATGCTGGTGAGGAAAAAATTTACCATGAAGGTAAAGAATATATTTTAAATAAAAATGACCCTCTTCTATTTTTTATTCAAAGACTAAGAGATGAAGCTCACAGATTTGCTATTAGTACGCACAGAGCTAAAAGGAAGAAAAACTTAAGCAAATCTTTATTAGATCAAATACAGGGAATAGGAAAACAAAGAAAAAGAGCTTTATTAAATCATTTTGGATCAGCACGAGCAGTTGAGTCAGCAAGTCTTGAGGATTTAAAAGCTATAGAAGGAATTGAAGACAATATTGCAAATAAAATATATAATTATTTCCACGAATAATTTATGAAGCTACAAATTCCAAATATTTTAACAATAGGACGTATAATTATTGTCCCAGTATTCGTTTTAACTTTTTTTATTCCAGGATTTTTTGGTGATTTAATTCCTTTTTTTTTATTTGTTCTAGCTAGCTTTACAGATTACCTTGATGGTCTTTTAGCAAGATTGTTTAAGGAAGAGTCAAAATTAGGAGAACTACTAGACCCAATTGCGGATAAAATAATAGTAGCAGCTGCATTAATATTGTTAGTAATGAACAATACTATTAAAAACTATGAAGTAATTGCAGCTATCATAATCCTTACAAGGGAAATATTAATTTCTGGATTAAGAGAATTTCTAGCTAAAGCAAAAGTATCTATGCAAGTGACGGGACTTGCAAAATTAAAAACTTTTTTGCAAATGTTATCAATTGCTATTCTTTTAACTGGAGAGAGCGGAAATAAATTAATAAATTTTCAAGACTATAATGCCCAAACTATTGGAATAGTGCTATTATGGCTTTCTGCTTTTTTAACGCTATATACTGGATATGATTATGTTATAAAAGGAATTGATCATGCTATTAATGAAGACAACAAGAACGACTAGTGAATTTAACTGAAATAAATATAAGAGAAAAAAGCTTTCACAATAAACTTCAGTCTCAAAAAAAAGGTAGATTTGAAAATATATTTTACAAATCGATTTATAATATTACTGAGGATTTTTTTATCTTCCTAAAACACAAGGCAAAAGATGCTTTGGTCCTAGACTACGGTTGTGGAGCTGGCTCGTTTGTTGAAAGAGTTATAAAATTCAATCCGAAAAAAATTACTGGAGTAGATATTTCTGAAGTGTCTATTGATAAAGCTAAGAAAAAAGCAAATGAACTAAATATCAATGTAAATTATATAATAGACAACTGCGAAAAGACAAAATTTGATGATGAAACTTTTGATATTGTTTATGGTACTGGAATTTTACATCACCTAGAAATTAATAAATGTTTAGATGAAATCTATAGAATTTTAAAATTTAAAGGAAATTTAGTCTTTGTGGAGCCTTTGGGGACAAATCCAATAATAAATCTTTATAGAAAATTAACTCCTAATTCTAGATCGAAGGACGAACATCCTTTAATAGATAAAGATTTTAGGTATATAAAAAATAAATTTACAAATACAAATATAAAATATTATGGTTTCCTTACGTTAATATTTTTTCCTTTTTATGGATCGCCAAAAAATTCTAAATTTTTTAGAATTCTCGTAAGTTTAGATCAGTATTTATTTAAATTAAAGTTTTTTCAACTATTCGCATGGTCTTGTTTAATTACTGCTAAAAAGTGCTAGGCGGCAGTTTTTTTTCTAACTACTGTTTGATAACTATCAGTAAGATCGGAAATTACATCACAAATTTTAAAGTTATAATTATCGATTTTAGATACTGGGGTTATTTCTGCAGCAGTGCCTGTCAAAAAACAACCAACAAAATTTTTCATTTCCTCTGGCTTAATCTTTCTTTCCGTAACTACTATTCCTTTAGATTTTGCAATTTTTATTACTTCTCTTCTAGTTATGCCATCTAAAAATGAGTCCGGAGTAGGAGTATGTAACTCACCTACCTTATTTTTAAAAAAAATATTTGCCCCGGTTGCTTCAGCAATATTTCCTTCATGATCTAACATTAAGGAGTCTGTAAATCCTTTACTCTCTGCATCATGCTTAGATAAAGTGCATATCATATATAGTCCAGCAGCTTTTGTATCCCATGGAATAGAATTAGGGTTTGGCCTTCTCCAAGATGAAATGTTTAGTTTTATGCCTTTTAATTTTAGCTTGGGGTCAAAATAAGATCCCCACTCCCAAGTAGCAATAGCAACATGAGTTTTATTCTTTTGAGCTGAAATAGCCATCATCTCACTTCCTCTCCAAATTACAGGTCTAACATAACCGTTTTGAATTTTTTGAATATTAACTATATGTTTACAAGCCTCATTAATCTCTAATTGGGTATATGGAATTTTTATTCCCATTCTTTTAGCAGAGTAAAATAACCTTTCTGTATGTTCTTCTAGTTTGAAAATTTCACCGTCATAAACTCTTTCACCTTCAAAAACACAGCTAGCATAATGGAGACCGTGATTTAAAACATGAATATTCGCATCTCCCCAATCAACGGTTTTACCGTTAAACCAAATTTTTCCAGATCTTTTATCGTAAGGTACACTTTCCATTATGAAGTAAATATATAGATTTTTATGTTACAAAAAAGTATATTTCTTATTAGGATAAGTCAATATAACTTACCATTATGAAAGATTTACTTTATCTAAAAGATGATCAAATTAAAGATTTTATTCAACTTTTGTTTTATGCGTATAGAGAAACTTTTTCCGATCCAAAAGAAATTTTATCAAAAAGATTTTTTGGGCCAGCTCATTTAAGGTCTTTAAATCTAATAGAAAGACATCCAGGGATAAGTCTAGGAGAACTAATGTTTAAATTAAAAGTAACAAAACAGAGCTTAAATAGAGTATTGAGAGATTTGATAAAATCAAAAATGATAAAGCAAATTAAAGACGAAAATGACACAAGAAAAAAAAATTTATTTTTAAACAAAGAAGGGAAGCTTTTCTTTGAAACTGTTTATAATTCCCAAAAAAAAAGAATTTTTAATGCTTTAAAAAATTCTAATTCAGACTCAGTTATAAAATTTAAAGAGGTTTTAAAAAGGATTGTGGATGGAAAATAAAAAAAAGCATATTCTAATTGTTGATGATGACAATAGAATTAGAGATTTATTAAAAGAATATTTAAACGAAAATAATTATATTGTTTCTACATCCGAAGATGCTGAAAATGCAAAATTTAAGATTTCTCAATTTAAATTCGACCTAATCGTATTAGATATTATGATGCCAGGACAAAATGGCTATGATTTAACTAAAGAAATAAAACAAAGTATAGAAGTTCCAATCATTTTACTCACTGCTAAAGGAGAAGTTGAAAATAGAATTAAAGGTTTGGAATTAGGAGCAGATGATTATTTAAGCAAACCATTTGAGCCTAAAGAATTATTATTAAGAATAAAAAATATAACTAATAAAAATAATCAAATTGATTTGAATTCTAAACATTATGTAGGTAGTGCTCAAATAGACTTAAATAAAATGAATATAACTTTAGATAAAAAAAATAAAAAAATAAATTTATCTGAAAAGAAAATTTTATTAGAAATGCTGGCAAATCCTGGAAAAGCTTACTCTCGAGAAGTTATCGCTAAAATATCAGGCATTAGTCAAGAAAGATCAATAGACGTTATGATTACAAGGTTAAGACAGAAGATAGAAACGAATCCTAAGAGTCCTAAATATCTTCAAACTATAAGGGGGGAGGGATATGTTCTCTGGATTGAATAATTTTTTAAAAGTTATTTTACCTAAAAGACTATTTTACAGAGCTCTAATAATAGTTGCAGCTCCCACAATTATTTTACAATTAATTATTACTGTTGTTTTTTATGATAGTATATGGATTAAAGCAAATAAAAATATTACCCGTTCTTTAATTTCTCAATTAAAAACTATTCAAGATGTATATATAAATAATAAAGATAATTTAGATTTTTTTACAGATAGTTATAAAAATAATTTTAATTTCGAAATTGACATTAATAAAAACTCATTCCCATTAAATAGTGGTGAAAGAAAATTTAGTCCCATGGACAGATCATTAAGGCGAGAACTTAAATCAAGTTTTGGAAATAACAATTATTGGTTTAACACATCCAAATTTAAAAATGCGGTTGAAATAAAAATAAAGCTTGAGAATAATGAAGTAATTGAGTTTTTAGTTCCTAAAGAAATGATATCTCCTTCTTCGGTAAGACTGTTTGTGTTATGGACAACGTTACCATCTATCGTTTTAATTTTAATTGCTTTAGTATTTCTTAAAAATCAAACTAAACCACTTGTTAGGCTTGCTAAAGCAGCAGAAAGATTTGGTAAAGGTGATTATGTAAACGACTTCAGACCTTCAGGAGCTGCTGAAATTAGAAAAGCTGCTTACGAATTTGATAGGATGGCAAAAAGAATAAATCGTCACCTAAATCAAAGGTCTGAAATGCTATCTGGGATAAGTCATGATTTAAGAACACCTCTAACAAGACTTAAACTCCAACTGGCAATGATAAGTCAAAAAAATATTTCAGAAAATATGTCAAAAGATATTGATGAAATGGAAAATATGCTAAATGATTATTTGCAATTTGCAAAAACTCAAGCCCAAGAGGAAACTTCTGCAATTAATTTATCTAATTTATTTGGTGAAATTAAAAAAGACATCAAAAGTGACAATTTATTTATTGAAAATTTAGATAAAACAGTTTTGAAAGGAAGAGTTTCAGCTTTAAAAAGATGTTTTGAAAATGTTATTCAAAATGGTTTAACCTATGGAAAAAAAGTCTACGTAAGTTTTCAAAAGAGTTCCAAAAGAGTGGTGGTAAATATAGAAGATGATGGTCCAGGAATACCTGAAGACCAGTACAAAAATGTTTTTAAACCTTTTTTTAGGCTTGATAAAAGTAGAAGCCTTAATCTGTCAGGGGTTGGTTTAGGTCTAGCAATAGTTGAAGATGTGATAAATTCTCATGGAGGAAATATTCAATTAGGACAAAGTAAGCACAATGGACTTCAAGTTAAGATTTCTTTGCCTTTTTAATTTTCTTTTTTAATATTTTTTTTAATAAAACTTCTTGTTTTTGAACCAATTTTTTTAAGACTTCAAACTCTTCTCTTGATACTAGTTCTAACTTATTAATAAACTTATCTCTTTTAAATTTTAGGTCAGTAGATATTTCTTTCTGAATATCTTTTGAAGTTAAAATCCCATTCTCTATTAAGCTTGATAAAGTCTTTAATAATTTTTCAGAATTATTCATAATTCATCTTATTTGATAGAAAACTTAATTTCAAATATGATATAAGAAATTATGTACACACATAACTTAGACCCAGTTTTGTTCAATTTTGGGTTTTTAGTTATTAGATGGTACTCGTTAGCCTATATTTTTGGAATTTTAATTGGATGGTGGTTAGGGAAAAAGATAATCCTCAAAAAATTTAATAATATAAATTTTAAATTTGATATCAAAGAATTTGATAATCTTATTACTTATTTAATTATTTCTTTAATAGCAGGTGGAAGATTAGGATATATTTTTTTCTATAATTTAGAATATTATTTATTAAATCCTATTAACATTTTGAAAATTTGGGAAGGTGGTATGTCTTTTCATGGAGCGCTTATAGGAATTATATTTGGAACTTATCTATTTTCATTAAAGAAAAAAATACCAGCTATATTTTTATTAGATATAATTTCATGTGTTGCTCCGATAGGTATTTTTTTTGGTCGTATAGCTAATTTCATAAATGGAGAATTAGTTGGAAAAGCTACCAACGTTTATTGGGGAGTTATTTTCCCAAAGATAGATAATATTCCAAGACATCCATCACAAATATACGAGGCATTTCTAGAAGGAATAGTTTTATTTTTTATTATGAATTTAATAATAATTAAAAAAAATTACAAGACTGGAACTTGCTCCTCTATGTTTTTAATTTTATACGGAATTTTTAGAATTATATCAGAATTCTTTAGAGCGCCCGACCCTCAAATCGGATATTTATTTAATTCAATAAGTATGGGAACGATGTTAAGTTTTTTTATGATATTAGCTGGTTTAATTTTTTTTTTAAGAACAAATGATATCTAATCAAAAATTTTTTTATAATACAAAAACACTTCCTGTAGATGAATTTATTGAAAATGTACTTTTCAATAAAAAAATTGGTTATTATTCATCAAATAATCCATTCGGTAAGTCGGGAGATTTTTTAACTGCTCCAGGAATTTCTATTTTATTTTCTGAGATAATTGGAATATGGCTCCTGTCTACTTGGATAACTTTAGGGAAGCCCAAAAAAATTAATATAGTTGAACTTGGTCCTGGAGATGGAAATCTAATCAAAACTTTACTAAGTACATTTAAAAAATTTCCTAAATTTAATAAGGCGGTAAATATTTTTTTATATGAAAAAAGCAATCTATTAAAAAAAATTCAAAAAAAAAATATAAATAATTCAAAAGTAAAATGGATTAATAATTTTACTAGTATCAAAACAGGGCCAGTTATTTTTTTTGGCAATGAATTCTTTGATGCAATACCAATTAAGCAATTTTTTCAGAAAAAAAATACTTTATTAGAAAAAAATTTTTCATTAGATGAGCAAAATGAGATTAATGAAATTTATAGAAAAGCTTCTGCTAAAGATATTTCTCAGATTAAAAAATTCAAAACTTTTAATAATTTAAAATTTCTTGAATTTCCAAAATTAGGTTTAACTGAATTAAAAAAAATAAGTAAAAAAATATTAAGACTTAATGGAGGTATTCTGCTCATTGATTATGGTTATCTAATACCTCAAAATAAAAATACATTACAATCACTTATTAAACATAGGCGAAATAATTTACTTAATAATTTAGGTAAAGCAGACATAACCTCTTTAGTTAATTTTAAACTTTTAAATGAGTATTTTATTAAAAATAATTTAAAAGTTAAAAAAATCGTCACTCAAAAATTTTTTTTGGAAAGAATGGGGATTATTGAAAGAGCTGAAAATTTAAGCAGAAAAATGAGTTTTAAAGAAAAGTCCAATTTATATTTGAGATTAAAAAGATTACTAGACGCTAAAATGATGGGTAGTTTATTTAAAGTGATATTTGCATATAAATTTAAAAAAGATAACTTTCTAGGATTTGAATAATGTATTACTCCAAAAATTTAAAAAAATTTAAAAATATTAAACACTGTTTTTTCTCAAGAAAAGGCGGATTTTCAAAAGGAATTTACCAAAGCCTTAATTGTGGTACGGGATCAAAAGATAGTAAGAAAAATGTTAATAAAAATTTATCCGTCATATCAAAAAAAATTAATATAGCTAAAAAAAAATTATCTCTAATGAATCAAACTCATAGTAATAGAGTAATTATAATTAATAAAAAGAATATAAACTCTAAAAAATTTAATTGTGATGCTGTTATAACAAAATTAAAAGGAATTACTTTAGGAGTTGTTACTGCAGATTGTGTTCCGATTATTTTGTATGATATTAAAAATAAATCAATAGGTTGTGCTCACGCAGGTTGGAAGGGAGCTTTATCAGGAATAATTGAGAACACAATAAAAAAATTTAAAAAACTTAATTCAAATAATAAAATTTTTGCTAGTGTGGGTCCTTGTATTGGAAACAAAAGTTATGAAGTAGATATAAATTTTTACAAAAAATTTATATCTAAATCTAGAAAAAACGCATCTTATTTTGTAAAGAAGAATAATAATAAAAAGTTATTTAATCTTAGAAAATTTGTAAATGATAAACTCATAAATCTTAATGTCAAAGTTGATCATGTGAATCATGATACATATAAGGAAAAAAATAGATTTTTTAGCTACAGGAGGTCGCAAAAATTAGGTCAAAAAGATTACGGTAGGTGTATTTCTGTAATTAGTATTGTTTCATGATCAATTCAAAAAACTGTCTAAGTTTAGCCAAAATTAATTATTACACTTACAATTGTTAAAGCTCTTTAACGCATAAATCTTCAACAACATATAATTGGATTTGGTTTGAAAATATTTAAAAATAAATGTATAAGTAATTACATTTCATGAAAATTTTATCTGGAACAAGTAACCTTAAGTTAAGCAAGGAAATTTCAAAAAAATTAAAATTAAAATTAGTTAATACCAATATAAGAAGATTTGCTGATGGTGAAATCTATATAGAGATTAACGAGAATATAAGAGGAAATAGTGTTTTTGTAATTCAATCAACTTCAAATCCTGCAAATGATAATTTAATGGAGCTTCTTTTAGTTATCGACGCACTAAAAAGATCTTCAGCAAAAAATATCACCGCAGTAATTCCTTACTTTGGTTACGCAAGACAAGATAGAAAAGTAGCTCCAAGAACTTCAATTTCAGCTAAAGTTGTTGCCAATTTAATTACAAACGCTGGGGCAAGTAGAGTTGTAACTGTAGATTTACATGCTGGACAAATTCAAGGATTTTTTGATATGCCAGTAGATAACTTGTTTACTACTCCTTTATTTGCAAAATATATTAAAAAAAAATTTAATAGTAAAAAATTAATTTGTGTATCTCCAGATGTAGGAGGTGTGCAAAGGACCAGAGGTTTAGCTACAAGAATAAAAGCTGACCTAGCAATAATAGATAAAAGAAGATCTAAGCCTGGTCAATCACAGGTGATGAATATAATTGGAAATGTTAAAGGAAAAACATGTATTATTGTTGATGATATAATTGATAGTGGAGGAACTATAGTAAACGCTGTCGAGGCTTTAAAAAAAGCTGGGGCTGTCGAAGTCTTTGTGTTTATAACTCATGCAGTTCTTAGCGGTGATGCTGTTAAAAAAATTAAAAATTCAAAAATTAAGAAACTGATAATCACTGACACAATTGATAATTCTCATAAAATTAAAAATAACAATAAAATTGAGGTCATATCTATCTCATCATTAATGTCTGAAGCAATTAAAAGAATAGCTAATTCAAACTCTGTATCAGATTTGTTTAATTAATACTTGTTTTATGAAATAAGTTGAGTTATATACCTTTTCCAATAAAAGATTAAATGAGCAACTTAAAAGCAATAAAAAGAGAAAACGTTTCAGCTGGTTCAACAAATAAGTTGAGAGCAACAGGATTTATACCAGCCATTTTATATGGAGGAAAAAATCCTAATCAAAAAATTTCTATTGAAAAGAAAGATGTTAGAGACATAATTAATTCAGATACTTTTTTATCAAAAGTACTTGAGCTAGATATAGAGGGGAAAAAAGAAAAAGTTCTTCCTCGTGAAGTTTCTTACCATGTGGTTTCTGATGAACCTATTCATATTGACTTTATGAGAATAGTTTCTGGAAAAAAAATAGTTATTGATATACCAGTAATATTTATTAAACATTCTGACTCGCCTGGCTTAAAAAGAGGTGGAGTTCTAAATATAGTTCGTAGAGCAGTTGAATTAAAATGTCCTGCCGAAAATATACCTAACGATATAACAATTGATTTAACTGGTACAGATATTGGAACAAGTATAAAAATATCTTCCGTAAAACTTCCTGAAAACGTAACTCCTACAATTACTGATAGGGACTTTGTAATTGCTACAGTTGCAGCTCCTACAGTAATTAAAGAACCTGAGAAACCTGCTGAGGTAGCAGCTGAAGGTGCTGAAGGTGAAGCTCCAGCCGAAGGTGCAGAGGTAGCAGCTAAAGACGGAGATACAGCAAAAAAAGATGACAAAGGAAAAGAAGGCTCAACTGATAAAAAATCTGAAGATAAAAAAGCTACTGAAAAGAAACCTGCTGAAAAAAAATAATTAATATGCTTTTACTTGTCGGACTTGGAAATCCTGGTTCTAATTACACGAATACAAGACACAATATCGGTTTCAAAATTATTGATGCGATTAATCTCCACTTTAAATTATCAAAACAAAAACCAAAATTTAAAGGTTTATTAACAACAGGTAACATCGAGTCAAAAAAAATATATGCTATTAAACCTTTAACTTTTATGAATAATTCAGGAACAGCGATTAAGGAATTGATAGACTATTTCAAAATTGAAGCTAAAGATGTTTTTGTTTTTCATGATGATATGGATATTGATTTTGGAAAAATAAAGGCTAAGTTTGGAGGAAGTAGTGCTGGTCACAATGGAATCGAGTCAATTGATAAATTTATAGGAAAAGATTATTCAAGAGTCAGAGTGGGTATTGGTCATCCAAAGATTAAAAAGAAAGTTAATAATCATGTTCTGGAGGATTTTAAAGAAGATGAAGAAGATAAAATACAAGAAATTACTGAAAATATTGTTAGATTAATTCCTACTCTTATTGACAAAAAAATAGACTTATTTTCTAGTAAGGTTAATCAAAATCTTAATGGGTTTTAAATGTGGAATCGTAGGACTTCCTAATGTGGGAAAGTCTACTTTATTTAATGCTTTAACTGCCTCAAAAAATGCTGAAGCCGCAAACTTTCCTTTTTGCACTATTGATCCAAATATAGGTATAGTGGATGTTTTGGATGAGCGTCTGGATAATTTATCTAAATTGTCTAATTCAAAAAAAAAAATTTATACCAATATAACTTTTGTTGACATAGCCGGCCTGGTAAAAGGAGCATCTAAAGGAGAAGGTTTAGGGAATAAGTTTCTTGCTCATATAAGGGAGGTAGATGCAATTATTCATTTAGTCAGATGTTTTGAGTCTGATAAAATTACTCATGTAGATTCAGAGATAAACCCTGTTAGAGATTTAGAAACAATTAAAACAGAAATAATTCTCTCTGATATTGATATAATACGAAAGAAATTAGAAAAAAGTAAAAAGAAATTACTTAGTGAAAAAGAGATAATAATGCTAGAAAATAAATTAGTTCAATTAGATAAAGGAGAAGACACAACAAGTGATAATGAGGAAGAAAATAGATTTTTATCTAGTATGGGCCTATTAAGCATTAAGCCAAAAATAATTGTTTGTAATGTTGATGAAGATAGTGTTTCAATTGGAAACAAATTTACAAAAAGTATAAAAGATAATTACTCTGAAGAAAAAGTTGTAATTATCTGTGCCGATATAGAGGATCAAATAATGGGTTTAGATAAAAGTGAACGAGAGTCTTTTATGAAAGAAGTTGGCCTTGATAAAACTGGTCTGAACCAACTTATCAAAGAAGGGTATGACCTTTTAAATTTAGATACTTTTTTTACTTCAGGCCCTGAAGAAAGTAGAGCATGGACAATAAAAAAAAATACACTAGCGCCTAAAGCAGCTAGCGTGATTCATACGGACTTTGAAAAAAATTTTATAAGAGCTGAGGCCGTGACATGCGCTGATTTTATAAAGTTTGGTAGCTCTGAGAAATGTAAAGAAAATGGAAAGTTGAGAATAGAGGGTAAAGATTACGTAGTTAAAGACGGAGATGTATTATATTTCAGAGTCAATCCTTGACCATATTTTCTTCATACTCAAATAAACTAAAGTAGTTAGTAATATTAAATAAATAATAACCTTCACTCCTGTCCTGTGTCTTTCCTCAAGCTCAGGTTCTGCTGCCCATGATAAAAAAGTTGTAACATCTTTCGCCATTTGATCCACTGAAGCATTTGTCCCATCTGAGTATTCAATTATCCCTTCTGATAACGGTGATGACATTTTGATTTTATTTCCAATCATATATTTATTGTAATAAACACCATCATCTAATGTTATGCCCTCGGGCGGTTCTTCATATCCCATTAACACAGAATAAATATAATTCGACCCGCCTGGTCTTGCTTTAACTAAAACTGACATATCTGGCGGGTACGCTCCTCCATTGGCTGCTATAGAGGCATTTATATTTGGGTACGGACTTTTAAACTTATCAGATGGTCTTCCAGGCCTTGAAAACATTTCTCCCTGATCGTCTGGACCATCCTCTATTTCTACGCTAGCAGCAATAGCTTTTACCTCTACTTCAGAAAACTCGGGCCCTCCAGGCTCTCCTAAATTTCTATAACTAAGATATTGCATTGAATGACAAGAAGAACAAACTTCTTTATAAACTTGAAATCCTCTTTGCAGAGATGCTCTATCAAATTTGCCAGTTAAACCTTTAAAACTCCATTTTACTTTAATAGGATCAGTCGACTCTGCGCTATGCAAATGATTAATTGAGAAAAAAATTATTAAAATAAAAATCTGTAATTTATTAAAATTAAATTTTTGCATTATCCTTCTTAGCTAAAGATAGTTCAGCGCCACCAGATAAAACTGGTTCTGAAATACTCATTGGTATTGGATCAGTTTTTTCCAATATACCTACCACTGGCATTACAACTATAAAATGAAGGAAATAATAGATTGTTCCAACTCTAGCTAGGACTAAATAAGTTCCTTCTGCTGGCATTGCCCCCATGTACCCTAGCATTAGAACATCTGCCACAAAAATCCAATAAAACTGTCTATAGATAGGTCTAAATACTGCAGATCTAACTTTAGAAGTATCTAGCCAAGGTAAAACAAAAAGAATAAAAATTGCTCCAAACATTAAAATAACTCCTCCTAATTTATCTGGAACTGATCTTAAAATTGCGTAAAAGGGTAGTAAGTACCACTCTGGTACAATGTGTGCAGGAGTAACTAACGGGTTAGCAGGAATGTAATTATCTGAATGGCCTAAAATATTTGGCGTAAAAAAAACAAAACCTGAAAAAATTATCATAAACATTAATAAAGCAAATGTATCTTTAATAGTTATATAAGGATGAAAAGGAACGGTATCTTTTGATGGTTTTTTTATATCAATCCCTATTGGATTATTATTTCCTGGGACATGTAATGCCCAAATATGTAAAACTACTAAACCTAAAATTAAAAATGGTATTAGATAATGTAAACTAAAAAATCTATTCAAAGTAGGATTATCAACTGAGTAAGCTCCCCATAACCAAGTGGTAATACTCTCTCCAACTAAAGGTATAGCACTAAATAAATTTGTTATAACTGTAGCTCCCCAAAAACTCATTTGACCCCAAGGTAAAACATAACCCATAAATGCAGCAGCCATCATTAATACATAGATCATTAAACCAATAATCCAAATTACTTCTCTTGGTGATTTATATGAGCCGTAAAATAGAGATCTAAAAATATGTATATAAACTGCAAGAAAAAACATTGATGCACCATTGCTGTGAATATATCTTATTAACCACCCAAAATTTACATCTCTCATAATGTGTTCTACACTTGCAAATGCTAAGTCGGCATGCGCTACGTAATGCATAGCCAAAACTATTCCAGTAATAATTTGAGTTAGTAAACAAAAAGTTAGTATTCCACCAAAAGTCCACCAATAATTTAAATTTTTTGGAGTAGGATAGTCTGTTAAATGAGATCCTAATGTCAATAATGGTAAACGATCGTTAAACCATTTTCCAGCTTTTGATTTAGGGGTATATTCGTGATCACTCATAAAAATTATTATCCTATTTTAATTGTATTGTTATTAACAAATTCAAATTTAGGTATCTCCATATTTTTTGGTGCTGGACCTTTTCTAATTCTGCCAGAGCCATCATAATGAGAACCGTGACATGGACAAAACCAGCCTTTATAATCTCCTTTGTCTTTTAATGGAACACACCCAAGGTGAGTGCATACCCCTAGCATTACTAACCATTCATCCTTGCCTTCTTTAACTCTCTCTTCATCTTTTTGAGGGTCTGGCAAATCTTGTAAATTAACTGATCTTGCTTCAGCAATTTCTTCTACAGTTCTTCTTTTAAGAAAAACTGGTTTTCCTCGCCACAAGACAGTTATAGATTTTCCAGGTTCAACTTGACTAATATCAACTTCAGTTGTGGCAAGCGCTTGTTGGGCTTTATCTGGATTCATTTGGTGCACTAAAGGCCATACGACAGCTCCTAGCCCAACAGCTCCGACTGTGTAGCTGGCTGTAAATAAAAAATCTCTTCTGTTTACTTTTTCTTCTTTGCTCATTTATGTAAGTGTTTATAATGCAAATATTTAATAAAACTAAATTATTCTATTTTCCAGGGTCAGAATGACACATAAATTAAGTAAATTAAGCGATAATAATGCACATAGTTCTATATAAACCTGACATACCTCAAAATACAGCTGCAATTCTTAGATTTAGCGCATGCTTTAACGTAAATGTTCATATTATAGAACCATGCGGATTTGATTTAAACGATTCTAGATTTAAAAGAGTGGTAATGGACTATATTGGATTAAGTAAAATTTTTAGATACGAGGATTATAATATGTTTATGAAAAAAAACAAAAATTCAAGAATAGTTCTGATGACAACTAAAGCTAAAAAATTATATCACAAATTTAAGTTTAAAAAAGATGATATGCTTTTATTTGGTAGGGAAAGTTGTGGAATTCCAGAATCTTTTCATGAATCAATAAAGTTTAAATTAAAGGTGCCAATTGATAAAAAAACTAGATCTCTTAATGTTGCAACGACAGCTGCTATAGTCGTATCTGAAGCTTTAAGACAAAATAATTTTCTAACAAAATGATAGACACAGAGTTTAAAAAAAAAATAACTGATAGTTGGTTTGATTATTTACAAAGTCAAATTTGTAAAGAATTTGAATTATTAGAAAAAGGTAAAAAAAGATTTATCAGAAGAGACTGGTACAAAGATAATAAGAAAGAAGGAGGTGGAACTTCTTATTTGATGTTGAGGGGAAATTTATTTGAAAAAGTTGGAGTTAATAAATCTACGGTTTCTGGAAAATTTAAAAAAGAATTTAGATCAAAAATATTAGGTGCTAACAAAGATGGAAAATATTGGGCTTCTGGAATTTCCGTAGTAGCACACATGAAGAATCCTAAAATACCTGCAATTCATTTCAATACAAGATTTATTGTTACGTCAAAAGAGTGGTTTGGGGGTGGAATGGATGTAACACCAAGCTATGAAGACAAAAAAGAAAAATTATATGTTCATAAAGAACTCAAAAAAATTTGTTTGAAAAATAAAAAAAACTACAATAATTATAAAAAAAAATGTGATGAATATTTTTATTTGCCTCATAGAAATGAAGCAAGAGGAATTGGTGGAATTTTTTTTGACTATGAAACCAAAAATTGGAATAACAACTTTAAATTTATTAGAGATCTAGGTTTAACATTTATAAATATTTCAAAAGAACTAATTAAAAGAAAAAAAAATTTAAAATGGACAAAAAAAGATAAAAAGAAACAACTTTTAAAAAGAGGAAGATATGTTGAATTTAATCTTTTATATGATAGAGGTACGAAGTTTGGTTTAAATACAGGTGGAAATACAGACTCAATTTTAATGTCCTTACCTCTACAAGCAAATTGGGAATAAATTATGGATAAAGAACCAATTACAGTTAAAGGTTTAGAAAATTTAAAATCAGAATTAGAAAATTTAAAGAATGTTCAGAGGCCGAAAATAGTTGCTGCAATAGCTGAAGCAAGGTCGCATGGGGATTTAAAAGAAAACGCTGAATACCACGCTGCAAAAGATCAACAAGGATTAATTGAAGGTCGTGTATTAACGATAAACGATTTAATAGCTAGAGCAAATGTTATCGACGTCACAAAAATTGAAAATAAGGGTAAAGTAATTTTTGGCTCAACCATTAAAGCTCAAGACCTAGACACTAATAAAGAAATTTCCTACAGATTGGTGGGACAAGATGAGGCTGATATTTCTAAAAATTTAATTTTTTACAAGAGTCCTATTGGTAAAGCTTTAATAGGTAAAAATAAAAATGACATAGTTAGTGTCAGCACCCCTTCTGGAGAGAGAAATTTTGAAATCAAAGAAGTTAATTACATATAGTTATTTTTATCATTAATTATCTGAGAAATTTTCTGGTCTGAAATTTTAAAGTCATTATTAAGCCATTCCTCCTCCAAAATTTTCAAAACTTTTCCTATATACTCTCCCTGTTTCATTCCCCTATTTTTTAAATAATCTCCATCGAAAGGAAATTTAGGTAAGGACATTTTGTCAATTAATTTTGAAGTTCTCGAATAATCTTGAATCTTTAATTTTTTATTATCTAAAAATTTAATCAAATTTAAAGTTTTTAAGTGGTTTTTTCCGAAAAAATAAATATTTTTTTTTAAATCTTTTTGAAAAAATTTGTTTGTTTGACTTAAATTTGTAAAGTTATTGGCTAAAATATTAAGATTTCTCTTTAAATCGTTAGAAATATTATATTTATGTGAAAAATATTCATGATTATTTGTTCCATCAATTAATAAAATCCCCAAAAGAGTTTTTTTATCAAAAACAGTTTGATCATCAATTTCGTTTAATTTGTTGAGTCTTGATAAATATTTTAACTCAGGAAAGATTAGTAAAAATATTTCTTTTAAAAGTGAATTATCATTTATTTTTATGAAATTCTTTGTACGTAAAATCTTAAATAACTCAGTTAAAATTCTTTCTTTAGAAATTTTTTTTATTCCAATTAAATTTAATTTTATAGCTTCAATTGTAATTTTTTCTATTTCATTTTTGTACTCTAATGAAAATCTTATAAATCGTATAATTCTTAAATAATCTTCTTCTATTCTTTTATGTGGATCCCCAATAAATTTGACTTTACTATTTTTTAGATCTTTTACTCCTAATTGAGGGTCAAATATTTTTCCATTTATTCCTAAATAAATTGCATTAATTGTAAAATCTCTTCTATTAGAATCTTCTTCCCAGCTATCAATGAATTCTACTTCAGCATGTCTACCATCAGTTTTAATATCTTTTCTTAAAGTAGTAAGTTCAACTTTTAATTTATCTGAAATAAGAGTTACTGTTCCGTGTTGAATTCCACTTTCAATAACTTTAAATTTTGTATCTTTAAACTTTTCTTTAATCTGATCTGACGTTAACGATGTTGCAATATCAATATCGTCGATTTTCTGATAAGACAAATATTTTCTAACGCATCCACCAACAAACATAGCTGTTTTAGATTGATTAGAAGATCCCTCTTCTAACTTTTTAAAAATAAATTTCAAATCATTATCTTTATAGAAAGGGGAAAAAAAATTTTTTATTTTCTGAATTAAGCTAGGGTTAAACATATTTTATTGGCTGGGGCACTAGGATTCGAACCTAGGATGGCGGTATCAAAAACCGCTGCCTTACCGCTTGGCTATGCCCCAATTCTAAGATTTTGATATATCATAAAACTAGAAATTTAAATAGTTTTTGCAACCGAAAACCAGTATTTTGGATATTTTGACTTAACTCTTTTTAAAGCATTAAAAGCTTCTTTTTTACTTTTAAAAACACCATAACAAACAGACCCAGATCCAGTTATTCTTGAAAAATAACACCCTTTATTTTTTCTTATTTCTCTAATTATCATCCCTATAATAGGATGTTTTTTAGTAACAATTAATTGTAAATCATTATTTTTCCCAATTAAAAAATCTATAAATCGACTTTTACTATTAATTTTTTTTAAACTAAAATTTGATTTTGAAGAATATTTTTTTACTTTTGAATAAACATCTCGAGAGGAACATCTTATTTTTGGATAAACCAATAAAAAATGCAATTTGTATTTCTTTCCAAAATTATTAATTCTTTCAAGATTTTCTAAAAAGCCTTGTTTTTGTAAAAATAATTTAAAATCTGATCCTATTTTTTTTTCTAAAGCTCTTAGTAAATCTTTACCTATATTATCTTTAGTTAAATATTTTGCTAAATATACTGCATTACTAGTTCCTCCACCTAACCCAGCAAAAACAGGTATTTTTTTATTTACTATAACTGAATAGTAGTTAGAGATTAAATTTCTTTCTCTCAATACAGTCAAAATATTTGTTATAGAATTTTTTTTTTTTATATACTTGGCAAATTTTCCTTGAAATTTTACTTTATCTTTTTGACCTGAAATTTTTTTTATCCTAATTTGATCATGTAAATTTATTAGACAAAAATACGACTGCAAATCATGCAAGCTTTTTTTTTTTAATTTTCTGGTAATATTTAGTGACAGGTTAATCTTTGAAAAGGATTTAATTATCATCTTGCTTTAAATACCTGATACTAGCTTTTTTTTTATAATCTTTTTAAGATCTTTTTCTGTGTCTTTCAAATTCAATACGTAATTCCAATAATATCTGGCTTGAATTTTTTTTCCATTTTTCCATAATGCATCTCCATAATGATCATTTACTACAGGGTCAGCTGGCATTAATTCGACTGCCGATTGAAGGTATTTTTTTGCATCTTTATATCTTTTTAATTTGAATAAAGCCCAGCCTAAAGAGTCAATTATATAAGGATCATTTGATTTTAAATTATTTGCTTTTTTAAGCATTTTTAATGACTGGTTTATATTTATACCTTTCTCAATCCAAGAATAAGCTAGATAGTTAATAACATAGGCCTGGTCTGGCCTTGCGTCTAATGAGGAAAGTAAATCCAATTCTGCTTTGTCCCACTGACCTATTCTTTCATATGAAACCCCTCTTCCATCTTTTATGCCAGCATATAAAGGATGCGTTTTTTTTATCTTTTTAATCAAATCAGAATATATTTTAATTGACTCTTCAAATTTATCATTATTTTTTAAAAATTTTGCATAATCATATGTTAAATAAATATTTTTTTGAGATAATTTTTTATAACTATTTACGATAAGTTTTAAGGCTTTTTCTTTTTTATCTTCTCTTATAAAAATTTTTGCATTTTGTTTAGCACTATACCAGAAAAAAGCTTCCCCATGCTTGCTTAACTCTTTATAAATTTTTTTAGCTTGAGCAAAATCATCTATATTATAAAAATTTTCTGCCAATAGCGTATCAAAAGAATAAAAATCATTATTTAAATATTTTGATAGATTTAAATAAAAATTGGAAAAAGTATAAATTCTTTGAGACGATAAAGCATTAGCAGTGATATAAAGAAGTTCAGCTACGACATTAGATAAATTTTGACAATTAAAGTTATTTTTATATTTGTTATTCTGTAAATCTAACTTGTATTGATTTAATAGTAAGTTTCTCGGGTATAGCTCAAGTGAAGAACTTACTAATTTTTTGGTTTGATCTATTTTACCTTTATTGGAAAGGTGCACAGCATAAAAATAGTTGTATCTAGAAAAATCTATTTTTTTATTTGAAATTAGTTTTTCAAAATAAATTTCTGTTTTTGGACTGTTATAGAAACAGTGTAAAAACACATTTTGAATACTCTTTAAATTTGCAAACCTTGAGTCAACTTTATTAATTTTATTTTGGGCACTATTTAAGTCTAATTCTTTGAAACTTATCCAATTCAAGAGAGAGTTTGTTATAAAATTATTAAGCATGGAATTGGTTTTTCTTTTTTTTAACTTTAAAAAGTATTCTTTAGCTAAATCATGATTTCTATTTTTTAGATAGTAAATGCCTATAATCAGGTCACTTTCAAAATTACTTAATTTTTTCTTTTCTAATTTTTTTGAATAATTAAAAGCCTCATTAAATTTACCTAGGTTGATCAATGAATAAAGGTATCTTAAGGGATAATTTAAATGACTTTCTTCCAAACCGTTAAGTTTTTTTAAAAAATTGTAGGACTCATCATACTGACTATCGTTTAAAAGAAGTATTCCTGAAAAATAACTCGAAATATAATTTCCTTCATTAAATTTATCTATGTTTTTAGCTTGAAGGGGGACAAAAAAAATGATGACAAACAGTAATTGTAATATAAGCTTAAATTTAAATTTAAAAATATTCATAAACTTCATGATAAAGAAAATTAATACTAAAACAATTAAGTTAATAAAATTTTATAACTTTATTAACTATAATTTAATTTACAATAATGCTGCAATCAATAGATATAAAAAAGATACTTTTGAATTACCAGCTGATAAAGCTGAAAAATTGCAGAAATTAAAACAGTCTATCTATAACATTAAAAATTGTAATTTAAAAAAAAATGCTACTAATATTGTGTTTGCTGATGGCAACCCTAAAGCAAAAATTATGTTAATTGGAGAAGGTCCTGGTTCTAATGAAGATCTAGAAGGCCTTCCTTTTGTTGGTCGAGCTGGAGCGCTTTTAGATAAAATGTTAGCTTCGATAAACCTGGATCGTAAACAAGTTTATATAACTAATTTAGTGAATTACCGTCCACCTGAAAATAGAACTCCAACAGCTGAGGAAGTAGAAAGATACTTACCTTATCTTAAAAAGCATATTGAAATTATTGATCCAAAAATATTAGTCTTATTGGGTAGTTCTGCAATGAACGCTATAATAAATCAAAAAGAAGTTATTTCAAAAGTAAGAGGCAAGTGGATAGAAAAAATAATTGGAAAATGCAAAACTTCAATAATTGTTACCTTTCATCCAGCTTTTTTAATGAGACAACCAGCTCAAAAAAAAATGGCCTGGGTCGACCTTAAAATGATTAGAGAAAAAAAAGTAAAGCTTAAAATATAATAGAATAATCAAATGATTACAGCTGGTGTAGATGAAGTAGGAAGAGGATGCTTGGCTGGACCTGTGGTTTCAGCAGCTGTTATACTCAAAAAGACAATTAATATTAAACTAATAAAAGATTCAAAAAAAATTCCTTTCAAGAAAAGAATTGAAATAGCAAAACATATTAAACTAAATTCAACTTATGCTATTGGAGTAGCCTCAGTTGAAGAAATACTTAAACTGAATATCCTTCAAGCAGCTCTACTCTCTATGAAACGAGCTATTGATAAATTGTCAATCTATCCAGAACTAGTTTTGATTGATGGAAATTTTGCTCCAAAAGGTTAAAAAAATTTAAAACCATCATTAATGGAGATGAAAAAATTAAATCCATAAGCGCTGCATCTATTGTAGCTAAAGTTTTTAGAGATCAACTAATGATAAGATTATCTAAAAAATTTAAGAATTACGCCTGGGAGAGGAATTTTGGTTATGGCACTAAAGCTCATATAGATGGACTTAAAAAATTTGGAATAACATCTCATCATAGAAAAGGTTTTAAACCCATACACAAGATATTGTCGAGCTGAGACTTTAAGACACTAAAGGACTCTTTTTTTTTTTAAATAGTTTGACCCTAAATTCAATTTAAGGTTGAATCAAGAAATGTCAGAAATATTTAACAAAATCATTAATGGAGATTGTCTTTCGGAAATAAAAAAAATTCCAGAAAAATCTTTTGATTTAGTTTTTGCTGACCCTCCTTATAACATGCAAATTGGAGCAACTTTAACTAGGCCAGACTCAAGCAAAGTAAATGGAGTTAATGATAAGTGGGACCAGTTTAATAGCTTCAAACATTATGATAGTTTTTGTAATTCATGGTTAAAAGAGTGTAAAAGAATTTTAAAGGATAATGGAAGTATTTGGGTAATAGGATCATATCACAATATTTTTAGACTAGGCTATCATTTACAAAATTTGAACTTCTGGCTACTTAATGATGTAATTTGGAGAAAAAATAATCCTATGCCTAACTTTAGAGGAACACGATTTACAAATGCCCACGAGACGTTGATTTGGGCATCAAAAAATAAAAATCTAAATATACTTTCAATTATCAATCTCTAAAATGCTTAAATGATGACTTACAAATGAGATCAGATTGGATGATGCCAATTTGTAATGGAAGAGAACGATTAAAAAAAAATGGAAAAAAAGTACATTCTACTCAAAAACCCGAAGCTCTTTTACATCGAATTATTTTAGCTACAACTAATAAAGGAGACACTATATTTGATCCATTTTTAGGGACTGGAACTACAGCAGTAGTTGCTAAAAAGTTAGATAGGAAATATTTTGGGATAGAAAAAGATAAAAAATACTTTAAAGCTGCTAACGACCGAATAAATAAAACTAAAATCATCGAAGAAGACTATTTAGATACTCTTGAAAATAATAAATCTAAACCAAGAGTACCATTTGGCTCTCTTGTAGAACTTGGAATATTAAAGCCTGGTACTACACTATTTGATCCGAAAAAGAAGATTAACGCTAAGATCATGGCAGATGGAAGTATTAAATATAAAGAATCCGAAGGTTCTATTCATAAAATAGCAGCAACGATTATGGGTGCAGAAAGCTATAATGGTTGGACCTATTGGCATTGTAATATCAATGGATCCACAGTCGTTATTGATAGCTTAAGACAAAAATTTATCTCAGAAGCTCAATCCTAATTTTTGTAAATTTTACCTAAGTAACTTTTTATAAAAAATTCATTTTTTACTAAAAATTTTAATAATATATTTCTAATTTTTTGCATAATTGAGCTTGAAAAATGAAATACAAAAAAATTTAAATTTGATCTTTTTCTAACAATGTTTACTCGTTTTAATCTAAATTCAAAATAACTATTACCTTTGTCTAACTTATCATTTTTTAATAAATTAAATATTTCAAAAGCACTTTCTATAGATTGACCAGCACCTTGTGCGAGGGTTGGCAAAAATCCATTAAAAGCATCTCCAATATAAAATACCTTTTTATTAGTAGAAGGAAGAATCTTTGGAGAAAAATATAAAGGCCACGTTTTAATTTCATTATCAAATATTTTTTTTAATTGTGGATTTTGATTTAAAATTAAATTTTGAATTAATTCTTTTGTGTTATTTGGGTTATATTTTTTACATCTCATTATACAAAC
This sequence comes from Candidatus Pelagibacter sp., assembly GCA_045566095.1. GTDB lineage: Bacteria > Pseudomonadota > Alphaproteobacteria > Pelagibacterales > Pelagibacteraceae > Pelagilacustribacter. Next base: position 38,222 of record JBJLEB010000005.1, on the reverse strand, counting down.
TAAATTCAACTCTTTTTTTTTATTAATTGGATAAAGAACGATGTGACTATTATCTCCAAGCATTAAACTAATATTTTCATCATTAATGTTAAGTCCAGACTTTGAATTTAATATTACTCTTGCCGCAATTGCTTTTTTAAATTTTGGCTTTACTTTTTTCTTTTCAAAAAAAGATTTCGTACTAGAAAACACTCCATCAGCAGCAATTACAAAATCTACAAGATCATTCGTATTATCATTAAATTTTAGTAAAATTTTATCTTTAAGCTCAGAAACTTCCTTGATTTTTTTTCCAAATCTTAAATGCTGAGTGTAGATATCTTCCTTTAAAAATTCAATTAAAGTTGATCTTTGCAGAGTTGTATATTTTGTTTCTATACTATTGAACTTGGACAAATTTAAATCGCATATTTTTTCATTTTTAATATTGTAAAAATCTAAAATTTTAGGATGAAATATATTTTTATTATCTATTTTATTAAAATTTATGTGATTTAAGATTTTAATGGTATTAGTTGCTAGCTGAATTCCAAAACCTTCTTCTAAAGATAAGCTTTCTTCTTTTTCATAAACCATAAAATCGAAATCTGAGTTCATCTTAAATAAATTTGCAAGTGTTAATCCTGCAATGCCTGCTCCAATAATAGCTATTTTTTTTTTCATTAGAATAAAATTGATACTTGTTTGAATATTTTTTTTGTAAAAGTTGGAATAAACTCTCTATTTTTTTCAATAGAATACCAGTTAAAGTTTAAAGGTATTTTATTTGAAAATTTATAATATAAATTAATATTTAATTTAATATTTGAGATAGTGTTTTTATAATTATTTAAAAATTTCCAATTTACTTTCTTTGATTTAGTAGTAGTTTCTTTTATGAGAGGCAAGTTAAACTTATTTAAAAATCCCAAATTATTTTTTTTAGTAAGCGCTATTTGTTTCTTTTTATTAATATAACAAAAAACGTCATAATTTTTGTTTCTAATCATTCTTTTTTTATAATTTTTTATTTTGTTGGAAGAGTTAAAATATTTACAAGGTTTTCTCAAATTACAAATACCGCATTTTGGGTCTTTTGGCTTACAAACTAATGCACCAAATTCCATTAATGCTTCAACAAAATTAGAATTTCTATTAGAGCTAAATAGTTTTTTTTTATTTATTTGTAAAAGTTTATCAAAATTAACTTTTGATACTTCTTTATTTAAGATCCTAGCAAATATTCTTTTAACATTACCATCAACTGCAATTGTCGGTCTGTTGTGAACCAAACCAAATAAAGCGTTTGCCGTATAATCTCCAATTCCAGGGAGTTTTTTAATTTCTTTTATTTCAAAAGGTAATTTTGAATTATATTTTTGCACTAATATCTTAGAAGTGGCTAAAAGATTTCTTGCTCTTCTATAGTACCCTAATCCTTCCCATAGTTTTAGAATTTCTCTTTCTTTCGACTTTGACAGAATTTGTAACGTTTTAAAATTTTCAATAAACTTATTAAAATAAGGAATAACAGTTTTAACTTGTGTTTGTTGCAACATAAATTCACTAAGCAGTCTATAATATAGCTTTTTTGGTGATTTTTGGCTTACACGCCACGGTAGTCTGCGTTTATTATTATCGTACCAACTAAGAATTTTTTTTGGTAAATTAAATTTTATATGCATAATAAAAATAATAATAAATCACAGAATTTCATACAAGGGTTGAGGCCTTTTTCAAGCTCAATACCTAAAAATCTAAAAAAATATTTGAAAAAGGGAGGATATAATTATTCTAATATTGTTGATAATTGGACTAAAATGGTGAGTAAAAAAATATCTGATGCTTGTTATCCTATCTCAGTTAAAATGGGAAAAGAAATGAAAGATGGCACTTTAGTGTTAAATGTGCTTCATGGAAAAGAACTAGAAATAGAATATGAAAAAAATGAAATTATGGACAAATTAAATAGTTTTTTTGGATACAACTGTATCAGTCAAATAAATTTAAAAATTGTCCAAGAAAAAATTCAATTTAAAAAAAATCGCTTTCCTAAATTAAAGAATATTTTAAAGATCAATGAACGGATAAGTCAAGTAGAAGATAATCAGCTAAAAAGTTCATTAAATAATTTCTTAAAGGCTTTCAATGAGAGAAATAAATAGTTTTGTTTATAAGATACTATTTTTAGTATTAATTACCTTTCCGGTTAATGCTGAAAATAAAGTTTTAAGTATTGGAAGTTTAGACGCCAAAATTACTGTAAAAGTATTTTCTTCTCTTACATGTCCGCACTGTGCTAATTTTCATAAAAATGTCTTTGATGAATTGAAAAAAGACTATATTGACCAAAATATTGTTCGATTTGAACATCACAGTTTTCCATTAGATTTAGCTGCGCTTAATGCAGAAATAATTATTAGATGTCACGCAGATAATAATAAAAAATTTCAGTTGTTAAATGAAATCTATAAAAAACAAAATAAATGGGCTGTTGGTTCTGATATAAAAACAATTAATAAATTAATTAAAAAAATTGGGTTAGACTCTGGTCTTAATAATACTAAAATGGATAAGTGCCTTGAAAGTGAAGAGGCTCAAGATCAAATATTGAATGAAAGAATTGAAGCTCAAAAAAAGTACAAAATTCAATCGACCCCTACTATCTATATAAATGAAAATAAATATGAAAATAATCATGAATATAAACTATTTAAGAAAGAAATAGAAAAACTTATAAAAAAATATGAGGTTTAAAAAATTAGAAATTAATGGTTTTAAATCATTTTATGACAAGACTACTTTTTTAATCGAAAATGGTTTAACAGGAGTAGTTGGTCCTAACGGATGTGGTAAATCAAATATTGTTGAATCACTAAGATGGTGCATGGGCGAAAGTTCAGCCAAAAGTATGAGGGGTTCTGGTATGGAAGATGTAATTTTTTCTGGAACTTCTAACAAACCTTCAAAAAATATATCAGAAGTATCTTTAATTTTAGATAACAGCACTAAAGAAGGCTCTACACAATACAACGAATTTGATGAGATAAAGATAAAAAGAAAAATAGAAAAAGACAAAGGATCTAAATACTATATCAATGATAAAGAAGTTAGAGCTCGAGATATACATACTTTTTTTGCAGATTTATCTACCGGAGCTCATTCTCCATCTTTAATTAGTCAAGGAAGAATAGGCCAACTTGTTACCTCAAAACCAATTGAAAGGCGGGCAATTCTAGAAGAAGCTGCTGGAATATCTGGTATTCATGCTAGAAGACAAGAGGCTGAAACAAGACTTAACGCAGCTGAAAATAATTTAAAAAGAGCAGATGAACTCAAGAAACAACAACAAAAACAACTTGATAATCTTAAAAAACAAGCTGAAGAAGCTACAAAATACAAAGAAATATCAAATGAAATTAAAAAAGTTGAGTCAGGTTTGTATTATTTGAAGATTCAAGAAATAGAAAAAGATAAAAAACAAATTCTAGAAAAATTAAGTGAATTAGATGATGAGATAAGTGCAATTAACATTGATTTTAACAATAATAATACCCTTTTAGATGAAGAAAATAAAAAACTATCCCCATTAAGAGATAAAAAAATGGAAAGTGCCGCAAAACTCCAAAAATTAAATTTAGATATAACAAACCTTGATGAAGAGGAAACGAGAGTAAAATCCCTGCAGATAAAGCTTGAAAAATCTATTAAAACAACAGAGGCAGATTTAGAACGAGAACGAAGCATCTCTCTCGATGCTGAATTGAACGATAAAAGAATTTCAAAAGAAAAAGAAGAGCTATTAAAAACTGAGAATGAGCTTATTGAAGTTATGTCAATTTCATCAAAGGAACTTAATTCCTCAAAGCTAAACCTAGGTAGCTTACAAGCTGAACTTGAAACATTATTAAATAAAATAGAAAGTTACATTGATCAAGAAAAAAAGTTAACAAAAGAAATTTTTCAAGATTTAAAAAAGCTAGTAAATAAGATTACACTATCTCAAGAGGAGTATGCAGAAAAATATGGAAAAAATCAATCTATACAGAGTGACTCTATAAAAAGAACAGAAAGAATTAAAAATATTGATATTGAGCTTGAAAATTGGAGAAGTTTAAAATCAAATTCAGAAAAAATGATGGCTGAATTAAATGAAAGAAAAGATAAAGTCAAAGTAGAATTAGATGAAAGTAAAAAAGATCCTGAACGTATAGCAACATCAAAGGGTCAAAATTTACAAAATTTAGAAAACACAAAAAAAAGAAACGAAGAAATTGAAATAGAGCTTACTGAAGCAGAAAATAAATATAATTTGATTAATAAAAATTTAAAAGAAATACAATTAAAACTATCAGAACTTAAAGAAAATAAAGCTAGAAATGAAGCTACCATTGAAGGTATAGATAACAGAAAAAAAGATTTATTATATTCTGTAAAAAATGAATTAGATATTGAAAATGAGATATCTTTATTAGCAAAATCAGATTTATGCGATTTATCTATAGAAAATTTTCCTAACATTGAAGATCAAAAAACAAAGGTAGAAAAAATAAAAAAACAAAGAGAGTCTCTAGGTTCTGTAAATCTCAAAGCTGACGAGGAGACAAAAAAATATGAGTCAGATATTAAAAAAATGGAAGATGATAGAGCAGATCTTTATTCTGCAATAGTAAAATTAAAGGCGAGCATAGATGAACTTAATCAAAAAGGAAGAGAAAGGCTTTTAGAAGCTTTTACAAAAGTTAATAGGAAATTTAATGAAGTTTATACTAAATTATTCAATGGGGGCTCAGCAAAAATGGAATTGGTAGACTCTGACGATCCATTAGAAGCTGGCCTAGAGATGTTTGTTTCTCCTCCTGGAAAAAGATTGCAATCAATCACTTTGTTGTCTGGTGGTGAACAAGCTTTAACAGCGCTATCTCTAATATTTGCAGTTTTTTTAGTTAACCCTTCTCCAATAAGTATTTTAGATGAAGTTGATGCTCCTTTAGATGATGCTAACGTAACTAGATTTTGTAAACTTCTAGACGAACTAACAAAAATTACAAAAACAAAGTTTATAATTATAACTCATCACGCTTTAACAATGTCAAGAATGCATAGACTGTATGGGGTTACAATGGCAGAACAAGGGGTTAGTCAATTGGTGGCAGTAGACTTGCAAAAAGCTGAGGAACTAGTTGCTTAATTTTGAATAATGACCACACCTGAAGACTTTAAAACTCGCCTAAAGATTGCAAAATCTAAAATAAAAAATTCAGTTCTTTCTGAAAGTGAAAGAAAGGGGTCTTTTATGGGAAGTGCGTTCAAATTAGGCACTGAATTGGTAGCAGCTGTTGTTGTTGGGACAATAATAGGGTTTATTTTAGATAGTTGGTTTGGTAGTAGTCCTTGGTTAATGATAACTTTCTTTTTTTTAGGGGCGGCAGCAGGAATAATGAACGTTATCAAGGTAGCTAACCAAATGCAAAAAAAGGACTAATTAAAGAATTTTTATGGCAAGTAACCCAATGCAACAATTCAGTGTTTATAAAATTGGACCTGAAATTAAAATAGCTGGCATAGATTTATCATTTACTAATGCAAGTTTATTCATGGTTATTAGTGCAACTTTAATTATACTTTTTTTATTTTTAGGGACTAAAGAAAAAAAAATAATCCCTGATAAAATTCAATTAATTTCTGAAATGCTTTACAGTTTTGTAGCCAAGATGATAAGTGATACAGCAGGATCTAAAGCCAAACCCTACTTTCCGTTTATATTTAGTCTGTTTATATTTGTACTTTTATGTAATATGATTGGTATGCTTCCTTACTCATTTACGGTTACAAGTCATATAATCGTTACTTTAATTATGGCTTTATTTATTTTCCTAGCAGTAACTGTGATAGGATTTTTAAAACATGGGCTTAAATATTTAACTATATTCGTTCCAAGTGGAGTGCCTAAAGTCCTCTTGCCTTTAATCACAATAATTGAGATTATATCTTACTTAAGTAGGCCAGTGAGCTTATCTGTAAGATTATTTGCCAATATGATGGCAGGCCATACAATGTTAAAAGTATTTGGCGGTTTTGTAATTAGTTTAGGAATATTAGGTGGGTGGTTACCACTTAGTTTTTCAGTAGCATTAACAGGTTTAGAAATCTTAGTAGCATTTCTACAAGCTTATGTTTTTGCAATATTAACCTGCATCTATTTAAATGATGCATTGAACTTACATCATTAATTAACAAAGGAGGAAAAATGGAGTTAGAAGCGGCAAAAATGATTGGAGCAGGACTTGCTGCAATCGCATTAGCAGGAGCTGGTGTTGGGATCGGAATCATTTTCGGTAACTACCTATCTGGAGCTATGAGAAATCCGTCTGCAGCACAAAAACAATTCCCTAATTTACTTTTAGGATTTGCTTTAGCTGAAGCAACAGGATTGTTTGGACTTGTAGTAGCGTTAATTATTTTATTTGCATTTTAATTAAATAAATATGAAGCGTTATCTAAGTTTAATACTTGTACCATCGACCTTTGGAATAGATTTATTTGCAGCTGAGGCTGGTATGCCTCAGCTGGATCCAAAGTATTGGGCCTCTCAAGCTTTTTGGTTGATATTAATATTTTCAGTTTTATATATATTAATTGCTAAATTTTATTTACCAAAAATAAAAAAAAACTTAGATGATAGAGATAATAAAATTAAAGAAGACTTAGAGGAAGCCAATAATCTTAAAATTTTATCAGAAAAAAGACTAAAAGAATACGAAGAAATTATAGAAAACTCTAAAAAACAAGTTATAAAAATTCTTTTAGAATCTAAAAGTAAATTAGATAAAGATATTCAAAAAAAAAAAGAGTCTATGGAAAAAGATATAGAAATTGAAATTTCAAAAGCTCAAAACGATATTTTAAACCTTAAAAAAAATTCAATTAATTCTATCCATGATATTTCTAAAGAAATTACTTCAAATATTATTGAAAAGATATCTGGAGATAAGCTTAATGAAAGTAGTATTAAAGCAACAGTAGAAGATTTAGCTAAAAAAAATATTGGTAAATACCTATGACAATAGATTCTACATTTTGGGTAGCTATATCTTTTTTTATTTTTTTGGGGATTTTAATTTATTTTAAAATACCACAAAAAATAAAAAAGATATTAGAAGATAGTATTTTAAATATCAAAAGCCAAATAGATGAAGCTGAAAAGCTTAAAGAAGAAGCTAAAAATATTTTAAGTGAACACGAAATAAAAATTAGCAATTCAAAAACTGAAGTAGAGACTATGATTAATAAAGCAAATGAGAACTCAGAAAAAAATATTATTGAAACAAATAAAGAATTTCACAATTTAATGGAAAATAGGAAAAAAAATGCAGAAGAAAGAATTAAACAGATGAAAAATCAGGCGCTTAAAGATATTAAAAATACATCAGTAAAAATAGCCATTGAGTCTGTAGAAAAACTTCTTAAAAATTCCATGGATAGAAGTAAATTAGATAAAATCTATTTATCTAGTATTGAAGAAACAAAATTAGCACTTAAGAAAAAATCCAGTTAGAATAGGCCATAATAATAATGGCAAAAAAAATAATAGTTATAGGTTCAGGTTTTGGAGGCTTAGCAGCTTCTTTAAGATTGAAAGCAAAAGGTTATGAGGTTACTTTAATAGAAAAACACCCTGACCTTGGAGGTCGCGCCAGAGTTTTTAAAAAAGATGAGTTTACTTATGATGGCGGCCCTACTGTTATCACTGCACCTTATCTCTTTGAAGAATTATTTTCTTTATTCAATAAAAAAGTGTCTGATTATGTAAAAATTGTACCGCTAGATTTATGGTACCGCTTTGTATTTAATGATGGGGAAACATTTGACTACAATGGAAATGATAAGTCTATGGAAGAACAAATAAAAAAGTTTAGCCAAAAAGATGTCGATGGATACAAAAAACTTGTTAGTTTTACTGAAAAAATTTTTGATAAAGGGTTTTCAGATTTATCAGATAAACCTTTTAATAATTTAGCTTTTATGATGAAGCAAATTCCATCTTTATTAAAATTAAAAAGCTATAAATCTGTTTATAGTTTAGTTTCAAACTATGTATCTAATGAAAAATTAAGAAGAGTTTTTAGTATGCATCCCTTGCTGGTTGGAGGAAATCCTTTTAGTACTACCTCTATTTATACTTTGATTTTATTCTTAGAAAAAAAATGGGGTATTCACTACTCAATGGGAGGAACTGGAAAAGTTGTTAAGGCTTTAGAGAAATTGATGATCGAAGAAAATATAAAAGTTATCAAAGAAGCAGAAGTAACAGAAATATTAACCGAAAATAAAAAAGTTAAAGGTATAAAGATAAACAAATCAAAAATAATAAGCTGTGACTATATAATTTGTAATTCGGATCCACCAAATGTTTATAACAACTTAATTAAATCAAAAATTGATTATAATTTTCTATTTAGACAAAAGATGAAAAGAATGGACTATTCTATGGGATTATTTGTATATTATTTTGGTTCCAAAAAAAAATATAACAATGTAGCTCATCACACAATTTATTTTGGAAAATCTTATGAAAAACATTTGGATAAAATATTTGAAAAGAAAGTTCTTTCTGAAGATATAAGCTATTATTTACATAGACCGTCAGCTACAGACCCAAGTATGGCACCAAATAACCAAGATGCCTTTTATGTTCTTGTGCCAGTGCCTAATAATTTATCCAAAATAAATTGGCATGATGAAGGAGAAAAATTTAAAAATTTAGTTTTAGATAAAATGGACAAGACAATTTTACCAGGAATAAAAGAAAATGTAGTAAGTGATTTCTATTTAACGCCTGACTATTTTGAGGTAGATTTAGCAACTCTTCATGGTTCTGGTTTTTCGATCCAACCTAAATTTTCTCAATCGGCCTACTTTAGATTTCATAATCAATCTGAAATATTTAAGAACCTATATTTTGTAGGTGCTGGAACACATCCTGGCGCAGGAATGCCTGGTGTCCTTTCATCTGCCAAGGTCTTAGATAAATTATTTTAATGAATAGTAATTTATTAAAAAAACACGCTAAATCTTTTTATTGGGCAAGTTTTTTCTTATCTAGGGAAACATTTAATAAATGCTCAATTCTATATAATTTTTGTAGAACTTTGGATGATATAGTTGATGATAACTATAAATTAGAAATTAAAAAAAATATTTTTATAAACTTTAAAAATGATTTTATAAATAAAAATCAAAATAATCAGATTATTAAAGAAATGTGGTCAATAATTAATAGTGAAAATATTTCTCAACAAGTCGTAATAGATTTATTTGATGGAGTTGAAACAGACTTAGAGGAAAAAGTAGAAGTGAATTCAAAAAAAGATTTAATGGTTTATTCTTATAGAGTTGCTGGAACAGTTGGGTTAATGATGTCTAAGATACTTAAAGTAAAAAATAAAGATGCTCTTAAAGGAGCAATTGATCTAGGAATTGCTATGCAACTTACAAATATTGCCCGGGATGTTTGCGAAGATAAAAACCGTAATAGGAAATACATAAGTCCTAATTTTTATTCAATAAAAGAAACAATAGGATTGTCTCAAATTTTTTATCAAAAATCTTTCAATTCCATCAGTAGTATTCCATTAAAGTCTCGATTTTCAGTTATTGTCGCTAGACGTATTTATAAAAAAATTGGCGATTATATTCTCAAACAAAAAAATACTGAAAACTATATTAAAGCAGGTAAAATTTATGTTCCTCTATTTGAAAAAATAATTCAGACTTTTTTATCTATTTTTGACTTTGTTAAATTATTATTTGTTAAAGAGTTGAATTACGATAATCATGAGAATCAAAATATTTTAAGACAGGAGATAAATATTAATGAAAGAATTTGATTATGTAATTAATGGTGGTGGGTGTGCTGGTTTATCTTTAGCCTATGAACTTGAAATTAACAATGAATTAAAAAAAAATACTCTTGCTATAATTGAAACTCGTGAGAAGTATAAAAGAGATAAAACATGGTCATTTTGGAAAGTTTTTAATCATAATTTTGAAGATTGCGTAATTAAAAATTGGAACAATTTTACTATAAACACATCAGAAAATTCTCATGAATTAAAAAATGAAGATTACCCTTATCAAAGTATCGATAGTGAAAAATTTTACACAAAAATAAATTCAAGACTTTCTACTAATCCTAATGTAAGTTTTTTTAAAAGTCTTAATGAGATTAATTCTGAGAATTCATTAATCTTTAATAGTGTTTTCAAAGAAAGTGCAGACAAGACTAAGTTATGGCAGCACTTCCAGGGCATTGAAATAGAGACATCAAAAGATATTTTTGATGAAGAGATTATAAATCTAATGGACTTTAATTGCGATCAAAAAAACAATGTGCATTTTTTTTATACTCTGCCCTTCAATAAAAATAGAGCTTTAATTGAAACTACTTGGTTATCTGATTTAGAAGATCAACGTCTTATGGATTATGATTTACAATTAGAAAATTATATTAAAAATAATTTAGGTATAAAAAATTATAAGATAAATTTTATGGAAAAAGGAGCTATACCACTATTTTATCCTTCTTTAAAAAACAATGATAAAACTATTAATATTGGCTCTGCAGGTGGAATGACTAGACTAAGCACAGGATATACTTTTTTAAATATTCAAGAGCACAGCAAATATATTGCTAAGAATATTAACAAGATTAATAAAATAAAAACATTTAGTATAGGAAAAAAATATCAATTATTAGATAAAATATTTTTAAAAGTTTTAGAAAAAAATCCAGAAAAAATGCCAAAGATATTCTTTGACATGTTTAAAACTTCGTCAAATACCATTATTAAATTTTTATCAAACAAAAGTAATATTTTTGAGGACTTTTCTATAATTTCAAAGATGCCAAAATTGTTATTTATTAAGGCTATATTTTAGTATGAAAGTCAATTTCTTAAATAAAATGCACTCTCTTTCTCTGTGCTTGATATCTCTATTTTTAATTATAATTAAAAATAGCCTAGATATTAATTTTAGTTTAAATAATGAGTTAATATTAATTATCTGTTTTTTCTTAATTGCCTCTATTGGAGTTTCCCACGGGGCATTAGATAATTATAAGGGCATGAAACTTTTAAAAAAATTTAAAATTAAAAAAAGTCTGTATTTTTATTTATCATATATTGCTTTTTCAACATTTGTGATATTTTTATGGATAATTTTACCTGAGATAACTTTAGTTTTATTTTTGATTATTGCAGCTTTTCATTTTGGAAAAGAAGACAATGTTTTCAAAAAAAATAGAACTAAATATTTAAGTTTATTCCTTTTTTTAAAGGGTTCTTTAATAATATTAGCTCCATTATATTTTAATTTTGATGAAACAGTAAAAATTTTTGAAGTTCTAAATTTAAAAATTGAAAATATTAATTCAAGCATTCTATTAACATTAATAATAGTAAGTGTTTTAAGTAGTTTCATAATAAATAAGGATTTTATATTTCCATTTGTTGATTGTTTTACTATAATAATACTTAATTATACTTTTTCTCCAATAATAGCTTTTACAATTTATTTTTGTTTTTTGCACTCAATAAGACATTCAGTTGCTCTCATATATGAAATAGATAATAAAAATTTAAAAAAAGGAACAAAAATTTTTTTCCAAAAAGCCTTGCCTTTGACAATAGTAACAGGGTTACTATTTTTAGTTGGATTATTTATCTTAAACAATTTTTATTCATTTAATTACTCAGTTTTGAAGGTAATTTTTATTGGTTTGGCGTCACTCACATTTCCGCATATATTGCTTGAATACCTTTTGGAAAAAAAATGAAAAAAAATCTTAAAATATATTTAGCTTCACCAAGAGGATTTTGTGCTGGTGTAAAACGAGCTATTGAAATTGTAGAAAAATCATTAAATAAATATGGAAAACCTGTTTATGTAAGACATGAGATTGTTCATAATAAACAGGTAGTAGAGGATTTAAAAAAAAAGGGAGCAGTTTTTATAGAAGAGCTTTCTGATATTAAAGATAATACTAGACCAGTCATTTTCTCTGCGCATGGTGTTCCTAAAAGTGTTCCCGAAGAAGCTGAACAAAAAAAATTGACGTATGTAGATGCGACTTGTCCTCTAGTATCTAAGGTTCATAGAGAGTCTGAACAGTTATACAAAAGAGGTTACGATATAATACTGGTTGGTCACAATAATCATCCTGAAGTAATTGGAACAATGGGTCAGTTACCAAAAGGTTCAATAAAGCTAATAGAAACAGTTGAAGATGTTGCTTCGTTGGACACAAATCAATTTTCAAATTCAGTTGCATACATCACGCAGACTACGCTATCTGTTGATGATACGGCAAAAATAATTGATAAATTAAAAGAAAAATTCCCTAATATTAAACAACCAATTAAAGAAGATATTTGTTATGCAACAACAAATCGACAATTAGCAGTAAAAAAGATTGCACCCAAATGTGACATGTTTTTTGTAATAGGGAGTCGTAACTCATCTAACTCTGTAAGATTAGTAGAAGTAGCCAAAAAAGCAGGATGTAAAAATTCAATGTTAATCTATTTTGAAAAAGAAGTTCCAATGGAGGATTTAATAAATTCTGAAACGATTGGCATATCATCAGGCGCATCTGCTCCAGAACAATTAGTTCAAAATTTACTAGATAAGATTAGAGCTGATAGAAAAGTAACAATAGAAGAGGTAATTGTTGCAGAAGAAAAAGTAATTTTTAAACTACCAAAACAACTTAATTAAATGGCCGTTTATACGAAATTTGAAAAAAAAAATATTGAAGAAATTCTTTCATACTATTCTATAGGTAAATTGAAATTTTTTAAAGGAATTCAAGAAGGTATTGAAAATACAAATTATTATTTATTAGTAGAAGAAAAAAAATATATACTAACTATTTATGAAAAAAGAGTTAATCCAAAAGATTTACCTTTTTTTTCAGAATTAATGTCAGAATTAAATAATAAAAATTTTAAATGCCCCGTGCCTATTGTAAATAATCAAAATGAAACAATTACAGAATATAACGGAAAAAAGTTAATGATTGTTTCTTTTTTGGAGGGTAAGGCAAAACTAGCCCTCACGCCTAAAGACTGTAAACAATTAGGTTATGAAGTGGCTAAAATGCATGAAATTACAAAAGATTTTAAAATTAGACGAAACAATGATTTATCAATCAAATCATGGAGAAAGCTTTTTAATTCTGTCAAGGAGCAATGTATTAAAATAGATAAAGATTTACCTAAACTAATTGAAGCAAATTTAATTAATGTTGAAAAAAACTGGCCGAAAAACTTACCTAGTGGGATAATACATGCTGATTTATTTAGTGACAATATTTTTTTTCAAAATGAAGAATTTACCGGAATAATTGATTTTTATTTTTCTTGTAACGATTTTTATTCTTTTGAAATTGCTGTTTGTTTCAATGCTTTATGTTTTGATGGGCAAAAACATAATTTAAGTTTTAATGTTACTAAAGCAAAAAACTTTATTGATGGTTACTCTAAACTTCGAAAACTTTCAGATGAAGAAAAAAAAAATATCAAAGTTTTATCTCAAGGAGCTGCATTAAGATTTTTACTTACAAGAGTATTCGATTCGTTGAATATAATTGAAGGTGCAATTGTAAAAATAAAGGATCCTATTGAGTATTTGAAACGACTTGAGTTTCATAAAAATTCAAAAAATTTTGAGGATTATTTCTTTTAATGAAATTTACAATTTATACAGATGGTGCTTGTTCTGGAAATCCTGGTCCTGGAGGATGGGGAGCAGTAATTTTTGATGAAAAAAGAAAACAACAAAATATTTCAGGTAAAGCTAGAGAAACTACAAATAATCGTATGGAACTTCTAGCCCCTATAATGGCTTTAAAAAAAATAAAGTCTAAATCTAAAGTAATTATCTTTACAGACTCTATATATGTAAAAAATGGAATTACCGATTGGATAAAAAAATGGGAAAAAAATGGATGGAAAAACTCAAATAAAAAACCAGTAAAAAATACAGATCTTTGGAAAAAATTGAATGAATTATGTCAAAAAAATCAAGTTATATGGAAATGGGTTAAAGGACATTCTAATAACAAATATAATAATTTAGCCGATGAACTAGCTACTAAAGCCATCAAAAATTAGATATCTTTTATAAAATTTTCTGCTGCTGATATTTCACATACTGCAGTGTCTTCTTCTTCTTTAATTAATTTAACTATACTGTTATCTACTAGCATTGTGTATCTTTTAGATCTTATTCCCAATCCTCTATCAGTTCTATCTATTTCAGCACCTATAGATTTGGTAAACCTGCAATAAGGATCAGCGGCCATAAAAATTTTTTCATTAACCTTTTGTACCTCGCCCCATGCTTTCATCACATTTGGGTCATTGACTGAAATACAAATAATTTTTGTTATTCCTTTTTTTTTAGCTGCTTTAAAATTATTTACGTATCCTGGTAAATGTCTTTCAGAGCAGACTTTTGTAAAAGCTCCAGGAACTCCAATTATAATAGCTTTCTGACTTTGAAATAAATCGTCAGTTTTTATTTTTTTTACTCCATTGCTGTCCAAATAAAAAAACTCTGCTTTAGGTAATTTTTCACCTTCCTTTATTTTCATATAATTTTATTTAAAATGTAGTTTTTGATTTTTGAAATATTATTATCTAATATATCAAATCTTTCTTCTTTATCTACTGCATTTGTCAGTTGTGGTGGTTCTTTTACCTCCTCACCAGTCGCCTTTTTCACAGTCTCTAAAAATTTATAAGGGTGTGCAGTCCCCAAAATAACAACTTCTGAAATATTATTAATTTTTTTTACCGCTCCAAAAGCAGTTGCTGTATGAGGATCTAGTACAAATTTTGACTCTATATTTAGTTCTTTAATGATAGCTAAAGTTTCTTCATCACTGATTTTTTCAGCATAAAAATGCTTCTGAATAAGTTCAATTGAGTCTTTTTCTAATTTAAAAAAACCATTTGTTTTTAAATCATTCATCAACGAAGTCACTTTTTTATCATCTTCCTTTAGAATATCAAAAAGCAGTCTCTCAAAATTACTAGATACTTGGATATCCATACTTGGAGATAAAGATGGTTTTACTTTATCAGGCTTGTACTGTCCTGTATTAATAACTCTTTGCATAATATCATTATCGTTAGTTGCAACAATTAACTTATCTATCGGTAGGCCCATTTTCTTTGCCATATATCCTGCATAAATATCTCCAAAGTTTCCTGTTGGAACAGAAAAACTTATATTTTGTTTTCCAATTTTGAAAACTGCATAAAAATAATAAACTATTTGGCAAATAATTCTTGCCCAATTAATAGAATTAACTCCTGACATGTTTATTTTTTTTCTAAAATTATTATCGTTAAACATGTCTTTTACAATTTTCTGACAATCATCAAATGTACCTTTAACAGCAATGTTAAAAATATTATTTGAACCTATTGTAGTCATTATTCTTCTCTGAATATTTGAAATTCTATTATGAGGATGTAGAACAAATACATTAATATTCTTTCTATCATTTAATGCAGATATGGCAGCTGAACCAGTGTCTCCTGATGTAGCAACTACAATATTGACAGTTTTATCTTCTGATACTTTAAGAGTATCATACAAATTACCTATTACTTGCATAGCTATATCTTTAAAAGCTAAAGTTGGACCATGATATAATTCAAGAAGATTGTAATTTCCTACTTTTTTCAATTCGACAACTTCTTTGCTTTTAAAGTTACTGTATGCTTTATCTATAAGAATTCTAAGTTGATCTTTATCTATATCATCTTTACAAAAATTAAATATAATTTCTGTAGCTAACTCTACATAAGATAGCTTGCTTAAAATTCCGAGTTCAGTTTGAGTGTATTGGTTTATTTCAGAAGGCAAAAACAACCCACCATCAGGTGCTAAACCTCTTAGAAATATATCTTTAAAGCCAAATTCTAAGGACTTGTTTCTTGTGCTAAAATATTTCATTTTTTCCGTCTAAAGTATAAATAATAAAACAATATTGATATTGATATTGAATACCACGTTATAGCATATTTGAGGTGATTGTTTGGCACATCAACAGTAATTTTTTTAGGTTTTGGTAATTCTATATTTTGATCTTCCAAATATACAATATATTTATTGAATTTTTTGCCCGTGATTTTTTGGACATCTTTTAGGTTTATTGAAAACCATATATTTTTATCTGTATCGTTATCAGGTGTAAAAAAATTTTTTCTATTAGCATGCCTTAGCATGCCCGTTATATTTTTAGATAAAATATTTATATTAGGATTGCTCTTATATTCCTTTCTTATCCAACCCCTATTTACTAATACATTTTCTTTAACGATTGTTTCAAAAGGAGTTATGACATCAAAGCCTGGTTGACCTTGGTCGTTTAAACTATAAAGATATATCTGATTTTTAAAATCATATTTACCTACTAAAAATACCCTTTGATAATTTTTATTAATATTTTGAGAAAATTTGATTGGGTTCGATTTTAATCCCATATTTATTTGACTAATTAAACCTTGTTTCAATTGTAATCTATGCAGTTGCCAAGTTCCAAGAATACAAAATAATGTAATGAAAAAAAAAACAAATATTTTAAATAGAATTAAGTTTTTCAATTAAAGCTTAACTTCCCCAAATATAAATAGCAGCAAATAAGAATAACCATACAACATCAACAAAATGCCAATACCATGCTGCTGCCTCAAAGCCAAAATGGTGTTCTGAGTTGGAATGGCCTTTCATAGATCTATATAAGCATACGGCTAAAAAAATTGTTCCAACAATAACATGAAATCCATGAAACCCTGTTGCCATATAAAATGTTGCTCCATAAATGTTTCCATCTATGGTGAAGGTTGCATGATGATATTCATAAGCTTGTAAACAGCTAAAAATAAAGCCAAGAAAAACTGTAGCGATTAAACCATTCACTAAACCTTTTCTGTCATTCTCTAACATAGCATGATGTGCCCAAGTAACAGTTGTGCCTGAAAGCAAAAGTATCAAAGTGTTGATTAATGGAATATCCCAAGGATCAAAAGTTTTTATGTCGGCTGGGGGCCAAGTTCCTCCTATTGCCTCCGTAGGAAATAAACTTGCATTGAAATATGCCCAAAACCAAGCAACAAAAAACATTACCTCAGAGGCAATAAATAGTGTCATCCCATATCTATGACCAATCTGAACTACAGGTGTATGATGGCCTTGATGCTCAGCTTCCTCTATCACATCCCTCCACCACATAAACGCTCCATAAATTACTAACGCAAATCCTAATAAAAGAAGCCAAAGAGTTTTTGTATGAAAGTAATACACCGCACCAAAAGCAAGAACTAAAGTTGCAAATGATACGTAGATAGGCCAAGGACTAGGGTCTACTAAATGAAATCCATGTTTTTTTTCGTCTGAAGACATAATTATGAATTATCCTTTTTATAATAATCTGATGAAAAAAACGTAAATGATAATGTCACATCAGCTATATTTTTTGTTTTATTATCATCTACAACTTTAGGATCCAAGAAAAATGTAAGGGCAAATTCTTTGGATTCCCCTGCCTTGAGTGTTTGTTTTTCAAAGCAAAAACATCCTATTTTGTTTAAGTATATTCCAAATGGAGATGGTGATACGTTAAAAGATGCAGTTCCCGAAGATGGTTGGCTACCTGGGTTTTCCACATTAAATTTTACTGTATGAACTTCTCCAGGCTTAAGATCTAAAGTGTTAAACTCAGAATTAAACTTCCAGTTTAATGACCCATTAGTATTCGTGTCGAATCTCATTTTGTAATCTTTATTTATTATAATTTTAGGAATTTCTTTGTTACTCGCATTTTGTGTGGTTCCACCAAAACCAGTTACTCTACAAAATAATTCATATAGAGGAACTGCTGCGAATGACAAACCTAACATTAAAAAAAATATTGATACTAATGCTATAGGTGTAAGTTTTTTTTTATTTATATTCATTATATTTCTCTATTATAAATACCTATATTATAAAATGTTAAAGCAAATAAAAATATCATAAATAAAACTAAAATTACTGCAGTAATTATATTTTTTTTCTTTTTATTCATCATATTTTTGTCATCAAATTATCAATAAGAATTATTAAGAAAATAAAAAATAAATAAAAAATTGAATAAATAAAAACTTTTCTTGCTAAAATATTTGTTATTTTTGTTTTTTTTGCTTTAAATAAATTAAAACACAAATAAATATAATATGCGGTCATTGAAGAACAGACTATCAAATAGAATAAACTAGCAAAATTAAAAATATAAGGGGCTGCTATTGTTGGAGCCATGGCTATGGCATAAATTAAAATATTGAGTTTTGTAGTTTTTGTTCCTGAAATGACTGGTAGCATTGGAATCTTAGCTTTTTTATAATCACCAGACTTGTATAAACTTAATGCCCAAAAATGTGATGGTGTCCAAAGAAAAATTATTAAAAATAATATTATTGGTTCTATCGAAACGCTACCTGTTGCAATCGTCCAGCCTATAACTGGCGGTAAAGCTCCAGCTGCTCCCCCAATCACAATATTCTGTGGAGTTTTTCTCTTTAACCAAATTGTATAAATAAAAAAATAAAAACCAATAGTAGAGGCTAGAAGCACCGCAGAAATTAAATTTGCCGAATAGTAAAGCATCGCTATAGAGATTGATGATAAAAATATTCCAAAGTATAAAGCTTGATTTTTTTTTACTCTTCCAGTTGGTATTGGCCTTAAACAAGTTCTACTCATTAATGCATCCAAATCTGACTCGTACCACATATTCAATGCTCCAGCTGCTCCTGAACCAATAGCAACAGCTAGTAAAGATAATAATGATGATGATAATTCTATGGTTGACGGTGCTATTAATAAACCTACCATACAAGTAAACAAAACAAGAGACATAACTCTCGGCTTCATTAAGTTAAAAAATGATTGAAAGTTAAATGCTAAACTTAATTTAGAGTTCCTAGATTTTATAATTATTTGACTCAATTTATTTTACTTTAGGTAGCTCTTCAAAAGTATGGAATGGTGGTGGTGAAGAAACTGTCCACTCCAAAGTTGTAGCCCCTTCTCCCCAAGGATTTTGTTCAGCTTTTCTTTTTTTCATAAAAGCATATAAAAGATTTAATAAGAATACTGCTAATCCAATAATTGAAATATAAGAACCTATTGAAGAAATATAATTCCAACCTGCAAAAGCATCTGGATAATCTGCATATCTTCGTGGCATACCTGCTAAACCTAAAAAATGCTGTGGAAAGAAAATTAAGTTAACACCAATAAATGTCAGCCAGAAATGAAGTTTTCCCAAAAACTCTGAATATTCATATCCAGTCATTTTACTAAACCAATAATAAAATCCTGCAAATATTGCAAAAACTGCTCCTAAAGAAAGCACATAGTGAAAATGAGCTACCACATAATAAGTATCATGCAGAGCAGTATCAACACCTGCATTAGCTAATACAACACCTGTGACGCCTCCAAGTGTGAAAAGAAAAATAAATCCAATTGCCCAAAGCATAGGTGTTTTAAAGCTTATCGAACCTCCCCACATCGTGGCTATCCAAGAAAAAATTTTAATTCCTGTTGGCACTGCTATAATCATAGTTGCAGCCAAAAAATATGCTTTGGTATCAGTGTCTAATCCTACTGTGTACATGTGATGAGCCCAAACAACGAAACCAACAACTCCTATTGCTACCATTGCGTAAGCCATGCCTAAGTAACCAAATACTGGTTTTTTTGAAAAAGTTGAAACTATATGACTAATCATTCCGAATCCTGGAAGAATAAGTATGTATACTTCTGGGTGACCAAAGAACCAAAATAGATGTTGAAATAAGACCGGATCACCACCAGTTTGAGCTTCAAAGAAGGAGGTTCCAAAATTCCTATCAGTTAATAACATCGTTATAGCTCCAGCTAAAACAGGTAAAGACAGTAATAATAAAAAAGCAGTTACTAATATTGACCAAGAGAACAATGGCATTTTATGCAATGTCATTCCTGGGGCTCTCATATTTAATATTGTAGTAATAAAATTAATTGCTCCTAAAATTGAAGAAGCTCCAGCTATATGTAAAGACAATATCGCTAAATCCATTGCTGGGCCTGGCTGGCCAGTTTTAGATGATAAAGGAGGATAAATTGTCCAACCTCCACCAACTCCCTGCGCACCTGGAGGTCCGTCAACGAAAATAGATGCTAGTAATAAAATAAAAGCAACTGGGAGCAGCCAAAAAGAAATGTTATTCATTCTTGGAAAAGCCATATCTGGGGCTCCTATCATTATAGGCACAAACCAATTTCCAAATCCGCCGATCATTGCAGGCATTACCATAAAAAATATCATGATTAATCCATGACCCGTAACAAGCACGTTGTATAAATGATAATTTCCACCAAGAATTCCATCGCCCGGGTGCATTAATTCCATTCTCATTAATACTGAAAAGGCTGATCCAATAATTCCTGCTATAATTGCAAAGATAAGATACATTGTTCCTATATCTTTGTGGTTAGTTGAGTAAGCCCATCTCTTCCAACCTGTAGGATTACTGTGGTGTCCATCTATTGCTGTTTGTCCGTACATTATTTTATTTCCTTAATTTGTTTTGCAATTTTAATGTTATTATTTAAATCTTCCTTAGCAAATTTAACTTTTGCCTCGTCTAACCATTGGTTATATTGATCCTCTGAAACAACATTTACTGTTATTGGCATGAATGCATGTTTGATACCACACAACTCTGAACACTGACCATAAAAAGTCCCTGTTCTATCTGCTTTAAACCAAGTCTCATTAATTCTTCCTGGTATCGCATCTCGTTTTACCCCAAATGATGGTAAAGCCCACGCATGTAAAACATCATTTGCTGTTATCATTACTTTTATTACTTTATTAACTGGTACATAAACTTCATTGTCAACTGAAAGTAATCTCGGTTGGTTTTCTTTTAAATCTTTATCGTCAATCATGTATGAATCAAAAATTATATTCTCATCAGGATACTCATATCCCCAATACCATTGGTAGCCTATAGCTTTAATCGTTACATCTGCTTTGGGAATAGTATCTTGAGAATACAAAACTTTAAATGAAGGAACAGCCATTACAATTAAAATTAAACATGGAATTAAAGTCCAAAGAACTTCAATTAATGTATTATGACTTGTTGTTGAGGCTATTTTGTTTCTGGAAGCTCTATATCTCACGCAAGTATATAAAAGTAAAAATAAAACAAAAATAGTAATAGCAGTAATAATTGGTAACAGCATATAATCATGAAACCAAACTATATCTTCCATTCCTTTAGAAGCAGCTTTTTGAAAACCTAATTGCCAGTCTTTAGGCTGGTCAGCCAATGCTGAACCTGAAATTAAGGCTAAAAATATATAAGTAAGTTTTTTAAACATAAGTTTTTATACAGCTTTTAAATAATTTAACAATTTCAATTAATGCGACAATTAATAAGAATTATTGATAAAATTTACCAATGAAATAGCGCTAATAACGGCTGTGTCAGACCTAAGTACATTACTAGATATTGTGAAAGAGGTCGTATTAGCTTGAGCTAAAATAGACTCTCGCTCACTAGGTGAAAAGTCTCCTTCAGGTCCAATTAATATGGTTTTTAAAGTATCTCCTTCTACATCTTTTTTTTGAAGATTATTTTGAGAATTAACATCTGCAAATAAAAACTTAGCTCCACTATCAAGCTTTTCTAAAAAATCTTTAAGTTTAATTACTTTAGAAACTTCAGGAGGATTTAATTGATTAGACTGCTCTGTTGCTTCTATCACTATCTTTTTTGCTCTCTCATAATTTAATTCTTTTACTTCTGTTCTATCAGAAATTATTGGGGTTATTCTACTCACTCCAAGTTCGGTAGCTTTTTGTAAAATTGTTTCCATAGGATTTTTTTTAACTAAGCAAATTGCTAGTTCAATATTTGATATTTTCGAAGATTTTTTGATCTTATTTAAAAATTTTACTTCAACTCTATCTCTATCTAAAAAAATTATCTCACTTAACCATTCTCCTTCTTTATTGAAAAAATTTATATTAGAACCCCTTTTCATTCTCATGACATTTACAACATAATGAGTATGTTCTTTTGAAAGTAAACTTGTAGTATTTTCTACTATATTATCTGGAAAATATAACCTAATGTTACTCATAACTATTTATACATTAATAGATAAATGATATTAATCAATAAAAAGGAAATTTTATGAAAAAAGGAATATGGGCTGGAGACGCTCCAATCGGAGTAGATGTTTTAGAAGGTAAATCTTATTACTGGTGTTCTTGTGGAAAAAGTTCAAAGCAACCTTTTTGTGATGGTTCACATGATGGTTCTGAGTTTGGACCTCTAACTTATAAAGCAGAGCAGTCAAAAAAAGTTTTTTTCTGCACTTGTAAACAAACCAACGATCAACCCCTATGTGATGGGTCACATAATCAAAAAAAATTATGAATGTTAAGTCTGTAGTTTTTGATGCTTACGGAACTTTATTTGATGTAAATTCCGCCGCTGAAAAATGCAAAGATAAAATTGGAGATGAGTGGGAAGGATTTGCAAACTTTTGGAGAACAACTCAATTAGAATATACTTGGTTAAGAAGTTTAATGAAGAGACATAAGGATTTCTGGAAAGTTACTGAAGATAGTTTGGATAAATCTATGAAAGTTTTTAAAATAGATATTGCTATGAAAAATGAATTATTAAATCTCTATAGGACGTTATCACCTTATCCTGAAGTTAACGAGGTATTAAATAATTTAAAAAAAAAAAATTATAAACTCTCTATACTCTCAAATGGAACCCCTGCTCTTTTGAATGAATTAGTTAAAAATAATAATCTAGAAAATATATTTGACGATCTTTTTTCAATAGAAGAAGTTGGCATCTACAAACCAGATTCAAAAGTTTATGACATGCCTATAAAAAAATATCAGATCAAGAGTGATGAAGTTGCTTTTCTAAGTGCAAATACTTGGGATGTATCTGGAGGTGGAAATTATGGCTACAATTCTATTTGGGTTAATAGAAATAAAGCTATTTTTGATAATCTTGATTATAAGCCAAAAAATGAGGTTAGCAACTTAACGCAGCTACTTGATATAATTTGAGCACAGCTTATCATAATTAAATGATAAAAATTGAAATTAAAAAAATTGTAAAAGCTTTAAATGCATCCGACGGGGCTGGTGTTAAATTAAAGAGAAGTATTGGGACTCCCGAGGCTGATTATATCGATCCTTTTCTAATGTTAGACGAATTTGGTTCTGAAAACAAAGATGATTATTTAGCGGGGTTTCCTCCTCACCCTCATCGAGGAATTGAAACAGTAACCTATATGTTAAACGGGAAGTTTGAACACGAAGATAGTACTGGTTCAAAAGGAAATATGGGGCCTGGCGATATACAATGGATGAAAACTGGTCGGGGTATAATTCATTCAGAGATGCCTGCAATGTCAGATGGAAAACTTTTGGGCTTTCAATTATGGATAAATATGCCCGCAAGTATGAAAATGAATAAACCTAAATATGATTATATTAAATCAAACCAAAAAACTAAATTTGAAGATCAGGATAAAAAAATAAATTTAATAGCAGGAAAATTTGAAAATATTGAAGGACCTATCAAAGGTCATAATGTAGAACCAATTTATTTTGACATTGAATTAAACGAGAATAAGAAAATTAATCTTAAAGTGCCGGAAACACATAATTCATTTGTATATTTGCTTAAAGGAGATCTTAAAATAGGGTCAAAGGATCATGAAAAAATCAATGACTCAACTTTAGTGCTTTTAGAAAAAGGATCTAGTCTTGAAATATTAGCAAATAAAAAAAGTAAATTTCTATTTATTGCTGGAAAACCTATTGGTGAACCGATTGCAAGAGGTGGACCTTTTGTGATGAATACAAAAGCTGAAATTCTTCAAGCTATTCAAGACTACAATAACGGAACATTTGCAAAATACTAAAGGTTAAAGTAGGTTTCTTAAAATTAAATGCCTAAATCAATTGTAATTCAAAAAAATGGTGGACCTGAAGTTTTAGAACTTCAAGATTTAGATGTGGGTGCTGTAGGCCCAGATGAAATTAAAATTACAAATCACGCTATTGGATTAAATTATATTGATACATACCACAGGTCAGGTTTGTATCCTTTAAAATTACCAAGTGGGATTGGTTTAGAAGCTGCTGGTAAAATTGATAAAGTTGGAGCTAATGTTAAGGAATTTAATAAAGGAGATAACATCGCTTATGCTTCAATGCCTATTGGAGCTTATTCCCAACAAAGAGTCATACCTGCAAAAATTGCAGTGAAAGTTCCAGATGGAATTTCTCATAAAATGGCGGCAGCGCTTATGACAAAAGGTTTAACCACTCATTATTTAATTTCTAAAACCTATGCTCTTAAAGCTAAC
This sequence comes from Candidatus Pelagibacter sp., assembly GCA_045566095.1. Taxonomy (GTDB): domain Bacteria; phylum Pseudomonadota; class Alphaproteobacteria; order Pelagibacterales; family Pelagibacteraceae; genus Pelagilacustribacter. The sequence goes on along the minus strand of JBJLEB010000005.1, from coordinate 13,718 downwards.
GAAACAGTCCTATTTCATGCTGCTGCTGGTGGTGTCGGACAAATATTTGCTCAATGGGCGAACAGTATAGGTGCTAAAGTAATTGGCACTGTGGGTTCAGACGAAAAAATTAAAATTGCTGAAACTAATGGTTATGCTCACGTCATTAACTATAATAAAAAAGATTTTGCTGAGGAAGTAATGAAAATTACTAATGACGAGGGTGTTACAGCTGTATTTGATGGGGTTGGTAAAGATACATTTAAAGGGTCAATACATTGTTTAAAAGCAAGAGGGATGATGGTCAGCTTTGGAAATGCTTCGGGTCCCTTAGATCCGATAAATGTTCCTAAAGATATTCAGTCTAAAAGTTTGTATATTACTAGACCTACAATTGGACATTACTTTACTAATAGAAAAGAATTACAAGCCGGTGCTGATGCAATATTTGAAAAAGTCAAATTTGGAAAAATTAAAATAAATATTGTTAAAGAATATAAATTATCTGATGCAAAACAAGCCCATCAAGATTTAGAGTCCAGGAAATTAACTGGTCCAGCAATTCTAATTCCATAATGAGTGATAAGATTATTTCTCCGTGTATAAGCATTTGTAAAACTGATCCTGTTTCTGGATATTGTTATGGTTGCGCAAGAACTAATGATGAAAAAAAATTATGGAAAAATGAAAGTGCAACAAAAGAATGGAAAAAAGAAAATTTAGTGAAAATAACTTCAAGAATGACAGGTTGGCAACTAAATACTTTTAAAGAGTCTTATAATTATAAAAAAAATAAAGGTATCTCTTTGTTCAAAAAAAATCTTTTAGAAAATAAGTAAATTCATAAATCTTTTCTCATAGAGTCCATGTCACTTAAATGAAATTTTAATGCCTGATTAGAAAGTCTTATTTCTTGCAAAAATAAAAAGATTGAAACTATCATACAAATACAGCAAGCAGCAAAATTTAATCTAGCAACTTGGGTAGTGTTTATATACAACATTAATACTGTAGACATATTAAAAAGAAATCCAAAAGCAGCAAATCCCATTGTATATTTTAATAAGTTAGTTCTTTTGTTTAAAACATGTAATTGGTTTTCCCATTCTGGAGGAACTTTTTTATCAAAAGTATATTGATCATGTATTTGTCTTATCAGAGCACTTAATGTATGAAATCTGTTACTATACATAGTCATCATTAAAGGAATAGCGGGAAACATTAAAGCTGCAACTGTGTAATCTATATCCATATCGAATCAAATTGATTATGGAGATAGTGTTTGATATTTACAAGTCATATTTTCATGAAGCATTTAAAAATATTTATTGATCTTACTCGCTTGAATAAACCTATAGGATTTCTACTCCTTTTCTGGCCCTGCTCATGGGGACTCACATATGCATATGGTTTTGATAAAAATTTAAATACTTATTTATATTATCTGCTTCTATTTTTTTTAGGCTCTATTTTAATGAGAAGTGCTGGCTGTATATTTAATGACATTGTAGATAAAGATTTTGACAAAAAAGTAAAAAGAACAAAATTAAGACCTATTCCAAGCGGAAAAATTTCAGTGAAGCTTTCTATGATTTACGTTCTGATACTTTGTTTGATATCATTCTTAATTTTAATCCAGTTCAATTTAAAAACAATATATTTAGGTTTGGGATCTATGATATTAGCTTTTTCCTATCCTTACATGAAAAGAATAACTTACTGGCCACAACTATTTTTGGGTTTAACATTCAACTGGGGTCTTGTAATGGCTTATACATCAATATTAGACCAGTTATCGATTGAGGTTTTTCTGCTTTATTTGTCAGCCATATTTTGGACATTGGGATATGACACCATTTACGGTGTACAAGATATAGTAGATGATGAAATAATAGGTGTTAAATCAACTGCTATTAAATTTAAGGGAAATATAAAATTTTTTGTCGGAATATGCTATCTGATTACTTTTTTACTAATAATATTTATATTTAAAAATAATATAGGAGTTAATTTTTCATCTTTTTTTATCTTTATGTTCTCGTTGAGTTTAATTTATCAAATAAAAATCTTTAATGATAATCCTGTAAATTGTCTTAAAGCTTTTAAAATAAATAATTTCTCTGGCATCTTTATGTTTATAACAATTTTTTTCTCTTAGATTATGGATTTTCAAGAATTAAAAGATATTATTAAAAGATTATATAAAGAACATATTAAATTTCACTTAAAAAGAATAATTTTATGCTTAATCTTATCAATATGTATTGCGGGAACAACTTCTTCAATTGCTTGGTTACTTGATCCAGCAGTTAAAAAAATATTTATTGATAAAAATCAAACTTTAGCATGGCTGATACCTATTGCAATAATAGTAGTATTCGCATTAAAAGGGCTATCTTTATATTTTGCAAGAACAAATATCAATATTGTAGGTCAAAGGATAGCGGGAGAATTACAAAAAAAAATTGCTAAATCAATTTTATTTTCAGATGTTCAAACTTTAGATGCTAGACATTCAGGAAAGTATATTTCAAATGTAACTTTTGATGCTGGCCAAGTCTCACATTTTGTAAGCACTGGAGTTTTAAATTTGATGAAGGATTCTTTTTCAGTTGTTTTATTAGTTACATTAATGTTTTACCAAAACTGGAAATTAGCTTCTTTTGCAATTTTTATGATCCCTCTTGCTGGAGGATTTGCAAAAAATTTAGGTAAGCAAGTTGGGAAGGCAACTACTCAAGCTAGTCTATTATCAGGAAAAATGACAGTATTTTTCAATGATATTTTAAGAGGTTCAAGAATGATTAGAATTTTTCAGAAAGAGGATCGGGAGAATGAAAATGCTGATAACGTAATCACAGGTTTAGTAAATAAGAATATTAAAGTTGCCGCTATTATGCTGAGAGCTACTCCTATCATGGAGGCTTTAACTGGAATTATGATAGCTGGTTTTATTTTTTTTTCAGGCAAACTAATTAATTCAGGAGAACTTGGTCTTAATAACTTTTTTTCTTTTTTGGCTGCAATGATGTTAGCTTATCAACCAATTAGATCCCTTGCTACAATTAATATGGTTGCTTATCAAGGAGCTGCGGCAGCAAAGAGAATATATAATATAGTTGATAAACCAATAGAAATAAAAAATGAAAGTCATTTGCCAGATCTTGAAATCAAAAATTGCGATATATTATTTGAAAACGTAAGTTTTAAATATGAAACTACAGAAGAAAAAGCCGTAGATAGAATAAGCTTACTAGTAGAAGGTGGAAAAATTACTGCCTTAGTTGGCAGAAGTGGAGCTGGTAAAAGCACCATAATTAACCTTATTCCAAGATTTTATGATCCTCAAAAAGGTGAGATAAAAATTGATAATCAAAATACAAAAAACATTAATTTAAATTCTTTAAGGAGTAAAATATCTTTAGTCAGCCAAGATGTTATTTTATTTGATGACACAATTAAGAATAACATTGCCTATGCAGACACGAAAGCATCTCAGGAAGATATTGAAAAAGCATGTAAATTTGCAGCTGCAGATGAATTTATTAGTAAACTACCAAAAAAGTACGAAACAATTGTAGGAGAAAATGGAGTTAGGCTCTCAGGAGGACAAAAGCAAAGAATTTCTATAGCTCGAGCCATACTTAAAAAGTCTCCAATAATCCTATTAGATGAAGCTACCTCTTCTCTTGATACTGAATCAGAGCGAATAGTTCAAAATGCAATTAATAATTTAATTAAAGGTAGAACTACGATTGTGATTGCTCATAGAATGTCGACTATACATAATTCAGATAAAATATTTTTATTAGAAAATGGAAAAATAATTAATTCTGGTAACCATGATTACCTAATAAGTAATTCTGAAGAATATAAATCTCTTTATAAAAACCAGCTAAAATAAATGTTATTAATCTATCGTTATCTCACTAACATTTTTTTTCCACTTATAATAATTATAATTTACCTTAGAACTCAAATTAAAAAAGAGGATAAAATTAGATTTAAAGAAAAGTTATTTAGCTCCTCTTTTAATATTAATAAAAACCCTAAAAAAAAATTAATTTGGTTTCATGCTGCCAGTATTGGAGAACTTAAAAGTATTATCCCATTAGTTAAAAAATTAAATAAAAAAAATGAGTACGAGTTTTTAATTACTACTGTAACGCTTAGTTCCTCTCGTTTAATTGAAAGTGAACTTCTTTCTGAAAAAAATATAATACATAGATTTTTTCCATTTGATAAACATGAGCTTGTAAAAAAATTTTTAAAGAGTTGGTCGCCAAATTTAATAATATTTGTTGACTCTGAAATCTGGCCAAATTTTATTTTAGAAATTAGAAGAAAAGATATACCTTTAATACTTCTCAATGGAAGAATTACAAAAAAAACTTTTTTAAGATGGAGTCTAATACCAAAAACTGCAGAAAAAATTTTTCAATCTTTTCAATTATGTTTGCCCTCTAGTAATGAGTCAAAAAATTATCTTGAAAAACTTAAAGTTAAAAAAATTAAATATTATGGTAATTTAAAATTATGTTCTGAAAATATTTCTATAAGTTTAAATTCTAAAAATAAAAAAACATTAACTAATCATAAATTTTGGTGTGCTGTTAGTACCCATAAAGAAGAGGATATTTTTTGTTTAAATACTCATTTAAAAATTAAAAAAATTCATAACAATATTATTACTATTATTATTCCTCGACATATTGATCGAGCAAAAAGTATACAGGCATCTTGTAAAAATTTTAATTTAAATTCACAAATTCTATCAGAAGGTGAGTCAATACAAACTAACAAAGAAATTATTATAGTAAATTCTTATGGAGTAATACCGAACTACTTATCTCTTTGTAAAAGTGTTTTTATTGGAAAGTCTATGATAAAAAAGCTAGAAGCTGTAGGAGGCCAAAATCCAATAGAAGCAGCAAAGCTAGGTTGTAAGATTTATCATGGTCCATATATTTACAATTTTCAAGAAATCTATGAACTTTTTAAAAAAAACAAAATCGCGGAGACGATTTATAATGAAAATGAGTTAGCGACAAAAATAAGTAATGATTTAGAAAGATCGTTTAAGATTAAAAATGAAAAAATAGAAATAATAGACAATTTAGGAAAAGAAATACTAAATGATACCTATAACGAATTAATTAAGATGATTGGGAAATGAAAATTACTAAACCTAAATTTTGGGAAAAAAAAAATAATATAATATCCTATTTACTGCTTCCTTTTTCTTTTGTGCTACAATTATTAATCATTATAAAAAATAAAATTACTTATAGACATTCGTTTAAAATTCCAATTATTTGCGTTGGAAATATTTATTTAGGTGGTACTGGTAAAACACCCCTATCTATTTTGATTGCACAAGAATTGCTTAAAAATAATAAAAAACCTGCAATTATTAAAAAATATTATCGTGAGCACTTTGATGAACATAATTTAATAAGAGCTTCCATTGAAAATTTATTCTTAGAAAAACATAGATATATTGCAATGCGTAAAGCAGAAGAAAAGCAATTTGATATAGCTATTTTAGATGATGGTTTTCAAGATTTCTCAATAAAAACAAATTTAAATATATTGTGTTTTAATAGTAATCAATTAATTGGTAACGGGTTCACTTTACCTTCAGGGCCTTTAAGAGAAAGAATTAATTCAATCAAAAGAGCAAACGTCATTGTGATTATCGGAGATAAGAATGAGGAATTTGAAAAAATAGTTTTTAATGTTAAAAAAAAAGTAAAAATTTATTACTCAAAATACTCACCTACAAATATAAATGAATTTAAAGATAAAAAACTATTTGCATTTGCTGGGATCGGGAATCCAAAAAATTTTTTTCAGCTATTAACTGAAAATAAACTTGACGTACAAAAAGAAATATCTTACCCCGATCACTATAGTTTTAGTAAAGTAGAAATTGAAAAACTAGTCCAAAATTCTAGAAAAAATGAGTTCCAACTTATAACTACTGAGAAAGATTACTTTAGAATTAAGAATTATGGATTTAATGAAATTAAATATATTAAGAATGATTTGATAATCAATAATAAAAAAGAATTTATAAATCAAATTTTAGATCTTTTATGAAAAAAACAGTAAAATATTTCTTTGAAGCATTTTTTGTATACCTTTCATTCCTATTTGCCAAAATAATTGGTTTAACTCTTAGCAGAAAATTATTTTCATTCTTATTTAAAAGAATAGGCCCATTTATAAGATCAAACGATATAATTGAAAAAAATTTAAACAATTTACCAAATCAATATACTGAGCAAAAAAAAAATATGATTAAAGATAATATGTGGTCAAACTATGGAATGACCTTCATAGAGTACATTTTTTTAAAAAATTTTAAAAATAGTAAAACACATATAGATATAAAAGGAGGAAAAATATTAGATCAAATATTATTGAGTAAAACTCCAGTAATATTTGTTTCAGGACACTTTGCAAACTTTGAACTCATGTCTATGGAAATTACCAAAAAAAAAATTAGTTTAGCAACTATTTATAGACCATTAAATAATTTTTTTCTAAATCCATTTATGGAATATTTAAGGAAGAAATATGTTTGTGAAAATCAAATTAAAAAAGGTCTTTCAGGTGTAAAAGAGTCAATAAAGTATATTAGTGAAAATAACAGTATTGCTTTGATGATAGATCAAAGAGTTAGTGAGGGTAATAAAATTAAATTTTTTAAGCAGGATGCTTTAACCACAACACTCCCTGCTCAGCTTTCTTTAAAATTTAATTTGAATATTGTTCCTATATTTATTGAAAGAAAAAATGAAACGGCTTTTATCATGACAGTTTATGAACCTCTGAAACCGTCAAATTTTAAGGATAAATTTAAATTTTCATTAAAATTATCTCAAGTTTTAGAAGACATGATTTTAAAGAATCCTAATCAATGGATATGGACACATGACAGGTGGAAGTAGAATTATATTTTTCTTTTTAACTTTTCAAGTCTTGCGTTTACTTCTATAGGAGAATAATAAGCTTCCTGTAATTCTACATTCCAGTAATTAAGATCTTCTAGCTTTATTTCTTTACCAGAAACAGCACAAACCACAAAAGTACCGTCCTCGATAATATCGAAAGAGTTGTGTTTATAATTAAGTTTAGCTTTTTTTTTACTCATCTATAAATTATATATATTATATATCTTTTCATATGAATATTGCATTAATAGGTAGTGGAGGTAGAGAGCATGCTTTATGCCAAAAAATACATGAATCACAATTATCTAAAAATATAATTTGCATTCCTGGTAATCCAGGTACAAGATTAATTGCAAAAAATATAGATATTGATTTTTTGAATTTCAAAAAACTGCTTAAAGTTCTAAAATTAAACAAAATAGATCTAGTGATTGTAGGGCCAGAGGAACCTTTAGTAAAAGGGATTGAAGATTTTCTAATTAAGAACAAGATAAAAGTATTTGGACCCAATAAGTATGCATCAAAATTGGAAGGTTCAAAGGCGTTCATGAAATCTATTTGTAAAAAATACAAAATTCCAACAGCTAATTTTAAAATTTGCAAAAATATTAAAGATGTAGATCAATTTTTAAGAGACTCTGATTTTCCAATAGTAGTTAAAGCAGATGGGTTAGCTGCTGGAAAAGGAGTAGCTATTTGTAAAAACAAAAAAGAAGTCTTAAATTTTTCCGAAAAAATATTTGATGGTAAATTTAAAACATCAAAAAAATTAATACTCGAAGAGTTTTTAAAAGGAGAAGAAGTTAGCTATTTTTTAGTTGTAGATAAAAATAATTTTAAGTTTTTTGGATCTGCTCAGGATCATAAACGAGTAGGAGAGAAAGAGAAAGGTCCTAATACTGGAGGAATGGGCGCATATTCTCCTGCACCAATTTTAACTAAGAGACTGGAGAAAAAAATTATTGATAGAATTGTACAACCAACCCTACTTGCTCTTCAAAAGAAGAAAAAAAATTATAAAGGTTTTTTGTATGTTGGTTTAATGATTATAAAAGATAATCCATATTTAATAGAGTACAACGTAAGAATGGGTGATCCAGAATGTCAAGTAATTTTACCTAGACTTAAAACCGATATCTTAAAAATTTTTAATGCAGTAATCTCGAATCAAATTAATGATATAAATATTTCTTGGAAAAAAACTAATTGTATGACTATTGTTTTATGTTCCAAGGGTTATCCTGGTAAGTATAAAAAAGGTATTCAAATAAAAAATTTGGATAAAGTAAAAAAAGATAAAAAAAATTTTATTTATCATGCTGGAACAAAATTTTCTAATGATAAAATATTTTCTAACGGAGGAAGGGTTTTAAATATAACTTCTACAGGTAGATCGTATAATAAAATAAGAGAAAGTATTTTTAAAATTATCAAAATTATAAACTGGAAAAAAGGATTTTTTAGAAGAGATATTGGTTGGAGAATAATTAAAAATTTATGAGAATAATAAGTGGTGAACTAAAGGGAAAAACAATTGATTTCTTAAAATCATCTATTACCAGACCATTGAAAGACTCTGTCAAAGAAAATATTTTTAATATTTTAGAACACTCAAGTCTAATAAGCGTTAATCTTATTAATTCAAGTATCTTAGATCTTTACTCAGGCATTGGTTCTTTTGGTTTAGAATGTATTTCAAGGGGCGCAAAGAAAGTTACTTTTGTAGAAAAGGACAGCAATGCAATTAATATTCTTCGTAAAAATTTGACAAATCTATATGCAAATAAGAAAGCAGCTATCATATCTGATAAGATAGAACTTTTTTTAAAAAATGATCTATCTGAAAAATTTGAAATAATTTTTTTAGACCCTCCCTTCTCGGACAACTCTTATTTAGATATATTAAAGACAATTAAGGAAAAAAAAGTTTTGAAAAAAAATCACATCATTATTATTCATAGAGAGAGAAAAACACTTGATAATTTTAGGGACATTTTAGATCCCTTGTTAATAAGACAATATGGGAGGTCTAAAATAGTTTTTGGAAAATTTTAATTTAAGTTTTTTTTTGTATTAACTTTAACTTGTTCTACAGCAGGTTGATTAAAGGGATCTATATTGGATAGCTTACCTACTAACGCAGTTTCAAGAATAAAATAAGAAAATAGTTCGCCTAATACTCCTTCGCTAAAATCTTTGATTTTGAATTCTCTATATGGAACTTTCTTTTTTTGTAAAGTTTTTATAAAAGCATTTTTTTGAGCTTTTTTAATTTGATAAAAACTTTTATCTTTTAAAAATTTTAAGTCTTTTCCAAAAGATTTAGATAAAACTTTTATATTATCTTTTTTTTCTGAGCTAAATATGTAAAATAACTTATCTCTTGGTCCATCTAGATAAAGTTGTAATAAACTATGATGGTCTTTTGGTGCTGGCGATATTACTGGTAAGAACCCAAGACCTTTTTTTCCTAGACTTTCAGCTATTAGTTGCTGACACCAAAAAAGAAATTTATCTAATTGAGGTACATAATTGAAAAATATCAAATTTTTAATTTTTTTATTTTTCATTAGTTTTGTCAATTTTATAGAACTATCTTTAAGAAAATTATTATTTGACTTAAAATGTACTGATAAATCTTTTCTAAATTTTGAAATACTTAATCCCATTAAATAAGCTGGCAACATACCAACTTCTGTTAATATAGAATATCTTCCGCCTATATAATTTTTATGTTCGATATGAAAAAAATTCATTTTTTTAGATAGTTGATATAGAGGATTTTTGTTTTTTTCAGAAATTATTATAATATTTTTTTTATTTTTTTTAATAATCTTTAATAAAGCAAAATTAGATAAAGTTTCAGCTGTAAAGCCAGATTTAGATATTATAATATATAATGTCTTTTTAAAATTAATTTTTTTTCTTATCTTAAATAATTTAATTTCATCAATATTGTTAAGAAAGAAAAATTTTTTTTTTATTTTATTTTCTAAAAAATTATAAATTGCTTCAGTTCCAAGAATTGACCCTCCCATTCCTACTACCACAATAGAATTATATTTTTTAAATTTTTTTAGATCATTAATTTTAAAATTAAATTTATATTTTTCACTTAAGGAATGAAAACTATCTTTAGTACGATCTATGTTTATAATAATCTCTTTTAGTTTTTTAGAATAATTAATATTTAATTTTGAGTTTAAGTATTTTTTTTGAATAAAATTTTTATAAATTATTTTTTTTTTCACTTACGTATTTCATTTATTATAGACTGTTCAACTGATGAAGTTTTTTTCTTAGAATTTTTATTTTCTTTTGGCATATTTAAAATTTTATCAATGTTATTTTTTTTATCTGTATTAGATTTATTCTCAGTTCTCGGCTCTGGTAAAGTATCGTAATCAGGTGGTAGCACTAAAGGCTCTCTTTTTTTAACTAAAAACTCATCAGTACTTTTTACCTTCTCATTTCTCAAAACTTTTCCCGCATCTGAGAGACCTCCACAGGAATATAGAAAAAGTAATGATACTAGAGATAGTAATTTTTTTTTAATATTTTTCATTTTTAAAATATAAATCTTTACTGATTAATATAATAATTCCAATAGTTATGAATATATCTGCCATATTAAAAGTAAACCAGTGAAAATTTTTATAGTGAATATCTATGAAATCAGGTACGGCAGAATATGTATACCTATCATAAAAATTTCCTAGCGCACCTCCAATTATAAGGGAAAACAAAATCTTATCGCTAAAACTGGATCTAGTAATTAAATAAATTAAAAAAATAATTACCAGGGCAATTATTATTGTTATCAAATTATATACCAAACTCGTATTTGAGCTAAGAAAACCGAAAGCTATTCCGGTATTCCAAACTAAATCAAAATTTATATAATCATTAATATAAATAATTTCATTTTCTATCTGATGGTTAATTATTTTAATTTTAGATACTCTATCTATACTAAAAGTAATTATTATTAATAAAAAGCATGTAAAAAAATTTTTCGAAAATTCAAATTTTTTTTCACTTAAAAACTTTAGAGGGTTCATCTTAAATATTTTCTTTAATTGCTTGCATACACCTCACACATTCATCTTCCAAGATTTTCCAACAACGAGGACATTTAGTTCCTTGTATTTTGTTTACCTCAATTATTAATTCTTCCTTTTTATTTTCAGTTTTAATTCTTTCTGCTTTTGAAGTAATAAAATATTCTGCGAGGTCTAACCCCTCTAATAACTCAAAATTTTTACTATCGGCTTTTATTTTAATTTCTGTCTCTAAACTTGATCCAATTTCTTTATTGGATCTTTTTTCTTCTATAGCTATATTTGCCTCCTGCTTTATCTTAAATAATTTAACCCACTTGTCATTAAGTTCATTATTTTCCCAATTATTAGGAATTTCCACAAAATTACTCTCATGAATGCTTTCATCTTTTTTACTCACTAAATTAAAAATCTCATCAGTCGTAAAAACTAGAATTGGAGCAAACCACTTTAATAAACTTTCTAAGATTATATTCAACACTATCACACAGTCTTTTCTTTTTTTAGAATTTAAACTATCACAATACAAAACGTCTTTTCTTATATCAAAGTAAAATGAAGATAAATCTAAAGTACAAAAGTTTAATAACTCTTTATAAAGTTTATGGAAGTTATAATTTTCAAGATTATTTTTTACCGACTTATCGATTAAGAATAGTTTATGAAGAATAAATTGTTCTAGTTCATTAAATTTTTTGAAATCTAATTTTTTAAAATCCTGTTTCACATAATTGTCTTTAAGATTTCCCAATATAAATCTAAAAGTATTTCTAATTTTTCTGTAGGATTCAGCATGCTGCAATAAAATACTGTTATCAATTCTTAAGTCTTCAGCATAATCTGATGAGGCAACCCAAACCCTTAAAATATCTGCTCCATAATTCTTTAAAATATCCTCAGGAGCAATGACATTACCTGTTGACTTAGACATTTTTAAACCCTTGCCGTCAACTACAAATCCATGGGATAAAATACTTTTAAATGGAGCTTTGCCTCTCGTCCCGCAAGACTCAAGTAAAGAAGAATGAAACCATCCCCTGTGTTGATCAGAACCTTCAAGATACATATCTGCAGGCCACTTTAAGTCTTGTCGTTTTTCTAAGACAAAACTATGAGTTGATCCACTATCAAACCATACCTCAACAATATCATTTAGCTTTTCATAATCATTGGAGTCATAATCATCACCTAAAAATACTTTCGGATCATCAGAAAACCAGCAATCAGAGCCTTGATTCTCATAAATTGATGCTATTCTATCAATTACTTTCTGATCTTTAAGAGGTTGCTTAGTTTTCTTATTCACAAAGATTGGAAGAGGCACTCCCCAAACTCTCTGACGTGAAACACACCAATCAGGCCTTCCTTCAACCATAGATAATAATCTTTCTTTACCTTTTTCAGGATAAAAAACAGTATCATGAATGGCTTTAATAGCTTTTTTTCTTAAATCATTTTTTTGCATCGAAATAAACCATTGAGGGGTAGCTCTATAAATTAACGGCGCTTTCGATCTCCAAGAATGTGGGTAGCTATGATTTAGTTTATTGTTTTTTAATAATTTATTTTGTTCTTTTAATTTATCGATGACAATTGGATCTGCTTTAAAAATATGAGTATTAGTAAAATATGGAATTTCTTTTGTATAAAGACCAGAATTATCTACGGTATATAAAGAAGGAATATTATTTTTTAAACATAGGTTAAAGTCGTCAGGGCCGTGACTAGGAGCGCAATGAACAATTCCAGTACCTTGTTCTAAATTAACGAATTGAGCTTCCAACATTGGCACATCATAATCAAAATTCATCTTCATAAATGGATGAGAGCAAATTGTTCCGGTAAAATCTTTACCTTTAAAAGTTTTTAAAACTTTATAATTTTCTATTTCACAAGCTTTGGTGATTGACTTAATTAAATTGTTTGCTACTACTATTTTTTTTTCTTTAAAATGCTTTAACTCACTTATTTCTAAAACTGAATATTCAATATTGTTATTAAAAGCTAAAGCTTTATTTGCCGGAATTGTCCAAGGAGTTGTTGTCCATATTATAATACTAGCATCTTTCAGAAAATCTTGATTAGTATCTTTAATTTTAAATGCAACATAGATTGTATTAGAAGTATGATCCATATATTCAACCTCAGCATCTGCCAGAGCAGTCTTTTCAACTGTCGACCATAAGACTGGCTTAAAACCTTGATAAAGACTGCCATCTAAAAGAAATTTACCTAGTTCTCGAACTATTTGAGCCTCTGCCTCATAGCTCATCGTTGAGTAATAATTTTCAAAATCACCTACTACACCCAACCTTTTAAATTCTTTAATATGTACATTAATCCAACTTTTAGCAAAATCTCTACATTCTTGTCTGAAATCTTTTATAGGAACTTCGTCTTTATTTTTTTTCTTTTTTTTATATTGCTCCTCGATTTTCCACTCGATGGGTAATCCATGGCAGTCCCAACCAGGAACATAAACTGAGTCTTTACCATTCATTTGATGAAATCGAGTGATAATATCTTTTAGAATTTTATTTAATGCTGTTCCCATGTGAATATGGCCGTTGGCATATGGCGGTCCATCGTGTAAAATAAATTTTTCTTTTCCTTTAGATTTTTTTCTTAACTTTTCAAAAATTTTATTTTTTTCCCATTTTTCTAAAATCTGAGGTTCTTTAGTAGGCAGGCTAGCTTTCATAGAGAAGGCTGTTTTGGG
>JBJLEB010000004.1:0-26223 GCA_045566095.1 Candidatus Pelagibacter sp. | reverse complement strand
GCATCATAACACCATGGGTATCTGAATGGTTTGTAAACTGGATTTTCTACTAGTAAACCCATTTTTTTTGGTTGAATTATTCCTGGCTTAATTTTTTCTGCTACTGACATGATAAACACTCCTCATAGTTATTATCTTTATTATTTGATTCATTCTCTTTAGAATAAACGTTTTTCGTCACATCTGTTGATGATCCGGCTGTAACATCTTCAGCTCTTTGAATAGATTTTGATCTACAATAATAGAGGCTTTTCAATCCTTTTTTCCAAGCTTGAAAATGAATATCGTGAAGTTCTTTTTTATGTATATCAGCAGGTACAAATACATTTATTGATTGAGCTTGAGATATATGAGGTGTTCTATCAGCACCTAATTCAATAATCCATCTTTGATCAATTTCAAAAGCAGTTTTAAATGTATCTTTTTCATCGGCTGTTAAAAAATCTAAATGAGAAACAGAACCTTGATTAGTTGTTATACTAGACCAAACTTCATTAGTATCTTTTTTATATTTTTGGAGAATTTTTTTAAGATACTTATTTCTAACATTGAAAGATCCTGATAAAGTTTTATGTGTAAAACTATTGGCAGCAATGGGTTCTATTCCAGGAGAAGATCCACCACAAATTATTGAAATCGAAGCAGTAGGAGCTATTGCTGTTTTATTAGAAAATCTTTCTTTAATTCCATAATCCGCAGCATCTGGACAAGAGCCTCTTTCCTCTGCTAGCGAAATCGAAGCTGCATCCACTTTTTCCTGTATATTTTTAAAAACTTTTTTATTCCAAACTTTACTCATAACTGATCCAAAAGGAATGTTTTTTTGTTGAAAATAAGAGTGTAAGCCCATCACGCCCAGACCAACACTTCTTTCCCTCATAGCTGAATATTTAGCGTTAGTAAATTCATCTGGAGCTCTATTAATAAAATCTGTCATTACATTGTCTAAAAATCTCATAACATCTTCTATGAATTGTTCATTATCTTTCCACTTATCGTAAGTATCTAAATTTAAAGAAGAAAGACAACAAACAGCTGTTCTTTCTTTGCCATCGTTATCTAATCCTGTAGGTAAAGTAATTTCACTACATAGATTTGATGTTTTAACTTTTAAACCAGCAAGTTTATGATGTTGAGGTATTTGTCTATTAACTGTGTCAATATAAACTACATAAGGTTCACCTGTCTCAATTCTAGCAGTCAAAAGTCTTATCCATAAATTTCTAGCTGAAATAGTTGATTGAACTGAGCCATCATTTGGACTTCTTAGAGCCCATTGACCATCGGTTTCAACTGCTCGCATAAAATCATCTGAAACAAGAACACCATGATGTAGATTTAAAGATCTTCTGTTAACGTCACCACCAGTTGGTCTTCGCATTTCAATAAATTCTTCGATTTCAGGATGATCTATTTGTAAATAGCAAGCAGCTGATCCTCTTCTTAAAGAACCTTGACTTATTGCTAAGGTCAATGAATCCATAACTTTAATAAAAGGAATAATTCCGGAAGTTTTACCAACTTTACCTATTTTTTCTCCTATAGATCTTAAGTTACCCCAATAGCTTCCAATACCGCCGCCTCTAGCTGCTAACCAAACATTTTCTTCCCATAAATCTGTAATACCTTTTAAGCTATCATTAGCTTCATTTAAAAAACACGAAATTGGCAATCCTCTTTCAGTTCCCCCATTAGATAAAACTGGTGTTGCGGGCATAAACCATAAATTGCTTATGTAATTATAAATTCTTTGTGCATGTAAATTATCATCAGCGTAAACGCTTGCTACTCTTGCAAACAAGTCTTGAAAACTCTCATTTTGTCCTAAATATCTATCTTTAAGAGTTGCCTTACCAAAATCAGTTAGATTAGAGTCCCTTGAACGATCAATTTTAATAGTTATACCTTTTTCATTTTGAAACAGCTCGGTTTCACCTGATAATGAAAATAAATCTGGTTTTTTAGGTCCGTTATTGTTTTTTAGTTCATTATGGTTTTTTTCGCTTATACTGTCGACAGCTTTCTCTATTGCCAATGATACGTTTTTATTCATATTTCCTTTATTTTAATCGATTTATTAACAAAACAACTACATGTTGTGTTACATCTAAGTTATTATACCATATAACATCTAAATCAATAGAACATTATATGAACATTAAAATAATTTTGCAAGTGGAAAGTTTTGTTAATAAACATTTAATAACAACAATTTAAACTCAAATAATATCAATGAAAATTAACCCAAATGGCTTCAGAGAATATGACGCTAGATGGATCTATGAAAAAGAGATCGATTTAGAGGGAATCATTAACCTCGGTAAAGGTTTAGGCACTCAAATAATTTTGAATACAAAAAAAACCAACCCAAGAGTAATAGTAGGACACGATTACAGATCTTATAGTGAGGATATTAAAAAAGCTTTAATAACCGGCTTGATATCAACAGGATGTAACATTGAAGATATAGGTTTATCTTTGTCGCCTACTGTTTATTTTGCACAATTTAATTTGAATTCAGATGCAATAGCAATGGTTACAGCTAGTCATAATGAGAATGGTTGGACAGGAGTAAAAATGGGTATCAAAAAAGGATTAACTCATGCTCCAGAAGAAATGAAAGAATTAAAAGATATAACTTTAAATAAAAATTTTACTGAGGGTAAAGGCTCTATCAAGATTATAGAAAATTTTAAAAAAATTTATTCTGAAGACTTAATTAAAAAAAATAAAATTAGTAAAAAAATCAAAGCAGTAGTAGCTTGTGGTAATGGTACGGCAGGTATTTTTGCGCCAGAAATATTAAAAAAAATAGGTTGTGAAGTTATTGAATTAGATTGCAAATTAGATTGGACTTTTCCAAAGTATAATCCAAATCCAGAAGATCTCAAAATGCTTCATGCAATAGCAAAAGCTGTAAAAGACAATAAGGCAGATATAGGTTTTGGTTTTGATGGAGATGGAGATCGATGTGGAGTAATAGATGATGAAGGAAATGAAATATATTCAGATAAAATTGGGCTATTAATTGCTAGAAACTTAGCGTCAAAATATAAAAATTCAAAATTTATTGTTGATGTTAAATCAACAGGTCTTTATTCAAAAGATAAAATTCTTTTTGAAAATAAATGTAAAACTATTTATTGGAAAACTGGGCACTCTCATATTAAGAGAAAAGTTAATTTAGAAAAAGCCATAGCCGGTTTTGAAAAAAGTGGTCATTTCTTTTTTAATAAACCTTTAGGATATGGTTACGATGATGGAATAAATTCTGCGATCCAAGTTTGTCATCTACTAGATAATCAAAATAAAAAAATGAATGAAATAATAAAAGAACTACCTGTAACATATCAGTCTCCAACTATGGCGCCATTTTGTAAAGATGAAGAAAAGTATAAAGTAGTTGAGGAAATGATTAAGAAAGTTGAGAATTTGAAAATACAAAATATCAAAATTGATAATCAGTCTATTACGGAAGTTTTAACTGTAAATGGTGTAAGATTTTCTTTGTCAGATGGATCTTGGGGTTTAATCAGAGCTTCTTCGAACAAACCTTCTCTTGTTGTTGTTACTGAAAGCCCAACTTCAGAAAAAAGAAAAAAAAATATTTTTGATTTTATTGATAATTTGCTACAAAAAACAGGTAAAATTGGTGAATATGATCAAAAAATTTAAAGATTAAAATATTCATATAAAAATTTAGTTCCAATAATAATTAAAAATAATCCAAAGTATTTAGTCATTTTTTTTTTATTTATCTTGTGGCTGGCTTTTGCTCCTAGTCTTGCCATGAAAGTAGTTATTGGGAAGAAAATTAAAAAAGCTGGAATATTTAAAAACCCGATACTTAAAGGTAAATTAGCATTAAGATAATTTCCTGAGATTAGAAATCCTATTGCACCAAATAGTGCAATTATGAAACCTATTGCTGCAGCACTTCCAATTGCTTTGTTTATTGGATAACCAAAAAATTTTAAAATTGGGACATTCATTACTGCTCCACCAATACCCATAGGTGCTGAAACAAAACCTGTAATAATCCCCGATATAATTTTTGCAGGTAAACCCATTTTAATTGATAAATTTGACTCTTTCTCCTTTAAAAATAATAAATAAAAAGCAAGTATGTAAACAACTATCGTGAAGAAAAGTATTAAAGGTTTGGTTTTTAAACCTGCTGCCAAAACTGTTCCTAATATTACTCCTAAAATTACAAATATCCCATATCCTTGAACTACTTTAAAATCGACAGCGTTATGCTGATGGTGTGTTAATACAGACACAATAGAAGTTGGAATAATTATTCCAAATGATGTTCCAACTGCAAGATGCATTAAATAAGTAGGCTCAATTCCAATTGAACCAAAAATATAAAACAAAATTGGTACTGTTATTAATCCTCCGCCAATACCAAATAAACCAGCAGCAAAACCAGCCGGTATTGCTGTAATAATCATTATAAAAATTAGATAAAGTGTTTCTTGTTGAAAAAAAATATCCAAAATTATCTTTCTAAAGATACAGGAACCGTTTTTTTAACCTGGTCCATTATATGATTTACTTTTTGAAGATCGGCATCTCTAATACACATGTTTTTAGATAGATACTGTTTCCATATCCTTGATCCATTTTGTCCATGAAATAATCCTACAGTATGTCTCATAATATGATTTAATTGGACTCCTTGAGAGGTTTGTTCTTGAATATATGGAATTAAATTTTCCATAACTTCAGTTCTTGTCGGAACTTCTTTATTATTAAATATATCTCTTTCAATTTCTGCTAAAAAATATGGTGAATGGTAAACGGCTCTTCCTATCATAGCTCCATCAACTTTTAGTAAATGCTCTTTGATATCATTAGTGGATTTAATTCCACCGTTAATAATAATTTCATCATTTTTAAAAATTTCTTTAAGTTTATAAACAAATTGATACTTAAGAGGCGGAATATTTAAATTCTCTTTAGGGCTTAATTTTTTTAATAATGCCTTTCTTGCATGAATGACAAATTTTTTTGAACCTGCATCTTTGGTTGTTTTGATAAATGATTTTATAAATTCAAAGTTCTCAACTTCATTATATCCAATTCTTGTTTTAATTGTTACTGGTAATTTAGTTGCTTTTGCCATTGCTTCAATGCATTTTGCAACAAGGTGTGGTTCTTGCATTAAGCATGCTCCAAATTTATTTTTTTGAACTTTCTTGCTTGGACATCCCAAGTTAAAATTTATTTCTTTATAACCATAATCTTCTGAAATTTTACAAGCTTCTGCTAATTCTTTAGGATTTGATCCTCCAACTTGCAAAGTAACTGGATTAGAAATCTTTTTAAATGATAAAAGTTTATTACGGTCACCTCTTATGATTGCATTAGCTACAATCATTTCTGAATATAAATGAACATTTTTACTTATAAGACTTAAAAAATATATTTCATGTTTGTCAGTGCAGTCCATCATAGGTGCAACTGAAACAGTCTTAATCATAAACTATTCTGATTTGGGTTCTTCTTCGACTGAAGCTTCTTCGCTTAATTCAAGTGGAGCTTCCTCTGATTCAAGGTTTTCTTCTTTTATCTCGGGTTGTTCTGCTTTTAATTCTGAAAGAGCTTCATCAGCTATACTTGGCTTTTTTACTTCTGGAATTCTTCTTGTTCTTTTAGAAGGAAGAATGGCTACACCACTTTTTGAAATTTGACCTTTATATAAATTTTCAAAGTCATCATTCGTCTCTTCATCTGTTTCCTCCTGTTGCTCTACTTCATCAGGCTCTTTTCTGAGTCTCTTAATCGCGCTTTGCTCAAGCTCATCAATTTTAATTTTACCGTCTCCAATTTCTCTTAAAGATATGATAGTTCTTTTATCGTTATCTTCTTCAACTAACATTGGAGAGCCAGCATTTAGCTGAACAGTTCTCTCTTTTGCTAATAAAACTAAATCGTATTGATTATCAACTTTTTCTAAACAGTCTTCTACCGTAATTCTAGCCATGATGATGATTATTTATTCAATTAACGTTAATAAATCAAGCTTAATTTGAGACCTTTATTGGTTTAATACTTTTTATAAAAATAATTAATAAAACTAAAGATACGACAATATAAGTTACTCCTACAAAAGCTATATTTTCAATAGAAAAACCTTTATCTATCAAAAGCCCAAATATTGCAGTTCCAAATGCTGTAGAAAAAACCATAAAAGCTGTCGTTAACGCCTTAATACTTCCAATATATTTTACTCCATATATTTCAGCCCAAGTTGTTGATCCTAAAATATTGGCAAGTCCATTTGAAACCCCGATTAAACCCAAAAAAATGTAGGCAAATATTTCATTATTAAATTGAAACAAAATAAACATAGCTATTAATAAGGGTATATTCATAAATAAGATTAATTTTCGTCCTGTAAATTTATCGACTAAAATGCCTGATATAAAAAGTGTAATAATTGATGTGACAGAATAAATCATAAAAGATTTTGGTATAGTATACACTGACCACATTTTTGAATCTGCAATAAATGATTGGTAAACAAATATTCCTGTAGCCATCCAAGGCATTGCTAACATGTTTAAAGATATAATATAAAATCTAAAATCTTTAATAACATCTCTTCTCCTCCAACTTTTAATTTTAATGTTTTTAAATTTAAGACTATTATCTTCCTCTCTTGAGCTTAAGTTGATAGATTTAATAGTATTTAAAATAACAAAGGGTAATAATAAGATTACTAATACAGCTATTCCTTGCCATACAGTTCTCCAAGAATAAATGAGAAAAAGATAAGTTACTAGCACTGGTAAAATGAATTCTGCAGTAGATAAACCAAACCAAATAGTGCTTAAAGCTTTACCTCTTGATTTTTCGAAAAATCTTGAAATTGTTGTTGTTGAAGCATGACTCATTAAGCCTTGTCCTGATAATCGCATTAAAAATATTGCAATTGCTAAAAAATAAATACTATTAATAAATGAAAAAAATAATGAGGAAGCAAATAACAAAATAATTACAAAAAAAGAATAATTTAAAATACTATAATCATCTATTTTTTTTCCAATCCAAATAAGCAATAAGCTTGAACAAATAGTTGCGGAAGCATAAATACTACCAAATTGGCCGTGAGAAATACCTAATTCATTTCTAATGGGTGCGTTAAACAAACCCAAGAAAAAGCTCTGTCCAAAACTTGAAAAAAATGTAAATATGAATCCAAATATAATAACTTTTATATTTAATGAGAGGTTAATCATTTATGGGTAGCAAAGTTTCTTTCATAGGTCTAGGTGTTATGGGTTATCCTATGGCTGGTTATATATCAAAAGCTGGCCATGATGTAACTGTTTATAATCGTACAAAATCTAAAGCTGAAAAATGGACTAAAGAATATAAAGGAAATATTGCAGACACTCCTATGGATGCAGCAAAAGACTGTGATTTTGTATTTACATGTGTAGGAAATGATAAAGATTTAGAAGAAGTGGTCATTGGGAAAAAGGGAATTTATAATACAATTAAAAAGAACGCAGTTCATATTGATAATACTACTGCTTCAGCTGAAATCGCAAAAAAACTTTTTGCCTCTTCTAAAGCACATGGTTGGGGTTTCTTAGATGCGCCAATTTCTGGAGGTCAAGCTGGTGCTGAAAGTGGTTCCTTGACAGTAATGGTTGGAGGAGACCAGAATGACTTCAATAAAGCTGAACCAATAATCGATTGTTACAGCAAAAAAATTAAACTAATGGGACCAGCTGGTAGTGGTCAATTAACAAAAATGGTTAACCAAATTTGCATAGCTGGATTAGTTCAAGGTTTATCTGAAGCAATTAATTTTGGAATTAATGCTGGATTAAATATGTATGACGTTATTGAAGTTATTTCAAAAGGTGCCGCACAATCTTGGCAAATGGAAAATAGACATAAAACAATGA
The DNA here is from genome assembly GCA_045566095.1 of Candidatus Pelagibacter sp. GTDB lineage: Bacteria > Pseudomonadota > Alphaproteobacteria > Pelagibacterales > Pelagibacteraceae > Pelagilacustribacter. Next base: position 18,295 of record JBJLEB010000004.1, on the reverse strand, counting down.
TCGAAGATAAATTTGATTATGGTTTTGCAGTTGACTGGATGAGAAAAGATTTAAAAATTGCAATGGATGAAGCAAAAAAAAATAACTCTTCGCTACCAATTACAAAAATTATAGATGAATATTATGCTGAAATTCAAAAAATGGGTGGACAAAGATGGGATACCTCAAGTTTAATAAAAAGATTTAGGAAGTAAAACTTGCATCCAGCATACTATGAAAATCTAAAAGAAGTTGAAAAAAAATTATGGTCCATGTTGGACGAAGCGGTATTAAAAAGGGATTTACCTTTTAGAATTCCCGTTTTTATTTGTTCAGACCAAACTGATATTGATGGAAGAATAGTAGTTTTAAGAAAATCAGATAAAGATAATAAACTTTTACATTTTCATACTGATATTAGGTCTCAAAAAGTTAATATACTTAAAAAATATAATAATGCATCTTTAGTTTTTTACGATAAAGAAGAAAAAATCCAATTACGAATTAAAGTAATCTGTGAAATAAATAATCAAAATTTAGTAGCTGAAGAAGCATGGAAAAAAACTCAACATATTAGTAGACGTTGTTATTTAGTTGATAATGGGCCTGGTGCTATTTCAGATGGTCCTACGTCTGGGATGATATCAAAACTTGAAGATTTTAATTATAGTATGGAGCAAAGTGAAAAAGGTTATAAAAATTTTTGTGTAATAAGATGTAAAATTCAAAGCATTGAGTGGTTATATTTAGCTGCTAAAGGTCACCGTAGAGCTATATTTGATGTAAAAAATAATAAAAAGAATTGGCTTATTCCTTAATTCCATTTAGAAACCCACTTGGATAATTCTTTTGCTAAAACACGATTCCCTAAAATAGTTAAATGCCCATCCACAGGAAAATGCGATTCTTTAATCTTACTAAGTGGATTCAAGTCTGGAGCAAAACAGTCAACCTTATTTTTTTTACAAACATTAATTATTTTATTAACAAAAGCGAAATTATAAGTATTCAAACGTGTAGAAACTACCTCTGCTCTTTGTGGAATAATAAATATTTTAAATTTCGATTTATAATTTGGTTTTAAATCAATTAAAAATTTATCAAAATAATCAATTGCATTGTTCCATTCATTGGAGAGATTTTGTGACAAATAACCTGAATAGGGAGTTCTTAAAGAATATGTTTTAAAATAAATTTTATCATTAGACATCAACTTATGTGTAATAAAACGTGATGAAGCAGTTGAGATTAAATAATTTTTAATTTTTTTAAACATTTCTATTTTATTCTTCTTAACCTCTAATATCTTTTCGTCATTAATAGTTTTTTTAAGATTTTTTTTATGAGAACCGTCCACTAAATTAAAAAAGTCATTAGGTGTTAAACCATAAACAAAATACTCATAATTATTATGATTTATAGTTTTAATTTTATTAAAAATATTATGAAGTTGTTCTGATGGAGTTCCGTAGTTATGTATTTCGTAAGAATTTTTTAGAATATTATTAAAGGCATAGAAATTATAATTATCTTCAATTGGAACCATGGCTCCAAATGTAAAACTGTCACCAATAAAAGCAATCTTTTTTGAATTAAAATTTTTTATATTTAAATCTCTTCTACTGTCTGAGTTAATTTTATAAGAAATAAAATTTTTTTGCTCCCAATGTTTAACAATAATTTCACAATTAGGTGAATAAAAACTAAAATCTTTTTTATTATCATAAATTCTTTCACAAGTGCTTACTTTAACAATATTTCTATAATCAAGAATAAAATTAAAGAATAACTCTATAAACAAAAATATAAAAAATATATTAATTAAAATGATTAAATTTTTTACTTTCAACATTATAGAGTTATTTTGAGATTTTAATTTTTTAAATTTTTAATAACTTTTTCTTTTGAGTTACCTTGATTTACTTCATCAAAATAAACTACCATTGCAGGATAGGGTTCATCTCCATGTTTTCTTTTCCAATCACTAACTCCGGTTTGATATATACCCCACTCTAATTTAGCTCCTTTATTTGTATAGGGTGTAAATGTTTTTATATTTAAAGACTCTAATATTAATTTATTATTGATCCACACTTTCATAAAACCGACCTCTTCTCTTGAATAACGAACGTTTATTAAAATATCAGTCCATCGACCTTTCATATCTTTAATCTTAATTCCTTTTTTCATTTCAACATATTCACCGCTCCACATTCTACCTACTTCGAGCCATTCATTATTTCTATCTGTAATCATTAAAATAGGTTTCCAGCCCTTTTCATAAATTTGTGTGAAAACTGTTCTTACAGGAGCTACAGATATATAGTTTTCTGGAAGATAAATAGATGCTGAATACCAATATTCTTTATTTCTTTTTTGATAATCTTTAGTTTGTAATTCAGTTCTTTGCCTATTAGATTTACAATCACTATACTTTTTATCTCCACCACAATCTCCTTCTCTTACTTCAAATCTCCATGATTTATTTCCAGATCTTACAGGGTGTCCGTCTTTCCTATCTACTAATTGCAAAGAATATTTTTGTTTGTGAGATATAGATTTTTTTTGAACTTTAAGATTTGAAACATCTTTACTGTTTTTAGCTTCCAAAAGAGAAAAGCTTAATGTTAAAGAAGTTGTGATTATAAATAATATTATATTATTTTTTATATTTTTTATAATTTGCAACATAGTGTTCAGCATTTTCTTTTATACTTTTAATTTCATCATCTGTAACTTGTCTGACAATTTTACCAGGACTGCCAAGAACTAATGATCTCTCAGGGATTACTTTATTTTCAGTGATAAGTGCATTTGCACCTATAATAGAGTTTTTTCCAATCTTAGCTTTATTTAAAATTGTACTGCCAATTCCTATTAAGCAATCATCTTCAATAACACACCCATGAAGCATTACTAAGTGACCGATCGTGACATTTTTACCTATGATAGTAGGACAACCAGGATCAGTATGCACAACACTTCCATCTTGAATATTGGAACCTTCACCTACAGTAATAGGTTCAACATCTCCTCTTAAAGTCACATTAAACCAAATATTAGAGTCTTTTTTTAGTTCTACCTTACCAATAATCACCGCGTTAGAAGCCACCCAACTATCTGGATCCATTCTTGGTGTGTTGTCTTCAAAATCGTAAATCATAAAATTGCTGTATAATTAATTTATAATTCTTATAATACATTATGACATTAACAAAAACACCAATTTGTGATTTTGGTAAAAAAGCTAAAGATTTCAAACTAAAATCCACAAACAATAAACTAGTTTCCCTAGAAGATATTAAAGGTAAAAATGGGACTTTAATTATGTTTATTTGTAATCATTGCCCTTATGTCAAAGCAATTATTAATGATCTAGTAGAAGATTGCAAAAATTTAAAATTAGATGGAATAAATTCTGTAGCCATTATGTCTAATGATACAAAAAACTATCCTGACGATTCTTTTGATAAAATGGCAGAGTTTGCAAAAAATAATAAATTTGAAGATTTAGTTTATCTAATTGATGAAACACAAGAAATAGCGAAAGGATATGAAGCAGTATGTACTCCTGATTTTTTCGGTTATAATAAAAATTTAGAGCTTCAATATAGAGGTAGAATAAGAGAGCTTAGAAATTTAAAACCTGTTAGAGAAGGTGATAGTGATCTAAAATTAGCTATGAAAATGATTGCAAAAACACAAAAAGGTCCGGAGGAGCAAATTCCAAGTATGGGCTGTAATATCAAATGGATTAAATAATGTTCTTAGTTTCAACTCGAAATTTTCCTCCAGACATAGGAGGTATTCAAAATTTAATGGAAGGTTTATCCAACGCTTTACTTAATCATGGACCTGTAAAGGTTTTTGCTGATAATTTCGAAAATTCCAAAAGTTATGATGAAAATTCTAAATTAAACATACAGAGAGTCACCGGATTTAAAATATTTAGAAAATATAGAAAAGCAAATCTTGTAAAAGAATTTATTAATAACAATGATTTAAGAGCAGCATTTTTTGATCATTGGAAAAGTATTGAAAATATTAATTATTCTTCATTAAAAAAGACAAAAACGTTCTGCTTGATACATTCAAAAGAAATTAACCATCCAATTGGTTCTTCTTTAAACAAAAGAATGATTAAAGCGTTAACCAAATCAGATTTTGTTATAGCGAATTCAAACTTTACAAAAAAACTCATTGAGAAACTTGGGTTTAGTAAGAAAAATATCAAAGTGATTAATCCTGGGTGCAACTATCCGTTGATCGTGCAAAATAGCTCTAAACATTTTGCAAAAAATATCTATGGTGACGCTTTTCCAAAATTAATTACAATTTCTCGATTAGACAAAAGAAAAAGTCATCAAAATATACTAATGACTATTAAAAATATTTTACCTAAATTTCCTAATCTAAAATATGTTTCTATAGGAAATGGAGATGAAAAAGATAATTTAGAAAAGTTAAGAAATGAACTAAATTTAACAAAAGAAGTAACCTTTTTAAATAAATCGAGTGAACAAGAAAAGCTAGCTCTGCTTGAAATGTCAAATTTATTTATTATGCCCTCAGTAACTTATAAAAAATCAGTAGAAGGATTTGGAATTTCGTTTATTGAAGCAGCATCATATGGAATTCCATCTATTGGAGGAATATACGGTGGAGAGTCAGATGCAATACTTGAAGGTAAAACAGGTTTTTTACGTGATGGTAATGATTTGAATGCTCTATATGAAACTATTGTAAATACTTTAGAAAATAAAAATTATAAAAGATTGGGGTCTAATGCTCTAGAATTCTCTAAAAATTTCAAATGGAATAAAATTATTAAAAAATATATTGAGTTATTATAATTTTTTTCTTATTTCTTCTAAAACTTGATCAGCAGTCAAATCGGATAAATTATTAACACTTAATGCTTTAAAGTTTGAATTTTCAATACTCACTCTTTCTGGTGAAGTATGACTACCAAAAAGCACAAGTCCTCTTTTATTTAAATGAGATGCTATGTGAGCAGGTCCAGTATCATTCGAAATAATAAATTTTGCATTGTCGATTAATGATATTAATTTTTTTAAATTAACGGGCTCTCCTTGCTCCATTATTATTTTTGCATTAAATTCTTTAGCTTCATGAATTTCATTAGGGCCTGGTGCTATAAGAATAGAATAATTATTTTTATATTCTCTCCTTATCTTAGAAATTAAATCTTTAAAAAAAGGCCATTTTTTCTGATGATGTTTTTTTGAACAAAATGGAAAGATTAAAATATAATCTCTATTTGTATATTGATGAGTTAACTTTGATACATCTTCTTTAGCCCAATCTAAATCAACTTTTTTAATAAAATTTACAGGAATTTTACTTTCTTTAAGTTGTAATTCCATTCTGTCTAAAACAGGTTTTTGATCAAGTTTTTTTTTACTTTGTCTGGATCCTGTAATACTTGCAGAAGACGACCACTCAGAATTATTTAGAATAAATTTTTTATAGAATTTTGTTCTTCTTGAGTTTTGAAGATCGAAAACTTTACTAAAGTTATATTTTGCTAATAATTTTTTTAATTTATAGAGAAAAATCAAATTCCATCTAGGTAATCTTTTATCAATTAGAACTCCATCAATATAAGGGCATTCAGACATAAATACAGAATAAGGCTGAGATGTAAGTAAAAAAACTTTTCGATTTTTATAAAATTCTTTTATATCTTTTATAGCTCCATTAGCTTGTATTAAATCTCCTAAAGAGCCGTGTTTAATTATTAATATATTTGACATTAATTTATCTGCATATATCTATTAATCTAGTATAGTCAAAAAAAAAATTATGAAAACAAAATTAAATAAAATTTTAGCCGAGATTTCTGCCGGTGAATTAATAGATAAAATTACTATTTTAGAAATAAAGAAGATCAAAATTGAAAATAAAGATAAACTTATTGAAATAGATAAAGAATTATTATCTTTAAATTTAACTTTAAAAAATAATATTCCTGATTTATCAGAAATTATGAATTTTAAAAATGAGCTTAAAGATATAAATTTAAAGCTTTGGGATATTGAAGATGGTAAAAGACAGGCTGAAAAAAATAATGATTTTGATGAAAAATTTATTTTGCTAGCTAGAAATGTTTATAAATTGAATGATAAGAGAGCAAAAATTAAATTTGCTATTAATAAAACTCTCGGTTCAAATATAAAGGAAGTAAAATCTTACGTTTAATCAAAATTAACACTTGGTATAGCTTTTCTAAGTTTTGTTACTAACTCAGGTCTTATTACCGAAGTAATTACACCTTCTTTTTTTCCTAATTCTTTTAAAATTATTCCATCTGGTGAGATAATGAGTGAATGTCCATAAGTTCTTCTACCGTTGCAATGTTTTCCAGCTTGCCCAGGGGCAAAAATATAAGAAAAATTTTCAATCGCTCTTGCTCTAAGCAGAGCATGCCAATGTTTTTTACCTGTAGTTTCAGTAAATGCTGAAGGCACACTTATAAAAATCGCTCCAAGTTTAGACATTTTTCTATACATATTCGGAAAACGCAAATCATAACAAACAGAAAGACCAAGTTTTCCCCATGGCAAACTTGTAACTTTAATTTTTTTTCCAGGATTAAAAGTTTTTGACTCAAAATATTTTTCTCTAGAACTTAATTTAGCATCATACATGTGAATTTTATCATAATAAGATTTTATCTTTCCCTTGGAAGAAATTAAAACTGATCTGTTGACTAATTTATTTTTTATCTTAAGTATTAAAGAACCAACTAATACCCACTTTTTATATCTTCTTGCTAAAAACTTCATTTCTTTGAGATACAAATCTTTTTCCATACTTGTAGCAGATTTTAAAAGTTTTTTTTTATTTAGTGTAATTTTGGATGAAACTTCTGGAGTTAAAATAAAATCTGATTTTTGATTAATTGCTTGTAAAAAAAATTTTTTTGTTCTTTTTAGATTATGCTCTACGTTATTGCTAGTACATAGTTGTATGCAAGAAACTCTAAACATTACTTCATTATAGATGAAGCAAAATTCCAATTACAGTCAAAACTTGGCACGTAAGCGCCAGATAATTTCACATTACCAAAGCTTTTATCTAAAACTTTGCACCAACTCTCGACTTGTTTAGGTTTTTTATCTTTACTTCCAACTTGAGCTGTAATTATACCGCCTTTTTTAAGAATTCTTTTTAAACCTTTCATGTTTTTTCTAGCTAAATCAATGCAATATTGATCGTCGTTTAAATCAACAAATATTTTATCGTATTTAGAGTCTTCAATCTCTTTAATGCTTTTAAATGCATCTCCCCAAAAAGTTTTTATCTTGTTACTTTTTTTAACTTTAGAACAAACTTTTGGTAAATGACGATAACAAGCATCTACTATTTCGGGATCAAGCTCGAACCAATCTATATAGTTTGAATTATTTTCCAAGCATGCTCTTGCTACGCCTCCATCACCTCCGCCTATAATTGCAACGTTGTTATTTTTTTTACATAAGTCATAGCTTGATTTAAAAAAATTAGAACTATAAATTTTTTCGTCTTTTTCAGCTACCTGTATTTCATGATCAATAAATAAAGCATTTCCAAATTCTTCTAAATCCATTATTTCAACAAATTGACCTACCTTGGAAGTGAATTTTTCTAAAACATCTTTTACAACATAAAATTTCTTTTGACCGGGTGTGCTATAAATATCGTCATAAAGTCCAATACTGCTTCTATCAAACGTATTAGTGACGACTCTAGTGTGTTCAATTTCTTTTCTAAGAATTTTTAGGGCTACTTTCGGGTTCACTTTTCCACATGTAAAAAAATCAAAACTTATAACGCTTTTTTCAGGAAAAGTATGAAAACTAAAATGGCTTTCCGCCAGTAAAGCCACCAAAGTGAAACCTTGAGGTTCAAATTTATGTGAAGAAACATTTAAAATTTCAACTTTTGCTGCTTTAGCAATTTTATAAATTACTTTTTCATAAAATTCTGATGAGTAATCCTTTTTAACTCCTAAAAAGTCAACAGTAATGTGCTCGCCTACTTTAATCATTAATGATTACCTTTGTTTATAATTTTTAAATTTACCTAACACTATTTTCATCTCTTTTTTTGAAAGAATCTTAGGTATTCCAATTCTTAGGGCATTTATATATTGATGGCAAATATTTTCGATTTCTTGCGCAAGTTCAAAAGTTTTATCCAAACTGTTTCCAAACGCAACTTGTCCGTGATTTGCGATTAAACATGCCGATCTGTTTTTCAAAGCTTTAACAATATTTTTTGAAAGTTGCTTAGTTCCAAAAGTTGCATATTTAGTGCATTTAATGTCTTCGCCACCTGCTACTGCAACCATGTAGTGAAAAGCTGGAATATTTTTTTGATGGGTTGAAACTGCTGTAGCGCAAGTTGAATGGGCGTGTACTATTGCTCTAGCTTCTTTTTTATTCACATATATATCTTGATGAAATCTCCATTCTGAAGATGGTTTTCCTTTTTTTTTATCAAAGATTCCTTTTAGAGAAACAAAAACAATATCTTTAGATTTTAAAGAGGAATAGGTTCTTCCAGATGGTGTAATGTAAAATCCATTAACTCCTTTCTCTTTTGCTCTAACAGAAATATTTCCAGATCTTAATGCTGATAAATTGGTAGTATTCAATTTTTTTGAATATTTTATTACTTCAAATTTTATCTTACTCACTGTAATAAATTATCTTTGAAGAAGTTGATAAATTGAGGCATATAAACTTCTGCGTTATCCCCACCTATAGTTACTCCTTTTGAAATACATTTTTCTTTTTTCATAATTTTAAAACCGGTTTTCCAAGCTTTTCTAGGGTCTTTTTGTGCAGATTCATAAAATGCTTCTACAGAAGGATAAACTTTGTGCTTATTGACCATCCACTCTACCCATGTTGGATTAGTAAATCGACCTTCATTATCAACATAAAAATCAGGACAATCGTGAAGTGTCATTGCCATTTTTTCTCTCCAGGGTTTTTTTCCAGCAGCCCAAGCATGGTACCAACCTTCTTTAATATCAACTTTTACTTTTCCTGGGGGAGCTTTAATTCTCTCTGCGTGCTCCTTACAAAACTTGGCCAAAGTGTAATCATCTGCACCACCGTGTACTACAAGCATTGTGGTATTAGAAGTTAATTCTGGTTCTGCAAAAAAGCCAGCCATCCTACATTCTGCAGCTTCAGGGAGTATTGCGTCAAAACCTTTAGTTCCTTCAAGAAATTTAGATGTAAGTTTAACGTCTGCTAAAAAAAAAGAATTAGTTCCACCTCTTGAATGACCGGTTGTTCCAAATTTCCCATTAGATCTTGGATGAGATTGTAAATTTTTTAAAGCCATGAGCGCATCGATTGCTCCATTTATTAGAGGAACTTTAGATTGATCCCTCCATGTAGATTTGGCACCTCTTGGACAAAAATTATCTATATACATTACACCTATACCTTCTTTCAAAAGATTTTGAGCTGCATGATATACAAAGTCATCCCAAACATAATCTCCAGGTCCCCCGCTACTATGAGTATAAATTACTATAGGAACTTTGTCTGTTCCCTCTGGTAATCGAAGATATCCAGTAATTTCAATAGGATTATTCAAATGACCATCTATCAAAACTGTTCTTTGGTCAAATCCAGTGTATGAATTAAATTTAATAATTTCACCTCCTCCATAACCTTTTAATTTTGCAATACCTTGAAGCATAGAGAATTTTTTTCTACAGTTTTTTTTAGAGTCAAAATTTGGAGATGAATGAGCTAACACGCTAGTTGAAAATAAAACTGCAAATAAAATCAATAGTATTTTTTTCATTTAAATAATCCTTTCAATCCTTTTTCTGATGCTTCACAAATTCCTTTTTCTGTAATCAATCCTGTTACCAGTTTAGCAGGTGTTACGTCAAAGGCTAGGTTTAGTGACTTACTTTTTTGTGGGTAAATTCTCACTTTTTTAATTTCATTATTTTCATCAACTCCTTCTACATGGGACAGCTCTTCTGAATTTCGCTCTTCAATGGGAATTTGTTTATGGTCTTTAATGCTCCAGTCTATTGTTGAACTTGGTAAAGCAACATAAAATGGAACGTTATTATCTTTTGCTGATAATGCTTTTAAATATGTTCCAATTTTGTTACATACATCCCCGTTAGATAAAGTTCTATCAGTTCCAACAATGCACATATCTACTTCTCCTCTTTGCATTAGTATACCACCAGCATTATCAGTGATTATAGTGTTAGGTATTCCCTCTTCATTTAATTCATATGAAGTTAAGTTGGCTCCCTGATTTCTTGGTCTTGTTTCATCTACCCATACATGAACTTTAATTCCTTTTTGATTAGCATGATAAATTGGAGAAGTAGCTGTTCCCCAATCTATTGTTGCTAACCACCCCGCATTACAATGAGTCAGAATATTTACTGTATCTTTTTTTTTATTGGCGATTTTTTCAATAATTTTTAGGCCATTCAAACCGATATTTTTACAAAATTTTATATCTTCTTCTGCAATAGACTTTGCCTCATCTAAAGCTATTTTTAAGATTTCTTTATCATTTACTCCAGTTAACTTTTTCATTATTCTATCAACAGCCCACTTAAGATTTATTGCAGTTGGTCTTGAAGCAATTAATTCTTCACTAGATTTTTTTAAAAAGGATAAATCATTTTTTTCTATTATCGACAAGACTAAACCGTAGGCAGCTGTTGCTCCAATCAATGGTGCTCCTCTTACCTCCATTGTTTTAATAGCATTAATTGCATCTTTTACAGTTTTTAGATCTTTGATCTCGAACCGATGGGGTAGTTTAGTTTGATCTATTATTTTTACTAAATTTTTTTCAAACCAAATTGTTTTGTAAGACTTTCCCTCTATTTTCATTTTTTTGTATTCAAAACTCTTCCAGCAATGCTTTTCAATTTTTTGATTGTCTTTTTAGTTCTTAACTTTGGATCTGTGATGATTGCTACATCTAAGCAATCATTAGCTGGATCTTTTTCTACAGGAAAATCTTTAAAAGTTTTTACAATTTCCTTAATCATATTTTGTGCGTTAGAAGCGTTTTCCGTTAATGTTTGTATTACCATGCTTACATCAACTTCATCATGATCTGGATGCCAGCAATCATAGTCTGTTACCATTGCAACCGTACAATATCTGATCTCTGCTTCTCGAGCTAATTTTGCCTCTGGCATATTAGTCATTCCTATTACATCAGCACCCCAAGTTCTATAAAGATTTGACTCAGCTAGAGTTGAAAATTGTGGACCTTCCATTACAATGTATGTTCCCCCTCTTTGATTTTTTATATTCAATTTATTTAAAACTGCTTCACAACAATCAGATAAACCAGGACTAATAGGTTTAGCCATAGATACGTGAGCTACGATCTCCTCATCAAAAAAAGTTTTTACTCTCGCAAAAGTTTTATCTATAAATTGATCTACTATAACGAATTTTCCAGGTTCTAATTCTTCTTTGAGTGATCCAACAGCAGAAACTGATATAATGTCAGTTACCCCAAGTTGCTTTAATGCATCAATGTTAGCTCTAAAATTGATATTTGATGGATTTATTTTGTGTCCCCTAGAGTGTCTGGGAATAAAACATATTTCTTCTTCTTCAAATTTTGCAATTAAAATTTCATCAGATGGGCTTCCCCATGGAGTCTTAATTGTTTTCCATTTACTTTTTTGAAAGCCATCCATTTTATAAAGGCCACTGCCACCAATTATCCCAAGCTTTCTTTTATTCATTATTTGATTATTAATGCTTTTTTGTTAAAACTTGAAGCTAAATATGGATTTAAAAAAACATATTAGATCAATTCCAGATTACCCAAAAAAAGGTATTTTATTTAGAGATATCACTACTTTAATTAAAGACCCCGTAGCCTTCAGATATACAAATGATAAAATAATTGAAATATCAAAAAAAATCGATTTTGATAAAGTTTCAGCTATAGAGTCTAGGGGATTTATTTTTGCTGCAGCTGTTTCTTATATACTTAATAAACCATTTATATTACTCAGAAAAAAAAATAAACTGCCCGCTAAAACCCATTCAGTAGATTTTAAACTAGAATATGGAGAAGCAACTATTGAAGTTCATAAAGACTCTATATCTAAAAATGAAAAGATTCTTGTCATCGATGATTTGATTGCAACTGGTGGAACAGCTGAGGCTGCGGCTAAACTCATAGAAATTTCTGGAGGAACAGTTGCTGGGTTTATTTTTGTTATAAATTTATTTGATTTACCTGGAGAAAAACTTTTAAAAGATAAAGGGTATTTTACCAAAAGTTTAATTGAATTTCCCGGGCATTAAATTTCTTTATTTTTCCAAGTTGAAGGGGTCAGTTCATTGTTTATCTCAATATTGATATTATAATCAAAAGGTCTAGTGCCTCTTTTTTTAATGTAATCAAATGTTTTTTTAATTCCTTCCTGAAGTGACGTGGTAGTTTTATAGTTAAGTAAAGATCTAGCTTTATCAGCTGAGCAAGTTGCATGCTTTACCTCTTTTGGTCTATCTTTTTTATGTATTGGTTCTAAATTTATTCCTGTAATATTTGAACAAATTTCTGCTATTTTATTTATAGTTACAAACTCTTCGTCTGGACCTATATTGATTATCTGTTTGTTTAAATTTTTTTGATCTAACATTGGGAGTAAACAACTTAAGCAATCATCAATATATGAAAAACATCTCGTTTGATTTCCGTCACCATAAATTATAGGTGCTTTTCCCTGCATCATTCTATTAATCATTATTGATACTACATTTCTAAATGGATCATCATATTTTTGTTTGGGCCCTATTATGTTGTGCGGAACAGCTATTACCCACTCGATACCATTTAAATCACATAAATTTTTTAGAACTTCCTCTGCGGCAACTTTAGAGATTGCATAAGGATCTACTGGTTGCGGTTTCATAATCTCTGTAAAAGGAGCTTTTTGATTTCCATATCTAGCCATAGAAGAACAAAATATTATTCTGTCTACTTTTTCATTAACAGCTGCGGTAAAAATTGAGACTGAAGCCAAATAATTATTTTTTGTAATTTCAAAAGGAGAAAAAACAGACAATCCTTCATGAGCAGTAGCTGCACAATGGTAAACTATATTTACGCCTTTCATTAAGTTTTTAATTTTCTCAAAATCACAACAATCAGTTTTATAAAATTGAATATTTTTGGGTACATTATCATCATAACCACCTATCATATTATCAATTCCTATTACATCATGACCTAGTTTACTTAGTTGTTCTGATAGGTGAGATCCTAGAAATCCAGCAGCTCCTGTAACTAAAATTTTTTTTTTCAAAAAAGACATTATATTTACTTATACTAAATTTTTATTAAATCAATTGCTTAAAATACTTTCGGTCTATACCAAGATTTTTTTCCTATGATTGAGTTAAATAAACCTGATAACCTCTGAAAGTAAATTTTTTTCTTTTTTTGATTAAATAAAATTGAATAAAATATTACCCTAAGCACTGCAGAAAAAAATTTTAAACTTACTTTAAAAAGTGCATAAAAAAAACCATAATGCTTTTTGTGATAATAAACAGTTGACCACATCCAATGCCAATTTCGAGATAATTCCATTTCAAAATCAATTGATTGGTTGTGGGAACTTCCGCCAATATGATTGATCTTTATACTCTTATCTAAATAAATCTTTTTATTGAATTTTTTTAATCTTCTACAAAGATCAATTTCTTCAAAATATATAAAAAAATTTTCATCGAAAAAACCGATTTCCTTAAATTTTTCTATATTTAAAAACATTGCAAAACCCTTAACGCTATCAGTCTCAAATACATTGTTTTGTTTTTTTATTTTTTCAATTTCTTTTTTTTCTTGTATAGCTGGAGCTATAATTGCAAAATCATTATATTTTAAAGCTGTATAAAAAAAATTATCAATAGAGTTTTTTTCAACTAATGTATCTGGATTTAATATCATCGCAAATTTAGTTTTAACTTTGGACAAACCTAAATTATTTCCTTTAGCGTAACCAAGATTTTCTCCAGTAAGCTCACAAATAACATTTAAGTATTTTTTTTCTAAAACCTCTTTAAATTTAAAATTATTTGAATTTTCAATAACTAAGATTTTGTAATCAGGATTTATGGAGTTTAAACACGAGTATATTTTTTCATCACTATTAAAAGTATTTATCACAATTGTAAGGTCGTTCTTAAGCATAATTTAATTTTATTGATTTCGACAAATATCTATTTTAATCATTGTAAATAATATATATAAATATGTGTCAATAATCTTGCAAATTAAATGAAAAAAGTAATAGTTACTGGTGGAAACGGATTTATTGGAAGCAATTTAATAAATTTTTTAATTCAAAAAAATTATTTTGTTATTAATATTGATAAAAATACATATTCTAAAAATTCTTATATTTTAAAGAATTTAAAAAAAAAAAACTATATTTTTTATAAACTTGATATTAATGATAGAAAAAAAATTCTTAATATTTTAAAAAAATATAAACCTAGTGCAATTTTCAACTTGGCTGCAGAAACACATGTAGATAGATCAATAGACGGTCCGAAAGATTTTATTAATAGTAATATTTATGGGGTATTTAATTTATTAGAAGCTATAAGAAATTATAACAAAAAAATTCGATTAATTCATGTTTCCACTGATGAAGTGTATGGTGATCTTAAAGGTAGCAGCAGGTCAAGTGAAGAAAGCCCTTACAAACCTAGCTCTCCATATTCTGCTAGCAAAGCTAGTTCTGATCATTTAATTCAATCCTATGTAAGGACTTTTGGAATTGATGCTTCTATTTCAAATTGCTGTAATAATTATGGACCAGGACAATTTCCTGAAAAACTTATTCCAACTCTTATTTTTAATATTCTTAATAACAGGCCATTACCAATATATGGAAAAGGAATTAACTCTCGTGAATGGATTCATGTTGAAGATCACTGTATGGGGCTTTTAGCAATACTTAAAAAAGGCAAAAAAGGAGAAAGTTATAACATCGGAACTAAATTTAATATTAACAATCTTAATTTAACCAAATTATTATTAAATATTGTTAAGAGTAAAAAAATTAAAGTTGGTAATAAAGTAAAAATCAAATTTGTAAAAGATAGACCAGGTCATGATTTAAGATATGCATTAAATAGTAACAAAATTAGAAAAATATTAAAATGGAAGCCTTTGAGAAATTTTAAGTCAGGATTGAAAGAAACCTTTATTTGGTATTATGAAAATGATAAATTTTTTAAAAATTTTTCTAAAAAGTTATTTTTTAAAAGACTTGGTTTAAAAAAATGATAAAAAAAGGAATTATACTTGCTGGTGGGTATGGAACAAGAATGAGTCCATTGACTAAAGCTGTAAATAAACAATTACTGCCTATTTATGATAAACCACTTATTTTTTACCCACTTTCGGTCTTAATGTTAGCAGGGATAAGAGATATTTTAATTATCGTTAATAGAGGTCAGCTACACCAATTTAAAAAAATTCTTTCTGACGGAAGTAGATTTGGTGTGAAAATTAAATTTCTAGAGCAAAATTCTCCAAAAGGACTTCCAGACGCATTTATTTTAGGAGAAAAATTTATAGGTAAAGACAACGTTTCATTGATTCTAGGAGATAATTTTTTTTATGCTCAAAGTTTAACAAAAAAATTAAAAGACTGCGTAAAATTATCTTCAGGTTGTAAAGTTTTATTGCATCCTGTTAATGCACCTAATCTTTATGGTGTAGCAACTATCAATAAAAATAAGAAAATAGCTAAGCTAGTAGAAAAACCAAAAAAATCTAAGTCTAACTTAGCTGTAACAGGGCTTTATTTTTTTGATAACAAAGTAATAGATTTTAGCAAATCCTTAAAACCATCCAAAAGAAATGAGATTGAGATTATTGACTTGTTAAATAAATATAAAAAGAAAAATAAATTAAAAGCTGAGTTTTTAGGCCGAGGTGGAGCTTGGCTTGACACAGGATCAATAAGTGATTTCTATAATGCTTCCTCTTTTGTGTCAGCTCTTGAAAATCGTCAAGGACTTAAAATTGCTTGTTTAGAGGAAATAGCTTTTAACTATAATTGGATTAGTAAAAAGCAAATTGAAAATGCAATAAAATTTTATGGCAACTGCTTATATTCTCAATACTTAAATAAAATATTAAAATAAGATATTAAATGGTAAAAAAAATAATTGTTACCGGTAGTGATGGTAGATTTGCACAAGAATTAAAAAAAACAAAAAGTAAAAATAAGTTTATATTTTGCAATAAAAATCAATTAAATATACTCTCATTAAAGTCTATAGAAAAGAATATAAAAAGATTTAAGCCTAAATATGTATTACATCTTGCAGGACTTTCAAGACCAATGTCGATTCATGATGACAAAATCAATACAAGTATTGATTTAAACATAATTGGAACCTGTAATTTAGTAAAAGTTTGCAGTTTAAAAAAAATAAAATTAATTTTCTTTTCAACAAGTTATGTTTATCCAGGAAAAAAAGGTAATTACAAAGAAACAGACCCAGTGCTTCCTTGGAATAATTATGGATGGTCTAAACTTGGAGCAGAAGCAGCTGTTCAAATGTACAAGAATTCTCTTATCATTAGAGCTTGTATGACGGAAAAGCCATTCATTCATAGTCACGCTTATAGTAATGTTAAGTCAAACTTTATTTTTCATGAAGAAATAGCAAATATTTTTTTAAAATTTATAGATAAAAAAGGTGTTATAAATATAGGCGGTAAATCTCAAACAATTTATAAATTTGCCAAAAAAAATAAAAAAAATGTTAAAAAAATATTATCAAAAGGTGAATTCCCAAAAAAAATGGATATGAATTTAAATAAATTGAAAAAAATTTTAAAATGAAATTATATAAAACTAAATTTCCTGGTTTATTGATTATTAAACAAAAAAATAATTTAGATAAACGAGGAAGTCTCAGAGAAACTTTCAGCAAACGAAAATTTAAAGAAAATAGATTTATATTTGAATATTGTACAATATCTAAATTCAATTCGTTAAGAGGTTTTCATTTTCAATATAAATTTCAACAGGCTAAGTATGTAAATGTTTTAAAAGGAAAAATATTGGATTGCGTTATCGATTTAAGAAAAAAGTCTAAAACTTTTGGCAAAACATTTAAGATAATCTTATCAGAAAAAAATTGTTTAAGCTTATATATACCCGAAGGTTTTGCACACGCGTACTATAGTTATGAAAAGACAAATATTATATACTATAAATTAACAAACTATTATAAACCAGAATTTGAAGATGGGATAAATGTAATGGATAAAGATTTAAAGATTAAATGGCCAAATAAAAAATTTATTCTGTCACCTAAAGATAAAAAACTATCTTCTTTTAAAGATTTTTGTAAAAATTATAAAACATTATAATCTGAAAGATCTTTAACAATAATTCTCATTTCTTTAACTTTACAGTTTTTTAAAAACCAATATGATAAGAATCTTTCAGCAAGAAAACCATAAATTCTTTGCATGCCATATCCCTGTAATTTTTTGTATCCAAAAATTTCTTCACATTTTTTTAACCATGGAAAAATTATTTTATAATATTGGTTTAAAATTTTAGTCTTACAAATAAACATATTGTGAGGATTAAAGGAAGTTTTTGAATTAACAAATTTTCTAAAATCTTCTTTATGCTCATTATCAAGTAAATCAATAGCATAATCTAAATTTCCATTTCCATGAAAGAGATCAAAATGAAACTTGATAGTCCTATCTTTTTTTTTAAAAAAAACTGATGGTTTTGATAAAAATTTTAGTAAATGACTTTTTATTATTTTCATTAACTTATAATTTTCAACTGAAAATTTATTGCCTAAAATGCAGTCATAATTATTATCTTTAATTATCTTTATTGAAATATCATTTAAGTGCCTAAAAGATATTTTTTTTTCATCTACTTTTTCACTTACAAAAAATTTTCTATACTGACAAAAGCCGACCCATTCTGTTTCGATTTTTTCTAAATAATTTTTCCAGATCCAGTAGTGAAAAGTATATTCTCCATAGTATGAGTTTTTTTCTGAGATATTATCTCCTGTTTTATCGCTTAAAAAATTATTTGAAAATTTTTTTGTTCCAAGTCCGACAGGAATATAATTTAAATCAATAATTCTTTTCTCATGGCTTGGTTCCAGCGTCAAACAATACATTGATAGATTACTCATATAAAATCTTTTTAATGGTAGCGAGAGGCGGATTCGAACCGCCGACCCCAGGCTTATGAGTCCTG
>JBJLEB010000003.1:0-26420 GCA_045566095.1 Candidatus Pelagibacter sp. | reverse complement strand
TAATGTTTTATAAACCTCGTTAATGGCGGCTTTAATATAATTACTTCTATCAAATGAAACTTCAAGAGTTGTACCTGGAGGTAATGATGGCTTTATTTCTTTAATTTTTTTCTTAACACCATTGGCTACTTCAATAGTATTTGCATCTGACTGTTGATAAATTCCTATTCCTACAACCTGTTTACCATTTCCTTTAAAAATAGTTCTGGTTGACTCTGCGCCTAACGCCACACGAGCTACATCAGCAAGAGTAATTATGGAACCATCTTTTGCTCTTTTAAGAGGTAACGTTTTATAATTCTCTAAATTTTTATATGCCTTTTCGAGCTTAATTGTTAGATCAACATCTTTAGACTCGATTCTACCGGCAGGAAATTCGACATTTTCTTTTTTTAAAACTTCTTCAACCTCTTGGGTAGTAATATCCCTGGCAGCAAGAGCTATAGGATCTAACCAAACTCTTAAAGACATTTCTCTTTGTCCTCCTAAGCGTACTCTGCCCACTCCATCTACTGTAGAAAAATTATCAGTCAAATATCTATCAGCATAATCAGTTAGCTCTAAGTCTGTCATAGTCTCAGAGTTAAATGATAGCCACATTGTTGTTCTCATTCCTGCACTTTGCTTAAAAATTTCTGGTTGTTCTGCGCCATCTGGTAAATTATCTAACACTCTAGCAACAGAACTTCTGACATCATTTGCGACATCATCTAAATTAAGATCTGTTTGAAATGTAAGAGTTATTCTGGAGCTTTCATCTTCACTAAATGAATCTATAGTTTCTAACCCAGGCGTTCCACCAACAAAATCTTCTATTTTTTGAGTGATTTGAGTATCAATTATCTCTGCAGATGCCCCCCTATATTCTGTTTGTATAGTGACCACTGGCGGCTGAACATCAGGTAATTCATCAGTTGGAATTTCTTGAAAAGTTACTAGGCCAAATATAACAAGAACCAAACTCATCACCGAAGCCACTACTGGTCGCTTAATAGATAAGTCTGTTAAAAACATAAATATTTTTATGGGTTTATTATTTTAACTTTTATTTTATTTCTAACTTTAGAAACACCTTCACTGATGACTAAATCACCTTCTTCGAGACCTGATGCAATAGAAACTTTTCCAAAATTTCTTTTTTCTATTTTAATATTTTTTTTTTCAGCAATGTTATCATTAACAGTATAAACAAATACAGTTTTTCCTTGAATAGTAATGGCACTTTCCGGAACACCAATTTGGTTTGTTTCATTGTAAATAACTTTAACCGTCATAAGTTGACCAGGTATAATCTCAAAATTTGAATTATCTACAATGATCCTTGCCAGGATCGATCTAGTCGAAGGATCTATTCTTGAACTAATAGTGTCTACCTTTCCTTTAAATATTTTGTTAAAAGCTGAATTTGTTACTTCTGCTTTAAGACCAGGCTTTAATATCCCTACATAATTTTCTGGAACTTTTATATCTATGACTATTTTTTCTAAATCATCCAAAGTAATGATTAAACTATTTGATCCTAATACTCCTTGAGCTATTTCTCTTTTACCTAGTTTTCCTTTAAAGTTAGCGGTAATTTTTTCACCATTTTTTAAAGCAAGAATTATTTCATTTTTTTTAACAAATCTATTCTCTATTTTTAAATTCCCTACAATATTATCTTTTGTAACTCTATAAGTTTTAGAATTTTGTGCTATTGCTGTTCCAAATGTTTCAATGCTTTTATAGAATAAAGACTTTTCAACTTTAGTAACGATAACTCCAGGAGCAGGTCTGACGCTGAATTTTTTTTTAAAGTGTAGACCAATATAGTATCTTGCTACTATCACAGCGAAAATTGTTATAAAAAAGACGATTAAAAAAGTTTTTAATTTAGTTGATGTTTTCATTTTTTATTTAAGTCCATACTCTGCCCATGAGCCATCATAGATAATTGGTTTTTTACCACTTATAATAGAATTAGCTAGACCTAAAATACACGCAGTAACACCCGATCCACATGTAAAAGCCATTTCTTTTTCAATTAACACTTCTTTAGTTTTAAAAACCTCAATTAATTCATTTCTTTTTTTAAAAGTTCTATCTTTTCTAATTAATTGTTGGAAAGGTAAATTAATTGATCCTTTTATATTACCACTCATGAGTTCTTTACGAGGCTCGGACTGCAATCCTAAAAATCTTTGCTCTCCTCTAGCATCTATTAATTGATATTTTTTATTAATAATATTTTCATTAATTTGTTTTTTATTTAAAACCAGAGAAATATTTTCACAAGCATTATAATTAGATTTACCATTTTTTACTTTTACTTTTGAAATTGGACGTTTTTCATTTATCCACTTTTTAAAATTTCCATCCAAAACTGAAATAAGATTTGGATTGTGACCAAAATACATAAAAGTATACCAAACTCTACAAGAGCTAAATACTTCAGAATTATCGTATACAACTACGTGATCAGAATTATTAATTCCTAAGTTTGATACAATAATTTCCCAATTTTCTTTTGTTGGAAGCATATGAGGAAGATTACTTTGTTGATTAGAATTTTTATCGATATCAAAAAAAATAGCATTGGTGATATGGTTTAATTCGTATTCTTCCAAAGGATTTCTGTTTGAATTTGGAAGATGCCAGCTTGCATCTAAAATTTTTACATTATCTAAATTATTATTTAACCATTCTGTCGAAACTAATTGATTCATTACCTATTTTTTTCAATGTATTTTTGGTGATATTCTTCAGCTTTACAATAGTTTTTAATTTTTGAAATATTAGTCTGTATTTTTCCGTCTAATTGTTGGTTAAATTCATTTAAAATCTTGTGAGCTTCTTGTTTTTGCTCTTCTGTTTCGTAAAAAATTTCACTTCTATATTGTGTACCGATATCGGGAAACTGCATGTTTTTTTGTGTTGGATCATGCATTTTAAAAAATAAATTTAATATCTTTTTAAATGAAATTTTTTTTTCATCAAATGTAAGCCTTACAACTTCAGCATGTCCTGAGCTCCCAGAACATACCTCTTCATAGGTTACTCGGGCATTGGATCCTCCAGCGTAGCCGACTTCTGTATCTAATATTCCAGGTTTATTTTTAAAGTTTTCCTCAGGTTTCCAAAAACAACCAAGAGCAAGTGTACATTTCTTCATAAGTTATTTAATATATTTTGAAGCTGAAAGGATATTAAATTGTTAACACAAAATCAAATAGGCGTATTGTACATGGTTGGAAGTGTAATTTGCTTCTCCATCATGGATATATGCGTTAAGTGGTTAGACTATTATCCTATAGGACAGGTTTTATTCTTAAGATTTTTTATAGGGTTCATTCCGATATTTTTCATAATACCAAAAGATAAAAT
Source organism: Candidatus Pelagibacter sp. (assembly GCA_045566095.1). Lineage (GTDB taxonomy): Bacteria > Pseudomonadota > Alphaproteobacteria > Pelagibacterales > Pelagibacteraceae > Pelagilacustribacter. The sequence goes on along the minus strand of JBJLEB010000003.1, from coordinate 23,057 downwards.
ATTTTCTTTTTACAAAACTACGCGTCCTGGTCTTCATGCTTTTAGAGCAATTTGTGGAGCTTTAGCTATTATCGCATTGTTTTTTGGATTAAGAGAATTACCATTAGCTGATGTCGTGTCTTTAACTTTTGGTGGACCAATATTTGTTACAATTGCATCTATCGTTTTTCTATCTGAAAGGGTTGGAATTAAAAGATGGTCTGCAGTTTTTCTAGGATTTATGGGAATGTTGTTAATTATTCAACCCGCTTTTGTAGACCTGAATTATTATTATATTACTCCTGTCATATTTTGTATTTTTTTTGCCTGTGTTGCTATCAGCGTTAGATCGCTCTCTAAGACAGAGGCTAACTATACAATAGCATTTTATTTTACATTACTTTGTTCAATTTTAGGTTTAACTACAATTTTTTTTAGTAACTGGGTAATGCCAACTCTAATAGATCTTTTGTTATTTTTTGTTCTTGGCTTGTGTGGAAGTGTAGCTAATTTACTATTAACTCAAAGCTACAGATTAGCGGAAGCGTCTCTTGTAACACCAATAAAATATTTGAGTTTAGTATTTGCTGTTGTTTTTGGTTACTTTATTTGGAATGAAGTTCCAAAAATTTTAACTTTATTAGGTGCCGCTTTAGTCATTACTAGTTCTTTAATAATTTTTATGAGAGAAAATAAACTAAAGAAACAAATAATTACTCCAAGAACATGAGAAAGCCTCCAAAATACTGGGCTAAAGCTAAAAAAATTTTATCTAAAAAGGATAAGGTGATGAAAAAACTTATTAGCAATTATAAAGATGGAAACCTTATAACACGTAATGATGTTTTTTTTTCATTATGTAAAAGTATAATTGGTCAACAAATAAGTGTTGCTGCTGCTAATTCAGTTTTTTTGAAATTCAAAAAAAAATGTAAAAATAAAATAAATGCTAAAACAGTAAATAGATTATCATTTAGTAGTTTAAAAAATTGTGGTTTAAGCAGGCAAAAAGTAAAAGGTATTAAAAATTTGGCTAAAAGAATCCTTAATAGAAGTTTTAAACCAAATTTGATAAAAAAAATGACAGATGAAGAAGCAATACAATATTTATCGAATTTAAAACAGGTAGGTAGATGGTCAGCAGAAATGATTTTGCTTTTCACTTTTAATCGATCAAATATTTGGCCGCTTCAAGATATTGGATTGTTAAGAGCTATCTCAAATAATTATAATAAAAAATACTTTCCGCCAAAAAGTTTCTTAGATGTGCTCTATAAAAAGTTTACACCCTATTGTTCTGTAGCGACCTGGTATTTATGGAGATCTATTGATAATGAACCAATTCAATATTAAACTCCTTGAATAGTTTGATGATGACGTACAGCATAGCCCTCTAAAATATCATGTGCTTCTTGATATTCTTTAGAATTGTAAAATAAATTTGCTTCATCATAAGATGAAAACTCTATAACAACAGTTCTAGGCGATTTATCACCTTCATTGGTTGTAGATTTGCCGCCTCTAATTAGAAATTTCCCTTTATACTTTTCTACAGCTACTTTAGCTTTTATAGCGTATTCTTTTAATTTTTCTTCGCTACTTATACTCTTATAAACACAAACTACATATCCTTTCATTTACTTCTCCCTTAAAATAAATTATTTTTTTTTATGGCTGATAAACTTATCATAGATTGGAAAAAATATAATTTAATAGTAGAAAAGTTAGCAATTCAAATTCACCAAAGTGGATTTAAGCCTGATATGCTTATTGGAATTATGAGAGGGGGAGCACCGATCATAGATGTTCTTAGTAGAATTTTTAAACTAAAATGCGCTTATCTAGCAGTAGAGTCATATTCTGGAAAAGGAATTGAAGATAAACAAGGTGAATTAGTATTCTCAAGAGAGATGAGTTCGACTGTTTTAGAGATGAAAGGAAATCTTCTATTATGTGATGATTTATCTGATACTGGGGTCACTCTTAATAAAAGCATTGATTGGTTAAAAAAATATCCTCCTTTAAAAGAAAATATTAAAGATATTAAAACAGCGGTCCTTTGGAAGAAAAAAGACTCTACTTTTGAGCCTGACTTTTGTGCTCAGAAACTAAATGGCAATCCTTGGATAGTCCAGCCTTTCGAACGTTATGAAGAAATAAGAGTGGAAGAATTAATTAAAAAACATAGCAGTTAATTAAGGGCCAGTTTTCACCGGCCCTTGTATTTGTTAAGCTACGTAAAAACTTAATACACTTAAAACTGCAATAACCCAAATAGCAGGAGAAGTTTTGTTAAATTTACCTGTCAAGATTTTGATTAAAGCATAAGATATAAATGCTAAAGCTATACCATTACTAATGCTGTATGTAAGAGGCATTGTTATCATTGCTACTACTGCAGGAGCAGCCTCGGCTATATCGTCCCACTCAATGTTAGTAATATTTCTGACAAAAAGAATAGCAACATACAATAACGCAGCACCATCTATTTCTTTTGGTAAACTTGTTGCTAATGGAGAAAAAAACAAACAAGATAAAAATAAAACTCCAATAACCAGTGAAGTCATTCCAGTTCTACCACCAGCTTTCACTCCTGCTCCCGACTCAACATAACTTGTGACTGTTGTTGTTCCCATAAGAGCACCAGCAACTGTTCCAACACTGTCTGACAGCATTGCTTTATTGATATCTTTTACTTTTCCTTGTTTATCAACTTTTCCCGCAACGTTAGCTACAGAAGTTAAAGTTCCCGCAGTATCGAAAAAATCAATAAATAATAGTGTAAATATTACAGTAGACATACCCGCCGTAAAGGCAGCTGTTAGATCAAATTCAAATAAGTAGGTCATTGGCGGAATAGTTCCAACAACGCCATTGAATTTAGCTAATCCTGTAGCCCAAGCAATTATACTAAAAACTAAAATACCAATTATTATATTACCTTTAACTTTCATTTTTTCTAGAACGATCATTACTACAAAAGCTAAACAACCAAGAAGAACTAAAGGATTCTTTATATCTCCTATAGTAACCAAGGTAACTGGATGATCTCCAACAACTCCCATAATTTCTAGACCAATAATTGCTAAAAATAATCCTATACCTGCACCAATTCCAAGTTTTAAACTTTTTGGAATTGAATTAATAAGCCAAGCTCGTATTGGGGTTAGAGAAATTAATAAAAATAATACGCCAGCAACTAAAACTGCACCTAGCGCAGCTTGTGGGGTATAACCCATACCTGCGACTACTCCAAATGCAACAAATGCATTAATACCCATTCCAGGCGCTAAGCCTATCGGCCATGTCTTACCGTAGAACGCCATAATGAAACATGCTATCGCAGTTGCTAAAATTGTTGCAGTAAAAACCGCACCAAAGTCAAAAAAACCTTTTTCTGGTCCAGCGAATTCGCCAGAAAGAATAAAAGGATTTAAGAACATGATGTAAGCCATAGTAAGAAAAGTTGTAACTCCAGCTATTACTTCTGTCCTAAAATTAGTCTTATGCTTTTTATACTCAAAATATTTTTCCATCATAATTAACCTTTCTGTTAATGCTAAATACTCCGATTCGACTGTAAAATCTTTTGAAATTTAGCCTTTTAGACGATTATACAACCTATACTCAATATTTCTGTTTATAAGTTTTAGGTATAAAATGATTTAAGTAATTATGATGAAATTGAGATTTATTACTTTAACTTTAATTGGTTTTTTAATCCTTGCTTCATGTCAAACAGTTACAAAAAAAATTGATGAGAAAACAGCATTGGAAGAAAAAGAATTGAGTGCATGGTTAAATAAGTCAGAGACCGAGCTTAAAATTCACTATGGACAACCTGATAAAGTCGAATTTCTTAACACAAGAAACAGAAATTATATTTATATGTCAGAAAAGTTAAAGATTAAGTGTGAAAGAAAATTTGAAATAAACCCTAACAATATAGTAATTGGTTTTAGCAGTAAAAATTGTTTTTAAAGAACGAACGATAAATTAAAATATAGCATTTTTTTTTAGAGTTTAAGAAAAATTAAATTTTTATTTATTTAAAAATTTTTGCTGTTTTTAAAATAAAAGAATATTCTTCTGCCAATTCTGTTATAGCATTATCTCTACCACTCATACCGCCATGACCTGCAGCTTCCATCTTACATTTTAATAGTTGAATATTATTGTCAGTTTTTAAATCTTTGAGTCTTGCTATATATTTTACAGGCTCAGAGTAGAGAACTCGATTATCAAATAAAGAGGTCGTGATTAGCATTGAAGGATAATCTTTTTTTTCAAGATTATTGTATGGAGCATAAGATAATATATATTCAAAGAATTCTTTACTGTCTATGGGGTTACCCCATAGTTCCCATTCTGCAGGAGTTAGTGGTAATTTTTCATTAAGCATTGTTGTCATTGTGTCTACAAACGGAACTAGCAATAACATTGAAAAAAATAATTCAGGAGCCATATTTGCAACCGCTCCACCTGTAAGACCACCAGCAGAGCCTCCATAAAAACATACACCTCCTTTGTAAGTATATCTTTGATCAACTAAATGATTTACGCAAGCTATATAATCTAAAAAAGTATTTCTTTTTAATTTTTTTTTACCTTCCTCATGCCAAGCATCACCTAGGTCGCCACCACCTCTTACATGCGCTATAGCAAAAGTTATTCCTCTGTCTATTAAACAAAATCTTGAAGCACTAAAGGAAGGTGAGATACTATGATTGTAAGCTCCATAAGCATAAAGAAGTACTTTAGAATTTCCGTCCTGTTTAGAATTTTTTAGTCTAACTAAACTGATGGGTATCATTCTACCATCATGTGATTTGGCTTTTATACGCTCAACAACATATTTATTAGGATCATGACCTGAAGGTATTTCCACTTCTTTAACTAATTTTTTTCCTTTAGTTGATATATCATATTCATAAATTTTACCTGGTGTTGCCATACTTTCCCATCCAACTCTTATTTTAGTTGTATCCGTGTTTCTTTGCATCAAAGAAGCACTTGGAACTCCTATCACTTCATCAGAAATTTTTATTTCTTCCTCTTGATTCGATTTAATGTTTCTCACAAATAGTTTTGGAATAGCATCACATTTTTCTGAACGTAAAATATACTCATCGAGAAAATCTAATCCTCCAATAACTGTTTCTTTTTTTGCTGGTATAAATACTTCTAATTCGTTTATTTGACCTACTTTACATCTAAGCACTTTATAATCTCGTGCATTTTCATTGGTATGGATATAAAAATAACCTTTCCATGAGTCTATTGAGTATCTTACATCCATCTTTCTTTTTTGGAATAAAATAGGTTTAATTTCTTTAGCATTAAAAGGAAAAAAGTATTCCTCTGTTGTAATATGATCAGAGGTAGAAATAATAAAAAATTTTTCATCCGAGGAAAGACTGATAGAACAGGTAAAAGTTTCATCTTTTTCCTCAAATATAAGTTCGTCTGTTTCAGCAGCAGTTCCCAAAATATGTTTAAAGATCTGCCTAGGTCTATGAAACTTGTCTAATTTAGAGTAAAAAAAACTTTTACTATCCAAAGACCATGTGATTCCACCACTAGTGTTTTCAATAATATCTTTTGTATTCTTCCTTGTACTTAAATCTCTTACAGAAATTGTATAATATTCAGATCCTTTTAGATCTAAGGAGTAAGCCATATAATTATCACAATGTGATACGCTTACAGACCCAACTCCAAAATACTCAGAACCACTGTTCTTTTTTTCTTGATCCCCGTCAAAATAAACTTCTTCTGGTTTAGAGTTATCTATTAACTGTCTGATCCTTTTTCCATAATTTCCCTTTGCTTCAGTCTTAAACCAATAATAGTATTTTCTATCCTTAAATTTTAATGACGTATCGTCGAGTTTAATTTTTGATTTAATTTCATTAAATAAATTTTTTTGAAAATTTTTTACATCATTAAAGTAGTCTTTAGTAATTTTGTTATTAGTATCGATATATTTTTTTACTTCTGGGTCTAACTTATCTGCATTTTTGAGCACTTCTAGAATATTAGGCTGGTCAACCCAAGCGTATTCATCCTCTAAAACAATATTATGATATTTTTTATCATTCTTTATTTTTTTAAGTTTTGGTATATTCATAGGTGAAAACTATATGAATTTACTATTATTAGGAATAACCATTTTTGTCATTATTTATTTATTTTTAAATTGGTTTGCCCGCACTAGCTCAAAAAAAATTGCCACAAACATAAAAAAAATTACTGTTTATTTATCGTTGATATTAGCAGCAATACTTACAGTAGGTGGAAAATTTATATTTTCTCTTCCATTTTTGTTTGTTATTTTAAGTGGTTTAAAGATTAAAGGTTTAACTGCTCTTCAAATGTTTCAACTTTGGAGACTAATTCAGTTTTTGAAAAATTCAGGTAGATTTTCTCAAGGCCAATTCGGGCAAGCCCCTGGTTCTACAAATATTTCGAAAGATGAGGCTTACAAATTGTTAGGTTTATCTAATGGTTGCTCTAAAGAAGAAGTTTTAAATGCAGTAAATAAACTACAAAAAAAAATTCATCCAGATATGAATAGAGATGTTAAGACAGAAAGATTATCTCAGTTAGTAAATGAAGCCAAAGAAAAAATTATTAAATCAGATTTTAGTTAGTTAATAAATTCCAGAGCTTTTGTATAAACTTTTTCAAAAGATATTTTTTTACTACCCAAGGTGTCATGAGTTGTCGACTCTTCTGTTTCACCTTCGGGAATTATTACTGAAATATATTTTGAATATTTTCCATAAGCCATTACAGGACTGTCCATAAATAAAGCTATACATTTAATCTTCAAAGCTGACGCAATATGTAACCAGCCAGTGTCGTTTCCAATATATAGTTTACAATTTTTAATTATTGGTAAAGTATCATTAATTTTTAGATTTTTAAAAGAAACACAATTAGCACCAATGCTTGAACTTAAAATATTATTAATAATTTCTTCATCATTTTTACCTCCAGCTAAATAGAATTTGCATGGAGTAATAAAGTTAATTTTTTTACATAAATTTATATAGTTTTCAACACTCCATCTTTTTGTTGGTCCACTTGCCGATATACCTAAACAAATGTGGGTAAAATCCTTACTTAACTTGTTTTTAAAATTATCAATTTTTTCTTTTTTTAGATTTAAAGTTGGTTGAGTTGATACAATTGCTCCTAATTCATTTTCAGTAAATACTTTTGCAGAGGTAACAATGTTATCTTTTTTTCTAAATAAAGGATATTGAGAAATATATTTAATACCAGCAAATTTTGTAATCAACAGATATCTCACAGAACTATTAAAAATAAAAACTTTGTCAAAATTTTTAGATTTAATTTCTTTTACTAATTGAAAAAAACCTTTGAAACCATCGTGAGAACCTAATTTGTTTTTTTTTCTATCTAAAAATAAAATTTCGTTTACATGTTCATCGTCAATAAGCAGCTCTTTAGCTCTAGAGTTATCTTTTACTAATATTGAAACTGAATTTTTATAGTATTTTGAGATTGCATGAATATAAGGAAGATAAATAATCATGTCTCCCATACCAATTTTAGGTTGTATTACTAGAACTTTCATTTTTGAATTTATTAATATAACTTAGATAGAATAAATTAGGTGAGATTATGACGATAAAAAAAGGTGTATATGCCGCCAGTCTAAGTGTCTTAAATGAGGACAATACATTGAATATAGCGGCAACGATTAAACATGCAGCCTCCTTAATTGAAAATGGTTTACATGGTGTTTTCTTTTTTGGTTCAACTGGTCAAAGTCAACTTATTTCTGTGTCTGAAAAAAAAGAATTAATAGCAACTATAGGAAGTCATAAGTTAAAAAAAAAATTCTTTCTAGGAACAGGATGTAATTCTTTAAAAGAAAATATTGATATCATCAAATATGCTATGGAGTATGAATTTAGAGATTTCTTAATAATGCCGCCAGCATACTATAAAGCTAATACTGATGAAGGAGTTTTTAATTTTTATTCTTCTTTAATTAAATCAGCTCCTAAAATTAAAATTATTTTGTATAATTTTGAAAAACTAAGTGGTTATAAATTTTCAGCTCAATCAATAAAAAAACTTGTTGATATATACCCTAATAATATAGTTGGATGTAAAGACTCCAGTTATAATTTGTATGAAAATTTAAAATTAGATAATTTTTTAATGTTCCCTGGATCAGAGGCTAAACTTTTAAAAGGATTAGAACTAGGTTGTTCTGGATGTATTTCTGCTGTTACAAATGTTACTCATTCATTAGCTAGAAAAGTTTTTGATGACTTTGAAAAAAAAGAAATACAATCTACCAATGATAAATTAATTGCAGTAAGAGAAACATTTGACCAGTATAATCTAATTTCTGCTTTACATAGTTTCTTATTATCTAAAGACAATAATTATAAAAATATCTTACCACCTCTAGTCTTATTATCGAAAGAAAAACAAAATGAATTAATTAACAAATTAAATAATTTAAAATTTATATTTGATAAAAATTTGGCGGCTTAGACATGTTATTAGCAAGAATACTCTCTAAAATTTATAAAGAAGACGGAATAATTTTAGTAGACGCTAAAGGACAAAAATATATTTGCGGTAGTCCAAAACATCAAAAACCAATTATTCTAAAGTTATTGAAAGAAAATTTAAATTGGAAACTTATTATAGATCCAGAAATAGAATTCCCCGAAGCTTATATGCGCAATGAAATAGTTATTGAAAATGCTTCGTTAAAAGAATTTTTAATGCAATTACTAAAAAATTTAGGTCGAAAAGAAGTTTCATCTGCGAGCCTCTTATCAAAAAAAATATTTCAACTATATAAATATTTCACAAATTTTAATTTACCTGGCAAATCTAAAAGAAATGTAGAACATCATTATGATATTGGTGGAGAAAGAGGAGAAAAACTTTATGATATATTTTTAGACAAAACTCATAGACTTTACTCGTGCGCTTACTGGAAAAAAGATACGCAAACTTTAGAGGAAGCTCAGCAAAATAAAATAGATCACATTATTAAAAAACTAGATATTAAAAGAGGAGAAAAAATTCTAGATGTTGGGTGTGGATGGGGAGGCATGGCTTTTGAAATAGCAAAACAAAAGAACTGTGAATTAACTGGTATTTCACTTAGTAAAAATCAAATAAATTATTGTAAAATTAAAGCTAAAGAACTTGGTTTGAGTAACCAAGTTAAATTTGAATTAGTAGATTACAGAGAAATTAATGGTCAGTTTGATAAAATTTATTCTGTTGGCATGTTCGAGCATGTGGGAAAAAAATTTTATAATACTTTTTTTAAATCTATGAATAAATTACTTAAAGATGATGGAATTTTTCTTTTACACACAATTGGAGTAGTAGATAAACCTACTCCCCCAAATAAATTTATAAATAAATATATTTTTCCAGGAGGAGTATGTCCCTCATTTAGTCAAATAATTCAACCGATTGAGAAAACAGGTTTAATTGTAGCTGATACCGAAACACTTATACGACATTACGATAAAACCTTGGAAAATTGGTTAAAAAGATTTCTAGATAAAAAAAACGTAATAAAAGATCTTTTCGATGAGAGATTTGTCAAGATGTACGAGTTTTATTTATCAAGTTGCGCTGCAGCTTTTAAGTATAGAGATTTGGTAGTTTTTCAATTACAAATTGTGAAGAACTTTGGGACAGCTCATAGAACACGGGATTATATCTATAAAACCTGATATTTAAAAAGAATCAGGTATGAAAAAGAAAAAGAAAAAGTCAAAAAAAAAAAGAGTAAAATTTCTCATAAAAAGAAGAAATAATAAAATTTTTAAAAAGAGAAAAGTATCAAAATTTAGAAAAAAGAATAAAAAATTTAATAGAAAAAAAATAAAAAAAAATAAGACTAAAAAAAAAAAGATCAAAAAAGTAAAAAAAATAGATAAGAAAACTAGGTCGTTGGTAAAAAATTTTTTAAAAATCAACGATAGATTTAAAAATTTTTTTAGTTTTTCATTCAATTTAGACAAGTCTCTTCAAAATTTCTTCCAAGGTATTTCAAATAGAGTTTCTAACATTAAAAAAGTCATTCAAGAAGAAAGAGAAAAACAGAAGCAACTTAAGACCCAGGCTATGGAAAAAGAAAAAGTAGAAGTTCAAAAGAGAATGAAATTTGAACAAGAAAACGAACTTAAAGCAAAAGCTCAGGAACTTAAAGAAGAGATAAAACTTGAAAGAGAAAGAAAAAAAGAACTTCAAAAATTCGTAAGACTAGAGCAGGCTGAGGTACGCAAAGAACAAGCCATAAAACAAAAAAGATTTCTTGAGCAGATAAAGCTCGAAAAGAAAATTGAACAATTTAGGAAGCGAGAAGCATTAGAAATAAAAAATTTAGAGAAATTTGTATTAAGTCAAGAAAGAGAATCATATTCGAGTGTTCAAGAACGTATTGATAAAATTAAAGAAAAATACCAAAAACTTAGAGATCAAAAGATAGCTGATCGGGTTAAAGCACTAGGTATCGAAGTTAAAGAAGATGACGATCGAACAGCACTTCTTGAAAAAGAAAGAATTTATAATCTAGAGAGACAAAAAATTGAATTTGCCTTAGAAAGTTTCTATAGATCTGCGCATAGTTTATGTTTTCAAATTAATAAAAGGTATATTCCTAAATATTTAAGCATAATGAGAGTAGTTGATAGACGATTTGAAACAGGAGAAATTTTTATTAAATGGGATGATGTTCCAGATGATGAGTGGTTAATTTTAATCTATATTAAAAATAATTCACCTGATGAAGGTATTGTCATTGAAGATAAAACAAATCCAGAAAAAAACACCTCACATGAATATCTATCTAATGAAATCTTTAAAGCTTCTGATATGATGGTTGATGCTTTGACAAAATTATTAGATAGCGAGAGAAACAAAAGAAAAATTAATCAATAATTTGATTGAGTTTTTTTACCTCACCAATACTAAATATTATTGCATTTTCTTTTTTAAATCCAAAATTTTCAGCATTTTCTTTAAACCTTTTTGGTGGCTCCATAATTGGTTCGAGAGACAAAACTACAGTCCCCCAATGCATTCCAATTACTTTTTTACTTTTTAAATCCTTTGCCACACTTAAAGCCTCTTCAGGATTGGTATGATAAACTGACTTGTCTTTAATAGGCATAATTGGAAAAAAATTATAGGCTCCAATATTTATAAAAGTTAAATCTATAGGTCCAAATTTATTACCTAGTTCTTTGTAGATATTACCAACTCCCGTATCGCAAGCAAATAAAATTTTTTTACCTCTATATTCAATTAAAAAATTACCCCATAAAGTTTTATTAGTATCTGTTAAACTTCGTTTCGACCAATGTACTGCTGGTAGCAATGTTATTTTAATATCTTTATTAACTTGAATTTTATCATACCAATCAAGTTCATTAACATCTTTATATCTTTTAAAATATTTAGATAATTTTAATGGCAATACAACTTTTGTACCTTTGTGGGGAAAGTTTCTGATAGCACTTGCATCAAGGTGATCGTAATGTGAATGTGAAATTAACATTAAATCTGTTTTTGGAACTTCTGATAATTTAATAGCAGGGTCTACATATCTTTTTGGGCCAAATATTAATGGCCCAGTATTTTTAGAAAATAAAGGATCCGTAATGATGGTAGTATCTCCTAATTTAATAAGAAACGTAGCGTGGCCAATCCAAGCAATGTAATCATTATTTTTATTTTCTTGAAGGTCCTTAAGAACTTGTTCTCTCGGAACAATATGACTTTCTGGATATTCAATTTTTATCTTCTTTCTTTCAGCATTGAAAATTTTATAGGACCACTTAATATTAGGATCACGTTTCGGGGAACCCTCGGGATTCCTAAAAGTTCCATCTGGAAGGTGATGATAAGGTTTTTTTTCCATTGCGTATAAATTTGTATATAAAAAAATATAAATAGAGAAAAAAATAATAAATTTAAACATTTATACTCTAATTACTTTTTTCGTGTCTTATTATTAATTCTATTTCCATATTCTTTAATTTTCTCCCATTCGCTTAAATCTTTTAATTTATCACCTTTTTTGTTTTCTAGATTTTCAGCCTTATAGGAAATTATTAAAGGAAAGATTATTAGTGCTAATATGATTACAATGCAAGCAATAATAAGGGGCAAAGGTAAATCCATAAACCCCTTATTATCATAATTAAAAAAAATTAAAAATTAATTTAGCTATCTAAACAATTTAATTTATTTATTCTTTTGTCGAAGTCTTTTAAAGCTTCTTTACTAACAAACCATACATAAGACTTCTCCTGTAATTGGCTTATATCTGATTGAGTGCAACGTGGTCCAAATTTAACTTTGGCTATATTACTTCCTGCACAGTTAGCAACCAAAAGCAGTAAAGACATAATAGATAATATTTTCATCATTAGAATATGACAAAAAAATCTGTGCTTTGATTGGCATAAATTAGTCAAAAAAAAGAAATGATAACTCTATTGTTTTTATATATAAAATTGTTAAATTGCTTTGTGAAACTCAAGAAAAAAAATAGTAAAGTAGCCATCATAATGGGATCTCAATCTGACAGCCCAACTATGAAAGATTGTGAAAAAATTCTTAAAATCTTAAAAATAAAATATCAAGTTTTAATTGTCAGTGCTCACAGGACACCAAGACGTATGTTTAAATTTGCAGAATCGGCAGAAAGAAATGGATTTGGGGTAATAATAGCAGGCGCTGGAGGAGCTGCTCACTTAGCTGGGATGGTTGCTTCTTTAACAACCTTGCCAGTTTTGGGTGTCCCCATGGAAACTAAAAAGTTAAAGGGCCTTGATAGTCTGCTTTCAATGGTCCAAATGCCAAAAGGTGTGCCTATAGGCTGTTTAGCAATAGATGGTGCTTTTAATGCAGGTATACTTGCTGCGTCTATAATTGCAAATTCAGATGAAAAGGTAAAATCTAATCTTGAAAAGTGGCGACGTTTACAAACTAAATCAGTAAAAAAAAGACCCAAGTAAAATGGCTGCCATCACTTTAGGTATTATAGGCTCTGGTCAATTAGGTTCTTTGTTATGCCAAGCTGCTAATAAACTTAAAATAAAAACTGTTGTTATTTCTGATGATGCTAGTGGACCTGCTCAAAATTATTCTGATCAATTTATATTTTCAAAATATGATGATAAAAAAAGAATTAAAGAGTTTGTTGGTAAAGTAGATCTTGTTACCTATGAGTTTGAAAATATCCCAGTAGATATATTACAAGATATAGATAGGAAAAAAAAAGTTTTACCAAAACCCGATATTAATCAAGTTATTCAAAATAGAAAATTAGAAAAAACATTTATAAACAACCTTGGTATTAAAACAACAGATTGGTCTTTTATAAAGTCAGCAGAGGATATTAATAAAAATAAAAGATTGTTGCCAGGAATTTTAAAGACAAATACTCTTGGTTATGACGGGCACGGTCAATTTGTCTTAAATTCTTTAGATGATATAAGAGAAGATTGGTGTTTTACCGCAGATTATATTTTAGAAAAAAAAGTTAAATTAAAAAAAGAAATTTCAGTAATCATTACAAGGTTTTTAGATGGCAAAACATATATTTATGAACCTATTGAAAATGTCCATAAAGATCAAATTTTAAAAAATTCAAAAATACCTGCCGATATAAGTCAAAAAGTATTTAAACAAGCGCAAGTTAATGCAAAATTAATTGCTGAAAAATTAGATTATATAGGAACAATGTGTGTTGAATATTTTATAGATACAAACGATAATCTTTTAGTAAACGAGGTAGCTCCTCGTGTTCATAATTCAGCACACCTCACAGTAAACGCATTTAATATCAGTCAATTTGAAAATCATATTCGTGCAGTATGTGGACTTAATTGTGAGGAAGTTAAAAAAATTTCAAATGCTGAAATGATTAATATTTTAGGTAAAGAAATTGAAGATTATAGAGAAAAATCTTTTAATGAAAATGAGTTCTTTTTTGACTACGAAAAAAAAATAATAAAAGATAAAAGAAAAATGGGTCATTTGACAATTTTAAGGAAGTAATTATTTGATTGTAATACGATGCATTATCCTTCTACAATTTTTAATCTCACTCGCCATATGTAAAATACTTAAATTATCCCAAAGACAAATATCTCCTTTAGACCATTCGTAAGAGAAAATGAATTCTTCTTTATTTACGTGATCAATTAAATATTTCTTTAGATAATCTGCATCATCTTCTTTTACGTTCTTAATCTTTAATAAATGACCTGGAGATATGTATAAAGTTTTCTTTCCATTAACAGTTTTTACTATCGGATGCTCTGCTTCCATACTTTCTGAGGATTTTATTCCCATTTCTTTTTCCCTTTCTATTCTTGTTATAGCAATAGGGCCAGCTGAAGAAAAAAGACCTTTAGCATCTTTAATCTTTTTTTTTATTTCGTCTGGTAATTTTTGATAAGCATTAAATCCTGATGAAAAAATTGTATTCCCTTGACCTTTTGGAATTTCTATCCCCATAAGCATGGTGTATCTAGGTCTATCTTCAGCCAAATAACTTGTGTCTTGATGAAGCCAACTTGATCCAAAACTTAAATTTTTGTCTTCGGGCTTTCTTTCAATAATATTTATGAATGGATACTTTTCATCAAGCCCCTTCAATCGAGGATAAACTACTGGGTGGCCAATTAACTTAGCAAAAGTTTGATAAGAAGCAGGATCTAAATTTTGTTTTTTTATGAAAATAACTCCAAATTGATTTAAAGTATTCTTAATTTCATTTACTTGATATTGGTTTAAATCTTTTAAATTAATATAATTAATGTAAGCACCAACGTTATTTTTACCGGGAGTAATTGAAATATTATTCATTTAATTTATAGGTTTTATTATCATAGGGTCATTATTCAATGGATTATTTACATCTTTTGCAATTTCATAAAATTTCAGTGTCGGAGGTTTGATAGCATTTAATATTTCTATCGCATCCTTTTTTAAATTCAAATAATTATTGATTTGACTTTTATTAATAATCAAAGGCTCACGGTGGTGAATCTCACTTATTTTTTCGGTTGACTCTCTCGTAATTATACAAAATTGATTATTTTGATATATAGCTGCAAAAAATATCATTTCATCATTTTCTTTGGTAAAATAAAAAGGTGCCTTAGAATTACTTTCTCTTTTCCATTCATAATATCCATCAGCAGGTACTACGCACCTTGAAGTTTGTATTAATTTCTTAAAAGTAATCTTTTCCATAAGTGTTTCTTTTCTTGCATTAATCAATGGTGAAAATTTATCTAATTTTTTTGACCAGCCCGGTATGAGCCCCCACTCGCTTAGTTCTAAGGCTTTTCCGTTAGTGTATGACTTTATAATAGGAAGTTGTTGTGTGGGATGTGCATTATAATTATCTGAGTCTTCAACTTTAATATTAGTTTTAACTAGATCTACAGTTTTTGTTACTGGTTTTGTAATTTTATATCGACCACACATTATTTTCTTTTCTTTTCTTTTTTTAGCTTTCTTCTTTGTTTTAGAGTTAATCTAGCTTTTTTCATCACACTCGAGTCCTTGAAACTTTTTCCTGAATACCTTTTAGACATTTTTATTTCCTATCTTAATTATTTTTAAAATACCTTTCGTATTTCTTTTTTGCCTTCTTCTTTTCATTTTAAGTCTAAAGCTCTTCCTTTTCTTCCTTTTTTTCACCCTTAATCATAACAAACTCTTGCTAAGGTTCAACCAAGGGTATATGCCATATACATCTTATTTTATTATAAATTCAAACAATCTAAATGGAAAGTTTCTCAGAACTCAATCTACATAAAACAATATTGATCAACCTTAAACGCGAAGGTTTTGAAAAACCAAGAGAAATTCAAAAGCTTTGTATTCCTGTAGCTTTAAAAAATAATGACATTTTAGCTTTGAGTCCAACGGCTTCAGGTAAAACAATAGCGTTTAGTTTAGGAATAATTCAGAAATTATTAAATACTTCTAGAGATAAAGCTATGATTATGAGTCCTACAAGAGAATTAGCTGGCCAAATTGCTTCAGTATTCAATAAATTGATTGTTGGAACGCCCATAAGATCTGCATTATTAACAGGAGGCTCATCAATTCAAAAACAAATCAGACAACTAGGTAGAAATCCACGTATTATTTTTTTAACACCTGGCAGAGCTTGGGATTTAACCCAAAGAAGAAAATTAAGCTTAAAAGATGTTACTACAGTTGTTCTTGATGAAGGTGATGAACTTATTAATTTTGGTTTTTTGCCTCAAATAAACAGGCTGATTGATTTAATTCCAAAAAATAATAAAGTTCAAAAACTTCTTTTTAGTGCTACCTTACCTCATTCTGTAGTTTCTTTGGCAGAAAGAATTTTAAATAATCCTACAAAGATTTCTGTAGACCCCTCTTTAGCGCCAGCAAAAAATATCAAGTTAGAAGTTAGATTTTGTAAAGATGGAAACAAATATAGTCAGTTAACAACAGAACTTTATGAGAGAAAAGGTGGAGTAATAGTTTTTGCTAAGACTAGAAGATCTTGCGATAAATTAGCTAAAAGATTATCCTATGATGGTTTTTCTTGTGAACATATCTCTTCAAACGTTAGACAAAACAAAAGAGATAGAATTATAAAGAAATTTAGAAATAAAGAATTTTCAATTTTGATAGGGACAGATGTATTAGCAAGAGGAATCGATGTTCCCCATGTAGACACTGTAATTAATTTTGATTTACCTAATAATGCCGAAGTTTTTAGACATAGAGTAGGCAGAACGTCTAGAAACAATGATAAAGGAACTGCTATTACTATAGTTTCAGATAATGTCAAGTCAGACTGGAATTTTATTGAAAGGCAAATAGATCCAAATGCTAAGCCAGGAGATTTCAAAAATAAAAAAAGAAGAAGAAAATCCTTTGATAGAAGAGGTGGAAGAGGAAAAAATAGATTTAACAATAGAAGAATAGATTTTAGAAGCTCGAAGGATAAAAATGAGAAAAACAAAGACTCCCGACTTTATGCTTTCAATCCAAAGAGAGATGATCAAAAGAGGTCTAGGTCTAAAAAAAGATATGATAGAGATAGAAGAGATAAAAATCAAAGAGAAAAAGAGAATAAATCTTATAGTTTTAAAAAAAAGTTCGGCAGAAATAACAAACCTTTTAACAAAGGTTTTAAAAATAAATACAAAAGATTTTCAGGAAAGAAAAAGTTTAGAAATTAATCTTCATCAACTATTTGATGATTTTGTTCACCAAGATAATCAACTTTAAGAGATAGCTTGTCCCCAGCTTGAAGGAATTTTGGGTGAGTCATCTCCATAGCGGTTCCCGCTGGTGTTCCAGTAGTAATGATTGTACCTGGATATAACGTCATAAATTTACTGATGTGAGATATTAAAAAGTCAAAATTAAAAATCATTCGTTTTGTATTTCCAGATTGTCTTTTTTCATTATTTACTTCGAGTGAAAGATTTATATTATTAATATTTTCAATTTCATCTTTGGTCACAAGGTAAGGACCACAGGGACCAGCTATTGATTTCCCTTTAATCCATTGACCGCCACGTTCTTTTTGCCAGGATCTTTCTGAAATATCATTAACGACACAGTAACCAAAAATATATTCTTGAGCTTTATTTGCAGGTATATATTTCCCTTTTTTACCAATGACCATTGCTACTTCAACCTCATAATCCATTTTGTTAGCTTCTTTTGGTTTAAGTATTGGATCATTAGGTCCCTGAATACATCCTGAGCTTTTATTAAAAAGAATAGGTTCAGTTGGAAGCTTAGATTTAGTAGCATCTGCATGGGCTTTATAATTTAAACCGATAGCTAAAAAATCTAAGGGTTTAGTTATACAACTTCCAATTCTTATATTAGAATTAACTTCTTTTAAATCCTCTAAGTTAGTTTCTTTAATTTCTTCTAATATTTTAAAATTTAAAGTTTCTGGATTAAGATCTTTAATTTTTGAGGATAGATCTCTTAATTTTTTATTTTTATCTAGAGCGGCAACGAATTCTTTACCTTTTTCACCTACACGTAAAAATTTCATAATAAAAGATTACAGGAGATTAAATTAGTTTACAAAGTCTTTGATTCTTTGCAAAGTTGATTTTACAGGCCCGTCATATTTGATTGAATAGGAGTTTGTTTTGGTTAAAACTTCTATACCTTTAGAAAAAATAAATATGAAAAATATCATAAAAAATACAACAAAAATTTTGGCAGGATTGTAATCTCCCGTTTTAAAAACACTTTGACTTTCTTTTTTAGCTTTATGAAAAAATTTAAAAGTAATATATACTGCAAAGATTAATCCTACATGGGCCATAACTACTCCAGCCCACCCCCAAATAAAAGAAGTTAAACTAAAAACATATAAACTAAAAACCGTAGACCAGACAAACGAAAGCACAATTAAAATCTGTAATCTTACTGTTTTTGGAAGACTCCTTATGTCATTTTTTGAGTCATCAAACATGATATTAGCAGACTCAATTAAAAAGTTTCTAAATTTATTAAGCATATTTTTTTATAACCTTATAATTTAAAAAGTAAATTATTATAATTGCCTGGCTAATTTTCTCACTTTTTCCATGTCTTTGTTAAATTTTACTTCTTTCATACCTGGTAGAACTTCATAAAATCGAGCATATTTAATTTTCATTCCTCCTAGTTTGAGGACACCAGCTTTGATTCTTCTAAAAGGCATATTTTGAAACCAAGTTTGAATGGAAAAAATATTTCCCCCATATGACATTGACATAATAGCTAATTTATCCTTCATGGCTCCAGCGACGGGGTAGCCCCAATTTCCAACAACTCTTTTAAAAGCAAAAAACCACTTAGGCGCTAAAACGAGGTCAATCCAGTTTTCTAATATTGCACTAGCTCTTAAATTATAACAAGGTGATATCATAAACATGACATCACATTTTTCTAATCTACTTCTGTAATCTAAAACCTGATCATTGGGAGGTTCACCATTAAAAAAATGAAGTGGTTTTTCCTCATGTAAATTAATTAAATCAATTGCATGTCCATTTTTTTTTGCCTCATCAATAAATGTGTCTCTAATTGCGGCATTAAAAGATGTTTTAGAATTGTGATGACCGTAAACAATAAAAATTCGTTTTGACATATTAATTGTCTACATCATTTTTATTATCTTTCCAGAAAAAAATTCCTGAACCAATTCCAATAGAAATAGCTGAAATAATCCAAGCAGCCTCTTGTTCGCTATAGAGAACTAGGCCACCAAAAACTATAATGATTATTCCTAAGGTCTTATTATTCATTGACAAATCTATTACTTATATTAAAGTTTAGATATCCATATGTCATGGAAAAAAAGACTCTGCATCTACATGCAGGACTCTATAGAGAGTTAAAAAGTAGGTTGAAAAAAAAAGGAGATGTTATGATTAAAAGACATACACATTTGCTTAATGAGTTCAGCCGAAAAAAGTCAGAGGCTAAACTTATTCAGCAATTACAAAAGTCGGTAAAAGCAGTCGATGCCAATGCAAACGGTACAAGCGGATACACGATTAAAGAAGGCAAAAATGCTGGAAAAGTTCTTAACCATATAAGAAAAAATCCTAATAAACTTTAATCTTTATAGAGAGGGGTTTTAAAACCCCTCTCAAATCTTTATTAATTCAGTTTGATGAATAAACAAAACTTCTATGATCTAAACTTTGATCAATTAAAGAAATTTTTAATTGAAAAAGTAGATGTTGACAAAAGCAAAGCTAAAATGAGAGCTCAGCAAATGTTTAACGCTGTCTATAAAAAAAATATAAAAAAATTTGATGAATTAACTACCTTTGGTTTAGAACTTAGAAAAAAAATTCAAGATTTAATTAGTCTAGACAAGCCCAAGATTGTAGATATACAAAAATCGAAAGATGGTACAATTAAATTTCTTTTGGAGCTCAAAGATAAAAGAAATGTTGAAACAGTTTTAATTCCAGATAAAAATCAGAGCAGATATACTATTTGTTTATCTGTTTCGGTGGGTTGCTACTTGTCATGTGAATTTTGTGCAACCGCTCAAATATCAAAAAAACTCGTAAGAAATTTAAGCCCAAGTGAAATTATTTCTCAAATTATTTTATGTAAAGATTATATTGATGACTGGTCAACACAAAAAAAAATTACTAACCAAGTTTTAATGGGAGAAGGCTCACCTTTTTTAAATCTAGATAATGTTAAAGTTGCAGTAGATAATTCTAAAAATAAAGATGGTTTAGAGTATGGTCGTACAAGAATTACAGTAAGCACTGTTGGAATTGGAATTAAAAAAGATAATTTAAATAGTATTGAATGGGCCGCGAAAGAATTAGATGTTTACTTAGCCTGGAGTTTACATAGTTCTATTCCCGAACATAGGTCCAAGATCATGCCAGTAAACGAAAAATACTCAATTGAGTCTTTAATTCCTCAATTAAATAAATATTATGAGCTAACGAAGTTGCCTATTTTTATAGAGTGGATTTGTTTAGAAGAAAATATGACAGATGAACAAGCAAAAGAATTAATTAAAATTATGAAAAGAGTTCCTTCAAAATTAAATTTAATTGAGTTTAATCCACTAACTAACAAAGATTTTAGGCCAGCTTCTCAAGAGAATATCGACAAATTTTCTAAAACTATACAAGATAATGGTTTCTTATCTTTGTTTAGAAGAAGCAGAGGGAGAGACATTAATGCTTCTTGTGGTTCACTCGCAAATAAGAAATCAGTAGCTAATGAATAATTTACATGTTTTTTTAGGGGCAAGTGTGGCAGATGCGGCAGCAAGACCTTTACACTGGGTTTATGATCCTAAAAAATTAAAAAGATATATTAAAGGCAAAAAAGATATTACTTTTTTAAAAAATAATAAAAGCCCATTTTACTCTATTAAAACCGGAAAGGTTTCTGGCTATAATGATGTGGGACAAGTAATGTTTAATACTTTGATTTCTACCAAAAAGAAATCAGATATACTCAAAAACTTTAAAAAAAATATTATAAAAAATTTTGGTCCAGGTTCAGCTTACTGGAAAAATTTAAAACTAAGAAAAAAATATAAAAGAATAAAATGGAAAAAGCCTATGAATGGTCCTTGGATTCATCAAAACATATTAGAAACTATTCAAAATACTAAAGCAAAGAAAGCTATTACAGGAGGGAAAAAGGTAAACGAGTCAGATGGTTATTGTGCAGCCTTGCCTTATTTTCTTTTTAATAATTCAGAAACAGAATTAAAAAAAATAATCAAAAGCGTAGCTAATTCTAAAATAAACGAAACTTACGCATTAGCAAAATTTAAAATTATAGATTTAGCTATCAAAGGTAATAAAAGCCCTGTTAATACTTTTGTGCGAAATTATGGAAAGAAACGATATTTTAAAGAAGTTGTTAGCAATATTAAAAAAATCTTAAGATTAAAAAAACATAACCACACTAAAGTTGTAAAGAAATTTGGAAAAGCTTGTAGTTACCCTGGTACTTTCATGGGATCTATTCATGCAATGATTACCTCAAATAATTATAAATCTGCAATTATAAAAACAATAAAAGCTGGAGGCTGTAATTGTTCTAGGGCTAATTTTGTGGGTGCCTATTTTGCAGCGTTAAAGGGTATTAAAAATATACCTAGAAATTGGGTTAAAAAAACTAAACTATCAAAAAAAATATTAAACTATACGGCTATTTGATTAAGATTTATGAGCATGAAAGGCAATAGTATATAATAAATAATGGATTCGATACTTATATTATTAGTAATAGGTTTGCTTATTGCGAACTTAGTAGCGGTGATATTACTACTTAAAAGAAAACAACCTGACCAGGTTGACAACAGCCAAATTTTTAAAGACGAGGTGAGTTCTTTAAAAAATTCCTTCAGCCAGTCGTTTGGTTCTATGAGCAAAGAAATTGCAAAAGACATGACTGGAGCGTTAACAAAAGTAGATGAAAAAGTTGGAGTATTTAACCGTCAAGTAAGTGAACTAAATAAAAGCCAAGATAACTTTAGTAAAATTTTAAGTGGTGTAAAAACTTATGGCACATTAGCTGAATTTGGATTGGAGTCTCTTTTAAAAGATTTACTTCCAGCTTCTCAGTTTATAGCAAACGTTAAAATGAAAGAAGATACATCTGAGACAGTAGAATTTGCAATAAAACTACAAGATGTTCTACTTCCTATTGATAGTCACTGGCCTGTAGAAAAATATAAAGCAATTGATGATGCTTACACTGCAAATGATAAAGATGCTCAAGCAGAGGCAAGAAAAGATCTAGCAGCAGCTTTTAGATTAAAGGCAAAAGCAGTTAATACAAAATATATAGCACCGCCTAAAAGTACTGACTTTGCAATTGTTTATGTTCCAACTGAAGGATTGTTTGCAGAGTTATCAAGCTATAGAGATCCAAAAACAAAAGAATTATTACTTCAAGAATTAAGGACTAAATATAAGGTCACGATTACAGGACCAAATACTTTATCGGCATTATTACAGTCATACCACTTAGGATTCGCTTCTTTAAAAATTCAAAAACACGCCTCACAAATTTATAGCGATCTAAGAAATATTAGCTCAAGATTTGACAAACATTTTGATGGAATTAAAGATTTAAGAAAAAAACTCGAACAAGCAATGACTGCTACTGATGGCTTTGGAAGAGATGCAAGATCAATAATGAATACGCTTTCTAATATTAAAGACCCTCAACAAGTAAAAGAAACATTAGAGGAAAATTCAGAAAAAATAAAAGTTCTTAAATAGATTAATATATGTCTAATTTTGTCTTTTATGATTTCGAGACTAGTTCTTCCAACAAATATTGGGGGCAAATTATTCAAATTGGGGCAATCTTAACTAATGATAATCTTGAGGAGTTAGATCGTTTTGACGCTAGATGTAGATTGAGTCCAGGAATAATTCCTGAAGCTATGGCTTTAATAGTAAATAAATCTTCACCAAAAATGTTAAAAAATTCCAACCTTTCTCATTATGAAATGATTAGAC
>JBJLEB010000002.1:0-89590 GCA_045566095.1 Candidatus Pelagibacter sp. | reverse complement strand
TATTCACAAACAACTATCTTTTGAGTTCCAGCATCTTCTATTTTTTTATTAATGGACACCATTTCATCAGAAAAAAAATCATCTGATATGCTGTTAAAAATTGTTACACCAAGTTTAGGTTCTGTATAAGAAAACGATCTCTGATCAAAATATAGCGACAAATTCGAATTAGTTTCATCAACATATAATCTTTTTAAATTAAAATAAGCTTTTAATTCTACTTCTTCAGATAATTTGTTTTCTTTTCCAAAAGAACTTGCTTCATAAATTTTATTACAAATCTTTTTTGGAAAAAGTTCACTAAACTCTAATTTCTTTTCTGCCTCTAAAGACGATACTTCTATTGCAAAAGATTTACAAAAAAAAGAAATAAAAAATAATAATGTTATGATAGTTATGTTTTTCATAATAATTTCTCTAAAAAATTATATACTTGTAATCTGTTTTCACGCTTAGCTTCATCTAGTGGTGTTGATTTCCAACGATCTCTTACATTTAAAGGATGATTGTAATTTATCAAAATTTTTACTGTTTCAAGATTACCTTCAGCAGCTGCTAAGTGTAATGCTGTTCTTGAGTCAAAATTTCCAGCATGCACAGGAATACCTTTTGCTATTAATTGACGAATACGAGTTATGTCATTCGCAGCAGCAGCGAATAAGAGTTCACTTACCATTAATTCATCATCACAATTTGCAACTTCATCAGTCTTACCGTCCGGATCTTCTACAAGATGTATAGGCTGCAAAAATTTAATATTAAGTTTATCTAATTCTTTTAGGATTTTTGTATGATTATTATGTTTTGCATCAAAATATCCATAACCACCCCAACGATCTGGTACAGGTGTAACACCCTGTTTGATTAAAAACTGCACCACTTCTAATTGACCCTCAGCAGCAGCTAGATGCAATGGAGTTCTCATGTCTGAATTTCCCACACTTAAATCTTTTTGTTCACTTGCTAAACGTTCCAACGTCCTTATATCTCCATTGCTTGCAGCCCAAATAGCTTCACCACAACTATTCGCACGCCATCTTGAAATAGGTATTCTAGGATCTATACGATCAGCATTAGTCATAGCTCCATCAAAAATATGAACTAAATATTTTGAAGTAATTCGTTTTGCCATTTCAATTCCGCGTACGCTATTACCTTGCTCATCTAGTCTTGGTGAAAAAATACATATACCCATTAGCTGAGGTATAACTAAAAAAACTCCTCCACCTACTCCACTTTTTGCTGGCAATCCAACTTCCTGAAAAAAAGCTCCACTAGCATCATACATACCGCTACTTTGTAGAACAGGTAAGCAGTCTCGCACAGTTTTTTGATTGAGTATTCGATTTTGAGTAATAGGACAAACTCCATTATTTGCTAATGTTGCTGCTGCCGTAGCAATTTCTGTTGATGTCATCTCTAATGAACATATGCTAAAATATAATTTTAAAGCCTCTGTGACTGCCGGCTCTATATAAAAATCAAATCCATCTTTCTTATTATCAATATCTTTTTTAAGTTTATTTTTTTTACCAGGAAGATTGCCTGTAGCCATTAGTAAATAACCTATAGCTAAATTATTATGACCTGTAAAATTTTCTTCACGGGCTACATCTTTATTAAATCTTGGAAACTTTGCATCAAACTTTCCTTTAGCAGACCATCCTATGAGTTTTCCATATTGTTCTTTTACAAAGCTTAATCTATTCTCATAGGTATCATTTGAATTTATAAGACCAGCTGTCATTATTGCTCCAGCATTAATCATTGGGTTAAAAGGTATACTCGTTAATTTTTTTTCAGAATTTAATTTGAGTGAACGAGTTAGTAAAGTTAAGTCATTAAATTGTCGACCAGAGGGTTCTTGGCCCACGTGCTTATGTACTAATTCTAAACCTAATTTTTCTAATGCAAAACAATAATTAAAAGGTTTACACATTGACTGTAAGGAAAAATCAACATCAAAATCACCTTTCTGATAAACTTGACCATCTACAGTAACAATAGAAATACCAAATTGATCTGGATCAACTTTAGCGAGTGGTGGTATATAAGACGCAAGTTCGCCTGATTTATTTTTAATAACCTCTTTAAACATTTTATCAATATTTTCAGAAAAATCACTAAAGTCAGGTAAAGCTAACTCTCCACGTAAAGCTTTTTCAACTAGTAGTCCTGCAGAACTAATAATTTTGATAAAATCCTCAAAATATATTTCATTTCCACAAGTATCTAACTTTTGAAAAAGACTATGTAATCTATTATCATTAATTTTTAAACCTGATTTTAATAAAGCATTCTTAAAATTTTTTGTTTTAATTAGATTAGGATTTTTTTCACACAAAGAATAAAATAAATCTTTTTCACGCTTAGATGCATGTTTGGAATTAAAAACATTGATTGAATCGCCTATAACTTTCATAGTTAAATTTATTCAAATTTTAATTAGATTAACTATGCTAAAATTTTATTGCAGGTATGCAATTTTTAAGCTGATCACACTTATGACAGGATATTGTATGAAAGAAATGAAGCTAGAATTGAGTTTCTTGTCTGAGTTGGCGGTCCCAAGGGGAATCGAACCCCTCTTTGTTGGATGAAAACCAACTGTCCTAACCGATAGACGATGGGACCGTATTTTTGAGGTTCTTATTAACAGAAATATCATCGATAATAAACTCTACATTTTTTTGTCCTCTCCACTCATTTAAAGACAATTTGCCTGCTATATTAAATAAAATTTTTTTTTTTAACAAATATGCTCCTAATTCATTCTCTACTGCGTTAAAAGCAATAGTTTTAATGCTAGAACCGTCAGGACCTATTAAAACAGACTTAATATGTTTTTCACCAACTATTTTACTATTAACAGATTTAAGGCCCTCAATAAAAAATTTTGGCTCGGGGTTTCCAGAGCCGAATGGAGATAAAATATTAACTTTTTTATAAAATTCTAAATTTACTGCTGAAGTGGAGATTTTAGTATCTAACAATAAAGGTTTTTGAGTCAATAAATTTATATTTGTTTTTTTAAACTTGTTAAACACGAATTCTTTAAATCTATCTATATTAGACATATCGATTGAAAAGCCACCAGCCATTTTATGTCCGCCACCTTTTATAAGAATATTTTCTTGAGTAGCAGCTAAAATAACTGATCCAATATCAAAACCTATTATAGATCTAGCAGACGCTTTTCCTATCTTATTGTTTTTAGAAATAATTATAACCGGTTTATTAAACTTATCTTTTAGTCTTGCTGCTACTATTCCAATTACTCCTTCATGAAAATTATTACCAACTATGATTAAAACAGGATTTTTTATGTCGTCTTTAAATTCTTTCAGAATCTTACTGAGCAGATCCTTTTCTAACATTTGTCTTTCTTTGTTAAATTGATCTAGTTCAGTTGCTAGTTTGAAAGTTTCCTTAGGATCGGAATTTAAAAGCAAATTTGCTCCATGAGAACATTTTCCAACTCTACCTCCAGCATTTATTCTTGGTCCTAAGACATAACCTAAGTGATATATAGACGGACTAGTTTCAATTTTACATATATCAAATAAAGTTTTTAATCCTAAGTTACTTTTAGTTTTTAAAATTTTTAAACCTTGTTTGACAATTGCTCTATTGAGTCCAACTAATGGTACCACATCGCAGACAGTACCTAAAGAAACTAGATCTAAATAATTTAATAAATTAGGTTCGTCTTTTTTGTTTTTTTTAAACCAATCAATCAATCTTAGATTTCTATTAAGTGAAACTAGAAAAATAAAAGTTACACCTGCAGCACACAGATATTGTAAATTAGATTTATCATCTAATCTATTTGGGTTTATGATTGAAAATGCTTTAGGAAGCTTAATTTCAGATTGATGATGATCTAAAACTATTACATCAACATTTTTTTCTTTAGCAAATTGTATAGCGTCAAAAGATAAAGTTCCACAATCAACAGTAAAAATTAATTTTACACCAGAATCTATTAATTCATTAAAACCTTTTATAGAAGGTCCATATCCTTCAGTTTTACGATCAGGTATATATATTTCATATTTTAAATCTAGTTCCTTAAAATACCTTCCTAGTAAAGCGGTAGAAGTCGCTCCATCTACATCGTAATCTCCAAAAATTCCAATTTTTTCGAGGTTTTTAATTGACTTAATCACTCTTGAAGATGATTTTTCCATATCCAATAAAGTATCAGGATTTGGTAGAAAATTTTTAATTGATGGATTAAGAAAACCACTAATATCTCTCTTTTTAATCTTTCTAATTGAAAGCAATTTAGCAGTTACTTCATCAAGTAAAAAGTTTTCTTTTAGATATGATATTTCTTCTTGATTAAAATTTTTTAATATCCAGTTTTTTCCACTTACTGAAACTAAATTCATTTTGTATAAATATTTTTAATTTTTTTAATAACATTTTTACTTTTATGTAAAACAAAACTTGTTACTTCATATTTGTCACCAAAATCTTTCACACCTTCTGCTAATTCTCCAGAAGTAACTCCACTTGCACAGAATATTAAGTCTCCTTTTACCATATCTTTAATATTATATTTCTTTTTAGGATCATCAATTCCCATTTTTTTAGCTCTTATTATTTTATCTTTATCTAGAACTAATCTGCCTTGTATTTGGCCCCCATAGCACGATAATGCTGCAGCCGCTATGACTCCTTCAGGTCCTCCACCAGTACTATAATAAATGTCATTCACTGGACTATTTCCAATTACGGTCAAAGCACCAGCTATGTCGCCATCAGTAATAAAGTTTATTTTAACTTCCATTTTTGTAAGAGCTTCAACAATATAATCATGTCTTTTTCTTTTTAATACACAAGCACTGAGTTCTGAAGGATGTTTATTTTTTGCCTTAGCCAACAGTTTGATATTTTTCTCTACACTAAAGTCTAAATCTAATAAATTTTCTGGTAGATTGGATCCTATAGCAATTTTTTCCATATAAGTATCAGGCGCTGATAATATACTATTACTTTCACCTACAACTAATACTGAGAAAGCATTAGGTTCATTATTTGCAGTAAATTTTGTTCCTTCTAATGGATCAACAGCTATGTCGAATTTTGGACCTTTTAATGTTCCTAGTTTTTCACCAATAAAAAGCATTGGAGCTTCGTCCATTTCACCTTCTCCTATTACCACAGTTCCTTCCATTTGAATTTTATTTAATTCATTTCTAAGTGGATCTACAGCACCTTTATCAGCACTTATTTTATCCCCTTTGCCGATAAAATTTGAAGCTCCATAGGCAGCTTTTTCGGTTGCCCTTAAAAAATAATCTAAATACTCAGACGGTATAGGCATTAGCTGAAGTCAATTCTAATTAATTTAGGTTTCTTTATTATATATGCTTTTTTTTCAATTTGTTTTAAAATCTTATTTAAAAATTTATCTTTTGCTACATGCGTAATTATTATGACAGAAGATATTTTTTTTGATTTATTTGGGTTTTGAATTAATCTTTTAATTGACACTTTGTTTATAGAAAAAATATTTGTTATATTTGATAACACTCCTGGTTTATCAATTACTTCAAATCTCATATATGCCGAAAAAAATCTATCTTCTAAATTTTTAAAAATAATCTTTTTTCTTTCCTTATTTGAAATAGAAAATGGAAATTTAATATTGCCCCTTAAAATTGACGAAATATCCGATACTAAAGCTGATGTAGTTGCTTTAGGTCCAGCACCCTCACCTTGAATGATACTTTGTCCAACTGGGTTGCCATCAACTATTACTGCATTTAAAACACCATCTATACTTGCTATATAAGAAGTCTTTTTAATCAATGTTGGATGCACACGTTGATAAACTTTATTTCTAATTATTTCGGAGACGCCTAAAAGTTTAATCTTATAACCGAGATTATTAGCATTCTCGATATCAACTTTATCGATTGATTTGATTCCTTCAATATGAATCTTATTGCTTATAAAAGAATTAAAGCATAAAGAAGATAAAATTTTAAGTTTTGCACCAACGTCATCGCCGTTTAAATCTGATATAGGATTTGACTCCGCATATCCTAATTTTTGAGCATTAATTAACACGTCTTTAAAATTTCGATTTTCCTTGTCCATTGTGGAAAGTATATAATTTGAAGTACCATTAAATATTCCATAAACTTTACTAATTTTATTAGCTATTAAACTTTCTTTAAGTGATCTTATAATGGGAACACCTCCACAAACGGCAGCTTCAAATTCTAAATTAACATTGTTATCTTCTGCTATTTTTGATAATTGATCGCCGTACTTTGCTATTAGAGCTTTATTTGCAGTAACAACGTGCTTCTTATTTTTTAAAGCACTGAAAACTAACTTTTTGGCTGGACCTTCTGCCCCACCTATTAGTTCAATTATTATATCTACATCTTTAAGTTTAGTAGCGTCTAAATAATTTTTAAGCCAAATTTTCTTACTAATGTTAATATTTCTTTTTTTATTTTTATTTTTAGCTGAAACGTAAATAATATTAGGAGTACAATTATTTTTTTTTGAAAGAATAATTTTATTTTTTTTTAAATATCTGTATAAATAAGTACCTATATTACCAAGTCCAATAATGGCGATGTTTAATATTTTTCTATTTTTCATTTATTTTCTCTAATTGTAATATCAGGAAATTCTTTTTTTTTACCTTGTTTTACTAAAAATTTTGAAATTTCATCAATATTACAATCTTCTATAATAACACAAATATCTGAAATTTTGTTTAAAGGTTTCTTAGGTACTTTTTTTTTTCTTTTACTCTCGTTTTTAATATCAACAGAAGATATCTTTTCTTCTTTTTCCTTAATAACTGATTGATTTTTTATCTGATTAATTTTTTTTGTTTTTAATTTTGCCTGCTTTGTGTCTTTTTTATTCTTTAATTTTTTTCTATTTTTTAGTTCACTTTTCTTTTGCTTTATTTGAGCAATAGATAGTTCTTTTAACACGTTTTGAGTTTGTTTCTTCTCAATAATACTAATTTCTTTTTTTTTTTCTGAATTTGAGTTTAAATTCAATTCAACTAAATTAATTTCTTTACTTTTTTTATAATCAATTATTTTTACTTCCAGAGTTAGATTGTCTTCAAAGTATTGTTTCGCCTCTGCTTTATTAACACAAATATGATCCCCACAAATAAAAACAGATTTAGGTTTATTACAGCCATTAATTATTAAAAAAATAGTTAAAATTATTATCTTTTTCATTTTAATCCAAGTGATTCTGAAAATTTGTAAATTAAATTCATATTTTGAATGGCCTGCCCAGATGCACCTTTAATTAAATTATCAATAGCACAAAATATTATAATTCTCCCTTTTATTCTTGTTTCACAAACTGAAATCTCACAATTGTTGGTGTTTAAAACATTTCCACTTCCAATATTGCTGTTTAATTTTAATATCTTTACAAATTTTTTATTTTTATAAAATTTTGTTAATTCTTGATGTACCTTATGCGGAGATATTTTTTTATTTAATTCTATATAGATAGATGACAATATACCTCTGAATGTCGGTAATATATGTGGATTAAAAGTATAATTAATTCTACCTTTTGTATATTTTGTAAATTCTTGATCTATTTCAATAATGTGCCTGTGATTTTTAGTACTATAGGCAAAAGTAGAACTATATAAGTTTTTGTGTGTAAATTTTGATTTAATATTTTTTCCTGCTCCAGAATATCCGGATTTAGAGTCTATAACCAAATTATCTTTTTTAATAAGTTTTTTCTTAATCAAAGGAATAAGGGGGATTTGAATTGATGTAGGGTAGCATCCAGGATTAGCTATAATTCTAAATTTATGTATATCATTTTTTACAAATTCTGAGATCGCATAAATAGAATCTTTAATTAAATTTTTAGCTTTATGTTTTTTTTTATAATTTTCTTCATACTTAATAGGGTTTGTAATTCTAAAATCAGCTGATAAGTCAATAAATTTTATTCTTTCATATTTATTATATATTTTATTAATAAGTTTTTGAGCTTCTCCATTTGGTAAAGACAGAAACACCAAATCTAACTTACTCCATATTATTTTATCTATAGAAGATATTTTAGGTAATTTTTTTTTAATTCTATTATCAAAAAATGATATTTTTTTTCCTAAATTTGATCTTGCGGATAGATACTTAATATTAGCTCTTGGATGTTTAGAAAGAATAAATACGAGATCTAAACCAGTATATCCTGTTGCACCTATTACAGCTATATTAATCTTTTTTTTAGACATTCAATCTTATAGCACTGTCGAGTTAATTATTAAATTTAAATGATTATCTTTTAGAGAATTGAAAACTTCTTCTGGCTTTTCTATGACCGTATTTCTTTCTCTCCACAACTCGTGAGTCACGGGTGGTTAACTTATCTTTTTTAAGATTCTTTTTTAAGACTTCATCGTGGGATATTAAAGCCTTAGATATTCCTAATATTATAGCTCCAGCTTGTCCTGATAAACCGCCGCCTTTTACAGAGCATTTAACATCATAACTTGTTCTAACTTCTGATATTTCTAAAGGTCTAGTTACAATTATCTGATGTACTGGTCTTTTAAAATACTCAGCCATTTTGATGCCATTGACATATATGTTACCTGAACCTTTTTTTACCCAAACTTTAGCTACTGATCTTTTTCTTTTACCTGTAGCATATTTACTGTCTTTAAAATCTAGCTTAATTTTTTTGGTAGTGCTGTTTGAGGAAGTTGTATTTAGATTTTCCATTAATTTCTTACTAAATTTTTGTTATTAAGATTCTTGAAATTGACAATTATTGGCTTTTGAATCTCGTGTGGGTGATTTTCACCATTGTAAATTTTTAATTTTGTTAATTGTTTTTTTGCTAAAGGGCCTCCTGGTAACATTCTCTTTACGGCTAATTTCAAAATTTCCTGAGTTTTATTTTTTTCTTTTAGCATTAAAGGAGTTGTTTCTTTTATTCCTCCAGGATGACCAGTATGTCTGTAATAAATCTTTTCTTTGAATTTTTTTCCTGTAAATTTAACTTTGTCTATATTGGTAACAACTACAAAATCTCCATTATCAATATGAGGATTAAATGTAGGTTTATTTTTGCCTCTTAATACTTTTGATATATAAGAAGCTAGTCTTCCAACAGCTGCGTTCTCAGCATTAATTAAATACCAATCTTTTTTAATCTCTTTTTTTTTAATAAAGGGTGTCATAATTTATGGCGATAGATACTAATAATAGATTAAAATGTCAATTTAATTAACATAATTAAAATATAGATTAATAACACTTAAGATAAGTAGCAAGCTACCAATTTGATGCGCAGAAGCAAGATAAATATTTAAACCAGTTAATAAAGTGATTATTCCTAAAAGCACTTGAAGAAACAAGATTGCCATCACAATGTAATAAGGTCTTAATAGCTTAGTAAGATTCTTTTTGTAGATAACAAAACCAACAAAAAAAGAATATGCTAAGATAAAATAAGCGATATTTCTATGATAAAATTGTACTAAACTATGATCATTGAAATCAAAAAAATCTATTAACTTGTTAATTTGAACATCATTTGGAAAATATGAAAAATTCATTAAGGGCCATGTTTGATATATTTTACCTGCATCAAGACCAGAAACAAAAGCACCCATAATAATTTGACAAAATATTATAAAAATAAAAGGGTAGAATAAATAGTTGCTTTTGTTTTTACTAAAAAATGATTTGAATTTTTGTTCCTTTAAATTAAGTAAAGTCCAATAAATAATTGTTATAATAATAAAAGCTATAGTTAGATGTAAAGATAACCTATAATGACTAACAGTAACACGATCATTTAAACCACTTTTAACCATAAACCATCCTACTAATCCTTGAATCAAAATTAAAATTAAAATTGTAAAACAAGTAAATGTATATTTTTTATTCATACTATTTGAAATATAAAAATAAACAAATGGAAGAATAAAAAATAAACCAATTAATCTTCCTAAAATACGATGAAAATATTCCCAATAAAAAATAATTTTAAACTCATCTAACGACATATTATTATTAAGTATTTTATATTGAGGAATATTTTTGTATAAATGAAAATAATTTTCCCAAGTAGTGACAGTTAGTGGAGGTAAAACACCTTTGAATAATTCCCACTCTGTAATTGAGAGGCCTGAATTTGTCAACCTAGTAAGCCCGCCTACTATAACTATTAAAAAGACCATCAAGAAACATATTAGCAACCAATAATAGAATAATTTATCGATTTTTTTATCGTATGTTTGCATAAAATTAATATATAATTTTATAATATTAATTGAAAATATTTAAATGTCGCTATGGTTAATAAGAATATAATAAATATTAGATTAAAACTAGACAAACTCGATGATGCTCTTTTACAACTGATTAAAAAGAGAGCTAATTTGGTTGATCAAGTTTTAAAAAATAAAAATTTCAAAAAAGATATTATTGACAGAAAAAGAATCTCTGTAATTCTTCGAACAATTTACAAAAAATCTAAAAAAAAAAAAATTGATACATTAATCACCAAAAGAATTTGGAGTTCTATGATTAAAGCTTTTATTGATTATGAGTTTAGAAAGTTTAAGAAAAAATAATTATTTACTATGAGGAGGTAGTTTTTTTTCTATAAAAAACTCGTGTTTTCTTGTATTAGGGTTATATTTTTTTAATTTTAATTTATCTTTTACTTTTTCTCCTTTAGTAGGCTTCTTTGCGTAATATATAAACTTACTGTCTGGGTTGCTTTCAGGAACCATTCTGACTTTCATATGAGTTTTTTTAGCCATGATTTTTTATTTTTTTTAATTTTTCTAAAATTTTTTTACTTTTAATTTTTAAACTTTCTTTATAATAGTCAGCTTTTAAACTAAATGAATTATAATCGTCAAGACTATTTATATTAGATTTAAGCACTTTTTTTACTCCATTAATCGTTAAACCTTTGTCTTTAAGCAAGAACTGAATTAATTTAATAATTCTTATCTGATTTTCAGAATAATACCGTCTTCCCCTAATTACAGTAGGTTTAATTTGTCTAAATTGTTTCTCCCAATATCTCAAAACATGATTTGTAGGTTTTTTTGATTTTTTATTAATTAAATTTAAGTGCTTAGATAGCTGGGAAATATTAATAAGTTTTTCCATTCAAAAATTATTTATTTTGTTATTTAATTTTTTTGAAGAGTTGAAGCTCAAAGATCTTTGAGAAACTATCTTGTGTTCCATATTTGTTTTTGGATTACGACCTATTCTTTCTTTTTTATTCTTTATCTTAAATGTACCAAAATTTTTTATATTAACATCTCCACTCATAATTAAGTCTTTAATTGTTATAATAATGTCTTCTGTTAATTCATTTGCATATGGTATTGAAAGTCCAATTTTAGAATTTATTTTTTTAGATATGTCTAATTTTGTTAGGTTAGATTTTTTAATTTTTATCATTTAAATGACTTAAATTATTTTTTATCTGATCCATTAAATTACCTTTGATTATTCTGTAACATAAATCAATCGAATAATAGAAACCTATAGCATCAGTTCCTCCGTGACTTTTAACAACTGGCCCATTTAAACCTAAAAAAATAGCTCCGTTATACTTTCTTGGATCTAATTTAGATTTAAACTTTTTAAGTGAAAAATAAGAAAAAATAATCGACATTTTTGAAAAAAAATTTTCTGTTAATGACTCTTTTAAACTATCTGTGATAAATTTAGCTGTTCCTTCAGCAGTTTTTAAAGCTACATTTCCAGTAAATCCATCGGTAACAATTACGTTTGTGTCGCCATTCATTAATCTGTTTCCTTCAATGTAACCATTGAATATGAAATTATCTTCAGAATTTAAATCTTTTAGTCTTGTATATGTTTTTTTTAAAACTTCAGTCCCTTTTATTTCTTCTGATCCAATGTTTAAAAGAGAAACTGTCGGTTTAAGTTCAGGAAAAATGGATTTAAAAAGTGCGGCTCCGATTTCAGCAAAATCAACAAGATTATTTTCATCACATTCAATGTTAGCGCCTAGATCTAAAACTACGCTCATACCTTTTTTACTAGGCCACAAACCTGCTAAAGCAGGTTTACTCACATCTTTCATTGTTTTTAAAATCATTCTTGAAATAACTAAAAGAACTCCTGTGTTTCCAGCAGATAAAGTAATATCAGCATTACCATCAATTTGAGATTTTACCGAATTCCACATACTTGTATTTCTAGCATTCTTGACAGCTGTCAAAGGAGTTTCTTCATCAGATACTACGGAGCTAGTATGAATAATTTTGATATTATCATTATTGATTTTATTTAATAATAATTCTTTATTTATTATTTTTTCGTCACCAAAAAGTTGGATTAAAAAATCATCTTTAGTTTTATTTTTTTTTAGGAAAATACTAAGCCCTTCAATACTTTTTTTTGGTGAATTTTCACCACCCATTGCATCTATAGCAATAGTAATTTTTTTTTTCATTTGAGATGATTAAATATCTAAAATTTTTTTTCCGTTATAGTAACCAGATTTTAAATCCACATGATGAGATAGCTTATATTCACCACTTTTTTTATCTTCAACAATATTTACTGAAGAAAGCTTATGGTGAGATCTTCTCATCTTTTTTTTAGAGTTAGATGTTTTTCTTTTAGGTACAGCCATTAGTGATCCTTAAATTTTAAAGCATCTTTTATCATAGTTTTTGGAGATAATTCAAAACAAAAATGATAAAACTTTGTAAAATAGTCCTCAAAACGCTCATATTTACTATTATCTGTTTCATTCAGATTATCAAAATACTTTAAAATTATGGCTTTATTTATCTTGAAGCTATCTTGTTCTAAATTGACTTTTAGAAGGATATCGTAAAAAATTTTATTAAGTATTTTCATTTTACTATTAACTCCTACATCACCTAACCCTAGTTCTCTAAGATTATTTTCTATACATTTGAATAGCCCATCATAAAAATCTTGTGGAAAACTTATTCTCTTTTTTTTGTAAATTAAAAGAAATATAGAAAAATGAAGAAACATCAGATAGACTCTTGTTTCAAAGGTATCTTTAAGATTAATATACTTATAAAAATTTAAATTTCGCGATAATTGTAATAATGTAGTATACAATTTAGCATCATGTTTTTTTGTTTTAAATATCATTATAATAAAATATTAATTTTCATATTTTTTATTTTAATAAACTGTCAATTACAAGAGTCAGCTAAGAATCATGGCATTTTATTCCTTGAAAATAGAGCAAATAAATTAGTTATTAATAAATCTAACAAAAATGATGTAATAGATGTAATTGGGGAGCCACATTCTAAATCTTTTAATGATGAAAATACTTGGATTTATGTAGAAAGAGTTTTAACTAAAGGGAAATACCATAAGCTGGGTCGTCATTCATTAAAAACAAATAACGTTTTAGTTTTAGATTTTGATAAGTATGGTGTTTTAAATGGAAAAAAATTATTTGATAAAAAAGATATTGCAAAAATTACTTTTAGTGAAAAAGAAACTGAAAATGAATTAGCTAAAAAAAGTTTTGTTGTTACTTTTTTACAAAGTATCAAGCAAAAAATGTATGGAAATAAATAGGTTTATACTAAGTTTAATGAGCTATAACTGCTAACAATAATAGTGCAACAATATTTGTAATTTTAATCATAGGATTAACAGCTGGACCTGCTGTATCTTTGTACGGATCTCCGACCGTATCACCAGTAACTGCAGATTTATGAGCTTCTGAGCCTTTACCTCCAAAATTTCCATCTTCTATATATTTTTTGGCATTATCCCAAGCTCCACCACCAGCTGTCATCGATATAGCTACAAATAAACCTGTGATGATTACACCTAGTAACATGGCGCCAAGAGATGATAAAGCTGCTTCTATACCTCCAACTTGTAAAATTATAAAATATAAAATAATTGGAGATAAAACTGGCAACAAAGAAGGAATAATCATTTCTTTAATAGCTGCCTTTGTGAGTAAATCTACCAACTTTCCATAATCGGGTTTTCTCTTACCTTTCATTATTCCAGGTATCTTTTTAAATTGTCTTC
Organism: Candidatus Pelagibacter sp.; assembly: GCA_045566095.1. Taxonomy (GTDB): domain Bacteria; phylum Pseudomonadota; class Alphaproteobacteria; order Pelagibacterales; family Pelagibacteraceae; genus Pelagilacustribacter. The sequence goes on along the minus strand of JBJLEB010000002.1, from coordinate 75,515 downwards.
TTACTTCTATTACAACAGCACCACCTGCTCGTCCTACTGCTTGCATCCCCATAGAACCAAATAAGTAAGGCAACATACCCCCGATTAATAATCCTGCGACTACAAAAGGGTTTGATAAATCAAAAGTGACATTAACCCCTTCTAAAGTAGAATTTTTTACAGTTGAAAAATATTTTATATCTTCTGTGTAAGCTGCAAATAAAACTAAAGCTCCAAGACCAGCTGAACCTATTGCATATCCTTTTGTTACAGCTTTTGTTGTATTACCTACTGCATCAAGTGCATCTGTTGTTTTTCTTACATTTTTTGGAAGTTTTGACATTTCAGCAATTCCACCGGCGTTATCTGTTACAGGGCCGTAAGCGTCTAAAGCTACAACCATACCAGTTAGGGCTAGCATCGAAGTAACCGCTATAGCTATACCATAAAGTCCAGCTAAATTATTTGTGTACAAAATTCCCGCTACAATAATCAATGCAGGAATAGCTGTAGCCTCCATAGAAACGGCGAGTCCTTGTATAACGTTTGTTCCATGACCAGTTGTAGAAGATTTTGCAACAGACTGAACAGGTCTATAATTAGTTCCAGTATAATACTCTGTAATCCAAATTAACAAACCAGTTATTATAAGACCAATCACTCCACAAATATAAAGATCTAAACCAGAAAAGTTTTTTTCATTATTAGAATAAATAACATCTAATCCCAATATAGAGTCTGTTACAGGGTATAAAATTATTAAAGAAGAAATTGCAGTTACAACAAAGCCCTTGTAAAGAGCTCCCATAATATTCTTGCTTTTACCCAATTTAACAAACCATGTTCCTATTATTGAAGTGATTATGCAAGAACCACCTATTGCCAATGGATAAACCATCATATTATATTCTGTTGGAAAAAATATTGAAGCTAAGACCATTGTAGCAACAATTGTTACAGCGTAAGTTTCAAATAGATCAGCAGCCATTCCAGCACAATCACCAACATTGTCGCCTACGTTGTCAGCAATTACAGCTGGATTTCTAGGATCATCTTCAGGGATTCCAGCCTCTACTTTACCTACTAAATCAGCTCCTACATCAGCACCTTTAGTAAAAATTCCTCCACCTAATCTTGCAAAAATAGAAATTAAAGAAGCTCCAAAACCCAATGCTACTAAAGCATTAATGATTTCCCTACTATCAGTATTTAAGTTTATCAAAATTATATAGTAAATTGTTATAGCTAAAAGAGCTAAGCCTGCTACAAGTAATCCTGTTATTGCACCTGATTTAAAAGCAATAGTCAGCCCTGCTTGTAAACTATTTCTAGAAGCTTCTGCAGTTCTTACATTCGCTTTAACAGAAATCAACATTCCAACATAGCCAGCTAAACCTGAAAGAAAAGCTCCAATAAAATAACCTAATCCAACAAGATAGTTAAAAAAATAAGTAACGATAATCAAGACAATAAAACCAACAATAGCTATGGTTTTATATTGTCTGTTCAAATAGGCTTTTGCGCCAATTTGTATTGCCTCAGCGATCTCTTGCATCCTAGAATTTCCTGGACTAGAAGCTAAAATTTGACCTGATAATAAATAGCTATAGGCTACCGCTATAATTCCAGTGAAAGAAATAAGATATAATAATTCTAAATAATTATTCATGAATAAAAGCGATAAATGCCAAAATTATTAAAAAAAGGCAAGCTAAACTTCACGGTTATTCATTAAATTTTTAAGTAATCCCATCTTTTCTGATAAACTTTGATAATTTATCTAATATAGCATTAAGATAGTTAATTTGAGCCTTTTCTAAAAAATATTCAGATGCACGTACATATTCGCTTATAATAACATTTTTTGGAGTGTTATGTTTGAATAAAAGCTCATAAACAGCTGAGAATATTATAATTTTCAATAATTTATCAGTTTTTTTTAAATCAATGTCTTTTTCTAAATTCTTCACTATAGTTGCTTCTATCAACTCAACTCTTTCTAGTGTTCCAGAAACCACATCTTTAATATATTTTTTATACTGACTTTTTGGATATATTATTTCTTCATCAGGATTCATTAATGATCCATAGATTTTTTGTATAACTTTTATTCTTGGAGAATTTTTATGTGTTTTTGGGTTCATTCTTTAAGACAGTAATAACCGCAAGAGCAGCCTCCACGCCTTTATTGGGTTTAGATGAATTTTTATTTATTGAACTTCTTTTTTTAGCCTGGGTTAAATTAAAAGCTGTAATAATTCCATTACCAATAGGTTTATTATATTTTGTTGAAATATTCAATATTGAGTCAAATGTAGATCTGCATATTAAGTCAAAATGTGGAGTTTCTCCTTTTATTACGCATCCTAAAGCTAAAAAGGCATCGAACTTATTTATATATTTTCTAATAATTGTAGGAATCTCAAAAACACCAGGAACATCAATTATCTTAGTTTTTATTTTCTGACTATTAAGTTTTTTTTTCGCACTTAAAACTAAATTTGCAGAAATATTTCTATAATAATTTGCATTTACTATTAATATTTTTTTCATCCAATTATTTCTTGTTTTTTTATTTTTAACCCAAAACCTTCTAATCCAATTATCTTTTTTCTTGTTTTAGTTACAAGTATCATATTTTTAACTCTTAAATCTTTTATAATTTGTGCACCAATACCATAATACCTCAATATAACCTTTTCTTTCTCATTTTTATCATCTTTTTCATTATTAATTATAATTAAAACAAAATTTGAAAATTTAGAGAGATACTGGAATGATTTTTTTATTTTTAAGTTTTTAAAAACAAGTTTTGAGTTATTTAACTTAGTTGAAACAACTCTTACTCGTATTGATTTATTTGAATTAAATTTACCTTTTTTGATAACAAAATTTTTTGATTTATTAAGTTTATTTTCATAAATAATATATTCATATTTACCTTTCTTTCTAGTATTAAAACTTTTTGTAGAAAGTTTTGAAATAAGTTTTTCATTTTCAAGTCTATAAGCAATTAAATCCTCAATAGATGCAATTTTAATTTTATGTTTAGCTGAAAATTTCTGAAGATCTTTTAGTCTTGCCATTCTACCATCCTCATTCATAACTTCACATATTACTGCGCTTGGATTCAACTTTGATAATTTAGATATATCAACAGAGGCTTCAGTATGTCCTGCTCTTTCTAAAACTCCACCAGCTCGCGCAACTAAAGGAAAAACATGCCCTGGTGAAACTAAATCTTTCTTTTTTGAATTTTTGCTAATTGCTACTTTTATTGTTTTGGCTCTATCGTAGGCAGATATGCCAGTTGATATTCCTTTTTTAGCCTCAATAGAAACTGTAAAAGCAGTTTGCATTCTTGATTTATTAGTTCGAGACATTAAAGGTAATTTAAGTCTATCAATTTGATTTCTAGACAAAGCTAAACATATTAATCCCCTACCATGCTTTGCCATAAAATTAATATTTTTTGACGTGCATTTAGAGCCAGGAATAATTAAATCACCTTCGTTTTCCCTGTCTTCATCGTCGACAAGAATGAACATTTTACCTTTTTTTGCATCATGTAAAATTTCTTTTATAGAAGAAAATATTTTTTTTCTCATTTATTTTGAAAATTTTGAAATATATTTACTAAATATATCTAATTCAATATTCACTATATCTTTTGTTTTAAGGTTTTTTAAATTAGTTAATTTTAATGTATGAGGTATTATATTAACTTCAAAATGATTTTTAGCAATTTTAGAAATAGTTAATGATACACCGTTGATAGAAATTGAAGCTTTTTCAACTAACGAATTGTACAATCTTTTATTTTCTAAACTAAGTTTAAGTAACCATGATTTATCAATAAATGATATATCTTTTACAATAGCTGTTGAATCAACATGGCCTTGTACAAAATGACCAGAAATTTTTTGACCATATGTTAAAGACTTTTCTATATTTATAATGTTACCTATCTTTATAAATCTAAAATTTGATCTTTTAAGTGTTTCTTTAGACAAATAAAATAAAAAAGATTTATTTTTAATTCTAATTAATGTTAAACAAACACCGTCACAACATACAGACTCCCCTATATCTGATTTTTTAAATTTAATATTTGAAGATATTTCAATGACAAGGCTTCCAGAAACATATTTTGGATTCTTTTTTATGCTGATTATTCTTCCTTGATTATATATAATTCCGTTAAACATTATTTTATTTTCAATTTATAAAGATTATCATTTTTTAAATTCACATTTACTTTTTTGTTCAATTTAAAAGCTTTTAGGAATTTAGAGGAACTATTATTGTGACCTTTTTGTTTTAATTCTATAGAAGATTGAAACACGTAAAGGTTAAATATTAAATTTTTTTTAAGCAACTCATTTAAAAAAGTTAAACCACTTTCAATTAATATTCTATTATAACCATAATTTTTTAATATCTTAAAAAAGTATGCAAAATCGTTTTTGTTTTTTAGCTGGTTAATATGAATAATTTTTAAACCCTTTTTTTTAAAATACTTAATTTTACTTTTTTTAAGATTAGAAGTAACAATAAAAACTTTTCTTTTATTCAACTTTTTGAACAAAAGTAGTTTTTTTTTTAGTCTTAAATTCATATCAATTATTATCAAATCTGGTTTGTTATCATTAAAACCATCCAATCGACAGTTAAGCAGAGAATTATCTTTATTAATTGTTTTTGATGTTGAAATTATTAAATCATATTCAGATCTAATTAAATGAACTCTATTTCTAGAAGACTTATTAGTGATCCACTGTGCATTTTTATTTATTGTAAAGTAATCTTTTGATATTGCTACTTTAGCGTCAATAAATGGAAGTGATTTACTTTTAGATAGATAATAACTTTCATAAAAATTTTTAAAATAAAAATTTTTTTTTTTTAGAACTCTAATCTTTTTTTTATTAAGAATTAATTTTGACTTTTTAGCTGTTCTTGTATCAATATCGTTTGAAGAGTAAAAAACCCTCTTAATACCTTTTTCTATTATCAAATTCGTACATGGTGGGGTTAGGCCATAGTGAATACAAGGTTCCATTGTTACATAAATATCTGAGTTTAAAAAATTTTTTTTTACATTTAGTGCATTAAATTCTGCATGAGGTCTTCCATTTAATGAAGTAACACCTGAAGATATAACAGAATTATTTTTTACAATAACACAGCCTACAGAGGGATTTGATTTAGTTTTACCAAGATTTATTTTCGCAATATTGAAAGCAATATTTAAAAAATTATTATGATTTGTTTTCATCTAAGCTGCCTACAAATTGTTCAAAATCTTTTGCTTCTTTAAAATTTTTATAAACTGAAGCAAAACGAACATAAGCAACCTTATCTAAACTTGACAAACCTTCCATTATAAATTTTCCAATAGTCGGCGTTGGAATTTCACTTTCACCCAAACCTTCTAAGTTTCTCACTATTTTAGATATAAATTTTTCAATTGTTTCTGAGTCTATAGGTCTTTTTCTAGTTGCAATCCTAATTGATTTTGAAATTTTATCTCTATCAAAAGGTTCTCTTTTACCATTTCCTTTTATTACAGTCAGTTCCTGAAATTGCACTCTTTCAAAAGTCGTGAATCTTTCTTTTCTCTCACAACCACACAATCTACGTCTTCTAATAGCAGTACCATCCTCTGTTGGTCTGGAGTCTACTACTGATGTGTCTTTTTCTCTGCAAAATGGACAAAGCATAGTTATTTATTTGTATTTAATTACTATATATAGGGAAAGAAGAGCAAAGATCAATCACCTCTTTTTGAACTTCTTTTTCTATTTTTGAGTTATTTATACCATTTTTACTTAGTCCTTTAACCACTTTAGAAATTAGTTTAGCGATTAAAGTAAATTCTTTAGGTCCAAATCCCCTAGTAGTACAAGCTGGTGTTCCTAATCTTATTCCGGATGTGATCATAGGGCTTTGCGTGTCGAATGGTATACCGTTTTTATTACACGTAATATTTGATCTTACTAAAGATGCTTCAACATCTTTACCAGTGACATTAAAATCTCTTAGGTCAACTAGCATTAAATGGGTGTCAGTCCCGCCTGAAAATATTTTAAAACCATTATTAATTAATTCCTCAGACAGGATTTTTGCATTACCAATTACGTTTTTTGTATAATCTTTGAAATTATTTGACAAAGCTTCTTTGAAACAAACAGCTTTAGCTGCTATGACGTGCATTAAAGGTCCGCCTTGTAATCCAGGAAATATAGCGCTGTTAAATTTTTTAATTAGTTCTTCTTTGTTGGTTAATATAATTCCACCTCTTGGACCACGTAAAACTTTATGTGTTGTAGAAGTAACTACGTCGGCATACTTAGTCGGGTTAGGATATTCACCACCAGCTACCAATCCAGAAAAATGAGCCATATCAACTAGAAAATAAGCTTTGACTTTATCTGCAATTTCTCTGAATTTTTTAAAATCTATAATTCTTGAATATGCACTTCCCCCAGCAATTATTAGTTTTGGCTTATTTTCTAACGCTAATTTTTCAACATTTTCATAATCAATTAAACCAGTATCTTTATCTACATCATAATGAATTGCATTAAACCATTTACCAGATTGAGCTGGTTTTGCTCCGTGTGTTAAATGTCCCCCCGAATTTAGACTCATACCTAATATTGTGTCACCAGGTTTTATTAAAGCTAGATATACAGCTCCATTAGCTTGAGCGCCTGAATGAGGTTGTACATTAGCAAAATTACAATCAAATAATTTTTTTGCTCTTTCTATAGCTAGAGTTTCTGACAGGTCAACGTGTTCACATCCTCCATAATATCTTTTACCTGGGTAACCTTCAGCATATTTATTTGTAAGAACTGAACCCTGGGCCTCTAAAACTGCTCGAGAAACTATGTTTTCAGAAGCGATTAATTCTATATGATTTTGTTGTCTTGTAAATTCATCTTGCACTGAGTCGTAAAGCTCTAAATCTGAGTCTTTAAGACTAGAGGTAAAAAAATTATTTAAAAATTTATCAACTTTTATTACTGAAGACATATCTATATTTTTTTTACTCTTTTTAAATGTCGACCACCTTCAAATTTAGTATTTAAAAAAGTAGAAATCATTTTAAAAGCATAATTTTTATTAGTCAATCTTGCTCCTAACGAAATAATATTAGCATTATTATGAAGTCTAGACAATCTTGTTGATTTTAAATTATAGCAAACAGCGGCCCTATTATCTTTGATTTTATTAGCTGTCATAGCCATTCCTGTCCCAGATCCGCAAACCAGAATACCTACATCACTTTTTTTAGTCTTTATTCTTTTAGATACTTTTTTTGCATAATCAGGATAATCTACTGATTTGTTGTCATGAGTACCTAAATCAATAATTGATATATTTTTATCTATTAAAAATTTTTTAATGTGTTCTTTTAAATTGAAGCCAGCATGGTCAGAAGCAATACAAACTTTTTTAAATAAAGATTTCAATCTATTTAAATGGATTTTCTAAAACACAGGCTACTAAATGTACACGAGATTGCTCGCCTCCATTAAAGAAGTTATGATATTTTGTATTATTAGTAATTGTAACATGTCCGTCTGCTGGTAGATGTTTCGCTATATTTTCTATAACCATTGAACATCCTAAATTTGTTATTATCGGTATATGCAATCTTGGCTCAGGATCTTTATGCCAACTTAAAGTTGATCTTGGCTCTTTAAGTAGCAGTCTAACTCTACCTAACTTAAACTTATCTTTTAAAGTTTTGTAAACTTCGTTAAAATAAGTATTTTTAAATTCTGGAATAAGTTCTGTATATTTAGACTCGTCAATAGGAACATCTCTTTTAACTTCTTTTCCTGACTCATCTGCAATAGTCCAGTAAACTCCTCTTATATTGCTACCTTCTGTTGAATTTTTGTCATTAGGAACTTGGTTTAAAGGAATGGCCCCAAAATTAGACACTCCCTTTGGTGAAGCAAAACCTTTATTCTTTAAAACTGTATCTAAATCTTCTCTTAATTTTTTTATATCAAATTTTAAATCAGGTACTTGATAAAAATCTGAATAATTTAGTTGTGTCATAAACCCTTTTTAAATTACTATAATGTTGAATATAATATAATATTTGTCGCATCAAACAAAATCTAATAACCTATATAGTTATATACATGAAGATAGCTGGTAAATTTCCTAGTGTAAGATTGCGAAGAGTTCGCAACTCAAAATGGATGCGTGAGCTTATTTCAGAAAATAATTTAAGCGTCAAAGATTTGATATTACCTATATTTATAAGAGATGGAAAAGCAAAAGTTGAATCTATTAAATCAATGCCTGGTGTAAATAGATATACGGTTGATAAATTAGATCTTATTATGAAAAAAGTTATAAAGTATAAAATTCCAATGGTTGCTTTATTCCCATACACACCAAAGAATAAAAAGGATGAACTTGGTTCTGAAGCACTTAATAAAAACAACCTTATTTGTAAATCAATAAAGTTAATTAAAAAAAGATACTCTAAAATAGGAATAATGTGTGATGTAGCATTAGATCCCTACACATCTCATGGTCATGATGGTGTATTAGACGAGAAAGGCATTAATAATGACGAAACTATTAAAATTCTAGTTAAGCAAGCTTTACTACAAGCTCAAATGGGATGCGATGTTATCGCTCCATCAGATATGATGGACGGAAGAATAGGAATAATTAGAAAAGCTTTGGATAAAAATAATTTTCAAAATATAAGTATTTTGTCTTATTCAGCTAAATATGCCTCTAGTTTTTATGGCCCATTTAGAGACGCAGTTGGATCTAAAGGAAATTTAAAAAATGATAAAAAAACTTATCAAATGGATTTTAGAAATTCAAATGAAGCTTATAGAGAAATTGGATTAGATATTAAAGAGGGCGCCGATATAGTTATGGTTAAACCTGGTTTACCTTACTTAGATATAATTAGAAACATTAAACAAAATTTTAAAATTCCCGTTTTTGCATATCAAGTTTCTGGAGAATACAGCTTAATAAAATTTGGAATTAAATATAATCTTATCAATGATGACGCAATTTTAGAAAGTTTAATAGCTTTTAAAAGAGCTGGAGCATCAGCTATTGTAACTTATTTTGCCTTAGATATAGCAGAAAGACTAAAAAAAATTTAATTAAAATAATTTTCTAAAATAACTCGTGATTTTGGAAATATTATATTGTTTGGAATAAAAAACTTATTTAAAAAAACATTTCTTGTAAAAGTTAAAGATTTTTTTAGTAATAATTTAGTTATTTCGTTTGGTATTTTTTGCTTTATTAAATAAGTTGGAACTTCGTAATTATATCCATCAATTTTAATTTTTCTAATTTCAAAATTTTCTTCAAAATTATTATACATAGATAAATTTGTATCATAGCCTAGTTCTTTAATAAGATTTATTTCAAAAAATATATAGAGTATAATCCAGTTATCTAAATTTAACGTATTAATGAATTTTTCAAAAGATCTATAAATATTGTTGTAAGGTTGTGACTCCGGCAGAAGAGAATTTAATAATTCACATAATGAAATTAAAGCTGAAATTCTTTTTTTATCATTAAAATAGATAGGTGAAATCGGTTTAATTAGTTCTGTTTTGAAATAACCCATCTTGTTATTATTTTTTGCATTATTTGAAACGAATAATTTATTTGAAATTTGAAGATAGTTTCTTATTTTTCTAGAATTTCCTCCATAAACTACCCCACCAACTTTACCTTTATTAGGTGTAAAAACATTTATAATATTAGCATTTTCCCTAAATTTTCTTTTCGATAAAAGATAACATTCGTCTTCCCAATTCATATAATCTTAAGAGATTTTAATAATTTATGTGCAGCATTTTGTTGTGCGTTTTTTTTTGATGACCCAATACCTATAATTTTTTTTGAGTTAGGTATCTGCACGTCTGTTTTAAAAAAAGGGCTATGTTCAGGACCAGTTTTTTTATAAAAAGTATATTTAGGTAATTCTTTAAATCTTTTTAAACTATGTTCTTGTAGCCGAGTTTTAGCGTCAATAAATGGTAAAATGGAATTATCTAAATGTTTCTTCCAAAAACTTAAAATAAATTTCTCAGCTGATTTCAATCCGCCATCTAAATATAAGGCTCCTATTAAAGACTCTAAACAATCACTCATAACTTTGTCTTCAGACCTTTGAGACGGCTTGTGAGACTGTCCTAATTGCATGAATTTTTTTATATTTATTCTCTTTGCTATTTTAATACAGGTTTTTTTGTTTACTAAATTGGCAAATTTTTTATCTATAATACCTTCTTTTTCATTTGGATAGATTTCTATAAGTTTTTTTGAAATTATTAATCCTAGTACTCTATCACCTAAAAATTCTAATTTTTCATTATTATTTTCTTTATCAAAACTTTTATGTATTAAAGATTGTTTAAGTAAATCTAAATTTTTAAAATTGTAATTAATAATATTTTCAAGCTCTTTGTTTAAATTCTTCATTTTATTTTTTTAAATAATCTATCTGATCTAAATGTATTTTTTAAATTCCAAAATTTTAACATACTTCCGTTAACAGTGTCATTTGAGAAAAATATAACTTGAGCTTTTCCTACTAAGTTAACATAATTAACGTAACCAACACTATCAAGGTATCTGCTATCTTTTGAACAATCTCTATTATCGCCTAATAAAAAAAAATGATCCTGTGGCACTTTAAAAATTTTTGTATTTTGCAATGATCCCATTTTACTATAAACAGAAATATGCTTAGCACCATTTGGTAAAGTTTCTATATATGTATTAACCTCTAATGTATATTTTCCACATCTGACTGATTTGACTATATTATTTTTTTTTCTATAAATTTCTTTGTTATTAATATAAATATCACCTTCAATAAATTGTATCTTATCACCTGGTAAACCTATTAATCTTTTAATGTAGTCTGTTCTATTATCTGCTGGTGTTTTAAATACTACAAGATCACCTCTTTTTGGAGCTTTATATAAAAATCTTCCGTCGAAAATTTTAGGACTGAAAGGAAATGAGTGAATACTGAATCCATAAGTATATTTTGAAACAAAAATTCTATCTCCAATCAAAAGTGTTGGTTCCATTGAAGAAGAAGGGATGTAAAAAGGTTGAAAAAAAAAAAGACCTTATAATCATAGCTATTAATAAAGCGCCAAAAATTGTTTTAATATTATCGTAAATTGTTTTAGAAAATTTGTTCAAATTCATGTAGATATAACCACGGTTGCTACTGCAAAAGGTTTATCATCGGAAAGAGATAAATAAACAAAAAATTTTTTGTTTCTAAAAATTTTTTTAATTTTTTCTTTTGTTTTTCCTATTAGTCTGATTTTAGGTTTTCCAGTTTTAATATTAAATACTATTATTTCGTTAAAGCTTATACCTTTAGATATACCTGTGCCTAAAGCTTTTGCAAAAGCTTCTTTTGCTGCAAATCTTTTCGAAAAACAATTAGCTTTATTGAGCTGATTATTACATTTTTTAATTTCATTTTTATTAAACAACCTATTTATAAATTTTTGATTTTTTAAAGATTTTTTTACTCGATTAATATTAGCTATATCTGTACCAATTCCATAGATTTTCATTATTTAATAATCTTTTTAAACTTTTTTATAGTATTAGACAAACCAACAAAAATTGACTCACCTATTAAAAAATGTCCAATATTAAATTCTTTTATGCCTTTTACTTTAGATAAAATTTTTGCAGATTTATAGGTTAATCCATGTCCAGCATGCACTTCTAAACCAATTTTATTTCCTATCAAGACAGCATTTTTAATTCTAGACAATTCAAATGAATAACTTTTATTTTCATTTACTAAATTACAAAATTTACCTGTATGTAATTCGATACAATCAGCATTTAATTTCTTGGCTGTTTTAACATCTTTTTGATTTGGTTCTATAAATAAACTTATTCTTGATTGGTTTTTTTTTAATTTAAAAATAATATTTTTTAAAAAATTTTGTTTAAAATTTAGATTTAATCCCCCCTCAGTTGTTATTTCTCTGCGTTTTTCTGGAACTATGCAAATAAAAGGTGGTTTTTGTTTTAAAGCTATTTTAAACATTTCTTCAGTTGCTGCTATTTCTAGATTTAATGGAATTTTTAATTTAGATTTTATTTTATTAAGATCAGTGTCATTAATATGACGTCTATCCTCTCTTAAATGTATTGTGACAGAGTCTGCTCCGCAACTTTCAGCTAAAACAGCAGCTCTTAATGGACTAGGATAATTTTCACCACGAGCATTTCTCACAGTTGCTACATGGTCAATATTGACTCCCAACCTTATTTTTTTCATTAGAGATTTCTACTGCCAGGTTTGATTGGTTCAATTGAAGAGAGGCTTTTAGGAATATTGTCCTTGTTATAAGTAGGTATATCTAATTTAATTTGAGAAACAATTTTTTCTTTTAAAACAGTATGATCTTTTGATCTATCTATAATACATGCATAACCAACTAATGTAGCAGATGCTAATTCAACAAGTTTTGAGCATTCTAAGCTAGATTTACCTGTAGTAATTACATCTTCCACAATGAGTACTTTATCATTTTTTCTAATAATAAAATCTCTTCTAAGTTTAAATTCACCATTAACTCTCTCACTAAATATAGTTTCCTTATTAAGCAACCTGCCAATCTCGTGACCTATAATGACACCACCCATTGCTGGGGACAAAATCAAATTAAACTCGGTAAATGAATTTTTAATTTTTTCAGATAGGGAGTCGCAAATTTCTTTAGATTTACTAGGTTTGCTAAGTAATTGTGCGCATTGAACATAAGTCGGACTATGTAACCCAGATGACAATATAAAATGACCATCAATTAAGGCTTTAGTTTCTTTTAAAATTTTCAAAGATTCTTCGTATGAAAGCATTTTTTTTTTGTTTATGTCGTATTATTCTAAAATTAAATTCATTTTGTTTTATTTGACTTATCAAGTTTGTAAAGTTTTTTAAATCTTTAATTTGTAAATCAAATGAAAACTGTAAATAATCTTTTTTTTTACTTAACATTTCTACATTTAATATATTTCCACCATTAAGCCCTATAAGCGAACTTATATCACCGAGAGCACCAGGTTTATGAGGTAAATCTACAACAATAGTGCTAGTGTAACTCTTTTCTTTATCTTTTAAATTTTTTACTGATTTATCTTGCCAATATCTTCTAATAGAAGCTCGCGCTTTTCCAGTATTTGCAGAAGATAACCAATGAAGAGAAGGAGAAGCATTTTTCGAAGTAATAACTTTAATTATATCTCCATTTTTTAAACCTGCTTGTAATGAACTTTCACGGCCATTAATTCTACAACTAATTGCACTATCGCCAATTTTAGTATGAACTGCATAGGCAAAGTCTATAGGTGTCGCATTTCTAGGTAATTTAATTACTGCACCTTTTGGGGTAAAACAAAAAACATTTTCTTGAAACATTTGAAGTTTTGTAAACTCATAATAGTGTTCAGGACTGTTTCCAGTTTCAATAATTTCCACTAAATCTCTTAACCAATCATATTCTTTCCATGACAATTCAGAAAATTTTTCAGAAGATTTGTACTTCCAATGAGAAGCAATTCCTCTTTCAGCAAATTCATTCATTTCACTCGTTCTTATTTGTATCTCAATTCTATTTTTCATAGGCCCTATTACAGAAGTATGTATAGATTGATATTTGTTAATTTTCGGTGTTGAAATATAATCTTTAAATTTTCCAGGTATTGTTGAGAATTTGCTATGAAAAATTCCTAATGTTTTGTAACATTCTTCTATATTATCAACTAAAATTCTAAAACCAATAATATCAGTAAGCTGCTCTAAGGAAATTTTTTTGCTTTGAATCTTTCTCCAAATAGAAAAAGGTGTTTTTTCTCTTCCAGTAATTTTAGCATTTATTCCATTAATCTTTAATAATTCAATTAATTCTGCGGCGATTAACTTAAAAGTATCTTCTCTATTACTTTTAATAAATTTTAGTCTATCTAGAATAAGATTTCTTGCAGGTTTATTTAAAACAGAGAATGAAAGATCTTCTAATTCATCTCTAATTCGATTCATTCCCATTCGATCTGCTAATGGAGCATAAATTTCCATCGTTTCTTTTGCCTTTCTAATAATTTTTTCTTTATCTTTTAAAAAATTTATTGTACGCATATTATGTAGCCTGTCTGCTAACTTAACTAATAAAACTCTTATATCTTTTGATGTGGCTAATATAAGCTTTCTAAAGTTTTCAGCTTTTGAATTACTAGTAACTTTATCCTCTAAAGCTGATATTTTAGTTACTCCGTCTACAAGATTTGCTACCTCTTCGCCAAATTCTTTTTTAACAGTATCATAAGTTACGTTTGTATCTTCAATAGTATCATGTAATAGACCAGTAGTTATGGTTGCGCTATCCAGTTTTAAATCTGTTAAGATATTTGCAACAGCGACAGGATGAATAATATACGGAACTCCTTCATCTCTTTTTTGATTTTGATGAGCATCTAATGCAAAATTAAAAGCTTTATTTAAAGACTCAGAATTTAAAAATTTATTATATGACTTTATCTTGTCAATTAATTCAATATTATTTATCATACTTTGATAATAACACTTTTACGTAATCTTGTAATCTCAATCCTTGAATTTTGTCCCAATCCATTAATTAGAAATTCAACATTTTTCTTTAAAACTGGATGAACCCATTTAGGATCAATCTCTTTAATTGGATAAAGTACAAAATTACGAATATGAGCTCTTGGATGAGGAATCTGGAGCGCATTAGTCGAGTATATATAGTTATTATAATCAATGATATCTATATCACAAACTCTTGGTTCATTTTTACTTGTTTTAACTCTACCAATCTTTTTCTCGATTAATGAAATTTCTTTTATTAATTTATTGTGATCGAAATTGTAATCGACAATTAAACCAATATTTGCAAATTTAGGAAGTTTCTTATTTGGATATGAAGGTGTTTCATAAAAGCTTGAAATTTTTTTCACCTTTACTTTAGACTCAATTAATAAATCAATTGCAATTGAAATATTTTTAAATTTTGAACCGTATTTTGAATTTAAATTTGAACCGATATTAAGATGTATCATTTATTATTTTTGCTTAACAATCTGGCTTTTTCTCTATTCCAATCTCTTGTCTTTTTTACTTGTCTCTTATCATAAAGTTTTTTACCTTTCGCTACAGCTATTTCAATTTTGACTTTTCCTTTATTAAAATACATTTTAGTTGGTACAATTGTTAATCCATCTTGGTTAATTCTTCCAATTAATTTGTTTATTTCTTTTTTCTTTAAAAGAAGTTTTCTATCTGCTTTAGGGTTATGATTATTATAAGAAGATTGTCTGTACAAAGGTATGTGAGAATTTATCAAAAATAGTTCTCCATTATTATCAATAGCGTATGAGTCTGCAATACTGCCTTTGCCATCCCTTAAAGATTTTACTTCAGATCCTTTTAATGAAATTC
The DNA here is from genome assembly GCA_045566095.1 of Candidatus Pelagibacter sp. Taxonomy (GTDB): domain Bacteria; phylum Pseudomonadota; class Alphaproteobacteria; order Pelagibacterales; family Pelagibacteraceae; genus Pelagilacustribacter. The sequence continues at coordinate 60,016 of JBJLEB010000002.1, read as the reverse complement.
CTGCTTCTAATATTTCAGTAAAAAAATAATTAAAACTAGCTTTTCTATTTAAACAAATAATTTTTTGACCGGGGACTGTTCTTTTAATCATTAAAGTAATTTAGCAACTTTAAGAGTTTCTGATATTTTTTTTTTAGTATCTTCTGTAACTTGAACTAATGGTAATCTTACATCAGGTTTACACAACCCTAATAATGAAGCAGCATATTTTACAGGAGAAGGATTGCTTTCTATAAACATAGCTTCGTGGACTGGTTGCAAAATTTTATCTAGATTAATCGAATCTTTAAATCCATTTCTACACGAATTTTGAAAGTCAGAACAGAGTTGTGCAGCAATATTAGCAGTTACGCTTATAGAACCAACTCCTCCTCTTTTATTAAACTCAAGTGCATTATCATCATTGCCTGTTAATTGAATAAATTCTTTTCCCATTTTTTTTAATTGGAGATTTACCCTATTAAGATCACCAGTGGCATCTTTCACTCCCACAATATTTTTTAATTCATATAATCTACTCATTGTTTCTACTGACATATCAATTACAGATCGAGAAGGAATATTATAAATAATAATAGGAATGCCTACATTGTCATTAATTTTTTTATAATGTTGATACAAACCTTCTTGTGTTGGTTTATTATAATAAGGAGTAACAACGAGCAATGCATCAGACCCTGCATCTTCCGCATATCTAGATAATTCAACAGCTTCTGAAGTTGAATTTGATCCAGTACCTGCAACCACAGGAATTTTTCCCTTACATTCTTTAACAGCTATTTTAATAATCTTTTTATGTTCATCATGGGATAAAGTTGGTGACTCTCCTGTTGTACCACCAGGAACAATACCATTTGTTCCATTATTTAAGTGATAATGAATTAATTCACTATAAACATCCTCATTTAGGGTGTTATTTTCGAATGGTGTAATTAAGGCTACAATTGATCCTTTAAGCATAAAACAATATAAGGTAATTAATTTTAACTTATGCCTTATAAATTAATTAGTCTAGTATTTTTATTATTTTTTTTAATAACTAATAAAGCCTATTCAGAAAATGAATTCATTTTACCAGCTAAAAAACCACCAATTTTTAAAAAAATTCAAAAAAAAGTTATTTTTGAGGAAGCTATTAATTTACCTCAAAAAAAACCAATATTAAAAAAAAAAGATTCAGAAGAAATTATTGTTAAAGAAAAAAAAATAAAAAAAATTAATGAATCAATTAAAGAAAAAGTTGTTTTTTTATATCCCAAAAAAAAGCCTGCTACATTTAAGCCATCGGCTAAAACGGTAAAAAAATCATCAATTTTAAACGCAAAGGATTTTTCTAAAGCTAAAGAGACAATTAAGTTTATAAAATCTCGTAAATGGAATAGTGCAGTTAAAAGTGCTGAAAAAGTTAAAGATAGGGATTTTAGAACTTTAATTACATGGATGTATTTAAAAACTACAGGTAATTCAGCTTCATTTACCGATTACAAAAAATTTATAGAAAGAAATTCAGATTATCCAAGAATTAACAGAATTAAATATCTTGCAGAACAAAAAATATATTTAAAAAATAGCTCACCTACATCAGTAATTAATTGGTTTCAAAAGAATCCTCCATTAGGAGGGTTGGGTAAAATTAAATTGGCTGAAGCTTTTTTAGAGCAAGGAAAAACTATTGAGGTAGAAAAATTAATAAAAGATGGATGGATTAGTGCAGAAATAAGGAAAAATGATCTAGGATATTATAGAGCTAAATTTAAAAAGTTTCTAACATCAGACGATCATTTAAAAAGAGCTGATTACTTAGCTTGGGAAAAAAAATATTGGGATTTAAAAAGAATGCTTAAATATTTGCCTAAAGATGAAAGAGCACTTTATAATGCAAGACAAATACTAATGAGTAATTCTTATGGGGTGGACAATGCTATAGCTAAAGTTCCTGACCATCTTAAGAAAGATCCTGGATTAGAATTTGACAGATTAAGATGGAGAAATAGAAGAGGAAGATTAGAAGGATCCTTAGAAATTTTATATAAAAATGCAAATAAAACAGAAAGACAAATGATCAGACCAGATTTATGGTGGGAACAAAGAAAAAGTGTCGCCAGATCATTAATTTACAAAAAAAGATACAAAACTGCTTATAAAATATCCAGTGAACATTCTTTATCTTCTGGACCATCTTTTGCTGAAGCAGAGTGGCTCTCTGGCTGGATAGCTTTATCTTTTTTAAATTCTGCAGAATATGCAATTAACCATTTTGAAAATTTTTATAACAATGTTGGTTATCCAATTAGTTTAGCGAGAGGTGCCTTTTGGCTTGGAACAGCGTATAAAGAATTAGGTAATATTGAAATGGCTAAGAAATACTTTTCTGAAGGAGCTAAATTCCCAATGACTTATTATGGTCAACTTTCATTTAATGAAATAAAACCAGGAGAAAATTTTGAGTTATTTGATCAATCTTCATTTGATAAAGAATACGAAAAAGAATTTAATAAAAACAGGCTAATAAATCACGTAATATTACTCAAAGAGTTAGATGCTACTAAATACTCAAAAGATATATTGAAGCATTTAGCAACTTTAAATGTAGAAAAAGGTAGTGAGGTTTTAGCAGCAAAGTTATCTACTGAGGTTGGAAGATATGATTTTGCAATTCAAATATCTAAACAAGCTTCATATGAGAAAAGATTTTTTAATAAATATAATTATCCCATAATAAATACACCTAAAAAGATTAACAATAAAACTATGCCAAACTCAGAAGTTGTTCTAGCTATAATAAGACAAGAAAGTGAGTTTGACTCTAAAGCTAATAGCTGGGCTGGAGCAAGAGGCATGATGCAGTTAATGAAATACACGGCTAAAATTGTAGCAAAACAAGCTAAGCTTCCGTATAGTATTAGTAAATTAACTCAAGATCCAGAATATAACATTAAGCTAGGTTCTTATTATTTTAACTCATTAATTGAAAATTATAATGGAGTTTATCCATTTGCAATAGCAGCTTATAACGCTGGACCTAATAGAGTTAAAACCTGGAGGAGAGTTAATGGAGATCCATCAAAAGGAAAATTATCTTATGTTAATTGGATAGAGCTCATAAGATTTAAAGAAACTAGAAACTATGTGCAGAGAGTGTTAGAAAATATTAACGTCTATAAATATATGTTAAGCAAAGAACCAGTCCAAATAGATAGTTTTTTTAAATAATTTTGGCGGAAGAGGAGAGATTCGAACTCTCGGTACGATTTTACTCGTACGGTTAGTTAGCAACCAACTGGTTTCAACCGCTCACCCACTCTTCCAAATTAACCAAGTTTATTTAGTACTAATTATTAAACAACTACCTTATAAATCAATCAAAAAAATGGTCAAATGAAGAAAAATTTATTTAAAGGCTCATTATTTACAGTTGCTGCATCACTTTGGTGGGGTGTAATAGGTGTTTTATATTTTAAATTTGTTTCTTTTGCCTCACCATTAGAGCTAACAATACATAGGACTATTTGGACTGCTTTATTATTAGTTGTTACTACCTCATATTATTCTAAATGGAGCGAATTCAATAAAATTATAGATAATAGAATTAATATTTTTATTTTACTTATTACAGGTCTTCTGGTTTCGATTAATTGGTTTACTTGGTTATACGCAGTTAAAACAAACAATCTACTAGACTCGGCTTTAGGTTATTATATTTTTCCAATTTTAAGTGTTTTTTTTGGAATTACTTTTTTAAAAGAAAGATATAATAAAAATAAGATTATATCTGTTCTTTTAGTAGTAATAGCTTTGATTTATCTGTTAGTGAAACTAGGCGAAATTCCTTGGATTGGAATAACCGTAGCTGTTACTTTTAGTTTATATACTCTAATTAGAAAAAAAATTAAAGTTTCAACAGATATAGGTTTGTTAATTGAGACATTACTAATTACACCAATAGCTTTATGCCTTTTTATTTTTTTAATTAAAAATAATACAAACATTTTTTCGTTTAATGAACCTGTTTTATCCTTTTATTTATTCTGGGCAGGACTTATGACTTTAATACCTCTTTTTTGGTATACAAAAGGTTTTGAACTTATAGGTATAGGCCCGGCTAGTATGATTTTTTTTTTAACACCTACGGCACAATTTTTTTTAGGAATATATTATTTTAACGAACCTTTAGTATTAGATAAGTTAATTTCCTTTTTATTTATTTGGATAGCTGTGATTCTTTATTTAAATGAATTGCGTAAAGAATAAATCAGCATCATTATTAAAGGAACAATGATAGAAACAGCAAAAGAGATAAATAACAAATTTCCTGTTATTAAAGTACTAAATAAATTTTTCGACATTAAATTTCCAACTAAAATACTGCTTTGAAAATCCATACTTGGAAAAAAAAGCAAACCAATTATAAGGCTACAAAAAATAGATGACATTGCCAAATTTGAATTAACTTTCTTATTAAAAAAACCGTAAAATATAGTTATTACAGCCGCACAACATAATAAATCAGCTAATAAAAATAAATATAAAATACTATAACCTTTGGACGCTAAAGCAAAAACTATTATACTTAATAATAAAATTATTAAATTTGCTTTATTTTTAACTTCTTTACCAATTAAAGATTTATTGATTTGTTTTCCATTGACAATAATTAAACTTGAAATAGCATTAATTAATGTGTCGATCGTACTTAAAGTCAAAGACATTGCTAGAATCAATATACCTATTATTATAAGAGAATTTTTATTATTAAGTATCAGATCGAAGAAAGCTAAATCAGGTATTACTTTTGAATTTAATGAGTAGGATATTAAACCTGAATAACCCATCCAAAAAACAATAAAAAAAATAATAATTGATGAATAAATTAAACTTGATTTCAAAATAGAATTATTTTTTGCAGAAAAAACTCTTTGCCAGTTTCCTTGATGGAACAAATTTGTTGCTGCTACGGCAATAAAAAAAGTTAATCCAGCTGTATAATTAGGTAGATAATTTTTATCAATTAAATTAGGAGAATTATTTTTAATTAATTCATAACTTGATAAATTTATGTTTCCTAAAATTATAAAAACTGATGCTAAAATAATTACCATAACGAAACTAAATTGATATTTATCAGTAATAATTGAAAGTTTAAATCCACCTCTTAATATATAAAGTAAGCAGATTGTTAAAGTAATGCCTGCCGTAATCCATAATGGTACTTGAGATATAAAATTTAATAAAGATGCTATTGCAGTAACCTCAGCAATTAAAAAAATTGTTAAATAAAATAGTATTAAAAATAAACTTATTTTCAGTATTCCTACTCCAAATCTTTTCTTAATAAATTCAGTTAGTGTTAATCCATTGGGAAATTCTTTTCTTATCTTTGGGCCAAAATTGTACAATAATAACATTGGTGCTGCTGTTCCTAGGGCATAACCAATTACAGCTCCTATTCCACCCCAAGTTGCTGCTGATGCTGGCCCAAACAGAATCCATGCTCCAAGGGCTGATGCGGTTAAACTAGCAGTCAGTGAGAATGTATTTTCATCTCTATCACCAACAATATAATTTTTATTATTAGTTGCTTTTTTAGAATTAAAATAGCCAAGTCCTATAAAAAAAAGACCTACTATAATCGTTACTGTTAATGATGCTTGTATTGAAATGTATGCTTTTTCCATTTTTTTCCCTTACTGAATTACCGGCCAGGTTCTTCGGGTATAATCTCAGTCTTTTAGACACCCCGTTGCTAATATCTATATACTAACTTTCGGCAAAGAGTCAAATGAAGCTGTATCTATTTTTGAAGAATGTTCTCTTTTCATTTTCCAGCTGTTATTAATTCCTGCTTGAGCTATGCTGATAGCGTTTCTTCCATACTTAGCATTTGTAAAATCTATTGCCTTCATTAATGTCTCTGATTTACTTTCCATAATTGGTGCTAATAAATTAAACTCATTTTCACTTGCTTCTCTTAATTTGGATAAAATAATTCCAGCTTTTTGATAAAAATATCCATATTTATATATCTTTTTTAATCCGTTAATTGCTGATTTTACTATCTCTAAACTATTACTGGTAGCAACAGGCAAGTCTAAAGTTATAGAATTTGAATAATATTTTCTATTTTTATCGAAAGGGCTTGTTCTAATATAGATCGTTATTGATCTTGTTGTTTGATTATCGTTTCTAATTTTTTCAGCTGCATTTAAACAGTGTATGGTAATAGACTCTTGTAACTTCTCTAAACTTTCGACTTTTTTTCCAAATGACCTAGAGACGCAGCAGCTTTTTCTTTTTAGTTCATGTGTTTCTAAATTAATACAAGTAATGCCTCTTAGCTCCATTACAGTTTTTGCGCCAAGAACATTTGTACTTTTTTTAACCCAAGTATTAGAAATATTTTTAAGTTTATAAGCTGTATCTATTCCATTTTTGATATATAATTTTGATAATTGTTTTCCAACTCCCCAGATATCTGTGATATGGAAATCTTTTAAAGTTTCATCAATATTTTCTTTCAAATATATAACTCCAGTTTTATTTTTTTTAGCTAAATGATTTGCAACTTTACTTAAAGTTTTTGTATTTGAGATGCCAACACTTGTTGGTATACCCGTCCATTTTAAAATCCTTTCTCTTATTTGTTTTCCATAATTTTCTACTTCTTTTTCTTCTATATGGGATAAATCAACAAATGCTTCGTCTATTGAATAAATTTCAATTTTATCTGAAAAAGATTTTAATGTTTTCATCACTCTTCTTGAAATGTCTCCATACAAGGCATAGTTAGAAGAAAAAATATGTACATTATTTTTTTTAACTAGCTCTTTTACTTTGAAATATGGTTCTCCCATCTTAATCCCAATTTTTTTTGCTTCAGTAGATCTTGAAATTACACATCCATCATTATTTGAAAGTACAACGGTAGGTTTGTTATTTATTTTTGGATTAAATAATCTCTCGCAAGAAACATAAAATGAATTACAATCTATTAATGCAACTTTTTTTTTTTTTACTGCTGTTTATGTATGACATAGGTTACTACTCCCCAAACTACTATTTCTGGATTTTCTGCAAGATTAATTTTATCTAATATATTTTTTGATCCAGAGGTAAGATAACTAACTCCTTTTTCCTTGATTAAAGTTTTTACAACAAGTTCTTCATTTATATTTACTATTACAGTTGAAAAATTTCGTGGATCTATGCTCTTGTCTACAATTAATAAGTCTCCATCATAAATTCCAACGTTCACCATGGACTTGCCTTGTACTCTTATTATAAATGTAGCCGGAGCGTTTGTTATAAGATGTGAGTTTAGATCTATGTCGTCTTCAATATAGTCTGTTGCTGGAGAAGGAAATCCAGCCCCTACTTTATGCAAATAAAATGGTATTGTTAACTTCATAATGTTCTTGTTTTGTTCTTTATAGTCTAAATTAATACCAACAGTCAAGTCATTAGTTGGGTCAATATGCGTTTAGATTTAATTTTAAAAAAAAAGTAAAAGTGAAAATGAAAAAAATTTTAGCAATATTATCATTACTAATTATATCAAATGTAGCAAACGCTGAGTCAAAATTACAATCAATCAAAAAAAATGGTGAACTGAGAGTTGGAACAACTGGAGATTGGGATCCAATGTCAATGAAAGATCCAGCTACTAATAAATATAAGGGATTTGATATTGATGTAATGAGAGAATTAGCAAAAGACATGGGGGTTAAGGTAAAATTTGTTCCTGCAGAATGGAAAACAATAGTAGCAGGAATTACCGCTGACAGATATGATATTTCAACTAGTGTAACTAAGACACCTAAAAGAGCTGAAGTGGCTGGTTTTACAGAAACTTACTATAAATATGGAACTGTCCCACTAGTTCTTAAAAAAAATTCAAAAAAATTTTCAACATGGAAATCTTTAAATAATAAAGACGTTATAATCGCTACTACACTAGGAACATCTCAAGAGGAAAAAGCAAAAGAATTTTTTCCAAAATCTAAATTAAAGTCAGTTGAAGCACCTGCTAGAGATTTCCAAGAAGTTCTTGCTGGAAGAGCTGACGGAAATATAACAAGTTCTACTGAAGCGAATAAGTTAGTTATCAAATATCCTCAGTTAACAATAGTTAACGATGGTGAAAAAAATCCAGCCTTTTTAGCAATGATGGTTCCTAAGAAAGACAAAGCTTGGAATAATTATGTTAGTAAATGGATTAAAGAAAAAAAAGCTTCAGGTTTTTTCAAGTCTTTATTAGCTAAATATAATCTAAAAAGTCTATAATTTAAGTTTAAATAACTTCAATTAACCAATATGATTAATCTGTGAAGTTTATTAAATATTTCGTTTTATTATTATTTTTACAAAGTTGTAGCGCAGACTACGAATGGGGTTGGTATGTATTAAGTCCTAATAATGTCGAGGGTCTAACTAATTTAAAGTTTTTAATTAGTGGAATTACTACTACAATTTATATTTCTGTAATATCAATAATTCTAGCAATGATAATTGGATTAATTGTTGCACTACCTTCTCTCTCCAACAATAAACTTTTAAGTTATTTTAATATTGCTTATGTTGAAATAATCCGAGCTATTCCATTACTAGTTTTAATACTTTGGATTTATTATGGTTTGCCTATTATGATGGGAATAAGTTTTTCACCTTTTGTATCTGGTATTATTGCTCTAACAATTAGTGAGAGTGCTTTTCAAGCTGAAATATTTAGAGCAGGAATAAACTCAATTAATAAAGGTCAGCATGAAGTTGCGGGATCTTTAGGAATGAATTTTTGGAAAAAGATGAGATTTGTAATTCTACCTCAGGCAATTAAAGTTGTTTTACCAGCTTTAGGAAATCAATTTGTTTATGTTTTAAAAATGTCCTCACTAGTTTCAATTATAGGAATAGCTGATTTAACTAGAAAAGCAAATGAGTTAGTGACTACTACTTATAGACCCCTTGAAATTTATACTTTTTTAATTTTTGAATATTTAGCATTAATTCTTATTGTTTCATATTTTGTAAGAAAACTTGAGAATAGATTAAAATACAAATAATTTTTTAAAACTTAGTTTAAATTTTTTCCTGAAAAAAAAAGGAATAAATGATAAAACAGCCAATCCCATTATCCAATTTGTAGCCATTATAGTATAAAAAATATCGTTATAATCACCTCCTCGAATATTAATCACATACCATAAAGACAAGAAAGGTAATGCTGTCAGTCGAAGAATACTTAAATAAAGACTATAAATCGATTTTTTAAGAGCTTGAAATACTGCAGTAGTAATAAAAAATACAGGATAGATCGGTCCTATCAAAGCAGCAATCTTAAGATAAATAGCTCCATGATATATTGCCTCGGAATTATTTGTAAATTGAGAAACAAAAAATTCTGCACCAAAAAATAAAATTATTCCTGCAGCAACCATGAATGAACATCCAAACAAAAGAGCTTTAGAATATAACTCTTTTATTCTTAAATATTCTTTTGCTCCGAAATTTTGACCGCCAATAGAAAGAACAGCTGTGTTTAAACCAATGACTGGTAATAAAAAAACTTGTTCGACTCTTAAAGCGGCACCATATCCAGCAGTTGCTAGCTCACCAAATTGACCTATGAAATATAAAATGTTGAAAATACCAACGCCTATAAATAACATGCTAAACATTATAGGTACCGCTTGGGATAATAAATCTCGCAGCAAATCAAATCTGGGAATAAAGCATTGAATATATAAGTACTTTCTTAATTTACATGAATTAATTTTGTAAGCTAAATAAACAGTTCCTATTGATTGAGAAATTACTGTAGCTATTGCAAGACCGCTAATTCCAAAAGCTGGAATAAAACCATATCCCCAAATGAATATAGGATTTAAAATTATATTTAAAAAGAAACTGAAAATTAAAACATTTCTATAACTTTTTGTATCACCTTGAGCATTTAAAGTTCCATTTAAAGAAATTTGAATCATTACAATAAAAGTTCCATAAAAAATAATATCTAAATATTCTCTAGTTAAAATTATACTTGCTGTATCAGAGCCCATTACAGTTAATAGAAAGTTTGAAGCATTAAGACCAAATAAAGTAACAATGACAGAAATTACAATTGCAAAAACAATTGATTGAGCAACAAACAGTGAAGCTTTGTTAATTTTTTTTTCACCAAGAAAATTGCCAATACTTGCGTTTGTTGCTGCACCAATACCAACGCCTACTGCTATTATTACAAAATATATTGGAAAAGATTTGGCAATCGCACCTATAGCTTCTGCGGATATTCTGCCAGCAAACCAAGTATCTACTAAATTATAAAAAGTTTGAAATAACGACCCTACACTAGCAGGAATAGTTACCTTTCTTAGTAAATGCCATATTGGATCTTTTGTTAAATTTAATTTTTTAGACAATTTTTACCTATTTAAATTCTTTTTGGAATATATGCTTTCTTCCAGCTTTCTTGGCAAGCATAATCTGCTTTTGTCTCATTCTAAATCTAGTTTTCTGTGTGTTAGTTAGTGTGTCATAACATCTAGGACAAGAAACTCCTGTTTCATATTTTTTCGAATTTTTTTCTTTTGGTGAGATGGGTTTTCTACAACCGCTACAAATAGTATATGAACCTACAGAAAGATTGTGTTTAACAGAAACTCTATTATCAAACACAAAGCACTCACCTTTCCACAAACTATCTTTGTTATTTGTGTTTTTAAGATAATTTAAGATTCCTCCTTTTAATTGAAATACATTTTTAAAACCTTTTTGGTTTAAATATACCGAAGCCTTTTCACATCTAATCCCGCCAGTACAAAACATGGCAACAGGTTTTTTTTTATCTAATTTATTTAAGTATTTAGGAAATTCTCTAAAATGTTTAACCTTAGGATTAATAGCTTTTTTGAAAGTACCGACTTCATATTCAAAAGGTTTTCTGGCATCTAATACAAGAGTGTTTTTTTTTTTTATAAGAATGTTCCATTTAGATGGGGTTAGATGATTAATTTTTTTTGCTTTAGGTAAGATTTTTAAACCCATAGGCACAACTTCTTTTTTTATCTTGACCTTGGGTCTGTGAAATGGCTGAAAATGACTCTTAGAAATATTTTCACTATCAAATTTACTAAATTTTAAAAGAGATTTAATCTTCTTATTAATATAAGAAATATTTCTAGATTTACCTGAAATTGTTCCATTAATACCTTCCTTTGATATTATTAAAGTTCCTTTAATGTAGTTTTCAATAAAATACTTTTGAAAAAAAATTTTTTTTTTATTTAGCTTATCTAATTTTTTAAATTTATAAAAACCTAAAATTGTAAACATCAAAGCTTTCTACAAACTGTTAAACCATCACCAATGGGTAAGATCATTTGTTCAACTCTATTATCATTTTTTACATGTTTGTTAAATTCTCTAATAATATTTGTAAATTTATCGTTATTATTTTCATCAACAACTTCTCCATGCCACAAAACATTATCTATTATAATTAAACTATCTTTCTTAACTAATTTAATTACACTTTCATAGTAATTGGTATAATTAATCTTATCGGCATCTATAAATACAATATCAAAAAAAATATTTTCTTTTTTCATGTCATTAAGTGATTCTAAGGCTGGTTTTACAATAGTTTTAATCTTTTTATTTTGATTAGCTTTATTAAAAAAATCTAAAGCAACTTTATTTGTATCTGAATTCTTATCTAAAGCTATTATAAAACCATTAGCAGGTAGAGCTAGAGACATTGATAGTGTGCTCAGTCCTGTAAAAGTCCCTATTTCAAGAATATTTTTTGCGTTACAAATTTTAATCATCAAATGAAGAAAATGACATTGTGAAACGGAAATCTGCATTCTCTTAATATCACCAAGCTTTTCGTTGTAGGCAATTATTTCTTTTTGAATAGGATGAAGAGGTAGGCTTAAATTTTGGATATAATTTTGTATTTTATTATTAATATCAAGGTCCTTACCCATTATTATTTAAGTTTTTTTTTAAGAATATCGTTAACTAATTGAGGATTAGCCTTACCACTTGAAACTTTCATAACTTGCCCAACAAAAAAACCAAATAATTTATCTTTTCCAGATTTATATTGTTCAACCTTATCATTATTTTCTAATATCACTTTATCAATTATACTTTCCAATTCTTTAGGGTCACTTTTCTGTTGTAGCCCTTTGCTTTCAATTATTTTATTTGGTTCTTCACCCGTTTCTTTCATTACTTCAAACACTTCTTTGGCTGTTCTTCCTGAAATTGTACCTGAGCTAATAGAGTCAATTAGCTGAGCCATTTTTTTTGCAGTTACAGGTGACTCTGAAATCGAAATATTTTTTTCGTTTAATGATGCAAAAAAATCTCCCATAATCCAATTTTTAGCTAATTTAATATCTGATGTTTTAACAACTTCTTCAAAATAATCTGATATTTCTTTTTCTGAAACTAATATGTTTGATTCGTATGCACTTAATGAATAATCTTTTATAAATCGTTCTTTTTTTTGATCAGGAAGTTCAGGTAAATCTCTCTTAATTTTTTCTATTAATTCCTTATCTAAGCTTAAAGGAAGCAAGTCTGGATCAGGAAAATACCTATAATCATGAGCATCTTCTTTTGATCTCATTGACCTAGTCTCATTTTTTTTTGTATCAAATAATCTAGTTTCTTGATCAATTGTTTTACCAGACTCTAATAATTCAACTTGTCTCTGAGCTTCATAAGTTATAGCCATTTGCATAAATTTAATTGAATTAACATTTTTAATCTCGCACCTAGTACCTAAATTTTTATCTCCTTCTTTTCTAACAGAAACATTAACATCTGCTCTCAATGAACCTTCCTGCATATTACCGTCACAAGTACCTAGATACCTCATAATTGATCTAAGTTTTTTTACATATGCATTTACTTCATCAGGGGATCTCATGTCAGGTTTGCTTACAATCTCCATCAGAGCCACACCTGATCTGTTTAAATCTACAAAAGTATTGCTAGGATCTAAATCGTGAATACTTTTTCCTGCATCTTGCTCGAGATGTAATCTTTCTATACCAACTTTTTTACTACCGTTAGGTAAATCCAATGTTATCTCACCTTCTCCTACTATTGGATGTTTGAATTGAGAAATTTGATATCCTTGAGGCAAATCTGCATAAAAATAATTTTTTCTATCAAAAACTGAAGACAAATTTATTTTTGCATTCAACCCAAGTCCAGTTTTAACTGCTTGCTTTATACAATACTCATTAATTACAGGAAGCATTCCAGGAAAAGCAGAGTCTACTAAACTTACTTGTGTGTTAGGATCTGCGCCAAATTTAGTTGACGATCCTGAAAAAAGTTTTGAATTTGATATTACTTGAGCATGAACCTCAAGACCAATTACAACTTCCCATTTTCCCTTTTCACCCTCAATTAAATATTTATTATTTTCTTTACTCATTATTTTTCCCACCATTTATTTAAATCTTGCTTAAAATTTATTTTTTTCTCTGCTGCAAAAGCAATATTTAATAATTTTTGTTCCTCTAAAGTATTGCCTATTAATTGTAGCCCTAACGGATACTTGCTTTTATCAAAACCTGCCGGTATAGAAATTGCTGGTATTCCTGCTAAGTTAACTGGAACTGTAAAAATATCATTCAGATACATTGATATAGGATCATTTTTCTTTTCACCAATCTTAAAGGCTGCACTTGGCGTTGAGGGTGTTAATATTGCATCAACTTTTTTAAAGGACTGATCAAAATCATTTTTAATCAGTTGTCTAACTTTTTGAGCTTTAATGTAATAAGCATCATAATAACCTGACGAAAGAACATAGGTTCCAATTAAAATTCTTCTTTTTACTTCATCCCCAAATCCTTCTGATCTTGTATTTTCGTACATCTCTATAAGATTATTTCCTTTAGATGATCTGAAACCATATTTTACACCATCATATCTAGCTAAATTTGAAGACGCCTCAGCAGGAGCTACAATATAATACGTTGGTAACGCATACTTTGTGTTTGGTAATGAAATATCAATAATTTCTGCACCAGCATCCTTTAATAAAGATTTTCCATTTTCCCACAGAAGGTCTATCTCTTTAGGCATACCGTCAACTCGATATTCTTTAGGTATGCCAATCTTAAGACCCTTAATATTATCTGTTAAATTTTTAGAATATTTTTCTTTTTTTTTATTTATTGATGTTGAGTCTTTTTTATCAAATCCAGACATTGCTTCTAGCATTAAAGCAGAATCTTCAACTGTTTTTGTCATCGGGCCTGCTTGGTCAAGAGATGATGCAAAAGCTACAATACCCCATCTGGAACATAAACCATAAGTTGGTTTTAAACCGACAGTACCCGTAAATGAAGCTGGTTGTCTTATTGATCCACCAGTGTCAGTTCCAATTGTTGTTGGAGTAAGGTTTGCTGCTAATGCGCTAGCAGATCCACCTGATGATCCACCGGGAACGGTATTTTCTGCAATTGGATTCATTACATTTCCAAAAAAACTTGTTTCATTAGAAGACCCCATCGCATACTCATCACAATTTAACTTACCTAATAAAAATGCCCCTTCTTTCCATAGATTATTTGTAATAGTAGACTCGTAATTAGGAATAAAATTTTCCAACATTTTACTTCCTGCAGTTGTTTTAGTTCCATTTGTACAAAATAAATCTTTAACGGCTATTGGAACTCCAGGTAATAATTGGTCAAGTTTAGGGTTTTTGTCAAAACTTTTTGCTTTTTCTAATGCTTGTTCATTGCAATTAGTAATAAAAGAATTTAATTTTTTATCATTCTTAATATTATCTATAAATGATGTGGTCACTTCTACAGATTTAATCTCTTTTTTTTTTATTAATCCAATTATTTCGGTTAAACTTTTTTTTGTTATATCTGACATTATTCTATTACCTTTGGAACAACAAAAAATTCTTCATTTTTTTTTGGTGAATTTTCCAATATTTTGTCTCTTATTTTTCCATCATCAATTTTATCTTCTCTAGATCTTAATGGCTCATTTAATATTGATGAGAGTGGCTCAACTTTATCTGTATTTAACTCATTAAGTTGCTCTATAAACTTAAAGATTGAAGATAGATCTTTAGTCAAACTATCAATTTTCTTTTCATCAATCGAAATTCTAGCTAGTTTGCTAACATGTTTAATTTTATCTTTATCTATAGACATTAGTGAATTATGTTAATTTTATAGGAAATTAATATAAAAAAATATAACATAAACATGCTGGATATAGAAGATTTTAAGAAAAAACTTGAGAAAAAGTCTAGGTTAATGGGAATTGACCCTGGAAAAAAAAGGGTTGGTATAGCTATTTCTGACGAGAATAAAATTATAGCAACTCCCTATACTACTATTCTGAGAGATAGATATTCTGAATTTCTAAAAGAAATTAAAAAAATAGTTGATGAAAATCAAATAAAGGGAATAGTTATAGGAAATCCAATAAACATGGATGGATCATCTAGTCAATCATCTCAATCGGCTAAAGACTTAGCTATTAATCTATCAAAAGATATTACTGAAAATGTCACTTTATGGGATGAAAGACTGTCAAGCCAGGGAGCTTTTAATTTATCTAGTGATTTAGCATCTAATACCACTAAAAGAGTGAGTAAATTAGATCAAAATTCTGCTCAGTTTATACTGCAAGGCGTTCTAGACTATTTAGTTAAAAAAAATACTTGATCTGATACCATAAAACGCCTATAGAGTTGATTTTAATGGCAGTTAAGAAAAACAATACAGCTATTAAAAACTCCCCTAAACATCTACTAGGTATTCAAAATCTATCAATCATTGAAGCTAAAGAAATTTTAGATGAAGCTAAAGATTTCATTAAATTAAATAGAAGTAATTCTAAAAAGTTAGATGTTTTAAGGGGTAAAACTCAAATTAATTTATTTTTTGAACCATCAACGAGAACACAAAGTTCATTTGACTTAGCTGGAAAAAGGTTGGGTGCTGATGTAATGACTATGAATATGGATAACTCTGCTCTAAAAAAAGGTGAAACTTTAATAGATACTGCGATGACATTAAATGCAATGCATCCAGATTTAATTGTTATCAGACATCAAGACTCTGGCGCTCCAAATCTGTTATCACAAAAAGTTAATTGTGCGGTTATTAATGCTGGAGATGGCAGAAGAGAACACCCTACTCAAGCATTACTAGATGCGCTAACTATAATTAATAGAAAAGGAAAAATTGAAGGATTAAAAATTGCTATATGCGGAGATATACTTCACTCAAGAGTAGCAAGATCAAACATTTATTTAATGAATATGCTAGGCGCAGAAGTAAATGTGATTGCACCTAAAACTTTAATGCCTAAGTCAATCGAAAGAATGGGAGTAAAATCTTTTACAAATATGAAAAAAGGTCTAGATAGTTGTGACATAGTTATGATGTTGAGATTACAAAATGAAAGAATGCAAGGATCATTCTTGCCTTCAAAGAGGGAGTACTACGAATTTTATGGTTTAACTCCAGAAAAATTAAAATATGCAAGCAAAGATGCATTAATCATGCATCCAGGTCCTATGAACAGAGGCGTAGAAATAGACACAAAGTTAGCTGACGATATAAATGTAAGTTTAGTAAAAGAACAAGTGGAACTAGGAGTAGCAGTAAGAATGGCTTGTTTAAAAAAATATTGTAAATAAATGAAAGAAAAAATTTTCATAAATGCAAGAATAATTGATCCTTCACAAAAAATGGATGAGATTGGTTCATTAATTTTAAATGATAAAGGTAAAGTAAAAGCTATTGGTAAAAATATTAAAAAAAAAGATGCTAGTAATGATGCTGAAATTATAGATATAGATGGAAATATCCTAATTCCAGGATTAGTTGATATGAAGGCATTTGTTGGAGAGCCAGGGTACGAATATAAAGAGAATTTTAGAACATTAAGTCTTGCAGCTTTAGCAGGTGGTGTTACATCAATTGTTACAATGCCCAATACTAAGCCAGTTATAGATAATGTATCTATGGTTGATTTCATAATTAGGAGAGGTAGAGATAAAGCAAATATAAACCTTTTTCCTTGTGCTTCAATTACTAAGCAAACAGAAGGCAAACTAATGACAGAATTTGGTTTGCTATCAAGCAGAGGGATAATAGGTTTTTCTGATGTTAATAGAACTGTTCAAAACACAGAGTTGATGTCTAGAATTATGGATTATGCCGCTGACATAGGAGTTCTTATAATGCAGCATGCGGAGGATTATGATTTATCTAAAAACGCATGTATTAATGATGGAGAAATTGCTACAAGACTCGGACTTGAAGGAGTTTCTTCGATAGCTGAAAAAATAATAGTTGAAAGAGATTTAAGCTTATTAAGTGAATATACTTGTAGATATCATATAAATCAAATTTCTTCGAAACAATCATTAGAAGTAATTAAAAAAAATAAAAATAATGGAAAAAAATTTAGTGTAGGTGTTTCAATAAATAATTTAGCATTAAATGAAAATGATATTGGCGAATTCAAAACTTTTTTAAAATTATCCCCTCCACTTAGACTTGAAGAAGATAGATTAGCATTGGTTCAAGGTGTAAAAGATGGCTTAATTGATGTTATTGTATCAGATCACTTGCCAGAGGATGAAGAAAGTAAAAGATTACCATTTGCTCAGGCGGCAACTGGAGCTATTGGTGTTGAAACTTTACTGCCTCTTTCTTTAGAGATGTATCACAACAACTCTCTTCCACTGAATAAAATTATAGAAACACTTACAATTAATCCAGCTAAGATACTAAAAATTAAAAAAGGATCTTTAGCTAAAGGATCTGATGGTGATATCTGTATTTTAAACTTAGATGCACCATGGGCCGTGCAAGCCGATAAATTAAGATCAAAATCAAAAAATACAGCTATAGAAGGAAGAAAATTACAAGGAAAAGTTTTAATGACTTTTCTTAACGGTCATTTGGCATTCAATCTATAATGAATTTAGATATTCTATATGTACTTATATATTCTTATTTTTTAGGATCAATTCCGTTCGGATTAATAATTACAAAAATATTCTTGGGTAGAGATATTAGAAATATTGGTTCAGGAAATATTGGAACGACAAATGTTTTAAGAACAGGAAAAAAATCTTTGGCTGCAGCTACTTTATTATTTGATATTCTTAAAGGTTACATTTCTGTTTCAATCGCTTCCAAATATTTTAATGAATTAGTTCATTTATCAGCTTTAATTTGTTTCATTGGACATATTTTTCCTATCTGGCTTAAATTTAAGGGAGGAAAAGGAGTCGCTACTTATTTAGGAATTATTTTAGGGATTTCATTTATGTTAGGTTTTGTGTTTGGTATAACTTGGTTGCTAATTGCAATAATATTCAGGTACTCTTCTTTATCATCTATGTTAAGTTCAATGGTAGTTTGTATTTACTCATTTTATTTAGGTAACGAGACACAAAGTTACTTTTTATTTATCATATTTGTAATTATTATTTTCACTCACAAAGAAAATATAAATCGACTCAAAAACTCAAAAGAGAACAAGATAAAGATATAAATCAACACAATATAGAGTTCATTATTAAATTTTGAATATAAAAATTGACAAAATCAATTTTATTTGAAAATAAAATAGAATAATGAATTTAGTAATTGTTGAAAGCCCTGCAAAAGCTAAAACTATAAATAAATATTTAGGTAAAAATTATTTAGTATTAGCTAGCTACGGACATATTAGAGATCTTCCTTCAAAAAATGGATCGGTTGATCCGGATAAAAATTTTTCTATGCTTTGGGAAATTGATACGTTTTCCAAAAAATACTTAAAAGAAATAACGAATGCAGCAGAGGAATCGAATAAGATTATTCTTGCTACTGATCCTGATCGTGAAGGAGAAGCTATTGCATGGCATGTAAAAGAAGTTTTAGAAGAAAAAAAATTACTTAAAGGGAAAGAACTTGAAAGAGTTGTTTTTAATGAAATTACAAAATCTGCAATCTTAACTGCAATAAAAAATCCCAGAAAAATTGAACTGCCTTTAGTCGAAGCTTATTTAGCTAGAAGAGCGTTAGATTATTTAGTTGGTTTTAATATCTCTCCCATTCTTTGGACAAAATTACCAGGCTCAAAATCAGCAGGTAGAGTTCAATCAGTTGCTTTAAAATTAATTACTGAACGTGAAAAGGAGATTGAATTATTTAATCCTGAAGAGTATTGGTCTTTAACATCTAATTTCACAAACATTGAGAATAAAAAATTTACTTCAAAACTTAGCTTATATGAAAACAAAAAGATTGAGAGGTTTACTTTTAAAAATAAAGAAGAAATCGATATAGCTATTAATATTATAAATAAATCTAAGTTTAAAATAAAAGATGTGAATACAAAAGTTTTTAAAAGAAATCCATTAGCTCCATTTACAACATCAACACTTCAACAAACTGCTTCTGGAAAATTCGGTTTTGGTGCTTCACGAACAATGCAAATTGCACAGAGATTATACCAAGGAATAGATATTGAAGGAGAGACCACTGGACTTATTACTTACATGAGAACAGATGGTACTAATATTTCTAAAGAAGCTATTGATGAGTTTAGAAAACTAATCATAAACAATTTTGGTAAAGAATTTTTACCTGATGAACCAAATAATTTTACTGGAAAAAAAGCTAAAAATGCTCAGGAAGCTCACGAAGCTATAAGACCTACTGATGTTAACCGTAAACCTGCTGATATAAAAAAGTATGTTAACGCTGACCAATATAAACTTTATGATCTAATATGGAGTAGAGCATTATCATCACAAATGAATCCTGCTGAATTTGATAGAAATACAATTTTAATATCATCTGAGGATGAAAAAATAAATTTTAGGACAACTGGGTCAGTAATTAAATTTGAAGGGTTTTTAAAAGTATATGAAATACAAGATACAGATGAGGATGCTAAAAATATTCTACCAGAGGTAAAAATTGATGATAGTGTAAATATACTTAAACTTAATGATGAACAACACTTCACTGACCCTCCCCCAAGATATTCTGAAGCTAGTTTAGTAAAAAAAATGGAGGAATTAGGTATTGGCAGACCGTCTACTTATGCAAGTATAATATCAGTTTTATCAACAAGGAACTATGTTGAACAAGTAAGCAAAAGATTTCATCCTACAGATAGAGGAAAGTTAATATCAGCATTTCTAGAAAAGCTATTTTCAAAATATGTTGATTATAACTTCACAGCTGATCTAGAAAACCAATTAGATGAGATCACTAGTGGAAAAATTGAATGGGTTGAAGTTTTAAATAATTTTTGGAAAGATTTTTATAAAAATGTTGGTGATGTTAAAGAAATACGGACACGTGAAGTGCTCGATATGCTAAATGAAAGCTTAGGGGC
This sequence comes from Candidatus Pelagibacter sp., assembly GCA_045566095.1. GTDB lineage: Bacteria > Pseudomonadota > Alphaproteobacteria > Pelagibacterales > Pelagibacteraceae > Pelagilacustribacter. The sequence goes on along the minus strand of JBJLEB010000002.1, from coordinate 39,607 downwards.
TTTAATATTCGATAGAGATAGTAAAGACCTAATTGATAGAAAATGTAAACTTTGCTCTAATGGAGAATTAAGTCTAAAAAATAGTTTTAGAGGAGGAGCTTTTATTGGTTGCTCTAATTATCCAGAATGTAAATTTACTCGCCCACTTTCAAAAACAAAAGCTGCAGCACAGTATAATTTAGCTGAACCAAAATTATTAGGTCAAAATGATTTTGGTAAAGATATATATTTGAAAAATGGAAGATTTGGACCATATTTGCAATATGAAAAAGAGTTAGAGGAATCGAACATAAAAAAGAAGAAAAAAAAGAAAAAAATTAAAGAAAACGATCATCTAAAAAATGTTTCTATACCAAAAGGCATAGAGGTAGATAATGTTGATCTTAAACAGGCTAAGTTTCTTTGCTCTCTGCCTAAAATTTTAGGCCAACATCCTGATACAGGAAAAGATATTACTTTGAATTCTGGTAGGTTTGGTCCTTACCTAAAATGTGAAAATAAATCTGCTAGACTAGAAAATGTAGATGAACTTTTTACTATAGGAATTAATAGAGCAGTTATAATGATTGCTGAAGCAAAACCAGGAAGGATTTCTTCCTCCATTATTAAAGATCTTGGGGAGCATCCTGAAGATAAAAAACCTGTAAGAGTTATGAAGGGCCAATTTGGTCCTTATATAAAGTATAAGTCTTTAAACGCAACAATACCTGAAGAAAAAGATCCAAATGATTTAAATATGGAAGATGCTTTAATTTTAATAGAAAAAAGAAGAGAATATGATAAATCTAAAAAAAAGAAAAAAAGAAAATAATGAAAAAATATTTATATATTATATTGATTTCTTCAATCTCAACAATTATATCTGCCGAAGAAAAAAAGCTAAATTGTGATACAGCGCTATCAAAATTAAAACCTTCTTGTAATATAATTGGAACAGGAGTTACAAAACTGAAAGAATTTAGTAGTAAAAATAGAACACTAGACCAAAGCTTAAGAAATATTGAAGGAACAATTGAAAAAGGTATTGAAAAAATTAAGAAGTGACATTTGAAACTAATCTAAAAAAATTTAACCTTGTCTTGCCAGAGCCAAAAGATCCTGTTGGCTCATATTTAGCATACAAACAAAGCGGAAATTTTTTATATATATCTGGACAACTATCTATAGATGAGAACGGAAAACTCATTAAAGGAAAACTTGGAAAAGATTTAAGCACTGAAGAAGGGTATGAAGCTGCAAAAAGATGTGGCTTGGCTATACTTTCCCAGGTAAAAAAAGCGTGCAATAACAACCTTTCAAAAATTAAATCTTGTTTAAAATTGACTGGTTATGTTAATTCAACCGAAAATTATACAGATCAACCAAAAGTAATAAATGGCGCGTCCGAAATTATATCTAAAATTTTAGAAATAAACGGACTTCATGTAAGAGCTGCCGTTAGTGTAAATAGTTTACCTCTAGGTGTTGCTGTCGAAATTGATGCTATATTTGAACTTAATTAGTTTCAGGTCTTCCTATTGAAAAATACTTAATTCTATTTCGTTTCATATCTTCTGCTGTATATAAGTTTCTTAAATCGTAAATCTTAAAGTTATTTTTTTTAATAATTTTTTTAAAATCTATAGATTTGAACTCATCCCACTCAGTAAGTATTACGACTAGATCAGCACTCGAACAATTTTCTTTAATACTCTTTGTATAATTACAATTTTTTAATTTGTTAAATTCTTTTTTTTTACCAGATGGATCATAATATGAGATTATTGCACCTTTTTTTATCAAATAAGGAATCATAAACAAACTTGTTGAGTCTCTCATATCATCTGTATTAGGCTTAAAGGTAACACCTAAAAAACTTATTCTCTTATTCTTTAAATTTTTACCTAATATTTTGTGAATTCTTTTTGTTAGAAGATAAACTCTATTTTGATTAGACTTTATTACTGATTTGACCAAAGATAAATTTTCTTTACTTTTTTCAGCTACAGAGACTAAACCTTTGGTGTCTTTAGGAAAGCAAGAACCGCCGTAAGCAGGGCCAGCTCGCAAAAATCGACTACCTATCCTTGAGTCAAGACCCATACCTAATGAAATATCTTCAATATTAATATTTGTTTTTTCACACAAATTAGCTAATTCATTTATAAATGTAATTTTTGTTGCCAAAAAAGCATTTGAGGCATATTTTATCAATTCTGCGCCTCTTCTCGTAGTTGTAAAAAATTTAGCTCCTTTGTTTATTAAAGGTAAATATAGTTTCTTCATACTAACTAATTCTTTTTTTTCATTGGAACCAACAACAATTCTATCTGGATATCTAAAATCACGTATAGCGTCTCCTTCTCTTAAAAATTCTGGATTTGAAATGACTGTAAATAATTTTTTTTTTTTTCTTAATATTTTTTCAATTTCATCACCTGTACCAACTGGAACTGTAGATTTAGTTACTATAATTTTTTTTGTCTTTGCATGAGATAAAATTTCTTTTGTGCATTTATAAACATAAGATAAATCTACCTTTAGGGAACCTTTTTTATTAGGTGTTCCAACGCAAATAAAAATGATATCTGATAAACTAACAGCTTTTTTTAAATCTGTGGTGAACACTAATCTTTTTGCAGAAGAATTTTTTTTAATCAGCTCATTTAAACCTGGCTCATAAATAGGTGATATACCAGAATTAAGTTTTTTGATTTTATCAGTGTCTTTATCAACACAATAAACTTGATTACCTATATCTGCAAAACAAGTTCCACTCACAAGGCCAACATACCCAGTGCCTATCATGCATAATTTCATTTACTACCTTTGAATGTTACTAATCCAGACTTAATATACCCAGCTAATGTTCCGCAGTCTAAATATTTTCCTTTAAAAATATTACCTAAAAATCTTTCACCTTTGTAAATAAGATTTCTAATTGCATCTGTAATATGTACTTCTCCACCTTGTCCAGGCTTAATTTTTTTTATTTCAGCAAAAATTTTCTTAGATAAAATATATCTTCCAATTATCGCATAATTAGACGGAGCGTGCTGTAGACTTGGTTTTTCAATAACATCACTAATTTGAAAATAGTTTTTTTTCTTATTTTTCACAGACAAAATCCCCCATCTAGAAACACTTTTTTTATCTACTTTTTTAGTAGCTATTACAGAACATTTTTTAGTACTATAAAGTTTTATCATTTCTTTTGTGCAATTTTTGTTTATGATTAAATCATCTGGTAATAGCATTAAAAAAAAATCATCGTTAATATATTTTTCACATTTTAAAACAGCGTCTCCAGTTCCTTTAGGCGTATTTTGATAAACAAATTTAATCATTTTTTGATATTTTTTTATTTTTTTAAACTCTTTGTAGATTCTTTTATCTTTTTTTTTTTTTAGTATATTTCTGTAAAGTAAGTCTTTGAAAAAATAGTCTTTAATAGACCTCTTTTCTTTTGAGATTATAAATATAAATTTTTTTACACCAGCTTCAATACATTCTTCCATTATGTATTCAAGATTAGGTTTCCCATTAATTGGTAATAATTCTTTTGGTATAACGCTAGATAAAGGCAACATTCTAGTGCCAAGTCCCGCTAATGGAATAATTGCTTGTTTTATCATATGATTCTTATATTAGTTAATATCATCGCTTATAAGAAATGAAAATATTTAAAGACAAACAAAGCTTACAGAAAGAGCTTTTTAAAGAAAAAAATGTATCATTTATTCCTACTATGGGCGCTTTGCATAAAGGACACCTGTCATTAATTAAAAAATCTCTAAAATATAAGCGCAAGATATTGATTTCAATATTTGTTAATCCTAAACAATTTAATAAAAGGGATGATTATAAAAATTACCCAAGAAATATAAATAAGGACATTAATAAACTAAATAAATTTAACATAGATTACTTATATATACCGTCTCCTAAAGATATTTACGGTTTTAAAACTAAAAAAAAAATCTTTTTGGATAGATTCGAAAGGAAGTTATGTGGAAAATATAGAAAAGGCCATTTTAATGGTGTTGTAAATGTCATCAATCGTTTTTTAGAAATAATTAAACCTAAATATATTTTTCTAGGACTTAAAGATTTTCAGCAATTATATTTAATAAAAAAACATATTTTAAAAAGAAAAATTAAAACTAAAGTTGTAGAGTGTAAAACTATAAGAGAAAAAAATGGAATAGCTTTCTCAAGTAGAAATCTTCATTTAAACAGCGAACAAATAAAAGTTGCATCAAATATCAATAAATTTATCTTAAAACTTAAAAATAAATTAAGGAATGGAAAAGTATTTCCAAAAAAAAAAATTCTTAAAAAAATAATGTTAAACTTAGGTGCAAGCAAAGTAGATTATGTAGAAGGTTTAAATATAAAGTCTCTCAAATTAAAAGCTTTCACCAAAAAGCACTTTAAGATATTTATTGCTTATTATATAAAAAAAATAAGATTAATAGATAATATCTAGTTTAAAAAATAGTAAGAGCCAAGACCTAGAAATGATAAAAATCCAATTATATCTGTGATAGTTGTTACAAAGACACTTGATGCAAGTGCTGGATCAATATTCATCCTCTTTAAAGATACAGGAACTAATATTCCAAACAAACCTGCTACAATCATATTTAAAACCATTGAAACACCAATCAATAAAGATAGGTTCACTTCTTCAAACCACAAATGAACTATAATTGCTGTAATTATAGCAAAAATTACACCGTTTAAAATTCCAATGATAAATTCTTTTCCTACAACTCGGTTAAAATTGCTAGAAGATAATTCTTTTTTTGCGATAGCTCTGATAGTTACTGCTAAAGTTTGCATACCTGCATTACCGCCCATCGAAGCAACTATTGGCATTAAAAATGCTAATGCAACCATCTGTTCTATCGATGCTCCAAAGTTACTAATAACCCAAGTCGCAAGTAGAGCAGTAAATAAATTTAATAAAAGCCAATTAAATCTTCTTTTTGTTTTTATTAGAACGCTGTCAGTTATTTCTTCGTCTCCTACACCAGCTAATCTTAATGTGTCTTCTTCTGCTTCTTCTTGTACAACTGTTACTACATCATCGGCTGTAATCATTCCAACTAATTTATTATCTTTGTTTACTACTCCAGCGGATATCAAATTATAGTTTTCAAAAGTTAGTCCTACCTCTTCTTTATCCATATTTACAGAGATTAAAACTGGCATCTCAACCATAATGGAATTCATTTTTGTATCTCTAGGAGTTCTTAATACTCTGGAAGAGGAAACAGTTCCAACTGGTTTAAAATCATTATCAACTATAAAAATTTCTGAGAATTCCTTTGGCAAATCTTTGTTCTCTCTTAGATAATCAATAGTTTCACCCACATTCCATTTACTTGGTACTGCAGTAAATTCTCTTTGCATTATTCTAGCAGCTGAATCTTCTGGATAACTTAAGCCTTCTTCTAATAAAAACTTATCTTTAGGAGGAAGGTTTTCTAATATAATTTCTTTTTTTTCCTTATCTAAGTTTTCTAAAATCTTTATTGAGTTATCTGACTCTAATTTCTTTAAAATATTTATAACTGAGTTAGTAGATAAATTCTGAAGAACCTCACTTTGAATAGACTCATTCAGCTCAATAAATATTTCAGGATTTATATTAAAACCCTCTATCTCAAAAAGCTTAGTTCTTGACTCATTTGATAAATTCTCTATTAAATTTGCTACATCTGACTCATGCAAATTTTTTAAAGTGTCATTAATAAACTTTATGTCTGATAATTCGATTTTATCTGTAAAATTATTAATAAATTCTTTATTAAAATCAAGATTAACATTTTTGTTGGCTGTTGATCTAGATAAAGTCATAAAAACCTCTGATTGTTTTTTGAGACTAATAATGCATAAAATGATAAATTACAAACTAAATGCACATAGAAGTTAAAATAAGTAAGTCACCTATTTCATACAAAATTGCTATGAAATTTCTCAATAAGCGTGTTGAAGCACTCAAAAAAAAAAAGGATAAAGAATTATTGTGGATTTTAGAACATCCTACTACCTATACAGCTGGCATAAGATCTAACCCTAGTGAAATTATAGATAAGAAAATTAAGATTATTAATACTAACAGAGGTGGCAAAATCACACTTCATAACCCTGGTCAAAAAATTATTTATTTAGCATTGGATTTAAATAAAAGGAAAAAAGATATTAGGAAACTGATAAATACAATTGAGTCAATTATTATTGAATTTTTAAAGTTGTATAAAATCAAAGGAAGGAAAGATAAAAAAAATATAGGAATTTGGGTTAAAAAAAAAAAGATTGCGGCTATTGGACTAAAAGTTTCAAGATGGATAGCTTATCATGGTTTCTCAATTAATATGAACAATGATCTAAAAGAGTATCTAAAAATTAGTCCTTGCGGACTTAATAATCAAAAGGTTACATCGATTTACAAAGAAACAAATAAAAAAATTAAAAATTTTGAAAAAAAATTAATTAAAATTGCAATTAAGAATATAAATAAAATCTAAAAATTTTTTTTGATAAATATTTCAAAATCTTCGTTATACTTGGCTTTAAAATTATATTGTGTATTTTTTATCATAAACTTAACCTTATAAGCATGTAGCATTAAGTTTCTATTTAGTTTTAATTTAGCTGCTCTTCTATTAATGAAATATTTGTTATCTCCTACTATAGGACTTCCAATATTGTATAGCTGTCTTCTTAATTGATGCTTTCTTCCAGTAATTGGATTTAATTCGACAAAAGAATAATCATCAGATCTCTTTATTATTTTTAAATGAGAAACTGCTTTTTGAATAATCTTTTTTTTGTTTTCGTAATAGATCAATTCGTCTTTTAAAGTATCAGGAGATTTTAAAATTTTTCCATAAGTCAATGCTAAATATGTTTTATGAATTTTTCTAATTCTGAATAATGAAGTAAACAATTGTGCATATTCACGAGTTTTAGCAACAATTAATATACCCGATGTTTCTTTATCTAAGCGATGAACAATGTAAGGTTTGTAATTCTCAAAATATTTTGTGTCTTTTAATATATCTATAATGTTTTTAAATGATTTAGTACCTGATTGGACTGCTATCCCTGGTGGTTTATTTATAACAACAAAATTTTCATTATTTTCAATTATATAATCATCATAAGAATTTTTTTCTTTAATCGACGGTTTATATTTTAGAATTTTTGGTTTGGTGTTAATTTTGAATTTTGAAATATTATACACTTCAACTATGTCACCTGTTTGAACTCTGTAAGATGATTTTATTTTTTTTCTATTTATTTTAACTTTATTTAATCGAATGATTTTTTCTATTAATGACTGTGGTAAAGTTAATATTTTAGCTTTAAACCATTTGTCAAACCGTGAGTTATGGTAATCTTTTTCAACAGTATATGTTTGTGGCATAAAGAGCTAAAACTATTTGTTAGCTACTTTTTGATCTAATTGTTTCTCGTTATCTTTCTTTTCAACTTTTTTTGGTTTGTCTACTTTCTTAGCTTCAGGATTTCTATCAACTAATTCAATAACAGCCATAGGAGCGTCATCACCAGTTCTGAACCCAGCTTTTAATACTCGAGAGTAACCACCTTTTCTTGAATTGTATCTTTTAGATAGTTCTTCAAAAACTTTGGTTACTGATTTTTTGTCTTGTAATTTGGAAAAAAGTCTTTTTTTGTTACTTAAAATATTTTTTTTTCCAATAGTAATTACTTTATCAATTTGTGGCTTTAATTCTTTAGCTTTTGGCAAAGTTGTAATTATTTGCTCATATTTTATTAAAGAATTAAGCATATTCTTAAATAAAGCTTTTCTATGTTCACTAGTTTTGTTTAGTTTTCTATAGCCTATACCATGTCTCATTAGTAATTATTTTCCTCAAGTTTTTTTGATAGTTCTGCGATATTATCAGGAGGCCAATTTGGTATTTCCATCCCTAGATATAACGACATTGTATTTAAAACTTCTTTAATTTCATTTAAAGATTTTCTACCAAAGTTGGGTGTTCTTAGCATTTCTGGTTCGGTCTTTTGAACTAGGTCTCCTATATAAATAATATTATCATTTTTAAGACAATTCATAGATCTTACAGATAATTCGAGTTCCTCAACTCTTTTTAGTAAATTTCTATTGAACTCTGGCTCTGCGGTTTTCACCTCTTTAACAATCTCTTGTGGATCTTCAAAATTAACGAACATTGATAATTGATCTTGAAAAATTCTTGCTGAATAAGCTATTGCGTCTTCTGCTGCAACAGTTCCATTTGTTTCAACAGTCATGACTAACTTATCATAATCAAGAGCGCTTCCTGCTCTTGTATTTTCTACAGTAAATGAAACTTTTTTAACCGGACTAAATAATGAATCTATGGAAATTAATCCAAGCGGACTGTCCTCAGATCTGTTTTTAGGTGCAGCTACATACCCTTTACCTGTGCTAATCATCAATTCCATATGAAAATTAGTTTTTTCATCTAAATTGCAAATAGTTTGTTCAGGATTTAGAATTTCTATTTCTGGGACTAGAGTAATATCCTTAGCTTTAACTTCTTTAGGACCTTTTATATCTAAAATAATTTTTTTTGGACTTGTTGAGGAAGATTTAATTGCTAAATTTTTTACATTTAAAACTATATCTGTAACGTCTTCTCTTACACCTTTTATAGATGAAAATTCATGAAGAACACCATCTATCTGGATTGCAGTTACTGCTGCTCCTTGAACAGAGGATAGTAAAATTCTTCTTAATGAATTTCCTATAGTTTGTCCAAAACCTTTTTCTAAAGGCTCAGCAATTACTTTAGCAATTGTTTTATCCTCATTACTAGAAATATCTAATTTATTAGGTTTAATTAAAGCTTTCCAATTTTTGTCTATTATATTTGATGTAGTTTGCATTTATACTCTCCTTCTTTTTGGTGGTCTTGCACCGTTATGAGGCATTGGTGTTGTATCTTTTATTGATAAAATCCTAAATCCTCTTGATTGCAATGATCTTAAAGCTGTCTCTCTACCTGAGCCAGGACCTTTAACTTGCACTGTTAATGTTCTCAAACCTTGTTCATAAGCTTTACCACCTGCGTCATCTGCAGCTACTTGAGCAGCATATGGAGTTGACTTTCTAGATCCTTTAAAACCTTTAGAGCCTGCAGACGACCAAGAAACCACATTACCGCTTTCATCTGCTATCGAAATTATAGTATTATTAAAAGTTGAATAAACATAAGCAATTCCAGAGGTTATGTTTCTTTTTACTTTTTTCTTTTTTTTAAAGGTGCTTTCTTTTTTAATTTCAGGCTTTTTAGCTTCAACCTTTTTTTCAACTTTTTCAACTTTTTTATTCATTAATATTAATAAATTATTTTTTAAGTGGTGTTAGTTTTTTTCCTGCAATTGCAATTGCTTTTCCTTTTCGTGTTCTAGCGTTACATTGGGTTCTTTGACCTCTTACAGGTAACTTTTTTTTATGTCTTGTTCCTCTGTAACAAGCTAAATCTACTAGACGTTTAATATTAACAGATACTTCTCTTCTTAGGTCACCTTCAACTTTATGATTAGCATCTATAAATTCTCTAATTTTTAAAACTTCTTCTTCAGTTAAATCATTGACTCTTTTTGTGGCTGGTAAATTTAATTTTTGACAGATTTTTTTTGATGAAAACGGTCCTATCCCATGTATATAGGTTAAAGCAATACTTACAACTTTGTTTTGTGGAATATTTATTCCTGCTATACGAGCCATATTATAATGAGTTAAAGTTCCAAAGCCGTATTTATATTGCCTAATTATTTAAAGTCAACTCTATATAAGGCTAATTATATCGCTAATTTCTTTATTTATTTGATCAATTGGCCTTTCACCATCAATCACCTTTAATAAATTCAATTTTTTATAATATTCAATCACAGGTTCAGTAGTTTTTTCATACGTTTTGAATCTTTTAACTGCAATATCTTCATTATCGTCTTCTCTTTTTTCTAAAGAACGTCTCTCTGAAATTCTTTTTTTGATTATTTCTAACGATACAGATAATTTTAAAACCAAGTCAATTTTTTGACCGTATTCTTTAAGCAATTCATGTAAAGTCTCTGCTTGATTTAAGTTTCTAGGATAACCATCAAAAATTAATCTATTTTTAAATTTTTTATTAGAAATAAAATTTTCAACTAATTTTTTTACTATTTGATCTGACACTAAAAAACCTGAATTAATTATAGAAGAAATTTCTTTTCCTAAATTAGTTTCGTTCTTAATTTCATTTCTGAGAACTTCACCTGTAGATAGCTGATATAAGTTATATTTTTTTACAATAAAATCAGCTTGCGTACCTTTTCCAGCACCTGGAGGCCCAAATATAATTAGATTCATAAAACTAATTATTTTCCAAATTTAGTTTTTTTAATTAAAGACTCGTATTGTGAGCTCATTAATCTTGTTTGAACTTGCGTAACCGTATCCATAGCAACTACTACTACTATTAGTATAGAGGTGCCACCCAAATAAAATGGAATTGGATACTTTGCAATTAAAAACTCTGGCATTAAACATACAAAGGTTAAATATAAAGATCCAACAGTAGTCAATCTAATTAAGATGCTTTCAATATATTCAGCTGTTCTTTCTCCAGGCCTAATCCCAGGAACATATCCTCCATACTTTCTTAAATTTTCTGCAGTTTCTTTTGGATTGAAAACAATTGAAGTATAAAAAAAGGAAAAAAATATTATTCCTGAAGCATATAATAACATATATAAGGGTTGGCCTTGCGTGAACATAGATGAAATTTTCAAGAATAAATCTGACTCAGCAAAACCAAAATTTGTTACTGTGATAGGTAAAAGTAATAATGCTGACGCAAATATAGCTGGTATAACACCCGCAGTATTTATCTTTAGGGGTAAATGTGAAGATTCACCTCCATACATTTTATTTCCAACTTGTCTTTTAGGATAATTTATTAAAATTTTTCTCATGGCCCTTTCAAAAAATACAATAAATAATACTGTAAATATTACCAAAATAAATATTCCCACTATCATTAACGCTGACAATGCACCAGTTCTTCCTAATTCAAATGTGGATGCTAATGCTCTAGGTATCTCAGCAACAATACCTGAAAATATTATTAATGAAATCCCGTTTCCAACTCCTCTTAAAGTTATTTGTTCTCCTAGCCACATCAAAAAAGTTGTACCAGCGACTAAGGATATTGTAGTAATAATTCTAAAACTCATACCTGGATCTATTACTAAATTTCCAGCATTTTCTAAACCAACTGAAACACCGTATCCTTGTAAACATGCAATCAAAACTGTTCCATATCGAGTTATTTGAGTAATTTTTTTTCTTCCAATTTCACCTTGTTCTTTTAGACTTTTAAAATAATCAGATACCCCAGTAAGTAATTGGACAATAATAGAGGAAGAAATATAAGGCATTATACCTAATGCAAAAATTGCCATTCTAGTAACTGCTCCTCCAGAAAACATATTGAACATTCCTAATAGCCCTTTTTGGCTTGAAGCCATAATTTCTTTTAACGCTAGAGGGTCTATTCCTGAAAGAGGAACATAAGTTCCTAATCTATATACTATTAACAACATCACAGTAAATAGAATTCGATTTTTTAAATCTTTAGCCTGACTGAAAGCTCCTGCAGTATTTAAATTTTCACTAGACATATTAGATTATTTTTTAATGATATTTATTTTGCCACCAGCTTTAGTTACTTTTTCCAGTGCTTGTTTTGAAGCATAGTGAGCTGTAATATCAAATTTTTCTTTTAGTTCTCCAGTGCCTAAAATTTTCAATTTTAAATACTTTTTATTGATAAGATTTTGTTCTTTTAATGATTTTAAATCTATAGAATTTTTCAAATTTACTTTATTTAATTCAAAGATTTTTTGGATTTTTGACAAGTTTAGAATAGCAGTTATGTTTTTACTTAAAGACTTAAATCCTCTTTTTGGTAAACGCCTATAAAGTGGCATTTGACCTCCTTCAAAACTTTTAACAGCTACCCCTGAACGAGATTTTTGGCCTTTATGGCCTCTTGAAGATGTTTTTCCTTTTCCTGACCCTATACCTCTTCCGACTCTTATCTTTTTTTTATTAATCTTCTTTAGATTATTTAATTTCATTACTTAGCCTCTCTTTTTAAAACAACATCAGCTATTTTTTTTCCTCTTATAGAAGCTAATAATTTTGGTGAATTTTGAGATCTTAAGCCATTAACACATGCTTTAAGAACATTGTGAGGATTTGCAGAACCCAAAGATTTAGCTACAACGTCTTGAATACCTAAAACTTCACAAACAGATCTAATTGGTCCACCAGCTATGATACCAGTTCCAGCAGGAGCTGCTCTCATAAAAACTTTTCCAGAACCATTTTTACCTTTAACATCATGATGTAAAGTTCTTCCTTCTTTAAGCGGAATTTGAACCAAGTTTCTTTTAGCAACTTCAGTAGCTTTTTTAATTGCATCAGGAACTTGTTTTGACTTTCCTTGGCCAATACCTACAGATCCTTTTTGATTTCCAACTACAACTAAGGCAGCAAAACCAAATCTTCTACCCCCTTTTACTACTTTAGTTATTCTATTAATTGCGACTAATTTTTCTTTAATATCGCTTTCAATTTTTTTATATTCTTTTTTAAATTCTGGCATATTAAAATTTCAATCCATTTTTTCTTAGTGTTTCAGCAAAAACTTTTACTCTACCATGGTATTTATATTCACCCCTATCAAAGTAAACCTCATTAATATTTTTTTCTTTAGCTCGTTTAGCTAAAACTTCTCCGATTAAAGTAGATTTTTCTATTTTTTTTACTTTATTTTTTTTAATTTCTTTTTCAATCGATGATGCAGAAACAATTGTTTTTTTGGCTTTATCATCAATTATTTGAGCAGATAGATTTTTTAATGATTTAGATACTGAAATTCTAAATCTGTTACTACTAACTTCCCGTAATTTTTTTCTATTTCTAAGTTTTCTTTTATTTTTATTGTTAATTTTTTTCATTTATTTTTTCTTTCCTTCTTTTCTTAAAATAAATTGACCTTTTTCTGTTATACCTTTTGCCTTATAAGGTTCTACAGGTTTAAGGTTTTTTATATCAGCAGCTATTTTAGAAACTAGATCTTTATCTACTCCTAAAATCTTGATAGTTGTTTGCTTTTCTACAGTTATTTTAATTTCTTTTGGAATTTTGAAATTGACATCATGACTAAAACCAATTTGCAAATTTAAAGAATCTCCTTTTATATTTGCTCTAAAGCCAACTCCGTTTAAATTTAAGATTTTTTCATGTCCTTCAGAAACACCAGTTATTGCGTTATTAATCAAGCTTCTGTAAGTACCCCACATTATAGATGTTTTTTTGTCAATTTTCTTATTTAAAGGTAAAATTTGAAATTCATTTTTTTCATTTAATTTTGATGAAAAAATTTTATCATTAACTGTTAGTGATTTTGAACCTTTAGGCCCCGTAATAGTTAGATTGCTACCATCTATTTTAACTGATGACTCTTTTGGTATGCTAATATTTTTTTTTCCAATTTTTGACATTAAAATACCCTACAAATTACTTCACCACCTATATTGTTTTTTCTAGCATCTGTGTCACTCATGACTCCTTTTGGTGTAGAAAGAATTGCTAGACCTAATCCGTTCATTACTCTAGGTAAGCTAGTCGCTCTAGAATAAACTCGTCTACCAGGTTTTGATACTCTTTTAATCTCTTTTATTACTGGCGTTCCCTCGTAGTATTTTAAGTTTATTCTAAGACTTATTTTGTTGTTTTCAGATTTCTCAATAAAGAAATCTTTTATAAAACCTTCATCTTTTAAAATTTTTAAAATATTTTGCCTAAAATTTGATGAAGGCATATCTACAGAATTTAAAGATCTCATTTGACCGTTCCTTATTCTTGAAAACATATCTCCAATCGGGTCTGTTAATGTCATATTCCTCCTACCAACTTGATTTTGTCATTCCAGGAATTTTACCAGATGACGCCATGTCTCTAAGTGCAATTCTTGAAATTTTTAGTTTTCTATATACGCCATGAGGTCTACCAGATACTTCACAACGATTTCTAATTCTTATTTTTGCAGAATTTTTTGGTAATTTATTTAACTTTAATTGAGCTGCAAATCTTTCAGATAATTCTAGTTTTTTGTTCATAATTATCTTTTTTAATGCTGCTCTCTTGTTAGCAAATTTCTTTGTTAGTTTAATACGTTTTAAATTTTTTTGTACTGCACTTGTTTTAGCCATTTTTTTCCTTAGTTTTTTTTATTATTTAATGGAAAATTAAACTCTTTTAATAATTCCAATGTACCTATTCTTGATTTACTGTTTGTTACTATCGTTATATCTAACCCCCTAATCTTATCAACTTTATCAAAATTTACTTCTGGAAATATTATATGTTCTTTTATACCAAAAGAATAATTATACGAGCTATCAATTCCTTTTTCTGTCATTCCTCTGAAGTCTTTAATTCGTGGCAAAGCTATATTAATAAGTCTGTCTATAAACTCATACATCTTGTGCGTTCGCAAAGTTACTTTTACTCCAGCATTTGATCCTTTTCTTGTTTTAAAATTTGATATTGATTTTTTAAACTTTGTTATTATTGGTTTTTGTCCTGCTATTAAACCCATATCATCTAAACAAGATTTTAGTTTTTTACCATCTGAACCATCTTCACCAAGACCCATATTTAATATAATTTTATCAATCTTAGGCACTTCATGTTTATTTTTAAGATTCAATTTTCCCATTAACTTTGTTACGATTTCTTTTTCATATGTAATTTTTAATCTTGGTGTCATTTTTTGCTCACAGTCTTTTTAATTTTTTTATTTACATCAAGACTTTTAACATTTGACACATGTATAAAACTCTCTTTACTTATTATTCCACCTTTATTTTCTTTAGTTGGCTTTGTATGTTTTTTAATCATGTTAATAGATTTTATTTTTATCTTGTTTAATTTTCTATTAATTTCTAAAATTTCACCTGTTTTTCCTCTATCTTTTCCTGTAGTAACCTTTACTTGTGTTCCCTTTTTTAAAATCATTATAGTACCTCTGGTGCTAGTGAAATTATTTTAGTATGACCTTTTGTTCTTAATTCTCGTGTAACTGGTCCAAAGATTCTAGTTCCTATTGGTTCACCTTTTTCATCAGTCAAAACTACTGCATTAGTATCAAATTGAACTTTTGATCCGTCATCTCTATATATTTCTTTCCTAGTTCTAACTACAACTGCTTTATGGACAGCACCTTTTTTTACTTTACCTTTTGGTATAGCGTCTTTGACACTAATTACTATTAAATCTCCAACAGATGCATATCTTCTCTTAGATCCACCAAGGACTTTTATACATTCAACTCTTTTTGCCCCAGTGTTATCCGCAACCATTAATTCTGTTTGAACTTGTATCATTATTGAACTACCTGCCAGGTTTTTTTCTTAGAAATAGGTTTGCATTCTATTATTGAAACTTTTTCACCTTCTTTAAATTTGTTCTCTTCATCATGAGCATGATACTTTTTTGTTCTCTTAATAACTTTTTCATAAAAAGGATGTTTAAATTTTCTAGTTACTTCTACAACTATTGTTTTGTTATTCTTAGCGCTGATTACAGTTCCTTTTAAAATTTTTTTTGTCATTTTGAATTTTTGATTGTTGTGAATAATCTTGCAATATTTTTTTTAATCTCATTATATTGAGCAGGATTTTCAATTTGATTATTAATTTTTTTAAACCTAATATTGAATAAATCTTTTTTTAAAGTCATTATTTTCTTTTCAGCCTGATCTTTGGTTAAATTTTTATCTTCTTTTTTTTTTGCCATTGTTACCTTCTTATAAATTTTGTTTTTATTGGTAATTTTGCAGATGCTTTGTAAAGAGCAACCTTTGCTACTTCTTCAGTTACACCATCTACTTCAAAAATTATTCTTCCAGGTTTCACTCTACATGCGTAATACTCTGGAGAGCCTTTACCTTTTCCCATTCTAACTTCTGTAGGTTTTTTTGAAACAGGAATATTTGGAAATATTCTAGTCCAAACCTTACCTGTTCTTTTCATATATCTTGTTAAAGCTACTCTTGCAGCCTCTATTTGTTTTCCAATAATTCTCTCTGGCTCCATCGCTTTTAATCCAAATTGTCCATAGTTTAATTTTATAGCTCTTGAAGCCTTGCCATGAATTCTTCCTTTAAAAGCTTTTCTATATTTAGTTCTTACTGGTTGTAGCACTTTTAACCCTTTCTTTTTTTTCTTTTTCTACATCTTTAGCCATTAGTTCTCCTTTATATATCCAAACTTTAACACCTATTATTCCATAAGTGGTTAAAGCTTCTGCAACACCATAATCTATATCGGCTCTTAAAGTATGAGATGGTATGCTTCCTTCTCTTAGCCATTCTGTTCTTGCTATTTCATTGCCAGCTAATCTCCCGCTTAACATAACTTTTATTCCTTTTGCGTTTAATCTCATAGCTGATTGCATTGCTCTTTTCATAGCTCTTCTGTAAGCAATTCTTTTAACAAGTTGTTGAGCAATATTTTCGGCGACTAAATTAGAATTAAGCTCTGGTTTTTTAATCTCTTTAATATTTATGTTTACATCTCCGTTTGTAATTTTAATAACATTTTTTTTAATTTTTTCTATATCTGCCCCTTTTTTTCCAATAACAAATCCTGGTCTTGATGTGTGAATTGAAACAGTGCACTTTTTTGAAGATCTTTCTATTATAATTTCAGAAACACCAGAATTAATAATATTTTTTTTTATATATTTTCTTATTTTAAAGTCCTCTATTAAGAGTTTTCCAAAGTCTTTCTTTTTAGCAAACCAAGTAGAGTCCCATCCTCTATTTATGCCTAGTCTTAAGCCAATTGGATTAATTTTCTGTCCCATTACTTACTTTCCTTTTTTTTAGTTTCTTTTTTTTCCTCTAAAATTATAGTTATTCTACTAAAGGGTTTTTTAATTGGACTTGCTCTACCTTTTGCTCTCGGTCTAAATCTTTTCATAACTAGTGATTTCCCTACATAAGCTTCTTTTATGAATAAATTGTCTATATCAAATTGATTATTGTTTTCTGCATTAGAGATTGCAGACTTAACTGTTTTGCTTACATCTTTAGAAATTCTTTTTCTAGAAAACTCTAAATCTCTTAAAGCTACGTCAGCTTTTTTGCCTTTGATAAAATTCAAAACTAAAGACAGTTTTCTTGGACTAGTTCTAACATTCTTATTAATTGCTTTTACTGTTGAATTATTTTTTTCCATTATTTCTTGTCTCCTGTGGCTGGTTTAGCTGGAGCGGCTGCTGCAGCTTTCTTATCAGCAGGTGTATGCCCTTTAAAAGTTCTTGTAGGTGCAAATTCTCCTAACTTATGACCTACCATTTCTTCGGAAATAGTTATTGGTATGAAAGATTTTCCATTATGAATCATAAAACTATGACCTACAAAATCAGGAATTATTGTCGAATGCCTTGACCAAGTTTTTATTGGTTTTTTATTTGGCGCGTCTTTAAGTTTATCAATTTTTTTTAATAAACTTGGGTGAACAAATGGTCCTTTCCAGACAGATCTAGTCATTATTTTCTTTTCTTTCTTCTTGTTATTATTAATTTATCACTTCTTTGAGGCCTTCTAGTTTTTAAGCCTTTTGCAGATTGACCCCAAGGCGAAACAGGACTTCTTCCTCCAGATGTTTTTCCTTCACCTCCGCCGTGCGGGTGATCAACAGGATTCATTGCAACACCTCTTGTTTGCGGCCTTTTACCTCTCCATCTATTTCTACCAGCTTTTCCAATTTTTATATTCTTTTGGTCAGGATTTGATACAACCCCAATAGTTCCTATACATGTACTATTTACTTTTCGAGTTTCTCCAGAGGACAGCTTTAATATTGCATAATCTCCATCGTAACCAGATAAAGTAATTGAAGATCCCGCCGATCTAGCTAATTTTCCTCCGTTACCAGGAATTAATTCTACATTATGAATTGACGTACCTGGTGGAATATCTTTTAACTCAAGAGAATTTCCAATTTTAATTTCAGCATTTTTGCCTGCGTTTATTTCATCTCCAACTTTTAACCCTTGTGGACATATTATATAAGATTTTACTTTATCTTCATAAGTAATCAAAGCTATATAAGCAGTCCTATTAGGATCATACTCAATTCTATCTACAGTAGCCTTCATATCTTTTTTTTTTCTAAAAAAATCAATTATTCTAAATTTATGTTTTGAACCTCCGCCCATGTGTCTTGAGGTAATACGACCTGCGTTGTTTCTTCCACCAGTTACATGTTGACCGCGTGTTAATGGTTTAAAAGATGAACCTTTCCAAAGATTACTCTTATCGACAACTACTGTTCCTCGATTTGATTTTGTATAAGGTTTAAATGTTTTAAGAGCCATAATTAAATTCCAGTTGTTAAATCAATACTTTGACCTTTTTTTAGTGTTATAATTGCTTTTTTATAACCTTTTTTAATAGATTTTTTCCCTTGCTTAATCTTTAGTTTAGACTTTTGATTGATAATATTCACTTTGATTACATTAACTTTAAATAATTTTTCTATATTTTTTTTAATTGTTTTTTTGTCTGCTTTATTATGAACTTTGAAAACTGTTTTATTTTGTTCAGACAAAATCGTAGCTTTTTCAGTTATAATAGGATTTCTTATAGAGTCTATATGGTTAATTTTTTTCATTAAGTATCCTATCTTGTATTTTTTTGACTGAAGTAGAAGTCATTATTACACTTGTATATTTAAAAAGGTCGTAAATATTAGCTCCCTCTTCTTTAATAAGTTTTAGGTTTTTTATATTTCTCGCTGATTTATTAATATTTTTTAGTGAGTTTTCATCAGAAATAATTAGTACATTTGATAAATTGTTCTTGATTAAAAATTTATTAAATTCTTTTGTTTTTTTAATTTCTTTTTTTACATCAGCTAAAATATACAAGTTTTTATCATTGCTTTTTTTTGATAAAGATTGAGCCAAAGCCAATTTTCTTACTTTTTTATTAATCTTTTTAATTTTATAAATTGACCCTTTTGGGCCATGAGCTACACCGCCACCAACAAATAATGGAGCTTTTTTACTGGCATGACGTGCACCACCACTTCCCTTTTGAGCTACAATTTTTTTGGTTGATCCCCTTATTTCATTTCTTTGCTTTGTTTTAGCAGTTCTAGGCTTCGCATGATTAAGTTGCCAATCAATTACAAATTTAATTAACCTATAATTAACTTTTAATTTAAAAATCTTCTCAGATACTTCTATTGAGTCTGACTTACCTCCATCAATATTTAATAACGGGAATTTCATTTATTTTTTTCCTTTTGCTGCTTGAGCTTTTTTCAACTTATCTTCAAATTTTTCATTTATTGTCTTTCTTGTTACTATCTTTATTGACTCTCTAATTAGTACTGTTGAGTTTTTAGATCCAGGTATTGAACCTCTTAAATATAATAAACTATTTTCTAAATCTGATTTTACTACTTCCAAATTAAGCATGGTTCTTAATTTATCTCCCATATGGCCAGCCATTTTTTTTCCCTTGAAAACTTTTCCTGGATCTTGTCTTTGACCTGTAGAACCATGAGATCTGTGAGAAACTGATACACCATGAGAAGCTCTTAAACCACCAAAATTCCATCTTTTCATAACTCCAGCAAAACCTTTTCCTATTGTTTTAGATCTTATATCTATAAATTTTTTGTCTTTAAATATTTCTAAACCTAGCTCGTTACCTTCTTTATATTGGTCACTTTGATCGACTCTGAATTCTTTTAAAATTTTTTTTGGTTCAGTATTTTTTTTTGCAAAATAACCTTTCATTTGCTTTGTTAATTTTGAATTTTTGAGTTTAAAAAAACCAAGCTTAACCGCATTGTAACCCCTTTTTTCTTTGGTTATAACGTCTAGAACTCTTCCTTTTTCAACTTTTATAACCGTTACAGGCACGGATTGGCCGCTTTTTAAAAACTCCCGTGTCATTCCAATTTTTGTTCCTATTAATCCGATGCTCATTATATTTTTATTTCTATATCTACACCTGAAGCTAAATCTAATTTCATTAATGCTTCTACAGTTTGAGGTGTTGGTTCAATTATATCTATTAGTCTTTTGTGAGTCCTTGATTCAAATTGTTCTCTACTTTTTTTATCTATATGAGGAGATCTTAAAACAGTATATTTCTCAATTCTTGTAGGTAAAGGAATTGGACCCTTAACCTGAGCCCCTGTTCTTTTAGCTGTATTTACAATTTCTTCGGTAGAAAGATCCAAAATCTTATTATCGTATGCTTTTAAATGTATTCTAATGTTTTGATTTTCCATAATTAAGCTAGTTTCTTTGTTACTTCGTCTTGAACATTTTGTGGTACTTTATCATAATGGCTAAATTGCATTGTATATTGAGCTCTTCCTTGTGTAGATGACCTTAAATTATTAATATAACCAAACATATTAGCTAAAGGTACAGTAGCGTTAATTGCCGTCGCATTACCTCTGGGTTCCGTTGAAGCAACTTGACCTCTTCTGCTATTCAAATCACCAATTACGTCACCCATAAAATCTTCTGGTGTTACTACTTCTACTTTCATCATTGGTTCTAAAAGTTTTAAAGTTGCTTTAGTACAAGCTTCTCTAAAACACATTCTTGAGGCAATTTCGAAAGCCAGAACACTTGAGTCAACATCGTGATGTAACCCGTCTAAAATAGTTACTTTATAATCTATTACTGGAAAACCAGCTAAAATTCCGCTCTCTGCTACACTTAAAACACCTTTTTCAACACCTGGTATAAACTCTTTGGGTATAGAACCTCCTTTAATTTTGTTTTCAACCTCCCTACCTTTACCTGGTTCTAATGGCTCAACACTCAATGTAACTTTTGCAAACTGTCCTGAACCTCCACTTTGTTTTTTATGAATATAAGTAACCTCAGTTGATCCTAATATAGTTTCTCTATAAGCAACCTGTGGAGCACCTATGTTTGCTTCAACTTTGAATTCTCTTTTCATTCTATCTACAATAATATCTAAATGTAACTCACCCATTCCTTTAATAATTGTTTGACCGGACTCCTCATCTGAAGTGACTCTGAAAGATGGGTCTTCTTTAGCAAGTCTACCCAAGGCTTCACCCATTTTTTCTTGGTCAGCTTTCGTCTTAGGCTCAACTGCAATTTCAATAACTGGATCAGGAAATTCCATTGGTTCAAGCAAAATAGGTTTATCTTCCTCGCACAAAGTATGACCAGTAATAGTGAATTTTAATCCAGCAAGAGCTACAATATCTCCTGTGGTTGCTTCTTTAATATCTTCCCTGCTATTGGCATGCATTAAAAGCATTCTGCCAACACGTTCTGTCTTTTCTTTAGATGAATTGTAAACTGAAGTACCTGCTTTAATTGTTCCTGAATAAATTCGAATAAAAGTAAGAGAACCTACAAAAGGGTCATTTGCTACTTTAAAAGCTAAAGCAGAAAAAGGTTCTTTATCATCAAATTTCATTTGTAGTTTATCTTCAGAATTAAGTTTTGTTGCTTCAATTGACCCGATGTCAAGTGGACTAGGTAAATATTCTATGACAGCATCAAGTAAAGGTTGAACACCTTTATTTTTAAAAGCTGAGCCAGTTGTGATTGGAACAAAACTAAATCCTAATGTTCCTTTTCTTATACATTTAATTAAATCTAATTCTGAAGGTTCTTTTCCTTCTAAGTAAGCCTCCATCAATTTTTCATCTTCTTCAACAGCAGCCTCAACTAGATCTTTTCTATACTTCTCTGATTTTTCTTTCAAGTCTGCAGGGATATCTACTACATCAAATTTTGCACCTAAATCCTCATTTTGCCAAATTACAGCTTTCATTTTAACCAGATCAACTACACCTTTTAAATCTGATTCTGATCCAACTGGAATTTGTAACACTAAAGGCTTACAACCTAATCTATCTTTAATCATATCAACGCATCTATAAAAATCTGCACCAGTTCTATCTAATTTGTTTATGAAACAAATTCTTGGAACTTTATATTTATCTGCTTGTCTCCAAACTGTTTCAGATTGTGGCTCGACTCCTGCAACTCCGTCAAAAACACAGACTGCACCGTCTAAAACTTTTAAAGATCTTTCTACCTCAATAGTGAAATCAACGTGACCTGGGGTATCGATTATATTTATTCTATGATTATTCCAAAAACAAGTAGTAGCAGCAGATGTAATTGTGATTCCTCGTTCTTGTTCTTGTTCCATCCAATCCATAGTGGCAGCACCATCATGGACTTCACCGATCTTATGACTTTTACCAGTGTAGTATAGAATTCTTTCAGTAGTAGTTGTTTTACCTGCATCTATATGAGCCATAATACCAATGTTTCTATATTTATCTAAAGTATATTTAGTAGCCATAATTAATTACCATCTAAAATGAGCAAAGGCTTTATTTGACTCTGCCATTTTGTGAACATCCTCTCTTTTTTTAATTGCAGAGCCTTTGTTTTGAGATGCATCTAAAATCTCTGCGTATAATTTTTCAGCCATAGTTTTATTTTTTCTTTTTCTAGTTGCATCCATTAACCATCTCAAAGCTAGAGCTTGAGCTCTTTTGGATTTAACTTCTACTGGGACTTGGTATGTTGCACCACCGACTCTTCTGGATCTACATTCTAAGTTTGGTTTGACATTACTAATTGCTGTATTAAAAATTTTTAAAGGGTCTTCGTTATTTTTAGACTTAATCTTATCTAAAGCATCATATAAAATTTTTTCTGCAGTAGATCTTTTTCCATCGTACATTATGGAATTAATAAACTTAGAAACTATTTCAGAGTGAAATTTTGGATCTGGGTATACTTTTCTCACAGGAGCTTTTCGTTTTCTAGACATAATTTTTATTTAGGTTTTTTTGTTCCGTATAAAGATCTTCTTTTCTTACGATTGGCCACACCTTGCGTATCAAGGTTTCCCCTTAAAATATGGTAACGAACTCCTGGTAAATCTTTAACTCGCCCGCCTCTTAGTAAAACCACTGAGTGTTCTTGTAAATTGTGACCCTCACCCGGTATATATGCTGTTACTTCAAAACCGTTTGATAGTCTTACTCTTGCTACTTTTCTTAAGGCTGAATTAGGTTTTTTAGGAGTTGTAGTATAAACTTTTATACAAACGCCTCTCTTTAAAGGTTGTTGTTCTAAAGCAGGAACTTTATTTCTAGCAATAGGCTTTATTCGACTTTTTTTAATCAACTGATTTATTGTTGGCATAATAATATTTTGAACAGGAAGTAAGATAGCCCGATTGCTTTTTAGTTAGTGTTTAAGGCTACAATGTACCTTACTTCTAACATTCAAAATGAGCCGTAAACTAACATTGAAATGATAAAAGTCAATATTTAATACTTAAAACTTAAGAATTACGCTGTTTGCTCCGGAGCTTTTGAGGTTGATTCTAACTCTTGTTTTTTTAGTTCCTCTAATCTTGCTTTATCTTGATTTCTAGCTTGCTTATCCCAATCAATTTTAGTCAAACCTGTGCCTGCTGGGACCAATCTTCCAACGATAACATTTTCTTTCAAACCTTCTAATTTATCTATTTTTCCTTTAATAGAAGCATCTGTAAGAACTCTAGTAGTTTCCTGAAAAGAAGCTGCAGATATAAATGAATTAGTCTGTAGAGAAGCCTTCGTGATACCCAGTAAAATTCTTTCAAAAACAGCTGGTTTTTTTTTCTCTTTTCTTAGCTCATCATTAATTAAATTTATATCTAAAAGATCTATTACCTCACCTTTTAATAAATCTGAATCTCCTTGATCCTTAATTTCTACTCGCTTTAGCATTTGTCTAACAATAGTTTCAATATGTTTATCATTAATTACAACTCCTTGAAGTCTATACACTTCTTGAACTTCAGTTACAAAATATTCAGTAAGCTTTTCAACACCTAAAACCCTTAAGATATCATGAGGTAGAGGTGCACCATCTAGTAAATACTCTCCTTTTTTAATTCTTTCTCCTTGATTAAAATTAACATGTTTACCTTTTGGAATTAAATAATTAGACGTTTCGCCAGACCCAGCAACTATTGAAATTTTTTGTTTACCTCTTACTTCTTTACCAAATTCTATTACTCCATCATTCTCAGCAATTATAGCACTATCTTTTGGTTTTCTTGCTTCAAATAGTTCAGCTACTCTTGGTAATCCACCTGTAATATCTTTTGTCTTAGATGTTTCTTTAGGTAATCTTGCCAATACATCTCCTGCGGAAATTTTTTGCCCATCTTTCACAGATAAAATAGTGTCAGGTACTAGATAATATCTAGCCTCATTGCCATCTGCTTTTTTAATAATTTCACCTTTGTCATTTCTTAAAGTAATACGCGGTTTTAGTTCAGAATTTTTACTTAACGACTTCCAGTCAGTAACTGACTTAGAAGATAATCCTGTAGCATCATCTAAAGTTTCTGTTAAAGATGTTCCTTCAGTTAAATCCATATAGTTAACTATTCCACTCGTTTCTGCAATAACTGGTAAGGTGTAAGGGTCCCATTCTGCTATTTTTTTTCCTTTAACTATTGTATCTCCATCTTTAAAGAATAGTTTAGATCCATAATTAACTTTATAAATTGCTAATTGTCTTTGACTCTCATCTTCAATACTTAGTTGCGTATTTCTACCCATAACAATTATATTTTTCTTAGAATCTTCAATAAGATTTTTATTTATAATATTTAGTTTACCATTTGTTTGAGAAATAATTTGTGATTCTTCTTTAATTTGTGCAGTCCCTCCAACATGAAAAGTTCTCATTGTTAACTGAGTTCCGGGTTCTCCAATAGACTGGGCAGCTATCATACCTACGGCTTCTCCTATACTTACTAATTTTCCTCTAGCTAAATCTCTTCCATAGCAGATTTGACAAACACCTTTAGTTGAAGCACATGTTATTACTGAATAAACATTTACTGATTTTACACCAGCAGCGTCAATTTTTTCACAATCAAATTCATCAATCAATTTATTTTTTTTAATTATAACTTCTCCTGTAACTGGATTTTTAATGTCTTCAGCAATAACTCTACCCAAAACTCTTTCGGATAAACTTACAAGAATGTTTCCACCTTCAATTATTTCTGAAATATTCACCGATGATCTTTTCTTAGGATCGCATTCTGCTTTTGTAATTTGTACATCTTGAGCTACATCACAAAGTCTTCTAGTTAAATAACCTGAATTTGCTGTTTTTAAAGCTGTGTCAGCTAAACCTTTTCTAGCACCATGGGTTGAATTAAAATATTCAAGCACAGAAAGTCCTTCTTTAAAATTTGAGATGATAGGTGTTTCAATAATTTCACCTGAAGGTTTCGCTATTAAACCCCTCATTCCTGCTAACTGTTTCATTTGTGCCTGAGAACCACGAGCACCAGAGTCAGCCATCATGTAAACTGAATTAGTTTCAATTCTATCATTGTCATAAATCTTTTCAGCTGATGATATTTCTTTCATCATTTCATTCGCTACTGTATCAGTGCATTTAGACCATATATCTACGACTTTATTATATTTTTCCCCTCTTGTTATTAACCCGTCAGAATATTGTTTTTCATATCCCTCTATTTGTTTTTTTGTATTATTTATTAAATTTTCTTTAGTTTTAGGTATTAACAAATCATCTTTACCAAAAGAAATACCAGCTTTAAATGCATGTTTGAAACCTAATGATTTAATTCTATCACAAAAAATAACTGTTTCTTTTTGCCCGCAGAATCTAAAAATAGTATCTATCACTTCAGAAACATTTTTTTTAGTTAAAAGTCTATTAATAAGGCTAAATTTGATGTTTTTATTTTTTGGTAAAACATTTGCTAGTAAAAATCTTCCAGCTGTACTAGTATATTTTTCCACCTTAACTGTCCCGTCATCGTTAGTAGTTTCAAATATTGAAATGATTTTTGAATGTAGACTAATAGAGTTATTTTCTAAAGCTTGTTCAATTTCATCGACACCAGAAAAAATTCCTTTTGGTTTTTTATCATTTTCTTCAGCTTGTGATAGATAGTAAATTCCTAAAACAATATCTTGACTAGGCACGATAATTGGTTTGCCATTTGAAGGACTAAGTATATTATTAGTAGACATCATTAAAACTCTAGCTTCTAGTTGCGCCTCTAAACTTAAGGGTATATGAACAGCCATTTGATCTCCATCAAAGTCAGCATTGAAAGCTGCGCAGACTAAAGGATGTAATTCTATTGCGTTACCCTCTATTAATTTGGCTTCAAAAGCTTGAACGCCTAATCTATGTAATGTTGGCGCACGATTTAATAAAATTGGATGTTCTCTTATAATATGCTCTAAACAATCCCAAACTTCACTTTTTTCTTTTTCTACTAATCTCTTAGCTTGTTTAATGGTTGTTGCTAAACCTAACTTATCTAGTCTAGCATACAAAAATGGCTTAAATAACTCTAAAGCCATTTTTTTTGGTAAACCACATTGATGTAACTTTAGTTCAGGCCCAACTACAATTACTGATCTACCAGAATAATCGACTCTTTTTCCAAGTAAATTTTGTCTAAATCGACCTTGTTTACCTTTTAGCATTTCTGCTAAAGATTTAAGTGGTCTTTTACCAGTTCCAGTTATAACTCTACCTCTTCTGCCATTATCAAATAAAGCGTCAACAGACTCTTGCAGCATTCGTTTCTCATTTCTCACAATGATGTCTGGAGCTTTTAAATCTAATAACCTTTTTAATCTATTATTTCTATTAATGACTCTTCTATACAGGTCGTTTAGATCAGAAGTTGCGAATCTACCTCCATCCAGTGGTACTAAAGGTCTAAGTTCTGGAGGAATTACAGGTACTGATGTTAATATCATCCATTCTGGTTTATTTCCTGATGAAATAAATGACTCGATAAGTTTTAACCTTTTAATTGTTCTTTCTTCAGTTACTTTTGATTTAATTTCCGGTAAAGATTCTCGTAATTTTTTCTGTTCTTTTTTTAAATCTAGATTAATTAGAATTTCTCTTACAGCCTCAGCTCCTATTCCAGCTGAAAATGCATCTTCACCAAATTCATCTTGCGCTTTTATTAAAGCTTCTTCAGAAAGCAACTGGCCTTTTTTTAATGTAGTTAAACCAGGCTCAATTACAATAAAACTTTCAAAGTATAAAACTTTTTCAACTTCTTTTAGTTTCATGTCTATAGTTAAAGAAATACGACTAGGTAATGACTTTAAAAACCAAATGTGAGCTACGGGACAAGCTAGATCAATGTGCCCCATTCTTTCTCTTCTAACATTAGATTTTGTTACTTCCACTCCACATTTTTCACATATAATACCTCTGAATTTCATTCTCTTGTACTTTCCACACAAACATTCATAATCTTTTACAGGACCAAAAATTCTTGAACAAAATAAACCATCTTTTTCTGGTCTAAATGTTCTATAATTTATTGTTTCTGGTTTCTTTATTTCCCCAAAAGACCATGATTTAATTTTCTCAGGACTAGCTAAGGTAATTTTTATGCTATCAAAATTATTCTCCGGAATTATATTTTGATTTTCAAAGTTTTTTGTTAGGTTTTTTTCCATTTTAATTCAATTCTATATTAAGTCCTAAAGCTCTAATCTCTTTAACTAAAACGTTGAAAGACTCAGGAACTCCTGATTCGAAATTATTGTTACCTTTAACAATTGTCTCGTAAACTTTAGTTCTACCTGCAACATCATCTGATTTAACAGTTAAAATTTCTTGAAGCGTATAAGAAGCTCCATAAGCTTCTAAAGCCCAAACTTCCATTTCTCCAAACCTTTGACCACCAAGTTGTGCTTTTCCTCCAAGTGGTTGTTGTGTTACTAAACTATATGGCCCCGTTGACCTAGCATGTATTTTGTCTTCGACTAAATGATTAAGTTTTAACATATAAATAATTCCTACTGTTACAGGTCGGTCAAATCTTTCACCTGTTTGGCCGTTCCATAAATGTGTCTGACCAGAATTAGGTAAATTAGCTAAGTCTAACATTTTAGTTATGTCTCCAGTACTAGCACCATCAAATACTGGAGTAGAAATAGGAACTCCATTAGATATATTTTGCACTAATTCAGCTATCTCTTTTTTTGACAATTTAGAAATTACTTCCTCATAATATTTTTCTCCATAAATTTCTTTCAATTTTTTCTTAATCTTATCTATTTGAGAGTCGATATCTTTTAGATAAACCTTAATTTGATCACCTAATTCTGAACATGACCAACCTAAATGAGTTTCTAATATTTGCCCTACATTCATTCTGCTTGGAACTCCTAATGGATTCAAAACTATATCTACTGGTTTACCATTTGCTTGATACGGCATGTCTTCAACAGGAACTATTTTACTTACTACACCTTTGTTTCCATGTCTGCCTGCCATTTTATCTCCAGGCATTAATCTTCTTTTAACAGCAACGAAAACTTTTACAACTTTCATTACTGTTGGTAACAAATCATCTCCTTGCTGAATTTTTGTAACCTTATCTTCAAATCTTAATCTTATATCTTCAGATGCATTATCAAATTGATTTTTTAATTTTTCTAAATTATTATTTATATCTTGTTTAGTGAATGATAGTTTCCAAAGATCTTTTAAAGATAAATTTTCAAAATCATTATTATTAAGTGTTGTTTCAGCTTTAAGATTTTTAAACTGTTTACTGATACTTTGATTATTCAATAAATCTATTGCTCTTAGCTTTATATTTCTATTTAATATCTCTTCTTCAACCTTTTTGTCTTCTTGAACTAACTCAATCTCAGCTCTTTCTATAGCAATTGACCTCTCATCTTTTTCTATGCCATGCCTATTAAATACCCTTACGTCAATTACAACACCAGTGCTACCTGAAGGAAGTTTTAGTGAAGAATCTCTTACGTCAGTAGCTTTTTCTCCAAATATTGATCTTAATAATTTTTCTTCTGGACTAGATGATGTTTCACTTTTAGGTGTAACTTTTCCAACCAATATATCACCAGGTTTGACTTCTGCTCCAACGTATACAATTCCAGACTCATCTAAATTTCTAAGGCTTTCTTCACTTACATTTGGAATATCTCTTGTAATTTCTTCAGCGCCTAATTTTGTATCTCGAGCCATTGACTCATATTCCTCAATATGAATTGATGTAAACACATCATCAGTTACACACCTTTCAGAAATTAATATAGAGTCTTCAAAATTATATCCCTGCCAAGGCATAAACGCTACTGTAACATTTTTTCCTAAAGCTAATTCTCCAAGTTTAGTTGCCGGTCCATCTGCAATTATATCTCCTTTTTTAATTTCATCTCCAACTTTAACTAATGGTTTCTGATTTATACAAGTATTTTGATTTGATCTTTGGAATTTTGAAAGATTATAAATATCAACAGCAGATTGAGATAAATCTGTTACTTCTGTCGCTTTAACAACAATTCTTTTTCCATCGATTTTATCAACTAAACCATTTCTTTTTGCTACAATAGTTACGCCAGAATCAAGTGCTACATCTGACTCTATTCCAGTGCCAACTAATGGAGACTCTGGTTTAAGTAATGGTACTGCTTGTCTCATCATATTTGATCCCATTAAAGCTCTGTTAGCATCATCGTTTTCTAAGAAAGGAATTAAAGCCGCTGCCACTGAAACTAATTGCTTAGGTGATACATCTATATAATCTATATTTTCTCTATTGGATAATTCGAAATTTAGATTTTTTCTACATGGAACTAATTCTTCTTCAAAAGATCCGTCTTTATTAATTGGAGAATTAGCTTGAGCAATTGTAAACTTTTCTTCTTCTATTGCTGAAAGATATTTTATTTCAGATGTTACTTTACCGTTAACTATTTTTTTGTATGGACTTTCTATATAACCAAACTTATTTACTTTACAATAAGTAGCTAGACTATTAATAAGTCCAATGTTTGGACCTTCGGGTGTTTCAATTGGGCAAATTCTTCCATAATGAGTTGGGTGAACGTCTCTCACTTCAAATCCAGCACGCTCTCTCGTTAATCCGCCTGGGCCTAAAGCTGAAACTCTTCTTTTATGTGTTATTTCAGACAATGGATTTGTTTGGTCCATGAATTGTGAAAGTTGAGAGGTTGCAAAAAAATCTTTTAATGAAGTTGTTATAGGTTTTGCATTAATTAAGTCTTGAGGCATTGCTGACTCAATTTCAAGAAAAGTAGACATTTTTTCTTTTACAGTTCGCTCCATCCTTAAAAGACCAATTCTAAACTGGTTTTCAACTAGCTCACCTACAGATCTTACTCTTCTATTACCAAGATGATCTATGTCATCTACTTCACCTTTACCATCTCTCAAGTCCAACATAAATTGAATAATAGCAATTATATCTTCAGTGCTAAGCACAGTCTTCTTATCACTAATTTTCAAGTTAAGTTTTGAATTTAACTTAACTCTTCCAACTTCAGAAAGGTCATAACGTTCTTTTTTAAAATAAAGATTGTTAAATATTTCTTCAGCTACTTCTAAAGAAGGAGCTTCTCCAGGCCTTAAAACTTTATAAATATCATTTAATGCTTCAGTTTTATTGAGATTTTTATCAACTTTAATAGTTTCTAGTAAATAAGGTCCTTTATTAATTGGATCTATATTTACAATATTTAAAGTTTTTTCACCTTGATTAATTATTTGTTCTAATTTTTCTTCTGTAATATCAAAACCAGTTCCTAATAGAACTTCACCATTTTTATCTTTAATATCATTGGCTAAATACTTTCCAATGATTTGTTCGTTTGTTGTTAAAACCGATTTTAGTCCTTTTTCAAAAAGTTTTTTAGCTATAATAAGATTTAGTTTTTCACCTTTTGATAGTATTTTCTTATTACTTTTAGAGTCTATTAAATCATATGGTAACTTAATAGGTCTTTTATACTGCTCTGGGTTAAAATTTGTAATCCACATTTTGCTATCTGGATTATAATTATACTTATTAACTGTATAAAATGTGCTGACAATTTTCTCTCTGGATAATCCAAGAGCAAACAGAATAGTACTAATTGGTAATTTTTTCTTTCTATCTATTCTAAAATATAAAATATCTTTAGGATCGAACTCGAAGTCAAGCCAAGAACCTCTCCCTGGAATTATTCTGCAATTAAATAATAGTTTACCACTTGCATGTGTTTTGCCTTTATCATGATCAAAAAAAACTCCTGGACTTCTATGCATTTGATTCACTACAACTCTTTCAACACCATTTGTTATAAAAGTAGCGCTTGGAGTCATTAATGGCAGGTCTCCAATAAAAACTTCTTGTTCTTTGGCTGAAAGTATTTGTTTAGTATTATTTTCAGGATCAATTTCATAAACCACTAATCGTAAATTTGCTTTTAATGCAGCTGAATATGAAAGACTTCTTTGCTTACATTCTATTACATCAAATTTCGGTTTTTCTAATTTATAAGAAATATACTCAAGAGTTGACTTTTCAGTTCCATCTTCTATCGGAAAAATACTTTTAAAAACCTTATCAATACCCTTAGATAAATCGCTCATTTGTTCAGCTAAAGTTTTTGACTTTAAAAATTCGTTATAAGAATTTTTTTGAACTTCTATAAGATTTGGAATTGATAAACTTTCAGCAAGTTTTCCAAAATTTTTTCTAATATTTTTTTTTTGAGTAAATGATAATTGCATTAATAATAATGAAGATTACTGAAGTTTTTAACTTACAGTAAAATCCAGTCTTAAATTTTGTTTACTTTAATTCTACTTTAGCACCTGCTGCTTCAAGTTTTTTCTTAAACTCATCAGCTTCTTTTTTAGCTACACCAGCTTTAATTTCTTTTGGTGCTGCCTCCACTAAATCTTTGGCTTCTTTTAATCCTAAGCCAGTGATTGCTCTAACTTCTTTAATAACATTAATCTTTTTATCGCCAGCTGCTGCTAAGAAAAGAGAGAATTCAGATTTTTCTTCGCCCGCTGGTGCAGCTGCACCTGGTGCCACCGCTGCTACTGGTGCCGCAGCTGTTACTCCCCATTTTTCTTCTAACTGCTTAGAAAGTTCTGCTGCTTCTACAACAGTTAAAGTTGATAATTCATCTATAATTTTGTTTAAGTCTGCCATTTTGATCCTATGATTTAATTTTTTAAACTCTTTGCGCGCGCTAAATTAGCAATTTTTGAGCCAGGTGCAAGTAAAATACTCACTAATTTCTGGGCTGGAGTTGCTAAAATTCCTACAATTTTGGCTCTTGCTTCCTCTAAAGAAGGTAGTGTGGCGATTATAGCCACTTCTTTTTGATCTAAAACCTTACCATCCATAAAACCTGCAACTATTTTTAACTTGTTATGTGATTTTGCAAATTTAGTTAAAATTTTTGCTGTAGTTATAGGATCTGACGAAATTGCAGCTGCTGTAGGTCCTGTAAAATACTTCTCTAAATCTTTAACAGGTGTTTCTTTAATTGCTATTTTGGTAATTCTGTTTTTTGTAATTTTAAACAGGATACCTTTGTTTCTTAATTCTTTTCTAAGTTCATCAAGTTCTGTAACATTTAATCCTTGGTACTGAGCAATCATTACTGACTCGTTTGAAGTAAAGTTTTTTTTCATTTCTTCCACATAAACTTTTTTTGCATCTTTACTCATCATAACTATTTAGCTCCGATTTTGTATGAAATTCCCATAGTGGATGTTAGGAATATGTTTTTAATAAATTCACCTTTTATAGTATCAGGTTTTTCTTTTTTAATAGACTCAATAAAATAATTATAGTTTTCTAGTAATTTATCACTGGCTAAATTTTTTCTACCAATTGTAGCCGCTAAATTTCCATCTTTGTCGTTTCTTATTTCGATTAATCCAGTTTTTATATCTTTAACTGCTTTACTTATATCAGTTGCAACAGTTCCTAATTTTGGATTAGGCATTAAACCTTTAGGTCCTAAAACTTTACCATGTTTTCCAATTTTACTCATCATTGTTGGAGTGCAAACAAGCTTTGTAAAATCAAATTTACCAGCAGCAATTTTTTCAATCAAGTCTTCTGATCCAACTACGTCTGCTCCACTTTTTTTTGCTTCTTCTGATTTATCTGGTTCACATAAAACTGCTATTTTATATTTTTTTCCAGAAGGATTAGGTAAATTTACTGTTGTTCTCAAACTGAAGTCTCCACCTTTAGATTGTTTTAAATTAATCTTTAGTGAAACATCAATTGACTCATTAAACTTAGTAGTAGAGTTACTTTTAACTAAATCTAATATTTCTTTAATTTGAAGCTTTTTATCTTTAATTTTGTTTTTTAAGATATTTTTGTATCTCTTAGATCTTTTTTTCATAATTATTCTTTAACCTCTATACCCATCGATCTAGCTGATCCACAAATTATTTTTGTAGCTTCTTTAATATCAAAAGCATTTAAATCTTTCATTTTTTCTTTAGCTATGGCTTCAGCTTGTTTCATTGTAATTGATCCAGCTATAACTCTACCTGGTTCTTTAGATCCACTTTTTAATTTAGCTGCTTCTCTTATAAAATGAGATGCTGGTGGAGATTTAATAATAAAATCAAATTTTTTATCTTTATAAACTGTAATGACAACTGGTACTGGCTTTCCCATAAAAGCTTTTGTTTTTTCATTAAAAGCTTTACAAAATTCCATAATATTAATACCCCTTTGACCTAACGCTGGTCCTACTGGAGGAGCTGGATTAGCTTGCCCTCCTTTAATTTGCAATTTAACGTAACCTGTAATTTCTTTTGCCATCTAATTTTTCTCCACTTGATTAAATTCTAAATCAACCGGTGTAGCCCTACCAAATATAGAAACAGACACTTTAAGTCTAGATTTTTCTTCATCAATTTCTTCTATTAATCCATTAAATGAAGCAAAAGGACCATCACAAACTTTAACTTTTTCACCGATTTCAAAACTAATACCACTTTTTTGACTATCTGCGTTTTCAGATACTTGTCCTAATATTCTCTGAATTTCGTTATCAGATATTGGTGTTGGTTTATCTCCAGAACCCAAAAAGCCACTCACCTTAGATAAATTTTTTATTAAATGATAAATTTGTTTAGTAAGTTCAACTTTAAGTAAAACGTAACCAGGAAAGTATTTTCTTTCTTTTTTCGTTCTTTTACCCTTTTTAACTTCAGTAATTTGATGAGTTGGGACTAAAATTTCACCTAAATTATCTTCTAGTTTGTTTTTCTTTAATTCGTCTTTAATAGATTCAATGACTTTTTTTTCAAATCCAGAATATGCTTGAACTATATACCAATTCATAAATTAAAAATTAATAGTTAATACTAGGTTTAAAAAAAATCTTAAAATCTGATCTAAAATAAGAAAAAAAATAGCTGCAATAGACGCAAGTGCAAAAACCATTACAGCTCCCATCATTGTATCTTTTTTTGTAGGCCAAGTTACTCTAAAAGTTTCTTGTTTTACTTCTTGAATAAATTTTAAAGGGTTTTTCATAACTATAATTTTTTGGCAGGAGCGGAGGGACTCGAACCCACAACCTCCGGTTTTGGAGACCGGCGCTCTACCAATTGAACTACGCTCCTAAGCGTTTATTTAACAATTTTTGTTACTACTCCAGCTCCTACTGTTTTACCACCTTCTCTAATTGCAAAATTTAAATTATCGTTCATAGCAATCGGAGTTATTAGTTTTACAGTGAATTTTCCATCATCACCTGGCATCACCATTTCAGTGCCAGAAGGTAATGTTACTTCACCAGTTACGTCAGTAGTCCTGAAATAAAATTGTGGTCTATATTTAGTGAAAAAGGGAGTGTGTCTTCCGCCTTCTTCTTTTTTTAAAATGTAAGCCTGACATTCAAACTCTGTATGAGGAGTTATTGAACCAGGTTTACAAAGAACTTGACCTCTTTGCACATCATCTCTTTCCACTCCTCTTAGCAATGCACCAATATTATCTCCTGCTTCACCACTATCTAAAAGTTTTCTAAACATTTCTACACCGGTGCAAACTGATTTTTTCGTATCTGTAATACCTACAATTTCAATTTCTTCGCCGACTTTTATAACACCAGATTCTACTCTACCAGTTACAACTGTACCTCTTCCTGAAATTGAAAAAACATCTTCAACTGGCATTAGGAATGGTTTATCTTTCGGTCTATCAGGTTGCGGAATAGTTTCATCTACTGCTTTCATTAATTCCATGATAGCATTTTTACCTGTAGCTTCATCTTTTCCTTCAACAGCATTAAGTGCAGATCCTTTTATAATTGGAATTTTATCTCCAGGAAATTTATAAGATGTTAAAAGTTCTCTGATTTCTTCTTCAACTAAATCTACAAGTTCTTTATCTTTAACTGTGTCTATTTTATTTAAAAAAACTACAATTGCTGGAACACCTACTTGCCTAGCTAAAAGAATATGCTCTCTAGTTTGAGGCATTGGTCCATCTGCAGCATTCACAACTAATATTGCTCCGTCCATTTGTGCTGCACCAGTAATCATGTTTTTTACATAGTCAGCGTGTCCAGGGCAATCTACGTGAGCGTAATGTCGTTTTTCAGTTTCATACTCAACGTGAGCAGTTGAAATAGTTATTCCTCTTTCTTTTTCCTCTGGTGCCTTATCTATTTGATCGTAAGCAACAAAATTTGCACTTGATGTTCCACCAGCTTCAGATAACACTTTTGTTATGGCTGCTGTTAGTGTTGTTTTACCATGATCTACGTGACCGATAGTACCGATATTACAATGCGGTTTATTTCGCTGAAACTTTTCTTTTGACATTTTATTTTATCCTCACTTTATATTTTGTTTAACTTTAAATTTTGGAGCGGGTAAAGAGAATCGAACTCTTACATCCAGCTTGGAAGGCTAGCGTTCTACCATTGAACTACACCCGCAAAATCCAAACTTAACACGCCCTTAATTGTTAAACTCATTAAGCTTGGTGGAGGGGGAAAGATTCGAACTTTCGAAGACCGAAGTCAACGGGTTTACAGCCCGCCCCATTTGACCGCTTTGGTACCCCTCCATTGTATTAACTAGGGATACCCCCTAACTTAAAAAGTATTTAACAACAAGCGTTTTTATAAGCATTTATGTGATAAATGCAATAAATCATTTCTCCTTGAAATATGCTAATTATTTAAAAAAAATACATAAAATTATGAAAAAAACGACCTTTTTAATAGTCGGTAAGCATGCAGTAGTTGAGGCTCTTAAAAATCCTTACAGGAAAATAGAGAGAGTTTTTGTCACTGAGGATGCTAAAAAAAGATTAAACAGAGAAAATCAGTCTTTAAACTTATTTAAAAATACAT
Organism: Candidatus Pelagibacter sp.; assembly: GCA_045566095.1. Classification (GTDB taxonomy): domain Bacteria; phylum Pseudomonadota; class Alphaproteobacteria; order Pelagibacterales; family Pelagibacteraceae; genus Pelagilacustribacter. The sequence continues at coordinate 3,220 of JBJLEB010000002.1, read as the reverse complement.
CTGTTTTCTACAAATCTCGTAGAGAACTTGACAATTTATGTGGAAGAGATGAAACAGCTCATCAAGGATTAGTTGCTGAAGTAGAACAGCTAGAAGAAATTACTTTAAAAGAATTTATCATAGAAAATAATAATAAAAATATCAATTTAATAGCATTAGAAGAAGTAACTGACCCGAGAAATATAGGATCTATAATTAGAAGTGCGGTTGCTTTTAATATTGATGGAATAATAGTAAAAGATAGATCTTTTCCCTCAAAAAGTAAGCTTCTTTATAAAAGCGCTAGTGGCGGAACTGAATATTTAAAAATTTTTAAAGTATCAAATATTAATACCTCTTTAAAGTATTTGAAGACAAAAGACTTTTGGGTTAGTGCATTTGATGTTTCTGCTACTAAAGATTTTACAAAAAATAAATGGGCAGGAAAAAACGTATTATTATTTGGTTCTGAGGGATTTGGTTTAAAATCAAAGACCCTCATGCACTCAGATTTCAGATATAAAGTCGAAATGAATAAAAATATGGAGAGTTTAAATATTTCAAACACTGTTTCAGTAGTTTGTCATCATATTTATCAATCAATAAAATAAAATATCAGTTTATTTGTATTGAGTTTTGTAATATTTTGCCTTAATAAAATCGTCAGGCCCTCATAGCTCAATTGGTAGAGCAATTGATTTGTAATCAATAGGTTCGCGGTTCGAGTCCGTGTGAGGGCACCACATTATTGTTGATAATAAATTATTTTTGAAGACCTAAATTGTTGTACGCCAATTCACTAGTTTTATTAGCTGATAAAGGTTTTCTTTTAATTGGATTAGTTTTCCAAAATTTAGAATGCATACTTTCATACTTATCTTTCCATTTATGCAGATCTTCTAAAGACATATTGTATGGTTTAATAACAAATTCAGTTTGAGCCATTACCATTGGGTACTTCCAAAGATTTTTTAAATCCCATTTACGAACAAACAAATTATCTTTCACAACTTGTTTAAATAAAGCTGTTCCAGGAAAAGGTATCGCCATATTTGTTGCAAATTTATCTGGTTGTATCTCTTCTATTAAATCCAATGTATCTTGACATGTTTCATTTGTTTCCTCAGGAAATCCCATAATAAATAGTGCGCTCGACATGACTTTATATTTTTTAAGATATCCAGCAACTTCAAGAATTTTAGATCTTTCTAAATTTTTACCAACAATTTTGTTTCGTATATATTCATTACCATGTTCAATTGCTAAATTAGCATTCGCTAATCCAGCTTCTGCCATTTTAGCTATAACTTCTTCTCTTAGAGAATTTAACCAAAGACCATTAGGAGTATCAAAAACGATTTTAATATTTCTTTTTAGAATTTCATCACATAACTCCATTACATGACCTCTATTTAAAGTTAGTTGATCATCCATAAAAGAAAAATAATTTACACCGTATTCTTTGTGTAAAAGTTCAATTTCATTAACAATTGTTCTGATAGATCTTTTTCTATGTTTTTTTCCCATTACTAAAAACATATCGCAAAAATTACAAGCTAAAGGACATGCTCTAGAAGAAAATATAGCTGCTTTATGTTTAATTTTTAATTTATTTGGATTGTAGTAATGATCTAATTTCATTTCAAATTCATCCAGATCAATTAAATCCCAAGCGGGTAAAGGAAGAGTATCCAAATCATCTATGTAATTTTTGAGTCTATTAATTTTTACTTTGCCGTATTTATCTCTAAAAGCAAATGATTTAATCTCACTTAAAGATTCTTCATTATTTTTTTCAATAGCACTTACAAGTGCAACTATAGTATTTTCTCCTTCACCAATAGCAACAAAGTCAATTTCAGGACAGTTAGTCAAAATCTCTATGGGAAATGTAGTTGGATGTATCCCTCCAATAGCTACTTTAGTATTTGGTGAATGAGATTTTACAAGTCTAGCAAATTCTAAAACGTCAGGAAAAACTTGTGAAAATAAACAATTAATTCCAACCAATTTTGGTTTAAGCTTATCAAGATTTTCAATAATGTTTTTTTTACAATTTTCTAGATATTTTTTTCTTTTTTTATGTACGTTGGAATTATTAAAATCAAGAATTGTTGGTTTATGATCATTAAATCTTAAAATTGCAGCTAGGTGTAAAAGTGCTGCTGAAGGATAGAAATCTTCTCTTCTATCATTTTCTTTATCATCTTCGAACTTCAAGTTTACGTATGGAGCTATTAATAAAACATTCATAAATATTTAATAATGATTTTCTATATTTTAATCAAGAGAAATACAATAAATTTTGACCTATATTGCTTTAAATTTTATTCATTGTTATTTTTTAACTAAATTCTCTTCTGATTTGTTCAAGTTTTATTTTCTTTTGTAAGCTTTTATCTCTATCATATAAAAGTTTAAATGTTAAATTGGGTTTAATACCTACTTTTATAACTTTTACATTTCTTACTTCAAAATTATCAGCTACAGCACTTACAGGCCTTTTTTTTGAGTTCAAATTTGTTATAACAATTTTAGATCTATCGCTAACAATTTTTCCCCTCCATCGTCTTGGTCTAAAGGCACTTATTGGTGCTATTGAAATTTTTTTTGAATTTAATTTTAGTATTGGGCCGTGAACTGACATGTTATATGCAGTACTACCTGCAGGCGTAGAAATTAAAACCCCATCTGAAACAAGTTTTTTTATTATATATTTTGATCCAACCTTAATAGATAGCATCGCAGCCTGCCTACTTTGTCTCAAAATAGAAACTTCGTTTATTGCTAAGCACTTTTTTTTTTTACTTTTCGATAAAACATTCATTTCTAGTGGAGAAATTTCAATCATTTTTGCTTTAATCAAATTATCAATAATTTTTTTATCATTAAATTTATTCATTAGAAATCCGTAATTACCAGAATTGATTCCATAAAATAGATTTGATTGTTTATTATATTTTTTAAGTGTTTGAAGCATGAAGCCATCACCACCAACTACAATAATTAAATTAGATCTATTGATTGAGTTGCTTTTAATTTTTTTTAATAATCTTTTTTTTATTCTTAAAGATTTTGAATTTTTATCTGAAATAATTATTGGTTTAATCATTATTCTTTTGGTGCCCTCGGCCAGACTCGAACTGGCACTCCCATAAGGGCAAGGATTTTAAGTCCTTTGTGTCTACCAATTTCACCACGAGGGCACGTCGTTATTTTTGTTGTTATTGTTAGTATATTA
>JBJLEB010000001.1:0-32111 GCA_045566095.1 Candidatus Pelagibacter sp. | reverse complement strand
TTATAACGTTTGGTTTATTATATGGCCCAATCAAAAAAAAGCCTTAGGCATGGTTGAAGTAAGTCAAGAAGAAAAACCAATAGCTTTAAAAAAAGCAGTTATAACTTCAAGAATTAATACACTCTTATCATTTCCAATGCTTTTAACAATGGTTGCAGCACAAAACTTATATTAGTCTAAGGAACTATTTTTTCTTCATCTTTTTCTAATGTTTTGTGACTTACTTTAAAAAATTTTAAAACAGGCGTTGCAACAAATATTGAAGAGTAAGTACCAATCAAAACTCCAAGTATCATTGCAAATGAGAAGCCTTTTAATATTTCTCCACCTACAATATAAATTGAAATTAATGCTAAAAGAGTTGTTAAAGAAGTTATAATGGTCCTTGATAGTGTTTCATTTATTGAAAGATTTCCAATTTCACTTATATTAAGTCTTGTGTATTTACCTAGGTTTTCTCTAATACGATCATAGATAACAACTGTATCATTCATGGAATAACCGACTATAGTTAAAACTGCTGCAATTATTGATAAATTAATTTCCAATGATAAAATAGAAAATATTCCTATGGTTATGATGACATCATGAAATAGTGCTATGATGGCACCAATACTAAATTGCCATTCAAACCTAATCCAAATATAAAAAAGCATTGCGGCCAAAGATAAAGAAATTGCTATTATACCTGATTGAAGTAATTCAGAACTTACTTTAGGGCCAACATTTTCTACTCTTCTGAAGCTTAATTCAGAATTTAAATTATCAGATAACTTCTTTTTTATTTCAGGTATTAATTCGTTGTTATTTTGTGTTTTCGCTTCTATCTTTATCAGATAGTCACCTTTTTTACCAAATTCTTTAACATTAATATCACCTAAATTCATAGTATTGAGAGATGACCTTATTTCAGAAATATCTATTTTATGATTGTCAGTTCTTAATTCAATTAAAGTTCCACCTTTAAAATCTATTCCATAATTTAATCCTTTAAATAAAATAAAAAAAGTACTTATTAAAAAAATTGTAATTGATAAAATATTACCGAATTTAAATTTTGAAGAAAAATCAATTTCAGTACTCATTATAATTTCACCTCTTTATTCTTTTTATTTAAAACAATCATTGATGTTAAATGTCTTGCTAAAAAATAGGCTGTAAAAAGAGTTGTTATTATTCCAATTCCTAAAGTAATTGCAAAACCTTTTACTGGGCCTGAACCGAACACAAATAAGATTATTGCAGCTATTAAAGTAGTAATATTCGCATCAAATACTGTAATTTTAGCTTTTGAATAACCAGTATCGAATGCATGTATTGTGGATTTTTCTGTTTTTAATTCTTCTTTAATTCTCTCAAAAATCAATACATTAGCATCTACAGCCATTCCAACAGTCAATATTATTCCCGCTATTCCTGGAAGTGTCAACGTCGCCTCTAAAATTGTTAAAACACCAACTAACATAACTAAATTAGCTACTAAAGATAAATTAGCTACTAAACCAAATAATTTATACTTATAAAACATAAATAAAATTACTAGTACGAAGCCGATAATTAAAGATGTTATTCCAGATTTAATAGAGTCTTCACCTAAATCTGGACCAACTGTCCTTTCTTCAACCACTTCCAAAGGTGTGGGTAGAGCTCCGGATCTTAATAGTAATGCAAGATCTGTTGCCTCTTGAAATGAAAAGTTTCCAGAAATAACCCCGCTACCAGTTGTTATAGGTTCATTGATAGAAGGTGCGCTTACAATTTTTCCATCTAATATTATTGCTAATCTTTTGCCTACGTTGTCCGTAGTAGTTCTTCCAAATTTTTGAGCTCCAAGTCTATCAAGACTAAAAGAAACTGTTGGTTCATTTGTCTGGCTATTAAAAACAGGTTGAGCTTCAATCAAATTTTCACCACTCATCACAACTCTTTTACTAACATTTAAATTCTCTCCTGTTTCGGATACTAATTTTTCTGATCCGAATTCCTCATTTGTTGTTACAAGTCTAAAATTAAGTTGTGCAGTTTTTCCAAGAAGACTTTTAATTCTCTCGGGATCTTTTAACCCTGGTAATTCAACTAAAATTCTTTTTTCTCCTCTTTGTAAAATTGTTGGCTCTTTTGTTCCAACATCATCAATTCTTCGTCTTACTATTTCTATAGACTGTTTTAACGCTGAATTATTCAAAGTTAACAATCCATATTTTGAAAATAAAATTTCAACTCTATTATCAGCTATAGGCTCTAAGCTGAGTTCAAAAGAATTGTATTTATCAATATATGGATTAAAGGAATCATCTTTTTTTGAAAATAATAATAATTCAAGTTTTTCCATATCATCAATAGAAAAAGACAATTTTTTTTTCATTAATTTTAAAGTTCGAATAATTTAAATTATTTTCTTTTAATAATTTTTTTAGAGGAATTACTTTTGATTGAATTCTTTCTTTTATTAAAGGGTCTGAGTTTATTTCTAATAAAAGATAAGACCCTCCTTGTAAATCTAAGCCTAAATTTACTTTTTTATTTATAAAAGAAAAAGTCTGATTTTGAAAATTTAATAGTGAAAAAAAAGATATTATTATAAAAACAAGATAAATTAATATGATATTTATTTTTGAAAAATTTAACACTAAAAAGGAATTATTTTTTTACTTCTTCTTTTTTAAGCAAACTTGTTATTGTATTTTTAATAATTTTAACTTTTACGTTATCACCTATAGTAACCTCAATTCTATCATCTTCCATAACTTTATCGATGGTTCCTATTATTCCTCCAGAAGTAATTATCTCATCACCTCTTTTTAATGACTCGACCATTGCTTTATGTTCTTTAACTCTTTTTTGTTGAGGTCTAATTAAAAAAAAGTAAAAAATTACAAATATTAAAATTAGAGGTATGAATTGTGCTATTCCTTGGCCGTCCATAAAGGATAGTTATAATAAAAGTGTATTTTTAACAAGGAAATAATAATCAAATTTTATCTAAATTATTCATGTATTTTTTTAGAATATTAGGAATGTTAATTGTTCCGTCCTGATTTTGATTATTTTCTAATATTGCTATCATAAGTCTGCCAACTGCTAAACCTGATCCATTCAAAGTGCCCACATACTCATTTACATTTTTACTCTTATATTTAGTTCCCATTCTTCTTGCTTGAAATGAGCCACATGACGAACAACTCGAAATTTCTCTGTATTTGTTTTCAGATGGTATCCAAACTTCAATATCAAAGGTTTTCTCAGCACTAAATCCCATATCACCAGTAGATAAAAGAACTACTTGGTAAGGGATCTCTAATTTTTTTAAAATTTCTTGAGCACAGTTTAACATCCTATCTAGTTCGACAGTACATTTATCTGGCTCTACAATGCTGACTAATTCCACTTTATAAAATTGATGTTGTCTCATCATGCCTTTAGTATCTTTTCCATAACTTCCGGCTTCTTTTCTAAAACAAGCAGTTGATGCTACAAATCTTTGAGGCAAATCCTTTATGTCTAATTGAGATTGTCTAACTAAATTAGTTAAGACCACTTCAGCTGTAGGTATTAAATATTTTCTTTGTTCTGAGCCTTCAAACTTAATTTGAAATTGATCTTCCTCAAATTTTGGTAATTGACCAGTGCCAAACATCACATCTTCATTTACAATTAGTGGAGGAGAAATTTCTTCATATCCAAAATCATTTACATGGGTATCTAGCATAAAGTTTATCAGCGCTCTTTCTAGCATTGCAAATTTATCTCTTAGTACTACAAATCTTGAACCTGACAATTTAATTGATGTATTTAAATCAATTCCATTATTTTTGGATCCGAGCTCGATATGTGATTTAATTTTAAAATTAAAATTTTTAGGTTTGCCTACCTGATTTATTATTTTATTACTTTTTTCATCTTTACCTATAGGCACATCCTCCATTGCAATATTTGGAATATTAAAAATAATAGTATTTAATTCTTTTTGAGTTTTTTGTTGTTTTAAAGAGATTTCATCAATTTCATTAGTAATACTTTTGGACTTCTCAAAATTAGATTTTTCTTTTGATTTCGATAAATTTTTTTTTTCTTGTTCTAATAATTCTTTTTTATGAATTAGTTCTCTATTAAGATTGTCTAATTTACTAAATTCATGCACATTAAAATCTAAATTTCTATCTTTTAATTTCTTAATATAAATTTCTAAATTTTTTCTAATATCTTTAAGATTATGCATTGCTTGATTCTTTTTTATTATTCTTTTTTTCTGTAAATTTAACAGTCACAATTGATAGTTCATAGAGTAATAAAAGTGGTATAGCCAGACCAATTTGAGTTATTGGATCAGGGGGTGTTAATATTGCAGCTATACTGAAAATTATAACAATCACATATCTTCTAGTTTTTTTTAAATAACTGGAATTTACAACTCCTATTCTAGCTAATAAATTTAGTAAAATTGGAAGTTGAAAACTTATTCCAAAAGCAAAAATTAGTCTCATAATTAAGGATAAGTATTCATTTACTTTTGCCTCAAGTTGAATTGGTAAAGTGGTACTTGACCCTATTGATTCAAAAGATAAAAAAAACTTTATAGCTAAAGGCATTATTAGATAATAAACCAATAAGCCCCCAAGCAAAAAAAGAATAGGTGTTGATACGAGGTAAGGTAAAATCGCTTTTTTTTCATTTTTATACAAACCAGGAGCAATAAATTTATATATTTGAATTAATAAAACTGGACTACCTAAGAAAATCGCGGCGAAGAATGCTACTTTTAAGTAAGTAATAAACGTTTCATGAAGAGCGGTAAAAATAAGTCTTCTAGAATTTGGCTCATCTTTTACAGCGTCTGCATAAGGATCCACTAAAAAATTATAAATTTGTTCAGCAAAAATGTAAGAAATTACAAAAATAATAAAGATAAACACAATCGAATAAATAAGTCTTGTTCTTAACTCAACAAAGTGACTTGTGAATGAATTAGAGTTAGTCATCTAATTTTTCTTTTTTTATACTTTCACCTTTTAAAATATCCTTTTCTTTATCAATTTCATCAGTAACAGAGGCTACTTCTTTTTGAAAACTGCTAAATGTATTTTTAATTTTTCCTATGTATGAACCTATCTTTTTAAGAGCTACAGGAAATTCTTTGGGTCCTAAAACAAGAATAGCAATTATAACTACAGCTAAAATCTCTAACCAACCAATTTGCGGCATTTTGATTATTTGTTTTCGGAATCGGAATTATCTGAATTAGTTTTATTGTCAATATTATTAGAAGATGAGTCGTCTGACATACCTTTTTTAAAACTTTTGATGCCTTTAGCAACATCTCCCATTAAACTAGAAATTTTACCTCTTCCGAAAAGTAAAACTACGATTACTACTACAATTGCAATTTGCCAAAAACTAATTCCCATAATAAATAATTATATACAATAAATTTATGTAAATGCATAACTTTATTTTTCTGTTTCAGGTGCTTTCTTTATAGCTTCTTCGATATCTGTATAAATATTCTGTTTTTCTTTTAACGATTGTTCCTTAAAAAATTTGCCAGTTCCAAATATTGATTTATCTATACTAGAAGTATCTATCAAACCCGCAGAACTTAGTTCATCAATAGTTGGTAAATCTGATATTTTTTGAATATTAAAATGATTAAGGAAATTTTCTGTTGTTGAGTAAAGTATGGGCTTGCCAGGGACATTTTTTCTACCAGCTGGTCTTACCCAATCTAATTCTAATAAAGTTTCCAAAGTATTAGCTGCAAAAGAAACTCCTCTAATTTCCTCAATTTCAGATCTAGTAACTGGTTGGTGATAAACAATAATCGCCAAAGTTTCTACTGTAGCTTTAGATAATTTTTTTTGCGTAGATTTTTGTAGAGACATTAATTTTGATAAATCCTCAGCGGTTCTAAAAGACCATTTATTTTTAACACAAATTAAATTTATGCCTCTTTTTTTGTAATTTTCTTTTATTTTTTCTAAAATTTTATTTATGCTAGTTGTTGTCTGAACTCTTTTTTCAATTGTTTCAATATCTAGTGGCTCTGAGGCAGAGAATAAAATTGCTTCTACTTGACGCTCAATTTTAGAAATAGCTGAGGGAAAAGAAATTACATTATTTTTATTTTTATTTTTCTTTTTCATTATTAATCAGATTTTTTAATCATGACTTTATCAAATATTTTATCCTGGAGTATCTTTGTCAGTCCTTCTTTTGTCAACTCAAGACTAGCAGAAAATATTCCTGCGAGACCAGTTTTTTTCATTTTATTATTTGAATAATACTTTGGAATTAGTTCATTAATATCTTTCCAGTCTTTAATTATACTTAAATTATTTTTAATTTGTTTTATACCTTCTTCTGTTGAAAAAACAGGTAGTTTGGGAATATTAATAGTTTGGAAAGTTTTTTGCATTTGAATATTAGAATAAGTTTTAAGTAATTCATAAAGAGAAATATCATATATGGGGGTATTTATAGATCTAATCCCTCCTTTCATGCCTCTAGTAAAAATATGAACACCTAACCTTTTTTTTTGTAACATTTGATCTGAAAGAATTCTGATTAACTCTAATTTTTTTAGTTGAAGCTTTAATTTCTCAGCAACCTCTGAAGCTTTAAAATCTTCATCCTCATCTTCTGGAAGTAATAATTTTGACTTCAAGTATGCCAGCCATGTAGCCATCAGTAAGAACTCTGAAGCAGTTTCTAGATTTAAATTTTTGTTTTTTTTAATATAAACTAAAAATTCTTCTGCTAACAAAGTGATAGAAATTTCTGCTAAATCAACTTTTTGAGTCTTCGCTAAATCAAGTAATACTTCTAAGGGACCAGCGTAGTTAGGAATATTTATAGATATTTTGTCAGAATTGTTTGATTCCATTTATCTATTTTATCTTAAAAATTTATAAAATTCCGATGTTTTTTTAGCAGTGAATTGATCAATAAATGGAACTTCTTTTATCAATTTATAAGATTCTTTATAGTTGCCAGAACAATATAAAACAATATTACAACCAGCCTCTAGTGATTTTTTAGCATTAGTTATTAAATCATATTTTAACGCCTTCATAGATATATCATCTGAAATTAAAATTCCCTTAAACCTTAATTTTTTTCTAATAATTTCTTTAATTATTTTTTTTGAAAAAGTTGCAACATTTTTTTTATCGATTTTTTCAAATATAATATGAGCTGTCATAGCAAACTTTGAAGAACTAGATTTAAAAGGTAAAAAGTCGATTTTATTGAGTTTGTTAAGAGTTAAATTAACTTTTGGTGTTTTCAAGTGACTGTCTACCAAAGAACAACCGTGGCCAGGTATGTGCTTAATTACTGTAGCTAATTTATTTATATTATATTGTTTTACGCATAGTTCACCAAGTTTTTTAACAATATTTGGATTATTTGAAAAACTTCTATTGCCAATTACATTGCTGGTATTATTTCTAATAACATCAAGAACTGGTACAGTATTAATATTAACCCCAATTTTTTTTAAGAAAATAGATAAATTATTTATATAATCTTTATAGTAATTAGATCCTAATGATTTATTCAATTTAAATAAGTCTCCTAATGTTCTTTGAGAAAATTCATGTTTGGTAATTTTACCTACTCTAGAAACTGAAGAACCTTCTTCATCAATCATGATAGGAAATTTTTTATCCTTAGTTGTTTTCCTAATTGATTTTGTTAACTTAATAATTTGAGAAATGGATTTAATGTTTCTTTTAAACAGAATGATGCCCCAGGGGTGCTCTTTAGAAAGTAATAATTTTTCTTTATAAGATAACTTATAACTCTTTATACTTATAATAATTGCTTTTTTTTTCATTTAATTTTAAATAAATTCCAAAAACTTCTTGGTTTATCATTTTTAATCTCATCGGAAAAACCTGAGTTAAATTCTATTATATTGATAGTATTGCTTTCTAGGACGGGAATATTTGAAGATTTCGTTTTCACTAAACTTTCGCTATTCACTCTGTTTGTATTTATCAATTTTATATTTAAATTAGATGAATAATACCTAAAAACATTAAAAAAAAACAAAACTATTATAATTGCAAAAAATAAATTTAAGATTTTATACATTACATTTTGTTTGGTAAGGAAACATTAAGAATATTCATTCCTCTCTGTACTACAATCGCTACTAACATTATTATAATTAAAGTTTCATTTTTTTTTATTTTCCCATTTTCAATAAATTTAAATTTTTGATCAGTATTACCTTTGCTCCAGTATGAATGAAATAAGGTAGCAAGTTCATATAAGTAATAAGGTATTCTATGAGGTTCATATTTTGACGAAGCTAATTCAATAATTTTTGGCCATTCAAATACTTTTCTTAAAATACTTTCTTCATATGAATTTAAATCAAACTTATTTTCTTTTATAGCAATTGTGTTATCTAAATTTTTTTCTAAAGTTCTGAAGATGGAGCTAATTCTAGCAAATGAGTACTGCACATAATATACTGGATTATCTTTATTTTTCTCCAAAACTTTATCAAAATCAAAATCTAATTCAACGTCGTTACTTCTATTTAACATCATAAATCTTATAGAATCTTTGCTGACTTCATTTAATAAATCTTGTACAGAAATAAAATCCCCTGCTCTTTTTGACATTTTAAAAGGTTCTCCATTTTTATATAATTTTACAAGTTGGCAAACTTTACAATTTAATTTTACTTTTTTTTCTGAAAGAGCACTTACTGCAGCAGTTATTCTATTAATATATCCTGTATGATCTGCTCCAAGAACATTTATTAGATTTTTATAATTTCTGTTTATTTTGTCCATATGATAGGCAACATCATTTGCAAAATATGTCCATGAACCATCATTTTTTTGTAAAGCTCTATCAGCATCATCATTAAATAATGTAGATTTAAAGATTAGTCTTTTTATCTTTTTCCAATCTTTGTTTATCTCTCCTTTAGGAGGGTCGAGGTATCCTTCTTGAACGTAATTATTTTTTTTAAGTTGATCGACAGCCTGATTTACAAGTTTTTTCTTGACTAAATCGGATTCTGAAAAAAAATGATCATGTTTAATCCCTAGTTTAGATAAGTCAGATTTAATCATTACCATAGATAGATTTAAAGATTCTTTTTTAAGTAACTCAAAAGAACTATTAAAATTGTCAAACTTAAGCGTTTTATTTTTTTCTATTATTTCCTTTGCGATTTCGACTATATATAGACCTGGATAAAGATGTTCTTTTTTTAAAAACTTTTCTTTATATTTTATCTCTCTTATTCTTAAAAATATTGACTCTACAAAATTTTGAATTTGTTTACCGTAATCATTTATATAATATTCTTTAGTTACTTTATTTCCGTTAAATTTTAACAAATTTGCTAAAACATCACCATAAACTGCTCCTCTACAATGACCTACATGCAACGGTCCAGTTGGATTCGCAGAAACAAATTCTATGTTGTATGTACTATTTGAATTAGTAGCTCCATAAACATCCTTATTTTTAAATATTTTATTAATAATTGAAATTATCGCACTTTCTGAAAGTTTCATATTTAAAAAACCAGGACCAGCAATAGAAATTTCCTCAAAATCTTTTATATTTTTAATAATCAATTCCCTAATTTTAATTGCTAATTCATGTGGGCTTTTTTGATTTAATTTTGATAAAACTAAACAGACATTACAAGATAAATCACAATTAAACTCCATAGGAGGAGACTCAACATTTATATTCTTAAAATCATTTAAATTTTTTAAATCTAATAATTCTTTATTTAAAAGAATTAAATTGTTAATCTTTTTTAAATAATCTTCAAATATATTCATTTTATCTTATTATATAAATTTATTGCAAATCTATCTGTCATTCCAGCTATAAAATCACAAGTTAATCTTTCAATGCTAAACCTACTATGTTTTTCATTACTGATATATTTTTTTGGCGATTTTTTGATTTTAATAAATAATTTATTTACAATTTTTTTTCCATAATTGGTTTTATTATTCACACTTTTATGAAAATACATTTTTTCTTTTAAAAATTTTTTTATGTTATCATCAAATAATTTCATTTTTTTTGAAAAACATACTATTGAACTTTTAGATTTGTAAACGTCTTTTACGTTATTTATTTTTTTAATTCTAATATTTCTTTTAGTATTTAAGATGACGTCTTTAACCATTTCATTAATTATCTCTCTTATGATTTGTCTGGTTACAATATCATTTGAGAAATATTTTATCTTTTTATAATTTTTTTTTAAAATATTATTAAGCACAGGCAAATCCGTTAAATCACTTAGTTTGAAAAGATTTGATCTCAAACCATCTTCAAGATCATGACTATTATAAGCTATATCATCAGAAATTGATGCGATTTGTGCCTCTAAGGACGGAAAAGCTAATAAGTTAATCTTTTTTTTAAAAAAATTTTTGCCTAAGATTGTGTTCATTTTTTTAATTTTATATATAGGACCGTTGTGTTTTATTAAACCATCTAATGTTTCATATGATAGATTTAATCCTTCAAAATCATAATATCTATTCTCTAAGATAGTAACAATTCTTAATGTTTGAATATTATGTTCAAATCCTCCAAATTTTTCCATGCAATAATTTAATTCTTCCTCTCCAGCATGCCCAAAAGGTGTATGACCGAGATCGTGTGCTAGACTTAAAGTTTCACATAAATCTTCGTTGAGATTAAAATGCCTAGCAAGTGTTCTAGCTATTTGGGCAACCTCAAGTGAATGAGTTATTCGAGTTCTAAAATGGTCTCCTGAAGTATTAACAAATACTTGGGTCTTATGTTTCAATCTTCTGAAGGCAGTTGAATGTATAATTCTGTCTCTATCTCTTTGAAAATCTGTTCTTAAATTAGTTTTGTTCTCCTTGAAAAACCTGCCTTTTGATTTTAATGGTATCGCTAAGTTAGATAATGTTTGTATTGAATTTTTTTGCATGCTCTCTATATAGATTATATACTAAATAACTATGGAAAAAAAATTAGAATTTACTAATCGAGCTATAACTCAAATAGAAAAGATCATAGAAGGAGACGCTAAAAAAAAATATTTTAGAATCGCTGTTCTGGGAGGTGGTTGTTCAGGATTTAAGTATAATTTTAGCTTCGATGATAAAATTGAGAAAGAAGACATTCTATTTAATCTCACTATTATTGATAAAGCTTCTTTAAAAATAATTGAAGGTTCGACTGTTGATTTTAAGAAAGAGATGATTGGAGAGTCTTTTGTTATTAACAATCCAAAAGCTTCAACATCATGTGGCTGTGGATTATCTTTTTCAGTTTAATGAAAATTGTCTCTTGGAATGTAAATTCAGTAAGAGCTAGAATTGATAATATAAATAACTATATAAAAGAGAGTAATCCAGACATTTTACTACTACAAGAGATTAAAGCTCAGGACAAAGACTTTCCATATGAAAATTTTAAAAAACTAAAATACGAATCTCATGTATTTGGTCAAAAAAGTTATAACGGAGTCGCAATAATTTCTAAGATTCAAATTAAAAATATATCTAAAGAGTTTATTAATGATGATTTAAAACAATCTAGGGTCATCACTGGTGAAGTTCAATTAGGTAAAAAGAAAATAGAGTTAATCAATATCTATGTTCCGAATGGAAATCCTGTAGAAAGTGATAAATATATTTATAAAAAAAATTGGTTAAAAAAATTAATTAATAATGTAAATAAAAAATTAAAAAATAAACCAAATTTAATAATTGCTGGTGATTTCAATATAATACCAGAAGAAATAGATGTTTATGATTTTAAGAGATATGAAGATGACGCTTTAGGAAAATTAGAAATAAGAAAAAAATATCGTGAATTATTAAATCTTGGATTTAAAGACGTGTATCGACTAAAATATGTCAACAAACAAGAATATACATTTTGGGATTATTTTGCCAACTCATGGAAAAAAAATTACGGCATGAGAATTGACCATTTTCTTTTATCAAATAATTTAATTGAAAATATTTCAACAATTAATATAAATAAAAAACCAAGATCAAAGATTAAACCCTCTGATCACACCCCTATTGAGTTAGTAATTAATTAGCTCGACCGTAAATATCTTCATAACGGACAATATCTGTTTCTTTTAAAATTGAACCTAATTGAACTTCCATAATTTTTACTTTTTTTTTATTTGGATTTTGAATCCTGTGAATTGCCCCTTTAGGGATAAATACTGTATCATTAGGTTTTTTTAAAAAATATTTTTTATTTAAAGTAATCTTAGGAATGCCTTGTGTAACAACCCAGTGTTCAGATCTGTGATTATGCTTTTGCAAACTTAATACTCCTTTGGGTTTAATACTAAGCTCTTTTATTAAAAAATTATTACCATTATATAAATTAGTATAGCTGCCCCATGGTCTAAAATAAATATTTTTTTTTTTAAAATATTTAATTTTATTTCTGTTAAACATTAAAAGAATTTCTTTCCAACTTCCAAGATCAGACCATTGTATATTGAGCTTAATAGCATTTATATTTTTAGTTTTTTCTAAAATTGCACAATCAAATGATTTAGATGGATTCTTGGCAAATTCTTTTTTATTCAAATAATATATATTATTTTTAAATTTACTTTTATTGACTGCTAGTAAAGAATTATTATACATAGTCTTTTGATATTTTTTAAAATTATTTATTATTGAGTCTTTTCTTAAAAAAAACATTCCTGAATTCCAGTAACCGCCCTTTTTAACTATGAGTTTAGCTTTATTTTGATTAGGCTTCTCAAGAAATCTAGAAACTTTATTTAACTTTTTTATTTTTTTAGTGGTGAAGTATCCAAATTGGTCAGAGGGAGCTCTGGGTTTTATTCCAAATATTAATATATTCTTATCAGTTAATATTTTTATGTTTTTTTTTATTTCATTATTGAATTTATTAACATTTTCTATCAAATGATCAGCTGATAGAAAAATTAAAGGTTGTTTATCTGGTATGTCTTTAATTAATGAAGATGAGATAATAGCTGGTGCAGTGTTTTTTTTTACAGGTTCAAGAATAATTTTATAATTTTTAATTTTATATTTCTTAAGATTTTTTTTAATTTGTTTAAGATATTTTAAATTTGTACTAATTATAGGACTATCAAATAAAGGATTGTTAATTCTTTGTAAAGTTTTTCCAAACAAATTCCACCCACCGAAATCTATAAATTGTTTAGCCTCATGATTATTTTTTGATTTAGACCATAATCTTGTTCCAGCACCACCGCATAAAATTACTGGTCTAATTTTCATTAAATTTTAGAATATTCTTTTACTTCTTTTTTCTTACCTGGGTGAGTTGGAGCTCCAAGATAGGCTGGACCAACTGTTTGAGCATATTTCCATAAGGTTCCAGAACCAAATGAAGATTTTTTTGCTTTCCATTTTTTCTTTCTTAACGCAAGTTGTGCTTTAGTTAATCTTACATTAATGGTTCCTTTTTTCGCATCTATATCTATTGTATCGCCATCTTTTAATAAAGCTATAGGTCCTCCTAAAGCAGCTTCTGGACCTACGTGTCCCACACAAAAACCTCTTGTGGCACCAGAAAATCTTCCGTCAGTTATTAAAGCAACTTTTTCTCCTTTTCCTTGCCCATAAATTGCTCCAGTTGTTGATAACATTTCTCTCATTCCAGGACCGCCTCTTGGTCCTTCATACCTAATAATAATTACATCTCCATCTTTATATTTCTTTGTCTGAACTGCTTTCATTGCATCTTCTTCATTGTCAAAACATAAAGCTTTACCAGTAAATTGTAATTTTTTAAGACCAGCTACTTTTACTATAGCCCCGTCTGGAGCTAGATTGCCTTTCAAACCTACAACTCCTCCATCTTGAGATAAAGGATTGTTGTAAGCCCTTAATACTTTTTGATTTGGATTAAATTTTATATCTTTTAAATTTTCTTTAATTGATTTACCTGTTACAGTCATACAGTTTCCGTGGATATAGCCCCCATCCAATAAAGTTTTTAGTAGCATAGGAACTCCACCAGCTTCCCACATATCTTTAGCGACATACCTTCCGCCTGGTTTTAAATCTGCTAGATAAGGAGTCTTTTTAAATATTTTAGCTACATCCATTAAATCAAACTTAACACCAATTTCATTGGCTAACGCAGGCAAGTGAAGAGCCGCATTAGTTGAGCCACCTGTTGCAGCTACTATTGTTGCTGCATTTTCCAAAGATTTTTTTGTAACAATATCTCTAGGTTTAATGTTTTTTTCTAATAAATCCATTACTGTTTGACCGCTTTCAAAAGCATATTTATCTCTTTCTTCATAAGGTGCCGGAGTTCCTGCAGAAAAAGGAAGCGCCAAACCTATTGCCTCTGATACGCATGCCATAGTATTAGCAGTAAATTGTCCTCCACAAGCACCAGCGCTTGGGCAAGCAACTAATTCTAATTCTTTTAATTCTTTTGATGACATTGAGCCTGAAGAATGTTTTCCAACAGCTTCGAATACGTCAACTACAGTTACATCTTTACCTTTATATTTACCTGGTAAAATTGAACCTCCATAAATAAAAACACTTGGTACATTTAGTCTCAACATGGACATCATTAAACCCGGTAATGATTTATCACAACCTGCTATTCCAACTAACGCGTCATAACAATGACCTCTCACAGTAAGTTCTGCGGAGTCTGCAATGACCTCTCTTGAAACTAAAGATGATTTCATTCCTTCATGCCCCATGGCTATGCCATCAGTAACTGTTATAGTGCAAAATTCTCTTGGTGTTCCTCCAGATTTTTTAACTCCTTTTTTAACAGACTGCGCTTGTCTCATTAAAGCTGTATTACAGGGAGCTGCTTCGTTCCAGGTAGAAACCACTCCCACGAATGGTTTAGCCACGTCTTGTTCTGTTTCACCCATTGCATAATAGAAAGATCTATGTGGCGCCCTATCAGGTCCTAAAGATGTATGACGACTAGGTAATTTTTTTTTATCTATTTTTGACATATTTAATTAATACTAGATACAATACTTCTTAATTTTTCATCTTCAACAGTTAATTCTTTTATTAAATTTTTATCGTTTTGAACAATTTCTTTAGGAGCATTAGCCAAATATGCCCTATTTTTAAGTTTATTATTTAAGATTGATATTTGTTTATTTATTTTTTCAATTTTTTGTAAAATTCTCTCTTTTTGGGAGATTAAGTCAACATTTTCACTGAATTTAAGAGAAAGTTTTTCTTTAAGTATTAGAATATCAATTGAATTTTTATCATTAATTTTATTTTCTAAGACATTGTTTATTCTCCCTATTTGTTTAACCAGATTTAAATTTTTATTGATCAATTTTTTAAGTTTTTTTGCTTTTTTTGGGAAGGATATATCACAAAATAATTTAGGTGTAATTTTCAATTCTGCTTTAGTAGACCTAATGCTAGAAATTAATTGAATTATCTCATTTATGTTAATTTGATTTTGATTGAATTTATTCAAAACTTTATAATCTGGCCATCTGGAGGATATTAAATCCTTCTTAAAATATTTATCATATCTATTTTTTGACCAAACTGTTTCTGTAAAAAAAGGTATAAAAGGATGAAGAATCTTTAATATATTTGCCATCATAAATGATGAAAACGTTTTAGCCTCATGAATTTCAAATTTTTTTTTTGAATTAAAAACTGGTTTTAAAAACTCCAAATACCAATCACAATACGAGTGCCAAACAAATTGATAAGCATGTTTCGCAGCTTCATCAAATCTAAAAATTTCAATATTTTTTGATACTAAGTTTTGAGTTTTAATGAATTCATTAAATATCCACTGATTTATTGGAAGTTTAATAGAGTTTAAATTTATCTTTTGATTTAATACACAATTATTAATTCTTAAAAAGTTATTTGCACTCCAGATTTTAGTAATGAAGTTTCTGTTGCCTACAACTCTATCTTTGGATAATTTTACATCTCTTCCAGGGGAGGCCATTGATATTAAAGTGAATCTTAGGCTGTCTGCACCATATTCATTTATTAATTTTAAGGGATCAATCACATTTCCTTTTGATTTAGACATTTTTTGTCCTTTTTCATCTCTTACAAGTGCATGAACGTAAACCTTTTTAAATGGTGTTTCTTTATTAAAGTAATTTCCCATCATTAACATTCTTGCTACCCAAAAAAAAATTATATCAAATCCTGTCACAAGAACAGATGTTGGATAAAATTTAGAAAGATTCTTGGTCTTGCTAGGCCATCCTAAAGTTGCAAATGGCCATAATGCTGAAGAAAACCATGTATCTAAAACATCTGTGTCTTGTTTAAGTTTAAATTCTTTATTTTTATTTTTTTTCTTTGCTAAAGAAATCGCATCTTTTTCATTTTCGGCAACAAATATATTATTATTGTTATCATACCAGGCTGGTATTCTGTGGCCCCACCAAATTTGACGAGATATACACCAAGGCTCTATGTTTTTCATCCATTGAAAAAATGTCTTAGACCAATTATTTGGAAAAAAAGAAGTTTTATTTTTATTTACTATATCAATTGGTTTTTTCGATAACCTTTTAGCATTAACAAACCATTGCTCTGTTAACAAAGGTTCAATTATTGTATTTGATCTATCGCCGAAAGGAACTTTATTTTTAATACTTTCAATTTTTGAAAGACTTCCATTTTCTTTAAGTTCTTTTATTAAGAGTTTCCTCGCTTCAAATCTGTCTAAACCAATAAACTTTTTTATCCCTCTTTTATTAATTTTACCGTTTTTTTCTAAGATATTAATTATTTCTAATTTATTTCTTATTCCAACTTCATAATCATTAAAATCATGTGCCGGAGTTATTTTTACTGCTCCTGAACCTTGATCAGGATCAGCATAATGATCGGCTATAATTTTAATTTTTCTATCTACAATAGGAATTATAACATATTGACCAATTAAATTAGTATATCTTTTATCCTTGGGATTTACAGCAACAGCTGTGTCACCCATCATAGTTTCAGGTCTAGTTGTAGCAATGGTAATTGTTTTATCTGAGTTTTCAATTTGATAGTTGATGTAAAATAATTGAGATTGTGTATCTTTTTGTATCACTTCTAAATCTGAAATGGCTGTTTGAAGTTGCGTATCCCAATTAACAAGCTTTTTATCTTTATAGATTAATTTATCATTATAAAGTTCAACAAATACTTTTACTACAGCTTTTGATAAATCTCTATCCATTGTAAATCTAGTTTTTGACCAATCGCATGAGCAACCTAATTTTTTAAGCTGATCTAAAATTATTTCTCCAGATTCCTCTTTCCACTTCCAGACTTTTTCAATAAATCTTTCTCTTCCCAAATCGTTTTTACTAATACCTTCTTGTTTTAAGTTTTTTTCAACAACTGCTTGGGTGGCTATACCTGCATGGTCTGTTCCAGGTTGCCATAATGTTTCAAGACCTTTCATCCGATTAAATCTTACTAATACATCTTGAATACTATTGTTTAGTGCGTGACCCATGTGCAATCTACCAGTTATGTTTGGAGGGGGGATTACAATAGAAAATTTTTTATTTAACTTAGTTTTTTTGGGTTTAAATAAACCTTTTTTTATCCAAAAATTTGATACCTTTTTTTCTTCTATTATATGGTTGTATTTTTTAAATTCCATTTTATTTGATAAATTTAGTATTTACTTTATATCAAATGGACAAAAACCTAAAAGGTATAGATTTAGCTTTATTGAACCAGATAAATGATTTAAATAGTTTTTTAAGGAAACTTAGGCCACGTGGCGGAATGGTTACGCAGAGGATTGCAAATCCTTTTATTCCAGTTCGATTCTGGACGTGGCCTCCAAGAAATTGGTTGTTTTATTTTTTAAAAAAAGTATGTTCATCTTTATTCCTCGGTAGCTCAGTTGGTAGAGCAGTTGACTGTTAATCAATTGGTCGCAGGTTCGAGTCCTGCCCGAGGAGCCAAAATTTAAACTACTTTATCAAATTTTGCAGTATTACTTAATATTTGAAGAATTTTATCTTTTTGTATTTTAGATAAAGATGAAAATGTTCTACTTAAAAAAGAATAATTTAAATCTTCGCTATTGCTCTCTCCAGAAGCCATGTCATTAAAATCTTTGAAATCCTCAAAAAAATAAATGATAGGAACTTTTAAAAATTGAGAAAGTTGCATTAACCTGTTTGAGCTAACCCCATTTGTTCCCTTCTCATACTTTTGGATTTGTTGGAATGTTACATTAATTGCTTGCGCGACTTTTGTTTGAGTTAATCCTAGCGATAATCTTCTTAGTCTTAATTTCTTACCTAAATGTATATTGAAATTTTCATCCATTAAACTCCTTAAAATTTTAAATTTAGCCTCTCTTAACTTTTATCAATACAACCCTAATTTTAAGTTTTTGGCAACAGTAAAAGTTCAAAATGGGTAAAAAAAATTTAGCTTAATTTTGTGAAAAAAATAAGAAAATATTGATAATAAGTGTTGACTTAATATTAAAAAATTCAACCAAATTTGAGCTTATTTATAAGTTTTAATTCTATACTCCCAATATCCTGTCTTATCAAATGCAGCTTTAACCCATAGTAAAGATTTTTCATCATACCATATGTCAGTATTTAGTTTTTTGCTTTCTGGAAGATTTATATCAGCTGATTTAAAATTAAAATGTAAAGTGTTAAAAGTTTTATCTCCTATTTTTATTTTCTCTTTACCTAAAAAGGTTACATTTTGTTTAATAATTCTTCCAGATATTGCACTAATTTGTGCTTTTGCTTTAACTATTTCGTGATTCCACCACGTTCCTACTATAAAGTTTTTATCTGCTTTACCTTTATAAGAAGAACCATCAATAATTAGATCTTTATCTTGATCTAAATTAATATTTACATACTTATCTTTTTTATTTTGCTTTGTTTTTGATGAAAAACTAGAGAATAGGTTTTTAATATAAGTTTCCTCACTTGAGGCAAAGTATTTATAAAGGTCTACACCAAGTTTTGTTATTTTGAAATTAACTTCACTTTTTACTACTAAACTGTCATTATTTCTTACAAAATCATATTTATGGTATCCGATCAATTTATCATTTCTAAATAATTCATACTCCAAATAGTTAAATTTTGCATAATGTTCAACATGACTATTTGCAGAAAAACAAAAGGAAACTAAGATTATAATTGAAAGGATAATTTTTTTCATATATTTTGGATCATGGAAAATAACAACACTTTATCTCAAATTGGAAATACACCATTAGTTAAATTAAAACAAGCCTCAGAATTAACAGGTTGTAATATATATGGTAAAGCTGAATATTTCAATCCAGGTGAGTCTGTGAAAGATAGAGCAGCTCTTTTTATCGTTCAAGATGCAATTAAAAAAAAACTTATTTCAAAAGGAGGCACTATAGTTGAGGGAACTGCAGGCAATACAGGAATTGGCCTTGCAATTGTTTGTAAAAAGTTTGATCTTAAGCTAAAAATTGTCATACCAAACACTCAATCAATCGAAAAAAAGAAAATTTTAAAAGATCTAGGAGCAGAGCTAATAGAAGTAGACGCAGTTCCTTATTCAAATCCTAATAATTATATTAAACAATCAAAAAAAATTGCTGATGATTTAAACAAGAAAAGCTCTAATGGTGTTTTTTGGGCCAATCAATTTGATAATTTAATTAATACAGAGGCTCATTTAAAAACTACCTCGGAAGAAATTTGGAATCAGACTGCAGGAAAAGTTGATGCATTTATCTGTGCGGTAGGTACAGGTGGAACTTTATCTGGAGTTTCGTTAGGTCTTAAGAATAAAAATAAAAATATTATAATTGGTTTGTCAGACCCAATGGGTTCTTCTTTATACTCTTATATTAAGAATAATAAATTAGAAAATAGTGGAAGTTCAATAACAGAGGGTATTGGTACTGGGAGAATCACTAAAAATTTTGAGAAAGCAATTATTGACGAAGCTTTTCAAACTAATGATACTGAGGCATTAAATATTGTTTACGAATTAATAGAAAATCAAAAAATTGTTTTAGGAGGATCTTCAGGAATAAATATTGCCGGAGCAATTAAATTAGCAAAAAAAATAGGACCTGGAAAAAATATAGTTACAATTTTATGTGATCACGGAAAACGTTATGCTAGTAAAATTTTTAATAGGGATTTTTTAAAAAGTAAAAATTTACCAATTCCAAAGTGGTTATAAAATTTGACTTAAAAAAAGTTTTGTTCTATCAGACTTCGGATTATCGAAAAAATCTTTTGTTTTAGCTTTTTCAACTATTCGTCCTTCGTCCATAAATATCATATTATCAGCAACTTCTTTTGCAAAACCCATTTCGTGTGTAACTACTATCATTGTCATTCCTGCTTTAGCTAAGTCAACCATTGAGTCTAAGACTTCTTTAATCATCTCAGGATCTAGAGCCGATGTTGGCTCATCAAATAACATTATTTTTGGCTCCATGCATAGTGCTCTTGCTAAAGCACATCTTTGTTGTTGACCTCCAGATAATTGCCCAGGAAATTTTTTAGCTTGATCAGCAATTTGTACTCTTTCTAAATTTTTCATTGCTACTTCTTCAGCTTGTTTTTTTGGCATTTTTTTTACCCAAATAGGGGCGAGCGTACAATTGTCTAAAATTGATAAATGGGGAAATAGATTAAATTGTTGAAATACCATTCCTACTTCAGCTCTTATTTTCTCTAGATCTTTTGTATTTTCTGAAATTTCTTTTCCATCAACTATTATTTCGCCGTCTTGGTGTTCTTCTAAACGATTAATACATCTTATCAATGTTGATTTCCCTGAACCAGATGGACCGCATATAACAATTTTTTCTTGTTGGTTCACTTCTAAACTCACATCTTTTAAAGCTTGAAATTTATCAAACCATTTATTAACATTTTTTAGCTCTATAATTTTACTCATATTTTTTATCTTTCAGTACTTAATTTTTTCTCTAAATTTTGACTATACCTACTCATAGCATAACAAATAACCCAGAAAACTAAACCTGCAAATACGTACCCTTCCATGGCCATGCCAAGCCATTTTGGATTGGTTTTTGCTAAATTTACCATTCCAGCAAGTTCTAATAAGCCTACAACAAAGATTAGTGGAGTATCTTTTACTAAAGCCAGAAAAGTATTTGCTATGCCAGGAATTACTAGCTTTAAAGCTTGTGGTAAAATAATAAGAAAATGCATTTTCCAATAACCCATTCCTAATGATTTAGCGGCTTCGTATTGTCCTTTAGGAAGAGCTTGTAGCCCTCCCCTTATAACCTCAGCCATATAAGCTGCTTCGAAAAGAGTAATGGCTATTAAAACTCTTATTAATTTATCTACATATGTGCCATCAGGCAAAAACATTGGAAACATTACTGCCGACATAAATAGCACTGTAATTAATGGCACACCTCTCCATAGTTCTATAAAGCCAATAGAAGTATATCGAATTGCTGGTAAGTTTGATCTTCTACCTAAAGCTAAGAGCATTCCAACTGGAAAACAAAGTATTAAAGCAAATGCGGATACTATAAATGTTAATGATAAACCACCCCACGCACCTGTTTCTACATATAATAGACCAAAATTACCACCTGATATAAGCTTAAATCCAATAAATGGATAAACAAAAAGTAAAAAAAATAATAAATATTTTTTAAATTTTGGAGGACTAAAAAAAGAAGCTCCTACTAAGGCAAATAAAATTATAAAAGCTGAGTTTATCCGCCATTGCTCAGCATCTGGATACATTCCATAAACAAATCTATTAAACCAAACTTTTACGAAGACCCAACAAGCACCACTGCCAGTGCAATCTTCTTTTGTGTTTCCAGCAAAATTTGCATCAAAAAAGAACCAGTTTAATATTGGTGGAATATACTTTATTAAAGAAAAAATTACTATTAAAGACAAAATAGCATTAAAATTATTTGAATTAAAATTGATATTAATTTTGTCTAACAGTTTATTTCCACTAAACTCAATTCTTATAAGATATAGACCAATAAATCCTATAAGTAACGGAGCAAAATAACTTAATTTGCTTGGTAAAAAATCTGTTAAATTTATATTTAAAAAAGTGTTAGCTAATACGTCTAAAAAACTTATAAAAATAAAGAAACTACCGAGAGTTACAAAACTAGTAAGATTTTCCTTAGATGGTTTTAATAAAATATTTTTCATTATTTTTCCTTAATGGCTATTTTTTTATTGTACCAGTTCATAAAAACAGAAATAGATAAACTCAAAGTTAAATATGTAAGCATTGTAATGGAAATAATTTCGATAGCTCTACCTGTTTGCATTAAAGCAGTTCCTGCAAAAACTAAAACTATATCGGGGTAAGCTATGGCTGCTGCTAATGAAGAATTTTTTGTTAAATTTAAATATTGGTTTGTAGTTGGAGGTATTATTATTCTTAATGCCTGGGGCATAACTACTAACTTTAAAATTTGACCTTTAGTTAAGCCAATAGAGGCAGCAGCTTCTTTTTGTCCTTTATTAACTCCAAGTATACCGGCTCTAACATTTTCTGCTATGAAAGTTGCCGTATACATTGATAATGCTAATGCTAAAGAAATTAATTCAGGTATAATACTCACTCCACCTTTATAAACATAAACTGTTGTAGATAATTGTTCTAGTTTTGGTATTTCAAATGACAAACTAACTCCACCAATTAAAAAAGTTAAAAAAGGTATACCAATTATTAATCCCAAGGAAATATAAAAAATTGGTAATTGTTTTCCAAAGTTATCTCTTTGTTTTCTTGCATATCTAGAGAAAAATATTATTGAAATAATTGCTGCAATAATTGAATAAAAAAAAATTGAAAAATTTGTCCAAACAAATTTTGGTACATACCACCCTTTTACGTTTAAAAAACTAATATCATAAAAATTTATTGAATCTATTGTTAAAGGTAATGCTCTTAAAGCGGCAAAATACCAAAAAAATATTTGTAATATTAAAGGAATATTTCTAAAAATCTCAACATACCATTCAGCGGCTTTAGCAATTAAGTAGTTCTGTGATAGCCTTCCTATGCCAACTGTAACACCTAATAAGGTTGCAAAAAATATACCTATAGATGAGACTAAGATTGTGTTCAACAATCCAACTAAAAATGCTCTAGCATAAGTATGTGATCCATCATAATCAATTAAAGAAAATGTAATATCAAATGATGACTCTTGTGTAAGAAAACCAAAACCAAAGGAAATTCCTCTATTTCCCATATTGTCTTGAGCATTAATAGTAAAATATATGACTACTAAAATTAGTAATAAAACTGTTAATATTTGAGGTATTAAATCCTTATTTCTGTTACTCAAATCTATTTTAAAATTTTTTAAATTCATTAAGGTAAATATAATTTAGAATAAAAAAAAGGGCTAGATAAATCCAGCCCTTTTAATTTTATAAGCAATTATCTTGCTGGTGGTACGTAAAGTATTCCACCTTTAGTCCATAATTGATTTGGACCTCTATTTGGTAAAATATTTGTATCAGCTATATGTTTTTTATAGCTTTCACCATAGTTTCCAACTTGCTCAATAATTCTTAAGCTCCATTCATTATCTAAACCGAATGCTGAGCCTAACTCGCCTTCAGAACCAACTAATCTCTTGATTTGAGGGTTTTCTGAATCTTTTAGGCTAGAAGCGTTTGATGAATTAATACCATACTCTTCTGCTTCGATCATAGTATTTAAAGACCATCTAACAATATCTTCCCAAACTGAGTCACCTTGTCTTACAACGGGACCTAGTGGTTCTTTAGAGATTGTTTCTGGCAATACTTTGTGATCATCCGGAGCACTCAACTTAGTTCTTTGAGCAGCTAGTCCAGATTTATCAGTAGTGTAAGTATCACATCTTCCTGCATCATAAGCTTGAACAACTTCGTCTGCTTTTTCAAACGCAATTGGTTCATACGAAATATTCTTAGAATTAAAGAAGTCTCTCATGTTTAGCTCAGTAGTCGTACCTGTATTTGTACAAGCAGATATACCGTTTTTGAAATCATTTACTGAATTGATTCCAGAATTTTTTCTAACCATGAAACCTTGACCATCATAGAAATTTACACCAACAAATGTTAATCCTATGTCAGCGTCTCTTGATAATGTCCAAGTTGTGTTACGAGCTAATACATCGATTTCACCTGATGTTAAAGCAGTGAATCTTTCTTTAGCACTTAACGGAGTATATTTAACTTTGTCAGCATCACCTAAAACAGCTGCTGCAACAGCTCTACATACATCAACATCTATACCAGTCCAATTTCCAGATTCGTCAGCGTTAGAGAATCCAGGAAGTCCTTGCGAAACTCCACATTTAACAAAACCAGCTTTTTTTGTATTGTCTAAAGTTTTAGATTTTTTTGATCCAGAACCACCACCACCTTGACCACAAGCCACAAGCAATGAAGATGCAAGAACAACTAAAATCCAAGTCTTAATTGATTTAATCATAATTTATGATTTCCTCTCTTTTGTATTGTTAACAATATTTTTGAAACATGTGTTTCAAAAGAGTTTTATTATGGATTAATCTATCAATTCGATCAATATGATTTAAAATACCATTATCAAATAAATCATACTACATATAGACAAAATTATTTATTATTAAGAATATATGTAAATAAACAACCTAAAAAAAATTATGATTTAAAGATGTTAGCTCAAATAATCTGCTAATTGTTCTTTTAAAGGGTTTTTCAAGTTTTTTAGAAGTGTTAATATTTTTTAAATTTTTTTCTAAAGAGACCATTAAATAAATTTTTTTTTCATATAATATATCTATCAAAGTAAGAAAGCGTTGTTGTTGATTAGAGTTTTGATCTGAAAAGTCTGGAATATTTTCAATCACTAAAAATTTACAAACACTTGCTATCATTATATAATCTTCAGCTCCTATATTTAAATCACACAATTCTTTAAAATCAAACCTCGCTATACCATCATAAAAATTATTAATCGTAAAATCTCTTCCTTTTACGTTTATCTTAAGCTTTTCTTTTTTTTTATCTTTTGTTAATTCTCTAAATAAATGATTGATTTTAAAAGATGTTTTTGTATTTAATGGAAAAAAAGCTCTTTTGATCTTATTAGATTTTATTTTTCTATAATCTTCATCAATTATTAATTCTTTTAAAATAGAATTTTTTTTTATTATGGAAATAAAGGGTAAAAATTGATCCCTTTGTAAACCATCTTTATATAGGTCATCGATTTTAGTATTAGATGTTATTAAAATTTTAATTTTTTTTGAAAAGATAACTTCAAATAATTTACCCAAAATCATAGCATCGACAATATTGGTTACTTGAAATTCATCAAGATAGATAATTGAATTTTTTTTTAAAGTTTTCACAAATTCTTCAATGGAATTATTTTTCTTGTTTTTATGTCTAAAATCATGAAAATTTATCATAAATTCATTAAAATGAAGTCTTGTTTTGGGAGTTTTTAAAAAATCATAGAAATGATTAAATATCATTGTTTTTCCTACTCCTACACCGCCAAATAGATAAAAACAGTATCGATTATTATTCTTAAAAAGAAGATTAGTTAAACTTTTATTTGGTTTGATAAATTCTTTTAATAAATCAATAATTTCTAATTGATTTTGATTTATTTCAAACTTTTTTTCTTCACAAAGTTTGAGGAAAGAATCTTTTAAAGATTTTTTTCCCATTTTAATGAGCTCTTTACCATTATTTCTAATTTATTAAATTTAGGCCTCCATTTTATAAATTTTTTTAAGTTTTTAGTTAAAGCAATTATTTTTACTAAATCTCCATTTCTTTTTGGACATTTTATAATTCTTAAATTTTTGTTTGTATGTTTTGAAAACTCGTTAGCAACTTGTTTAACTGAAATTCCTTTTCCATAACCACAATTTAAAATCTTAGATTTTTTTGATTTATCAATCTTATTCATAACTTTACTATGTATTTCTGCTATATCTGAAACGTGTATAAAATCTCTGATGCAAGAACCATCTTTTGTTTTATAATTAGTTCCATAGATTTTAAAAACAGGATTTTTTAATAGAGATTGTTTTGAAAAATTTTTAAATAAATGGTCACCTTGATTGATTAGTCCAATTTTTCCTGATTTGCTTGAGCCTACTATATTAAAATATCTTAAAATTCCATAGTTTATCTTATTTTTTTTACAAAAATTTACTATTATTTTTTCTGCTTTTAATTTTGTTTTTCCGTAGACACTTTTTGGTTTTATTTTAGACTTTTCTGTTACTTTAAATAATCCATCTTTGTAGACAGCTGCTGTAGAAGAAAAAAGAAAATTTTTTACCTTAGTATTAACACAGGCAGAAATTAGCATTTCGGTGCCTAAAACATTATTTCTATAATACTTTTTTGGATATTTTTCTCCTTCCTCAATAATCAAACTTGCTGCTAAATGGAGCACAGTATCTATCTTGTTTTTATTTAATATTGAGTTAATTCTATCTTTTTGAAAAATATCTGTTTTGTAAAATCTAGCTTTTTTATTTATTAATCGTTTATGACCTGTACTTAGATTGTCTACTATAAATATTTTCTTTCTTTGCTTAATTAAGATTTCTGCTACATGGGAACCTATATAGCCTGCACCACCGGTAATAAGAATATTTTTTATCATTTAAGTTTTTGGCGCGCCCTGAAGGATTCGAACCTACGACCCTCGGTTTAGAAAACCGATGCTCTATCCAACTGAGCTAAGGGCGCAATTAAATTAGTTAGTATATTTACTTAAAAACATACCAAGTGGTCAATATAAATCGGGGATTTTATCCCAAATTTTTCTGACTTTTCATGTTGATGAATATGATGTGAATGTACAAAAACAGGTAAATGTTCACCATATTTGGTTTTTAATGTGTATATAAAATTAGTCCCTCGAAATTTTCTATCTACTACTTCTAATTTTAATTTACTTTGGTCATCATGAATTAGATCTTCAGGTTGTAAAAGTAATTTAACTTTATCTCCTGAATTAAAATTATTGGATAATTTTCCCCTAATTTCACCTAATTCATCGTGTCTTAAACGGTGAACTGCGCATTCACTATCAATTACTTTTACATCAATAAAAACTCCTTTATTTAAAAAATTGGCTACTTCTATAGAATTTGGCTCATGATGAACATTGTAGGGAACATCAAATTGTTTTAATTTCTGATTTAAAATAATTCCACACTTGTCCGCCATTGAAAATGCTTCGTATGAGTCATGGGTAACAATAATAGTAGTAAGATTTATTCTTTTTAAAAGTTTTTTTACTGAAACTTGAATTTCTTCCTTAAGACTTTGATCAATGTTTGAAAAAGGCTCATCTAGTAAAAGTAGATCTGGTTTAGACATTAAAGATCTTGCAATTGATACACGTTGAGCCTCTCCTGCACTTACTTGATGGGGAAATTTATCTAAAATAGGATCTATGTGTAATAATTCAATAATTTCTTTGGTATCTAATGAAAATCCATTTCCATTAAATCTTTTTTTTCCAAAATTTATATTATCGATTACTTTATAATTTGGAAATAAAGAATTATCTTGAAATGATAAAGCTATGTTTCTTTTTTCAGGTTCTACATGAACTTTATTTGAAGCAATTAATTTTCCCTTAAGAAATATTTGTCCTGAATCTAATTTTTGTAACCCAGCTAAGGTTCTTAGAATTGTAGTTTTACCTATTCCAGAAGGTCCTAACAAAGAAACAATTTGTCCTTGATCTTCAATCTTGAGATCTACATTGTTTACTTTATTTTTTTCGCTCGCAACAAAGTTACCTTTTTGTATATCTAGAAAATATTTAGACATATCTTGATTATATTAGTTTTTTTGTGAAAGTATATATTTTGAAGAAATTAATATTAAAATTGTAGCCCAACAGATCAAAAATAACGAGGGTAAAGCTGCTGCTTCTAACAGGTCTTGAGATGCGTAGACATATGCTTGTGTTGCAAATGTCTCAAAATTAAAAGGTCTCAATATCATTGTTATTGGTAACTCTTTTATTATTTCTAACGATATAAGAACTATTATTAATATAATATTATTTTTGAGATAAGGAACATGAATTTTAGAAAATGTTTTTATTTTAGAATAACCTAGTAAATAGGCACTCTCATCTATTGAATTATTAATTTTTTCATAACTAGACTTAATTCCATTAAAAGAAAGAGAGAAAAATCTTATAAAATAAGCAAGTATTAGACCAAATATTGAGCCAATAAATAGTTTTTTTGTACTACCAAGATTAGTATTTTGATTAATTAAATCACTTAGGTTTGAAAATAAAGTTATGAAAGCAACCGCTAAAATTACTCCTGGAATAGCATATCCTGAAATCGAAAAATTAGTTAAGTAGTTTAAAATTTTACTTTTTGATATTCTACTTCCATAATTGATAAATAATGAAATCAATACAAGAATTAAACTAGATAAACCAACTAAGTACATAGTATTAAGGTTTATCTTTAAAATATTAATATCTTGTATGTATTTAGGAAATTTTAATGTCCAATAAATCATTTGAGAAACAGGAAATATAAAACTAATGAAAAAGACTAATAAACAAAAAGAAAAAGCTAATAAAGATTTTTTTCCACTCAGCTTTATTTTGTTTATAGGTTTTAATCCCCTGCCAGGTTGGTGATATTTAGCTTCTTTTCTAGAATAAATTTCAATAGATAGTAAGGCTAATATAAATAACAATAAAATAAATGATATTTGATTAGCTGAGTTAAGATCATCAAAAGAAAGCCAAGAATTATAAATACCTGTAGTAAGAGTAGAAACACTAAAAGTTGATACTGTTCCAAAATCAGAAAGACATTCCATTGCTACTAAAGCTAAACCTGCTATTATTGCTGGTCTTGCAGAAGGTAATATAATTCTGAACAATGTTTCTTTCTCTGACAAACCTAAATTTTTGCCCACTTCAATATAGTTATTTGATTGAAAGAAAAATGATGATCTTGTTAAAACATATACATATGGAAATAATGAGAAACTAATAGCTATTATGGATCCAACTACTCCGTCTAATTTGGGTATATGTGGATTATAATTGTATTCACCAAAGAAACTAGTCAATATTGAATAAGCAGTTCCATAATTTTCAAAAAAAGCAATTATAGAAAATGCAAAAATATACCCTGGTATTGCAAAAGCTAAAATTAAAGCCCAGCTAAAAAAATTACATAATGGAAATTCATAAAAAGAAATAAAGTATGCTGAGGTAACTCCTAATAAAAAAGTAATAAATAATACTGAAATTAGTATAACCAAAGAATTATTTATATAGTCAAATAGAAAAGTATTTTTAAGTACTGTAAAATAATTACTTGTTTCCGAAAAAAAACTTAAAAAGATAGTAATGATTGGCAATGCTACTATTAAGGCGATTATAACAGAACTGAAAAACCAAATATTATATTTTGTCATATAAATTATTATTTTTTTAAATCTCTGAATAAAGCGGCTTTATAAAGCTTGCATTTAAGTCAGAGACCTTGACGTCAAATTTAATCATTTTTAAATAAGGAAGATACAATTATTTTAAATTCTTTTTTTTTTATCTCTGAAATATTTCTTTTTGAGATTTTTTTTTCTATTGTCTTTGCTTGATTCATGCAAGGAGAACAACCAGTTCTTAATTTATTTAAATTAATTACTTTTTTTGTTCTCCTCATATGATTAACAAACGTGTAACTATTTCCAACCTGCAGCAGTCATTACTTCTAAAGCATCAGCTTGTCTTTTTCCGTAATTAACAACTTTAGTTTTTAGATCTTGTTTAAAATCTAATCCCATATTCACTACTAATGGATGTGGAGAAATTCCTGCAATCATTGGATATTCGAAAGTATTATTTACTATATGATTTTGAGCTTCACCACTTAGTAAAAATTCTACCAATTTAATAGCATTTGCTTTATTAGGAGCCCCTTTAACTAAACCAGCTCCACTAATATTCATGTGTGTTCCTCTTCCATCTTGATTAGGAAAAAATGGTTTTACTTTTTTAGCAGCAGCTTGTTGTTCTGGTCCTTTTGATCCAGATAACATTAATGCTAAATAATATGTATTTGCTACAGCAATATCAGCTTCTCCAGCTGCTACCGCTAGTATTTGAGCTCTGTCATTTCCCTTTGGAGCTCTAGCCATATTTGAAACCATTCCTTTTGACCACTCTGCAACTTTACCTTTTCCATTATTCTTAATTAATGAAGCTACAAGTGATTGATTATAAATATTATTTGAAGCTCTTATTACTAATCTACCTTTCCATTTTGAATCAGCTAAACTTTCATAAGTTAATCCCGCTAACTCTGCACCACTAACTCTTTCAGGGGCAAAATAAACTATTCGTGCTCGTTTCGCTATTCCAACCCATTTAGATGTTCTAAAATTACTTGGAACTACAGATTTTATATAGTCACTAGTAAGACCTCCTTGTAAATTATAAGCAAATGCTCCTAATCTTCCGGCATCGGCTGTTATATATAAGTCAGCTTGACTGTCGGAGCCTTCCTCAATAATTCTTTTTTCTAAAGCACCAGTTTTTCCAGATATGACATTTACTTTAATTCCTGTTTTTGCAGTAAATTTTTCATAAAGTTGAACATCTGAGTCATAATGCCTAGCACTAAATATATTCACTTCATTAGCAAATAAACTTGCGGTAAAGGCAAATAATATTAAATAACTGAGTATTATTATTTTTTTCAAAATTTTTTCTTTCATTGATTGATAATGATAATCATTTACACTATTATGATAATGATAATCATTATCATTAATGACGCACCTAAAATAAATAGGTTGTTGATAACTCTAAGTAAATGAGGTTAATTAAATGATGCTTCAAATAAATCCAAAAAAAAATAAAAATATCCAAAACAGATCAATACCTTCTCCGTTAAGGCCAAAATTTAGAAATAATAATCAAACAAACATTTACTTTTTATCTAAAAGAAGATTCGATGGAATTCAAAAAGAAAAGTTAGTTAAAAGATTAAAAATTACAGCATCAATAATAGCTATAGGTCTTGGCGGATATTTCTTATCAAATTAAATTATTCTAGCTTTTACAGAACCTATTTTATCTATTTGACCCAAGTATAAACCTTTACCCAAAATAGGTACAACGCCAACGGTTGAACCAGTAAATACATAAAAGTTTTTATCTAAATTAATTTTATCTTTTCTAAGTTTGCTTAAAACAAATTTTAAAGCATTAATAGGGTCAATATAAACAGTACCAGTATTGCCATTAACAGATTGATTTATCTTTTTGTTATAAATATTAGTTTTTAAATTGTTAATTTTTATATTACGAAATTTCTTTTTTGGTCCAATTATAAACTTAACATTAGCTCCAAAATCTGAGGCCAAGTCACCAAGTGATTTTATTCCTTTTTTTTTCTGTCTATAACCAACAACTTCAATACAAGGTGCCATATGAGTTATATACTTTTTTATATTTTTTTTAGTAATAGTATTTTTCGAATAAAAAAACTTTTTTTAATCAAATAGCAAACTTCGAGTTCAATACCTAAAGTAAATTTATTAATTTTAACAGATTGATTATTTTTTAGAAAGTTATGTTTATAAACTGAAGCATAAAAAGGTTCCTTTTCTTTTAATTTTTTTAATAAAGATATTCCTGTCCCCCCAGCTTTAAAACCTATAATAGGTTTAGTAATTTTTTTTTCACAAAGTTTTCTTAATTTGTCAGCATGAATCATTTTTTTTGTGTACTGACTTGGAATAGGAGAAATAAATTTATTCTTTAAAAAAGCTTTTACTAATTTATTTGCAATTAAATTTATATTTTTGTTGTTCATATAATTTCTTTTAACTTTATATAATTAATGTTATAAATAATCAATGAAAGAAAGTTATAGTATTGATGAAATTTTAAATGCAGTAAATGATTTACAAAATTTAAAGAAGGAGAAAAATTTAATTTAGTTACGACAAATAAGAATAAAATAATAATTAAATCAGATATTCCCTCGAATACTTTACAGTTAATTGAAGAGGCAGAAAATACAATTAAATCAAAGTCGCGATCTGA